>JAHELV010000034.1:7688-24297 GCA_024644015.1 Nitriliruptorales bacterium
TCCCGCACCACCCCGCGTCGCCCCGACCACCTTCCGCGCAACAACGCGGGGTGGATGCGCAAACCCATGGTGGTCGGGGGAACGCCAGGGTGGTCGCGGTAGATGGTCGTAGAGACGCGAAACCCCGACCACCATGCCATTCGCGCCGAGACGTGGTGTCGGGGGTGCGGGGTGGTGTCGGGGGTGCGGGGTGGTGTCGGGGGTGCGGGGTGGTGTCGGGGAGGGGTGGGTGGGGGGTCAGGCGGGGGCGTGGTGGATGTTCTGCGCGGACTCGAGGCCATCGGTGACCAGGTCACGGGTCGCGTCGGCCGCACGGCGCACCGAGGCCAGGGCGTCGTCGAGCAGTGCCGCAGGGATCCTGGCGAGCACATAGCTGGCCGGTTCCTGACGCCCGGGCGGGCGCCCCACACCGATGCGAACCCGCAGGAAGTCCCGGCCGCCGCACCGGTCGATGATGTCGCGCACCCCGTTGTGCCCCCCGGGACCGCCGCCACGCTTCAGCCGCACGACCCACGCGGGAAGGTCGATGTCGTCATACACCACGACCAGATCGTCGAGCGACAGCTTGTAGAAGCGCAGCGCACGCTGGACCGGACCGCCCGAGTTGTTCATGTACCCGCTGGGCACGAACAGCGTGACCGGGGGGCCGCCGGCTCCGACGCGGCCATCGGCCGCAACGCCACCGGCGCGGTGCCGCTTGAGCCGCAGCCCGAGGTCTTCGGCGAGTGTCCGTACAGTGTCGGCGCCCAGGTTGTGGCGCGTGCCACCGTAGTCCGCCGCCGGGTTGCCCAGTCCGACGATCAGTGTGCGCGCGTCCGCCATGCAGCGTGCGACGGCGCCGAGCTAGCCTTCGTCGGCGCTGTCGCCGGCGGCGGCCTCGCCGCCCGTGTCGCCCTCGGTTTCGCCGGCGGCCTCCTCGAGCGCTCCCTCGAGCAGCTCCTCGCCCTCGGCGACGGCCTCACCCTCCGGAACCTCCGCGGACGGGATGTACACCGACGCGACCGTGTTGTCGGGATCGTCGAGCAGCGCGACACCCTCGGGCAGGTCGAGGTCCGCAAGGCGCTTGACGTCACCGACGCCCATGTCGGAGATGTCCAGCTCGAGGCTGTCGGGCACCTCCAGCGGCAGCACCTCGACCGGCACGGTGAAACGCACCTGATCGACGATGCCCCCGTCGTCGGCGCCGGCGGCGGAACCGATCAGGTTGATCGGCACATCGACCGTGACCTTGCGCTCGCGGTCGACGGCGACGAAGTCGACGTGCAGGATGTCGCGGCGCACGGGGTGACGCTGTAGCTCCCGCGCCAACGTCAGGTGGGTGTCGCCGTCGACCTGCAGGCGGATCAACGCGTTGAGACCGGCGTCCGTGTGCAGGACGTGATACAGCTGCAGCGCGTCGACCGACACCGGCGTGGCGTCGAGCCCCGAGCCGTACGCGATGGCCGGAACGCGACCTGAGCGACGCAGGCGGCGCGCCTCTCCCCTGCCACTGCCGCCTCGTGCTTCGGCGACAAGCGTCACCTGATCAGCCATCGCGCGTGCTCCTTGACATGATGATGCGAACGTGAGAACCGGGCCCGTGTGCAGCAAGGGACGGCGCGCTCGGCACGTCGGGGAGCGCCAGTGTAGGCAGGGCGCCGCGGTGCCACAACCGGCGGGTCGCCCGTCCCCGGCGGCCGGGGGCGGTCGCCAAGTCGCGCCTACTCCGGCGCTGGAATCTCCAGCTCCACGCCTACACGTAGCGGGGCGGACGGGTCAATGTTGTTGGCTTCCGCGATCGTGGACCATCCGTCGGGCGAATCGTAGAACTGCTCCGAGATCTTCGTGCCGGTGTCGCCGGCCTCGACGGTGTAGGAGACGGGGAACTCGGCGTCCGTCCCGCTGCTCGCCTCGGTTGACTCGGCGGGGCCGGGCTCCGCGGTGGCGACCTCTGACGGGGCCACCGCCGGTGCGGACGTCTCCTCCGACGGCTCACCGCCAAGAACGACGGTGTCGCTGACCGTCCGCAGCAACAACGGCACGACGATCAGCACGACGACGAACATGACAGCCAGCGCTCCCAGCCATCGCAGCGGTGAAGACAGCTCCACGTGGACTCCTCTCAGCAGGCGACGCCCAGGGCTACTGGTTCCGGTCGTCGAACAGCTCGCTGACGGATTCATCCTCGAAGATCGCCTTCATCGTGCTGGCCACGATCGGCGCGATCGACACGACCTCGATCTTGGAGCAGCTGCACTCCGGCGGAATCGGGATGGTGTTGGTCACCACGACGGTCTCGATCGGCGAGCCGCTGAGGCGCGCACAGGCCGGACCCGACAGCACGGGATGCGTGGCGGCCACCACGATCCGCGCAGCGCCCCGGTCGACCAGCGCCTCCGCGGCGCCGCAGACCGTGCCGGCGGTGTCGATCATGTCGTCGACCAGCACGCAGGTCCTGCCCTCGACGTCGCCGACGACCGCCAGCGTGCGGGCCACGTTGTGCGCCTCGCGGGTCTTGGCGAGGAAGGCGAGCTCGGCACGAGGCAGCATCGCGTGGTACTTCGACGCCAGCTTCACTCCGCCGGCATCCGGCGAGGCGATGACCAGGTCCTCATCCGGGAAGCGGTCGGCCAGCCAACCGACCAGCAGCGGCAGGGCGGTGAGATGGTCGAGCGGCTGGTCAAAGAAGCCCTGGATCTGCCCGGTGTGCAGGTCCACCGACACCACCCGTGTCGCGCCCGCGGTCGTCAGCATGTCGGCCAGCAGTTTGGCCGTGATCGCCTCCCGCGACCGCGCCTTGCGGTCGGCGCGCGCATAGCCGTAGTACGGGCACACAGCGATGATCCGCTTGGCGGACGCGCGTTTTGCGGCGTCGATCATGACCAACTGCTCGACGATGTTGACGTTCACCGGCGAGCAGTGGGTCTGGATCAGAAAGACGTCGCTGCCCCGGACGTTCTCCCGGAAACGCACGTACAGCTCGCCGTTCGAGAACTCGTGGATGTCGACCAGACCCAGACGCATGCCCAGGTGGTCCACGACCTCTTTCGCGAGCTCCGGATAGCCGCGGCCGCTGAAGACCTGCATCCGCTTCTTGGTGATGACTTCCATCGCCGCGTCCTCAGGTCGGGCGGGACTCGCGCTTGCGCTCAGCGTAACCCTCGATGGTGCGCTGCTCGTTACGTTCGACGGCGAGCGCTCCAGCCGGCACATCGCTGGTGATGACCGATCCGGCTCCGGTGTATGCATCATCGCCGATCTTGACCGGCGCAACGAGCATCGTGTCCGCGCCGATCCTGACCCGGTCGCCGATCGTCGTCGGGTGCTTGCGGTACCCGTCGTAGTTCACCGTCACCGTGGCCGCACCGATGTTGGACTCGCTGCCGATCACCGTGTTACCGATGTAGGACAGGTGCGGCACCTTCGTGCCCGGGCCGATCAACGACTGCTTGACCTCGACGAAGGCGCCCGCTTTCGCGCGTTCGGCGAGCTCGGCCTGGGGACGCAGGTACGTGAACGGGCCGACCTGCGCATCCGGCCCGATCGAGGCCGACGACGCGACGGTGAAGGTGACGTGCGCGCCGGCGGCGACCGTGGTGTCGACCAGCCTGCTGTAGGGCCCGATGACAGCGCCGGGTGCGATGCGGGTGGCACCCTCCAGGTGGGTGCCCGGCAGCAGGGTGGCATCCGGCGCGACCACACACTCGGCGCCGACGTAGGTCGCGGCGGGGTCGACGATCGTGACCCCGTCGCGCATCAACTCCGACAGCATGGCGGCGCGCAGCACGCGGCCGGCAGCGGCCAGCTGTTCGCGGTCGTTGACGCCCCGGACGGTCTCGGGCGGCGCCGAGACCGCGATCACGCCGTCGGCCACGAGTGGCTCGACGATGTCGGTCAGGTACTCCTCGCCCTGGGCGTTGTCGGTGGACAGCCGGGACAGCTCGCGTCGCGCCGACGACGCGTCGAACACGTACATCGACACGTTGACCTCGCGGATGGCACGTTGGCCCGCCGTCGCGTCGCGTTCCTCGACGACGCGGACCACCCGGCCGGGGCCGTCCCGGACGATCCGGCCGTAGCCCACGGGATCTTCGAGCACGGTCGTCATCATGGCGGCGGCGTTGCCCGTTTGGGCGTCGAACATGGCCGCCAGCGGAGCGCCGGCGACCATCGGCGCATCACCTGGTACGACGAGCACGCTGTCGACGTCGTCGAGCGCGCCCGACTCGAACGCCATCCGCACGGCGTGACCGGTGCCCCGCTGCTCGGTCTGCCGGACGATCACGACCGGCCGGCCCGCAGCGCGCTGCGCCTCGCCGGCGACCATGTCCGCCTGGTGACCCACCACGACGATCACGCGGTCGAGATCGAGCGGCCGGATCGCCGAGAGCACCCAGCCCAGCAACGATCTGCCCGCGACAGGGTGGAGCACCTTGGCGAGCTCCGACTTGAAACGCGTGCCCTTACCGGCCGCCAGGACAACGGCTGCGCGTGTCATGGTTATCCGCTCGTGATCGTCGACGATTCAGTTGGACGCTCGGTGTCGCTGGGAGGGAAGGGATCGAACCTTCAACTCCGACTCCAAAGGACGGCGTGATGCCATTTCACCACCTCCCATCGCCACGCGCGGCATGCGTCCACGCGAGGGATGCGGCTTACTCTAACGTCCGCAGCAGCGGCCCGGTGTCCGACAGCCCGGCGTCGTGCGACAGCTCGGGACCGCCCGCCGGAGACCGCGCGACGAGGGCCTGCGGACACCAGTCCGCGACTGCCGCCGCGAGCGCATGGGCGGCGGCCTCGTCCGCGGTGAGAGCGAGCAGGGTTGGTCCGCTGCCGGCCAGCACGACGGCGACCGCACCGGCGTCCAGCAGGGCTCGTTTGCGGACGCGCAGCCGCGGCCGCAGCCCGAACGCGGCCGCCTCGAGTTCGTTGTGCAGCGCCGCGCCCAGTCCCGCCGCGTCCGTCGAACGCAGGGCATACAGCACGCGGTCGGGTCCAACGTCGCTCGGGAGCGCGTGGCGGTCCCACGCGCGATAGACCTCGGATGTCGAGAGCGGCTCGGAGTCCGGGCAGATGAGCCAGTGGAACGGCCCGCGCGACAAGACCGGCGTGATCTCGACCCCCCGCCCCGTGCCCAGTGCCGTACCGCCGGTGACGCAGAACGGCACGTCGCTCCCGAGCTCCGCCGCCACCGCGCGCAGTTGATCTACCGCCAGACCACAGTCCCACAGCCGGTTGAGGCCGACGAGCGCACCCGCAGCGTCGGCGGACCCACCCGCCATCCCCGCCGCCATCGGGATGCGCTTCTCGAGATCGATGACCGTCCGCACACCGTCGCGGTCGGCCGGACCCTCCAGCGGCACGATGCCGCTGAGCTCACCCAGCCGCAGGGCAGCCCGCAGGGCAAGGTTGTCACGTCCCTGGGGCACCGCCGGATCGGCCGACAGCTCGACCCGCATCCGGCGACGTGCGGCGGGGTGATGGCGCCGGCCAGGCAGCCCCAGCAGCGCCACGCGGAGATGGTCGTACAACGAGACCGTCTGGAACACGGTGACCAGCTCGTGGTAACCGTCGTCGCGTCGCCCCCGCACAGCGAGGAACAGGTTCAGCTTGGCGGGGACTCGAACACGCAGCGCTGTTTCGTCGACTCCCTCAGCTGGTACCACCGGTACGAACTCCCGCCGTCGATGATCCCGCAGCATTCGGAACTGTCACGCCGCGATCAAAGTGCTGGACGACTCATCGTAAGGGGATCGGAGCACCACCGGCAATCTCACGCTCGCGCAGCGCATCTGCGAGGTCACACCACGTCGACAACCCGAGCTGTTCGGCCCGCACGTCGACAGCCAGCCCGATCGCGCGGAGGGAATCGTCGACCGTTCGCGCCCCGACCATGGGTGCCAGCGCGTTACGGAGACGCTTGCGGCGCTGTGTGAATCCCTGCCGTACCAGCGCGAGGACGGCCGGGCGCGGGGCTGCGTACTGCCACGGCCGCGGCTCGAGCCCGACGGTCACCGAGTCGACACCGGGCACCGGATAGAACGCCCGGCGACTGATCTTCGCCGTGATGCGCGCGTCGGCGTACGCCGCGATCTTCAGGCTGACCGCGCCGAACTGCGGGTCGTCCACATCCGCAGTCCACCGCTGCCCGACCTCGCGCTGCACCATGAGGTGGGCGCGATCGAAATGCTGCAGGGCCAGGATGTCCAACGTGATCGTCGTCGCCAGTGCGTACGGCAGGTTGGCGACCACGAGGGCGGGCGGGTCGACCTCGGCGACGAGGTCGACGTCGCGGACGTCGGCGTGGATCACACGCACCAGCGGGTCGGTGCCGACCACCTCGGTCAGCGCCCGCACGAGCCCGGCATCGATCTCGATGGCGGTCACCCGTGCTCCGGCTTCACGCAGCGCAACGGTCAAGCTGCCCAGGCCGGGACCGATCTCGCACACGTGGTCGCCGGGCTGCACCCTCGCGTCGGCCACCATCCTGCGCAGCGTGTTGTGATCGATGACGAAATGCTGCCCGAGGCGTCTGCTTGGGGCGAGCTCGTGCCTGCGGAGCAGATCGCGAACGTCAGCAACCGTGAGCACGACGCCCCGATGGACCTCTCATTCCGCCGGCGGCGCCGGAATCGCGAACGCACGGCGCGCGTTCGCGCTGGTCAGATGCCCCATCTGTTCGCCGGTCATGCCATGCACGGCGGCCAGCGCGGCAGCGACCAGCGGAATACGCGCCGGCTCGTTCGTCTTGCCACGGTGCGGGTGCGGCGACAGGTACGGCGCGTCGGTTTCGGTCAGCAGCAGCTCCGGCGGCGCCGCCGCTGCGGCCTCGCGCAGTTCCGGCGCGTTGCGGAACGTCACCGTGCCCGAGAACGACATGTACCAGCCATTGTCCGCGCACCGCTTCGCGACGTCGACGTCGCCCGAGAAACAGTGGAACACGGTGCGATCCGGTGCTCCGCGCGCTGCCAGGATGTCGAGCACGTCATCGTGCGCGTCCCGGCAGTGGATCACCAACGTCTTGTCCAACGACTTCGCGAGGTCGATCTGGGACCGGAACGCCGCCTGCTGCTGGCCGGGGGGCGAGTGGTCGCGGTAGTAGTCCAGACCGGTTTCGCCGATGCCCACGACCCGCGGGTGCCCGGCCAGCTGGCGCAGCCGGCCCAGGACTGCATCGGTGGCCTCGATGGCATTGTGCGGATGTATGCCGACCACCGCCCAGACGGCAGGCACGGCGCCGGCGGTCTGTACGCACTCCGCCGAGGACGCCAGATCGACCCCGACCGTCATCATGGTGTCGACCCCGGCGTCACGCGCACGCTCGACGATGTCGTGGGGATACGCCCCTTCGACCATCTCGAGATGGCAGTGCGTGTCGATGTACACCGTGCCCGACCTCCGTCCGGGTCGGCTGACGTGAACGCATTAACCCCCGCCAGCAGCCTAGCGTGCGGTCCTCGCGCCCGTCGGCCGTCCGCGGCACCCGTCAGGTGTCGTCGAGCCGTGGGAACAGCACGTCACCGCGGGTCGTCCGCGCGCCGACCGGCAGCATCCCCCGTGTCGCCGCACGGGGCAACCGCAGCCCGTGAAGGTCGTCGCCGATTCCCAGCTTGGCCCACAGCGCCTCCGCCGCGTCGGGCATCACGGGAAGAATCAAGACGGCGATGATGCGCAGCGCGTCCACGCACGTGTACAGCGTGGTGTGCAGCCCATCGCTGTCGCCGGCCTTGCGCTGCGCCCACGGTGCCCGCGCCTCGACGTAGCGGTTGACCCCCGACACGAAGGTCCACAGGTCGGCCAGTCCCCGCTGGAAGTCAAGGCGGTCGAACGCCTCGAGCCCGTCGGTCGCCACGGCGAGGTCCTCGAACAACCGTGCCTCCGGCTCCCCGGTCGCCCCGGTCGGCTCCGGAACGACGCCGTCACAGTACGACCCGACCATGTTGAGCACGCGGTTGACCAGGTTGCCCAGGGCGTTGGCGAGGTCGGCGGTGTAGCGGTCGCTCATCGACTCCCACGAGAACGTACCGTCGTGGCCGAACGAGATCTCCCGCAGGAAGTAGTAGCGGTAGCAGTCGCGACCGAAGTGCTCCACCAGTTGCGCCGGCGCGATGCCGGTGGCGTTGGACTTGCCCATCTTCTCGCCGCCGACCAGCAGGAAACCGTGTGCGAAGATCTGCCGGGGCACCTCGACTCCGGCCGCCATCAGCATGGCCGGCCAGTACACGGCGTGGAAGCGCAGGATGTCCTTGCCGATCAGATGCACGTCGGCGGGCCAGCGCCGTGCGAACTCGTCGCTGTCGCCGTACCCGGACGCGGTGATGTAGTTGAGCAACGCGTCGAACCACACGTAGAACACGTGTCCCGGCTCCCACGGCACGGGCACGCCCCAGTCGAACGCGCTGCGTGACGCCGAGATGTCGTCGAGCCCCGCCGCAACGAACGATCGGACCTCGTTCAGACGCGCCGCCGGACGCACGAAGTCCGGATGGCGGTCGTACAGGTCGAGCAGCGCGTCGGCGTACCTGCTCAGCCGGAAGAACCAGTTCTCCTGCTCGAGCCGCTCGACCGGCTTGCGGTGGATCGGACACAACCCACCGTCGAGCAACTCCTCGATCGTGTAGTAGCCCTCGCAGCGCACGCAGTAGGGGCCCGTGTAGGTCGCCGTGTACAGATCGCCCCGGTCGTAGAGGCGCTGCATGAACTCCTGCACCCGTTTGGTGTGCCGGGGGTCGGTCGTTCTGATGAAGTCGTCGTTGGAGATGCGCAGCAGCCGGTTCATGTCGTGCCAGCGCGGGTTGATCTCATCGACGTGACGCTGCGGGTCCACTCCGCGATCGGCGGCAGCCTGAGCGACCTTCTGTCCGTGCTCGTCGGTGCCGGTGAGGAAGAACACGCGGTCGCCGTTCAGCCGCCGCCAACGTGCCAGGACGTCCGCGGCCACGGTCGTGTAGGCGTGCCCGATGTGCGGCACGTCGTTGGCGTAGTAGATCGGAGTGGTGATGTAGAACGTGTCCTTGGCGGCGGTCATCACAGCCTCGCGGTCAGTTGTGGGCGGCGTTCGGGTGGAACGTGCGAGGTGGGGCGTCCGGCGGCTCCTGCGGCGCTAGTGGAGCGCAGCGACGTACCGGCGGGCGCCCGCGGGCATGACCATGCCGTCCCTACAGGGGTGCGCCCGCGCGGCACGGGCCGGCGCGGCAGCGCGGCCCCGCTCGTCGACTGCCATGGGGTGCACCTCCTGTCCCGCCAGTGTAGGACCCGCCGCCGCGGGCGGGCGCCAGCCCCGCCGGTCGGCCGAACCACCGTCGCGTCCCGGGCTCAGGCGTCGCGCGCGCCAACGGTGGCGTCGTACACGCGGGAGCGCGCCGCGCCGGTCGCGCGCGCGACGGCGGCGATGGCCGCGTTCTTGGCCATGCCGGTCGCGATCAGGTCGCGGACCCGCCCGACCAGGGCCGCATCATCGAGGCGGTCGGCAGCGGTCACATCCCGGCGATCGTGCGCGCCACCGATCACCAACGTCAGCTCGCCGCGGATGCCCTCGTTGCGTACCCGCGCGGCCAACTCGTCCAGCGGCAACCGCAGGATGTGCTCGTGCAACTTGGTCAGCTCCCGCGCGAGCGCCGCCGGGCGCGGGCCGAGCGCGTCGGCCAGATCGCCCAGTTCGTCGGCGGCACGGTGCGGGCTCAGATAGCACACGATCGTGCGGGGCTCGTCGACCAGGGCCGCGACGTGGTCGCGCCGCGGCCCTGGTCGGCGCGGCAGGAAGCCTTCGAACACGAAGCGGTCCGTGGGCAGTCCCGACAGCACGAGGGCGTGTACCGCCGCGACCGGACCCGGGATCAGCTCGACGGTGACCCCTCGGTCGACCGCTGCGCGCACCAGCACGTACCCCGGGTCGCTGATCCCCGGCGTACCCGCGTCGGTGGCGACGACCACTGTCTCGCCCGCGGCTGCCCGGTCGAGCAGCGCCGCCGATCGGCGCTCCTCGGTGTGATCGTCGTAACGGATCAACGGGCGGCGGAGCCCGTGATGCGCAAGCAGCCGCCCGGTACGCCTGGTGTCCTCGGCCGCCACGACGTCTGCGGCTGCGAACGCAGCCGCTGCCCTGGGACTCAGGTCGCCCAGGTTGCCGATCGGCGTCGCGACCAGCACGATCCGGCCCGCACCGGACGGTGTGGGATCAGCCACGGGGAGGACTTCCGCAATCCATTGTGCAGCCACAGTAGGACACCTCCACCGAGCTACACTGCGGCAGCGATGGCCCTGGATCTCGGCGCTGCCGGCGCGCGCACCTCGGACCCGCCCGCCGACGCCGGGTCCCGCGTGGCGGAACCCTCCGGCGACCGCCGGACCGGTGATCGCCTGCGCTGGCTGCTGCCCCTGGTAATCATCGTGTTCGCGGCCGGCCTGCGGTTCGCCTACCTGTCGCATCCCGAGCGCATCTACTTCGACGAGACGTACTACGCGACCAACGCTGCCCAGCTCCTGGAGTTCGGCGTCGAGGCCGAGCCCAGGGTCGAGGCCGACCCGGGTCAGGGCGTCGATCCGGTGTTCGTGGTGCATCCGCCCGTCGCCAAATGGCTGATCGCATCAGGCATCGCGGTGTTCGGCGACAACTCGGTCGGCTGGCGCGCGGCCGCAGCGGTTGCCGGCACGCTGCTCGTAGGTGTCACCTACGCGATCGCACTGCGGCTGTTCCGGCGTCGTGGCGTCGCCGCGCTGACCGCGTTCCTGCTGAGCATCGACGGCCTGGCACTGACGATGAGCCGGATCTCGATGCTCGACATCTTTCTGGCGCTGTTCGTCGCGCTCGGCGTCTGGGCGCTGCTGATCGACCGTGACCGCCGCTGGGCGCGTGTGTCCGATGTCGAGACGATGCCGGCTGCTGCGCCACCCGACAGCGCCGAAAGCCCCGCGGTACGGCGACTCCCGCGCATGCCCCGGCCCTACCTGTGGCTTGCCGGCGTCGCGTTCGGCCTGGCGCTGGCCAGCAAGTGGTCCGCTGTCCTGGCGATCGGCGCCGCCGGCCTGTATCTGCTGTCCAGCGAGATCGCGTGGCGCAGAGCGGTGACCGGTCGCTGGTACCGGCAGCCGTGGCGGCTGGCCGGGCTCGGCCTCGCGGGCCTCGTCCTCGTTCCCGGCGTCATCTACGTCGCGTCGTACGTGTCGTGGTTCGCCAACTACGAGCGCACGCGACCCGGCGTCGCCGACTGCGCGACGGCGCCGTGCGACGTGGGGCCGGCCGAGATCGCCGGCGGCTGGTTCGGGGAGCAGCAGGACATCTACCGGTTCCACCGCGACCTGGAGGTCACCCATTCGTACCGGGCGTCCGCGATCCTGTGGCCGCTCACCCGGCGGCCGGTCGTGTACTACTACGAGTCGTGTGCAGCCGATCGCACGGACGAGGAGCCCTGCGTCGTCGAGCCGGGCATGGTCGAGGAGATCGTCGGTCTTGGCAACCCGGCCGTCTGGTGGGCGGCACTCGCCGTATACCCTGCGCTGCTCTACGCCGCGATCCGCCGCCGCGACCGGGTGGCCGCGACGATCCTGGTGTTCCTGCTCGGTCAGTACGTGCCGTGGTTGGGTTCGTCCCGGCCACTGTTCTTCTTCTACGCGCTGCCCCTCGTGCCGTTCGTGACGCTCGGACTGGGGTGGGCGGCCGCACATCTGCTGCCGCGGCGGGGGTTGCGCTGGCTACCGATCGGCGTCGGTGGGCTGGCGCTCGCCTCGTTCGTGTTCTGGTCACCGGTGTTCTACGGGTGGCAGATCTCCGAATCGGCGTGGCGGGCGCGGATGTGGTTCAACACCTGGATCTGACCACTGCACACCTCAAGGCCTTGGCGTCGGACGCCTGCGGACGACAGGTCACGCTGCGGCGGTGTCACCCCACGCCACCGGACCAGCTACGCTCGCCACCGGCGCCGACGTGGACAGGGTTTCGTCGCGCCGTGCAGGAGGAACGTCGATGACCCATGCGTCGCTACGCGGCGTGATGATCGGTGCCGGCAACTTCGCCGCGTACCACGTCGACGCGTGGGCACGCATCCCCGGTGTGCGGATCACCGCGATCTGCGACGTGGATCCGATCAGAGCCGACGATCTGGCGCAGCGTCACGGCATCTCGGCGCGGTTCACGGACTGGCGCGAGATGATCGACACCCAGGAACCTGATTTCGTCGACATCGTGACGCCGGCGGACCTCCACGCCACACAGTGCCGGCACGCCGCGGCGCGCGGCGCACACGTGATCTGCCAGCGGCCACTGACGCCGACGGCGGCCGAGACCGCCGCGCTCGTGGAGCACATGGCGACGTCACGCGTCAGACTGATGGTGCACGAGAACTGGCGCTGGCAGCCGTGGTACCGCAAGGCGCGGGAACTGCTCGCTGCCGACGTTCTCGGTGACCCGTCGACGTTGATGTTCAGGATGCGGACGGGCGAGGGCTGGGACAGCGACGCGTACGCTGCAGCTGACCCGCGGCCGCAGGACCAGCCACGCCTGCTGCTCGACGAGGTGGGTGTCCACTTCGTCGATGCCTTCAGCCTGTTGCTGGGTCAGGTCACGTCGGTCTACGCCAGGACGCACCGCAGCAATCCGAAGGTCCGCGGCGAAGACGCCGCGGTGCTGGTGCTCGGCTTCGAAGACGGTGCGACCGCGGTGCTCGACGCCAGCCGGTACAACGAGAGCACCGCGGCCGATCCGATGCTCACCTTCGGCACGATGCGCGTGGACGGCTCGAAGGGGCACATGCTGCTCGACGCCGACGGTGCGCTGACGCTGCACCCGTTGGGCGGCATCCCCGAACCCGTCGACTACGAGGTGCCCGAGATCGGTTTCGCCGGCGACAGCGTGCGTGCCACCCAGCAGCATTTCATCCAGAGCCTGCGCTCCGGTCTGCCCTTCGAGAGCGAGCCGCTCGATCACCTGCGGTGCGTCGAGATCATCGAGGCCGCCTATGACTCGGCGGAGACCGGCAGAGCCGTCACCCTGACATAGCGTGCGCCCCACGTGCGTCCTGGCGTCAGGCTTCGCCGACCGGCTAGGATTGCACCGCCGCCCGTTCCCATGGCGGTACCGTCGCGGTCAGCGAAGCCCGGTGTGAACCCGGCGCTGTCCCGCAACTGTGAAGCTCCGCCGTGTGCCCGTGCGACATCTGCGGCAGAGACGAGCCAGGTCGCCTACTTCGACGGTCACGGACCAGCTCTCGGATGAAGGGCAGTTCGTGTGGCGACTTCTCGCCCTCGAGCGGCTGTTCATCCCTCCGACCAGGAGGGACTCGATGTCTCGCGCCACCATGACCCGTGCGATCGCGCTCGTGCTGCTCCCGCTTCTGCTCAGCGCCTGTGGCACGGCCGCCCGGTCGGCGGCCGACGTCGGCGCCGAAGCACCTGCGTCGCCCAGCGCCGAGCCGACGCAGCGGACCGCGTCGGGCGGCGCCGGCTTTCCCGTCACGGTGGACGCCGCCAACGGCGCCGTCACCATCGACCGGCGGCCCGACGCGATCGTCTCGCTGTCGCCCACCGCGACCGAGATGCTGTTCGCGATCGGCGCGGGCGATCAGGTCATCGCCGTCGACGACTTCTCGAACCACCCGCCCGAGGCGCCCACGACCGACCTGTCCGGCTTCGAACCGAACATCGAGGCGATCGCCGGCTACGGACCCGACCTCGTCGTGATCGCCGACGACGGTGCGGACGTCGCCGAGTCGCTCGACGACCTCGACATACCGGTGCTCGTCGCACCCGCAGCGTCGACGCTCGATGACAGCTACGGCCAGATCGAACAGTTCGGCGTCGCCACCGGTCATCAGGCCGACGCGGACGCGCTCGTCCAGCGGATGCGGTCCGACATCGACGAGATCACAACGGCGCTGTCGGGCGCCGCTGAACCGCTGACCTACTACCACGAGCTCGACGACACCTACTTCAGCGTGACCAGCGACACGTTCATCGGTCAGATCTACGACCTCGTGGGGCTGCGCAACGTCGCCGATGACGTCCCCGACGACGCCGGCGGCTACCCACAGCTGTCCGAGGAGTTCATCATCGACGCGAATCCGGATCTGATCTTCCTGGCCGACACCAGGTGCTGCGGCCAGTCCGCCGAGACCGTCGCCGAACGGCCGGGCTGGGATCAGATCGCGGCGGTACGCAACAGCGCGGTGATCGAGCTCGACGATGACATCGCGTCACGCTGGGGTCCCCGGATCGTCGACCTGCTCGGGACGGTCGCCGACGCGGTCGCCGCGCAGTCGGGACACGCCAGGTCATGAGCCTGACGACGCCCGAGGAAGCGCCCGTCCGCCGCGATCCCGGCGACGTCGCGACCGACGGCGTCGCGACCGACGGCGTCGACAGCCCGCCGCGTCCGGCGGGCAGACTGCGACCCGCATGGCTGGCGGCCGGCGGCGTCGCGCTCGCCGTGACCTTCCTGGCCGGCGTTTCCCTGGGGCCGGTCGATCTGCCCCTGACCGGCGTGTTGCGCGCGCTCGCCGACGGGGTGCCCGGCGTCGAGCTGGCCTCGGGCTTGTCCGAGCGCGAAGCAACGATCCTGTGGCAGCTTCGGGTCCCTCGGGTCGTGCTCGGCGGCCTGGTGGGCGCGATGCTCGCCACGGCCGGCGCGGGCTACCAGGGCGTGTTCCGCAACCCGCTGGCCGACCCGTACCTGCTTGGCATCGCCGCCGGCGCGGGAGTAGGCGCCACGCTCGCGATCGTGTACGGCCCTACCACCGCGCAGTGGTCGATCGATCCACTGCCCCTCGCAGCGTTCGCCGGCGCGCTGGCCGGGGTCGGCGCGACGTACCTTCTGTCGCGCTCGGTCACGGGCGATCGCGGGACGGTGTCGCTGATTCTCGCCGGTGTCGCCGTCGCCGCGTTCTTCACCGCCGTGCAGACGTTCGTACAGCAACGCAACAGCGATTCGATACGTCGCGTGTACGCCTGGTTGCTCGGCCGCCTGTCCACGACCGGATGGGACGAGGTGGTGCTCATCCTGCCGTACGTCGCCGTCGCGTCGGTGGTGCTGCTGGTCCACCGTCGCCTGCTGGACGTCATGGGCGTCGGCGATCGGGAGGCGGTGGCGCTGGGTGTGGCGGTGTCCCGCGTCCGGCTGATCGTCGTGATCGCGGCGTCGCTCGGCACCGCGGCCGCGGTGGCGGTCGGTGGGCTCATCGGCTTCGTCGGCATCATCGTGCCGCACACCGTCCGGCTGCTCGCAGGCTCGAGCTACCGCAGTGTGCTGCCGCTGTCGTTGCTGTTCGGCGGCGCGTTTCTCGTCGCAGCCGATCTGCTGGCGCGGCTCGTGCTCGCACCCGCCGAGATCCCGATCGGGGTGGTGACGGCGTTCATCGGCGCACCCTTCTTCGTCGTGGTCCTCCGTCACCGGCGGGTGGGGTGAACGTGCCTGACCGGTCCCTGGCGACCGCCGCCGCGTCCCTCGGATCACACCCGGCGGACGGCAGGGCGCCGGTCGCGCTGCACGACGTGCGCGTCGTGTATGACGACCACGTCGCAGTCGACGGTGTCTCGCTGTCGGTCGGAACCGGAGGGTGGACGGCGCTGATCGGCCCCAACGGCGCGGGCAAGACGTCGCTGCTCCACGCCCTGACCGGGGCGGTGCCGGCCCATGGCCGCATAACCGTGGGTGGCCGCGACATGCTGGCGCTGCCGCCTCGTCAGCGCGCGCGTCGCGTCGCGCTGGTCCCGCAGCGGCCCGTGATCCCCGAAGCCATGACCGCGCTGGACTACGTGCTGCTCGGCCGCACCGCACACCTGTCGTACCTCGGCGTCGAGGACGAGGCGGATCTGCGGATCGCGGCGGACATCCTGGCGCGTCTCGATCTGTCACCGTTCATCCACCGCGGCGTGCAGACGCTGAGCGGTGGTGAGCAGCAGCGTGTCGTGCTCGCTCGGGCGCTCGCGCAGCAGACTCCGGTGCTGCTGCTCGACGAACCGACGTCTGCGCTGGACATCGGACACCGGCAGCAGGTGTTGGAACTGGTCGACCGGCTGCGCGAGGAGTGCAACCTGACCGTCCTGGCCGCCATGCACGACCTGACCTTGGCTGCACAGTACGCCGACTGCCTGGTGCTGCTCGACAGCGGCCGCATCGCGGCGCAGGGTACGCCCGCGCAGGTACTGACCCGCGAGCGGATCGCCGCGCACTTCGACGCAGACGTCCACGTCGTCACCGCACCCGACGGCGAGCTGGCCGTGATCCCGGCACGCGCCGGCGGTCGGTGACCGATGGACCGGTCACCTGCGTCGCACCTGGATGGCGGCCCACCAGATCCCCGGTGGCCGCCCACGTCAACATGACCGCCATCAACGCACGGAGCTGCCATGACCTCAAGTAGCGACAGCGATAGGTCACCAGACCAGACCTCAAGTAGCGACAGCGGTAGGTCCCCAGACCAGACCTCAAGTAGCGACAGCGGTAGGTCACCAGACCAGACCTCAAGTAGCGACAGCGGTAGGTCCCCAGACCAAACCAGGTCACCGGACCCGACGGTGCCGCCGACGGCGGCGCCACCGGTGCCGGAGCGCACCTGGGCCGAGTCGCTGGTGCTCGTCAACACCGGTGACGGCAAAGGCAAGACGACGGCGGCCCTGGGCACGCTGCTGCGCGCCCGGG
>JAHELV010000034.1:24397-42957 GCA_024644015.1 Nitriliruptorales bacterium
CCGCCGACGGCGGCGCCACCGGTGCCGGAGCGCACCTGGGCCGAGTCGCTGGTGCTCGTCAACACCGGTGACGGCAAAGGCAAGACGACGGCGGCCCTGGGCACGCTGCTGCGCGCCCGGGCCCGTGGCTGGAAGGTCTGCGTCGTGCAGTTCATGAAGTCGGGCGACTGGAAGGTCGGCGAAGAGCAGTCGGCCCGCGAGCTCGGCATCGAGTGGTGGGTCCTGGGCGATGGCTTCACCTGGGAGTCCGACGACCTGGACCGCAGCCAGGCGGTTGCGCTCGAGGCCTGGCGGCACGCCAGGTCGGTGATCTCCAGCGGTGAGTACCGGGTGGTCATGCTCGACGAGGTGACCTACCCGATGAACTTCGGTTGGATCGACACCGACGAGGTCGTCGCAGCGCTGCGGAACCGACCCGAGCAGACGACCGTCATCCTCACGGGACGGGACGCGCCGCAGGAGATCATCGACGTGGCCGACACCGTGACCGAGATGCGTAAGGTCAAGCATGCGTTCGACCGCGGCATACAGGCGCGACGGGGCATCGACTTCTGAAGATGCGCGGCCACGGTGGTGCGGACAGTGCCGGCGCTCGACGATCGTTGTGCCTGCTGCTCGGCGGCGCGCGCAGCGGCAAGAGCGCGTTGGCGGTGCGCTGGGGTCGCGCGTTCGATGGCCCTGTCACGTTCATCGCGACGGGTCAGGCACGCGACGACGAGATGCGCTGGCGGATCGACCGTCACCGAGCTGATCGTCCGGCGGCCTGGGCGACGATCGAGGAGCCCAGCGACGTCGCGGCTGCGGTCGCCCGGACCGACGCCGACGCGCTGGTGATCGTCGACTGTCTCACGTTGTGGCTGGCCAACGTCATCGATCACCTCGACGACGGCGCGGTGCTCGCGGCGGCGGACGCACTGGGCATGACCGCGGCGGGCCGGTCGGCGCCGACCGTGATCGTGTCGAACGAGGTCGGCATGGGCATCGTGCCGATCGACCGCGCCACGCGGCGGTACCGCGACCTGCTCGGCGGTGTGAACGCAACGGTGGCCGACCACGCCGCGCAGGCGCTGCTCCTCGTCGCCGGCCGCGTGCTGCCGCTTCACGCGCCACCGTCACAACCGACGGGACTCGTCTAGGCTGAGCACGCACATCGCGACAGACAGGCTGACACGTGAGCTGGGGCGACGATCCCACAGACCCGGGCGGCGACAGTTTCGACCCGTGGGCGACCGAACGGCGACGCGACGTGCCGGCCGCCGACCCGTCCGACGGCGTGAACCCGTGGGGCTCCGAGGAGAGCACCCAGCGCCTGCGACCCCTGACGTTGGGTGAGGTGCTCGATGGCGCCTTCCGGTTGGTCCGGACGCACTGGCGGGAGTTCGCGCTCGGGCTCGGTGTCGTGGTCGTTCCGCTGGCAGTGCTCTCGGGGTTCGTGGTCGCGCAGGTCTTCGGCTCGACACCGGGTCTGATCGAATCACTGCAGGACCCGCAGGTCGCCGGAGAGATCGCCGCCGAACCGGACTTCGCGCAGCTTACCCGGGCGGTGGTCGGAAGCGCCGTGGCGGGCATCGCGGGGCTGCTGTTGACGCCGCTGATCTACGGGATCGCCGTGCGCATCGCGGCCTCGGGGTATCGCACGGGCTCGGTCGATCCGATGGCCGACGTCCGTGCCGCCGGTCGACGCTATCTGCCGTTGCTGGCCGCCGTGTTCCTGATCGGCTTCATCCCGTTCCTGATCTTCATCCTCCCCGCGTTCGTGATGGTAGGAGGCGCGGTTTCGGGTGTCGACGCCCTCCTCGTGATGGGTGGGCTGGCGTTCATCGTGAGCCTGATCGCTGCGATCATCGCCGTCGTCCGGCTCGTGCTGACCGTGCCGGTGGTGGTCCTCGAGGGTGTCGGGCCCGTGCGGGCGATGGACCGATCGAACGCGCTGGTGAAGGGCCGGACGGGCTTCGTGCTCGGCACGATGCTGGTGGTCTACATCGTCTCCGCCATCGTCCAGGCCGTTCTGGGGTTGCCGTTCCAGTTCCTGGGTAGCGCCGTGGGCACCGCCGCCGGCGCAGTCGTCGTCACGGCGGGCAACATCGTGACCAGCCTCGTCGGCAACAGCATTCTGGGCGCGGCGCTCGTGCTGGTGTACTTCGACCGCCGGGTGCGGGCCGAGGGTTACGACCTGACGGAGCTCGCCGGCGAGCTCGGAAAGCCCCCCGACCACGGGTGGTGACGTGGCGCAGCTGACGCCGTCGGCTCTCGACGCCGCGGAGATCCGCCAAGCCGTCGACCGCGTGCTGTCGGGACCGGCGTACGCCGAGGCCGAGCCGGGGCTGCTGACACGGGGCGTGCGCTGGCTGCTCGAGCAGGTGGCCGAGCTGGTATCGCAGGTCATCTCGGCAGGCGGCGACGGGGTGGGTGTCGTGCTGCTGGCCGCGCTGATCGGCAGCGTCGCGCTGATCGTCTGGCGCCTGCTCCGTCGGATCCGCCGGGATCGCGGCCGACCGGCGCGCCCGGGAGGTCTCGGCGGGCGTGGCGCGCAGGATTGGCAGGCCGACGCCGTGCGCCATGAGGGTGCCGGCGAGTGGGCAGCGGCGCTGCGCTGCCACTATCGCGCTCTGCTGGCCGAGCTGGTGGCGGCCGGGATGATCGACGAAGTCGCCGGACGCACCGCCCGCGGCTACCTGCGCGACGTCGTCGGTGCGGCACCGGATGCCGCCGAGCCCATGACGGCGGTGACGACGGCGTTCGAGGCGGCGTGGTACGACCGCCGCGAGGTCACCGACGCCGACGTGGCGGCGCTGCGGCATGCGGTCACCGCGGTGCGCCGTCGGGTGCTGGTGACAGCGTGACGTCGACCGACCATGTCGTGGGAGGGCGGTCACCAGCTGTCAGCGGGCCCACAGCGGCGAGCGCGGACACCGACGACGAGGTCGTGGGACGGTGGTTGTTGCGCCGCCTCCGCGAGTGGTGGCCGCTCGTCGTTCTGGCGGTAGCCATCACCGGGGTGGCCGTGTTGACCGCTGTACAACCCGACACCGGACTGCCGCTGGATCCCGCGTCGACCGGACCCGACGGCACGCGCGCGCTCGTCGACGTCCTCGCTGCGGTCGGCCACCCGGTCGACGTCGTCGATCCAGGAGACATCGCGGATGCCGATGTGGTCCTGCTGCTGCGCGACCAGCTCACCGACGCGCAGCACGAGGCACTGCGCCGGCGCGTCCGGGACGGCGCCCGGGTCGTGGTCGCCGACCCGGAGTCCGAGCTGGCACCGCAGGACCCGGTGCCAGTCGGCTTCCTGGACCGTGTGCTGACCCGCGGCTGCGACGTGCCGGCCCTGCGCGATGTGCGTGAGGTGCGCCCGACCGGCGGCGTCGTCTACCCGGTTCCCGACGGCGGCACCGGCTGCTTCGCCACCGCCGAGGGCGCGTGGCTGGTCATCGAACCGCTGGGCCGTGGTCATATCGTGTCGCTCGGCGGTCCGGATGTGCTGGTCAACAGCACGCTCGGGCGGGCTGATCACGCCGTGCTCACGGCGCAGCTGCTGGCCCCTTCCGGCCATGGCTCGATCGCGGTCGTCCGGCCGGTGCTGCGAACCGCCGGCGACGACGTCAGCCTCGTCGACCTGGTCCCGCCCGGCGTCAGGGTGATGGTGCTGCAGCTGCTCGTCGCGTTCGTTGTGCTGGTCGTGTGGCGTGCCCGGCGACTCGGCCCGCCGCTGGTCGAGACGACCTCGGTGACATTGGCCAACGCTGAACAGACGAGCGCGGTCGGCGCGCTGCTCGCACGCAACGGCGCCCGCGCCGCCGCTGTCCGGCGCATCGCCGGGGACACCCGTCTCAGGCTCGCGCGTCGGCTCGGTCTCCACGGCGGGTCCGGGGTCGAGGAGATCGCCGCCGCCGTCGCAGAGCGGACGGGGCAGGATGGGGCGGCGGTCGCTGCGACACTCGAGCCAGCCACGCCCACCGACGACGCCGACCTGCTGCGGGCCACCGTCGACCTCGCCCAGCTCGAGCGCGACGTGGCCGCCACGCTGTCCCCGAATCGAGAGCACACCGATGTCCACTGACGCCGCCACCCATCAGGACCTGCTTGCGGACGTCCGCGGTGAGATCGCGAAGGTCATCATCGGTCAGGACGACATCGTCGACGGGCTGCTGGTCGCGCTGATCGTCGGCGGCCACGCGCTGGTCGAGGGTGTACCGGGCACCGCCAAGACCCTGCTGGCGACGACCCTCGCGGCGACCCTCGACCTGGACGTGCGCCGGGTCCAGTTCACGCCGGATCTCATGCCGAGCGACCTGATCGGCCGCGTGATCTACCGACAGGAGACCGGCCAGTTCGTGTTCCACGAGGGTCCGCTGTTCACGAATCTGCTGATCGGCGACGAGATCAACCGGACGCCGCCGAAGACACAGGCGGCGCTTCTGGAGGCCATGCAGGAACGCCAGGTCTCGGTCGAGGGCCACAGCCGGCAGTTGCCGGATCCGTTCCTGGTCGTGGCGACCCAGAACCCGGTGGAGTACGAGGGCACGTACCCGCTTCCCGAAGCCCAGGTCGACCGCTTCCTGGTCAAGCTGTCGGTGGGCTACCCCGACGCCGAGCAGGAACGGGCCATGCTGGGCCGCCACGACGCGGGGTTCGACGCGACGGACGTCGCGAGTGCCGGCGTGCGTGCGGTGGCTGACGCCGCCGCGGTCGAGCGCGCCCGCGCGGCCGCGACAGCGGTGCGCGTCGACGACCGCATCATCTCCTACCTCGTGGACCTGGCGCGTGCGACCCGCACGTCGCCGTCGGTCCAGCTCGGGATCAGCCCGCGGGGTCTGGCGATGCTGCTGCACACGAGCAAGTCGTGGACGCTGCTGCGGGGCCGTGAGTTCGTGACGCCCGACGAGGTCCAGGCGATGGTGCTGCCGACATGGCGCCACCGGCTGGTGCTGAGACCGGAGGTCGAGCTGGAGGGAGCGACGCCCGACAACGTCCTGCGCGCGCTGTTGCGCGCGACTCCTGTGCCGCGCTGACCGCCGTGCTACCCGTTCTGACCCTCCGACTGGCTGCCGTGACCGCCGCGGGCGCACTGCTCGCGCCGGTGGTCGCGACCCGCTGGGTCGTGCTGTACAACGGCGTCCTGGGGGTCGCGGCGATCGTCGACTGGCTTCGTGCTCCGCGTCCCGAGCGGCTCGATGTGCGCCGTGACGCACCCGACGTGTTGACGCGCGGCAGCGTCGGACGGGTCACGTGGACCGTCCGCAACGCCACCGCGCGACGGCTGCGCGTGGCGCTCGCCGACGAGCTCGTGGACTCGCTCGGCGCGCCGACCCGACGTGCGACGATGACCGTGCCACCACGCGGGCGGGCGCACCGCAGCGTCGAGCTGCGGCCGCAGCGGAGGGGGCGCTTCGTGCTCGCGCGCGTGACCGTACGGAGCACCGGCCCGTGGGGCCTCGCCGCCCGGCAACGCTGGCGTCCGCTGCCCCACGTCCTGACCGTCTACCCACCGTTTCGTTCGCGGGCGCAGACGGAGCTGCGCCTGCGGCGCGCACAGCAGCTGCAGCTGGGTGAGCGCGCGGTGCGCATCCGTGGCGGCGGCCTGGACGTTGACACGCTCCGGGAGTACACGGTCGACGACGAGCTGCGCCGCATCGACTGGGCGGCGACCGCACGATCGCCGCAGACGATCGTGCGGACCTATCGCGCCGAACGCAACCAGACCGTGCTGCTCCTCGTCGACTGCGGGCGGACGATGGCCGCGCTGGTGGGCGCCGCGACGACGGGTACCCGTACCACGGTGAGCGACGAGGTGCTCCCGCGCCTGGAACACGCGATGGACGCCGCGCAGGCCGTCACCCGGCTGGCAACCGGTCTCGGCGACCGGGTCGGCATGATCGCATTCGCGGATCGGGTGCTGGCCACACTGCCGCCGCGCAGTCAGTCGGATCAGCTGCGGCGGCTCACCGTCGAGCTTGCGACGATCGAGCCACGGCTGGTCGAGTCGGACTACCGCGCGGCATTCGCCAGCGCGCTCGGCCGCTTCCCACGGCGGGCGTTGCTGGTCGTGCTGACCGAGCTGGCCAACGAAGCGGCGACGCAGACGCTGCTGCCCGCGCTCGGGCTGGTGCGCCGGCGCCACCTGGTCGTCATCGGTGCGGTCCGCGATCCGGTGGTGGAGGGCTGGCGAACCCAGCCGGCGCACACGGTCGAGCAGACGTACCGCCGGGCGGCTGCGATCCGCACGTTCGAGCAGCGGGCGGCGACCACGACCCGGCTGCGGGCCGCCGGCGCAACCGTTGTCGACGCGGTGCCCGGGGGGTTGGCCGCGGCGCTGTCGGACGCGTACCTGGACACCAAGGCGGCGGGCCGCCTGTGAGCGACGAGACGACGCCGGCCGAGGGCGGGGTCGAGGCGACCGTCGAGGCGGTCGTGTTCGACGTCGGTGAGGTACTGGTCGACGAGACGCGGGTGTGGCACACCTGGGCCGATCTGTTGGGCGTGACCCGGTTGACCTTCGCGGCCGCGCTCGGCGCGACGATCGTCGCCGGTGAGCCGCACACCGCGGTGTTCGCCCGCGTCGCGTCAGGCACCGACTGGCGCGCGCTCGAACCATTGCACGAGCAGCGCTACGGCGGCTTCGGAGAGGCCGACCTGTACCCCGACGTCCGTCCGACGCTGGCAGCGCTACGCGACGTCGGGACGACCATCGTCATCGCGGGCAACCAGCCGGCCCGCCGGCGCGCCCAACTCGAGCGGTTGGCCCTGCCCGCCGACGTGATCGCCACCAGCGCCGATCTCGGCGTCGAGAAACCGGATCCTGCGTTCTTCGACCGCGTGTGTGCACTCACCGGCGTGTCCGTACGGTCGCGAGTGCTCTACGTCGGTGACCGCATCGACAACGACGTCATGCCGGCGGCCCGCGCCGGGCTGCGCACCGCGTGGCTGCGTCGGGGGCCGTGGGGCCACCTGCAGAACCCGGGTCGCCCGCCGCCCGATGTGGCGCTCACGACGCTGAGCGACCTGCCGGGTGTGCTGCGGACAGGTCAGGCGCGGCCGGGGCGGCGTAGCAGCAGGTAGCCGACGAAGGTGGCCTCCACGGCGATGCCGATGCCCACGCGCGCCCAGGTCGGCAGCGCGGAGCCCGTCACGAAGCCCTCGACGAGGCCGGCGAGCAGAAACGCGGCGATGAGGCCGATGACGATGACGATCGAGCGCCGGCCCTCGGCCGCGAGGGCGACCGACCGGGGCAGGTCACCCGGGTCGATCAGTGTCCAGCCCAGCCGGAGCCCGGCACCGCCGGCGATGAACACCGCCGTCAGCTCCAACAGACCGTGCGGCAGTATCAGCCCCCAGAACCGTGGCAGCTCGCCCGCGGCTGCGAAGAGCCCGGCTGCGGCACCACCGTTTGCCCCGTTGCTGATCATCACCAGGGCCGTGGGGATGCAGGCCAGGATGCCGCCGGCGAACGCAAAGATGCTGACACGGATGTTGTTGGTCGTCACGAGCGAGGCGAACTGGGCGGACGGCTGCGAGGTGTAGTACTCCGCGAAGTCCCGCTCGACGTAGGCCGCGCGTAGCGCCGGCGGTGCCGCGACGTCCAGCGCGCGCGGCGAGTTGGCGAGCCACACCGCCATGATCGTTGCGGGCACCATGAAGAGCAGGAACGACACCGCGATCGCATGGCGTGCGTGCCACACCGCCGCCGGGAACTCGTCGGTGACGAAGGCGCCTGCGTCGCGCCACGTCCCCGTGCGGCTGCCGTAGATCAGCGCACGCGCCCGCCCCACCCTTCGTGTCAGGTCGGCGGTCAGCGCGGGATCTGCGTAACGCGTGCGCGCGATGGACAGGTGCGTCGACGTCCGCTCGTAGTGGCGGATCAACTCGTCGATCTCGGTGGCCGGCAACGGCCGGCGGCGCTCCCCTGCTGCGACCAGGTCGCTCAGCCGATCCCACCCCGGGCGGTGGCTGGAGATGAAGCCGTCGATGTCCACGAGGCCTATCGTGGCACAGACGTGTTGGCACCACCGCGCAGCGGAGAAGGGGCGGCGATGAGCAGCGACCACGGGTTCGTGACACCCGAGGCCGTGCCGCTGGACATGCCCGAGGCGACCGTGGGATCCCGCGGTGTGGCGGTCATCGTCGACTGGAGCATCCAGGGACTGGCGTTCGTAGCACTGGCCATCGTCGTCGGGGCGGCGGGCGAGACGCAGTCGCTGCCCGATTGGGTGCCGGTGACCACCCTGCTGATCCTGGGCTTCCTGGTGTTCTTCGGTTATCCGGTCGCCTTCGAGACCGCGTGGAGCGGAGGTGGGCGGACGCCGGGCAAGTCGCTGATGGGCCTGCGGGTCGTCACGGTCGAGGGCGCGCCGATCCGCTTCCGGCACGCGGCGATTCGGGCGGCGATGGGGCTCGTGGACTTCTGGCTGACCTTCGGCTTCGCCGCGGTGGTGTCGAGCCTGTCGTCGCGGCGCAGCCAGCGCCTCGGGGACTTCGTCGCCGGCACGGTCGTGCGGCGGGAGCGCACCGACGGCGACGCGTCGACTGCGCACCGCTTCACCATCCCGGCTGCCGCCCGCGGCATCGCGGACAGCTTCGACACCAGCGCCCTGCGCCCCCGCGACTACGCGGCGCTCCGCACGTATCTGATGCGCGCCGACAGCCTGCCTGACGAGCGACGTGACGAGATCGCGCGGCAACTGCTCACGGCGCTCGGAGACCGCCTCGGTGGCGTGCCCGG
Organism: Nitriliruptorales bacterium; assembly: GCA_024644015.1. GTDB lineage: Bacteria > Actinomycetota > Nitriliruptoria > Euzebyales > JAHELV01 > JAHELV01. The sequence continues at coordinate 33,117 of JAHELV010000034.1, forward strand.
CCCCGGCGACCTGCCACCGCATGTCGTGCTCCAGGCGGTCGCGGCCCGCTACCAGGAGCGGCACCGAACGCCGTCCGGTGGTCTCACCTCCACCTCATGATCGGGGCTGTCCGAGCACCACGAGCACTGGTGGCCGAGGCGCGCCACACCCGGGCCGCCAGAGCGACGAGCGCGGCGAGCCAGGCGCCGTGGCGCCACCACGTCGCCGCCGACGGCACCAGATAGTCGGGTAGCACCGCCCGCCACGCCCGGTACAGCGGGTTTGCCGTGGCGTAGAAGTCGTCGACGAGTGTCACGCGACCGGTCGAGGCCTCCCATGCGAGCAGCAACCACGACACGACGCCGACGAGGCCGAACGCGAGGATGGCACGGGCGGCCCACGTGTGCCGCCCGGCCCACCAGACGCACAGCAGCACAGCGGCGGGCAGCACGACCACGATCTGACGACCGGGCACCCACCAGCCGGCCATGGTCAACGCGACGAAGGACGCGGTGATCCAGCCCGTCGCCAGCACCGCGACCAGCACGTTCCACCCGGGGGGCCGCGCGCGCACGGCGGCTGCCACGGACGCGACCAGCAGCAGCCACGCGGGTTGCCACGCGGCGATGCCGAACGAACGTTCGATCAACAGCCCGACCAGCCTGGTCGTGCGCGCCCAGTAGTCGGGCGCGACACCCATCACGCTCAGCTCGCCGTCGGTCACGAAGTGGTCGGCGCTGGCGTACACCGTCGGGCCGGTCCACACCATCTGGTGCACCACCAGGTAGGCCACGCCAGCAGCCGCGATCCCCAGCGTCAGGCCGGTGGCCGGCATGCGATGACCCGCGCGCCACAGCGCCAGCAGCGTCGCGCCCATCAGCACCATCGCGATCGGCGTGTACTTGACGCCCAGCCACGGCAGCGCGCAGCACGCGGTGCCGATGACCACCGCGCCCATCGGGCGCGCAGGTCCGAGCAGGACCGCCAAGGCGACCGCGACGGCCAGCGCAGCAGGCAGTTCGGGGTAGATCTGCGTGCCGTAGGGCGCGAGCGGGACGGCGGCGGTGAACACACTGGTCAGCGACACGGCCACGACCGGCCGCGCGCCGAGGCGCATGATCGCCGTCCACACGAGCAGCGCGGCGAGAACGCCGGCGAGCACCGCGAGCGTGACCTTGGCGCCGACCCAGCCCGCCAACGCGACGCCGGGGACGAGCAGCGCGGCCAGCAGCGGATCGTGCGGGCTGATCCGGGCACCACCGGGCAGCGCCCGGGTCTGCTGCGGCAGCGTCGCCTCGTGGAAGGTGCGCCACCGCTGGGAGGCGAGCTCGTCGGAGATGTCGAGATCGCCGTCCTCGGCCAGGCTGAGCGCGGTCAGCAGGTACTGCGGCTCGTCCGCGGTGGTCCGGGCGCCCTGGGTGGCACGCGCCGGGAGCCCGGCGAGCGCCGCCATCGTTGCGATGACGCCGGCGACTGCCAACGCGGTCACGAGGGCCGTGCGGGTGACGTCAGCCCGACCCGGCGCCTCGGCCGGCATCCGCAGCACGCTCACCCACTCAGCCCGCTGTCACGGATCAGTTCGAGTGTCCGCTGCAGGCCCGTGCCGGACTCTTCGATGTCGACCGACGTGACCGATGACAGGTCGAGCGGTGGCAGGTCGTCGGCGGGCTCCATGCCCGATGCCAACGGATACTCCTTGGTCTCGTTGGCGAAGAAGCGCTGCGCGTCCTCGCTCAACAGGTACTCGATCAGCTGCTGCGCATCGGGGTTGTCCGATACCGCGGTGATCGCGGCAGTCGACTCGATCAGCAGCGCGCCGATGTCGCCGCCACCGAAGACATGGTTGCGGCTCGGCAGGTCGGGGTCCTCCTCGAGGAAGCGGTAGTTGTAGTAGTGGTTGACGAGGCCCATGTCGACCTCGCCGCGGGAGACGGCCTCGACGATGGCGTTGTTGTTGGCGTAGGTCGGCGCGCCCGCGGCCGCCAGATCCGCCAGCCACTCACGGGCGACGTCCTCGCCCTCGGTTTGGCGCAGCGCGGTCACGAAGTCCTGGAACGAGCCATTGGATGGGGCGACGGCGACGCGGCCGGCATGCGGCTCGTCGTTGATGTCCAGCACCGAGGCAGGCAACTCGTCCTCACTCAGGGTGTCTGTGTTGTAGACCAGAACCCGCTGACGGCCGGTGATGTCGACCCACCGCCCGTCCGGGCCGCGGAACCGCTCGTCGACCATCGCCAGCACGTCGTCGGGCAGCACCGCCAAGCGGTCGTTGGCCGCCAGGAAGCCCGTCGCGCCCGGCGTCTGGGAGTAGAACACGTCGGCGGGAGTGTTGTCGCCCTCCTCTTCGATCAGCAGGGCGAGTTCTGCCGATTCGCCGTAGCGCACGTCGATGCCGATGCCCGTGTCGGCGTTGAACTGCCGCAGCACGGGCCCCACCAGGCTCTCGCCGCGCCCCGAGTAGATCGTCAGCCGATCCTCGCCCGCCGCCGTGCACGCCGCGAGCACGACCGGCAGCACCAGGACCAGCACCCGCAGCACCAGCACCTGGCGTCGCAGCCCTGTGCCGCGCACGGGTCGCCTCCGCGCCACGGCGCCGCCAGCGCCGGTCGGGTCGACGCGCCGCTCGTGGCCGCCCATCACCGTCTCACCGCGCCAGTGGTGCTCGTCACCACCGTCCCACCTTTCACCAGCGCACCGCCGCGCATGGAACAACAGAGCTTAGGTTAGCCTAAGCTACAACGTGGTGAGACCGGCTATATGCGACAGTCAGCGCTGCAGCAGCCCGGTCAGCTCCGACACCGCGGTCTCCCACTCGTCGCGCTGCGCGGTCTGCAGTTCGCGGATCTCCTGTGCCAAGCGCTCGTGGTCTGCGACCATCGCCGCGACGCCGCGACGGATCGCAGCGCGATCGCTGCGCACGTGCACGGTCCCCCGGCGGAAGTACGTCCGCAACAACGCCGTGTCCGACGTCACGATGGGGACGCCCATGGACAGCGCCTCGCACGCACCGCGCTGCATCGTGTGCTCCCTGGTCGTCAGGCACAGCACGGCATCGCATGCGTGCATCAGACCGAAGTATTCGTCGTCGGGAAGGAAGCCGGTGAAGTGGACGTTGGGCGGGATCACTGCCGGAGCGACGAACCCCGGGCGGGCCGGGTCACCGGTCAGGTAGAACGAGACCGTCGGCAGCTCGGCGGCGGCAGCCACGAGCTCGCCGACCGGCTCGTCCGGCGCGAACGTGTTGACGGCCATGATCCGGAAGCCGTCGTCGAGGTCCGGCGGGCTGCCGAGTACGAAGGTCGTCGGTACGTCCCGGATGATCACCGCTCGCGCGCCCTGCGCCGAGAGCAGATCCCGGTGGTGCTCGTTGGTGACCACGGTGGCCACCGCACGTCGTGCGACGAAGCGGTGCAGCCAGGCCGGGCGGGCCCATACGCGGCTGTCGAAGGCGCCGCTGTGCGCATCGACGAGGAACCGCCCGCCCACGATCGCCGTGTACAGCCAGACGACCAGGGGGGCGAAGCTGGGAGGACTCTGCACGAACACCACGGTTGGCCGGCGGCGCCGCAGCAGCAGCAGCGTGGCGACCGCCTGATAGGCATACTTCCACGGCGCGATCAGCAGTCCACGCCGCGTCGTGGAGTACACGAACACAGGCTCGATGCCCAGCGCGCGGGCGAAGACCTTGGTGCGGGGACCATGGCTCGGCGGCCCCCAGACAATGAACAACGAAGTGGAGCGCAGGCCTTCGGGGTAGCGAACGCTGCGTGCGATGTCCATCTGTTCGATCACCTCGACCCGTCTCGTTCCCCGCCCGGCCGCGACCGCAGGCGTTGCAGCATAGCCGCGCCGCGCGACCGCCGTACGCGTACCCTTGAGGACGGCGGGTTCAGGACGAGTGTGATCATCGGGCGTACAAGCGGGTCGCCGGTGACCCTCATGATGCCGGCGCAGTGGTGGTGGCCGGTGGACGACGAGCAACGGAAGAGCACGATGTGACGACCACCGCGCGGCCGCGAACGGCGAGCCGCCACGTCCTGGCGACCGCCAAGGGCGGTGGCTTCCTGGCCGGTGGGAGCTTCTTCGAGCTCGCGAGCCGGTTCGTCATCTCGCTGCTGCTCGCGCGCGCGCTGGGCGCCACAGGCTACGGCCTGTACAACCTGGCCATCAGCGCGGGCACCATTTTTGCCGGCCTCGCCGCCCTCGGTCTGGACGATGCCGTGGTGCGGTACGTGGCGATACAGGTGCGCGCTCGGGACGACAGAGGCGTGCGGGGCACACTGCAGGTTGCGCTGGGCACCTCGCTGCTGGTTTCGCTCGCGCTGGGCGTCGCCCTGTACTTCCTCGCCGAGCCGATCGCGTTGGGGGTCTTCGACGAGCCCGACCTGACCGAGCTGCTACGGCTCTTCTCGATCATTGCGCCGGCTATGACGCTGAGCAACGTCCTGGCTGCCACCGCCAAGGGCTTCAAGCGGATGGATCACGTCGCGCTCGCCGAGAACGTCGTGATGTCGCTGACCAGGATGGTCCTGATCGCCGCACTGACGCTCATCGGGCTCGACGTCTACGCCGCGGCCGTCATCTTCGGGATCTCCGACGTCGCGTCCATCGTGACGTTGATCGCGGTGACGAACCGGCACTTCCCGCTCAGTGGTCTGTTCCATCGAGGCGCTCGGCGCAACGTCAGAGAGATCTTCAGCTTCGCGATGCCGCTGTGGCTGTCGGGCCTGCTACTGCAGTTCCGCAAGAACATCCAGGTGCTCCTGCTGGGTGCATTGAGCGTCGCCTCCGACGTCGGCCTCATCTCGATCGTTGGACGCATCAACCTCGCCAGCCACGTCATCTACCGGTCGATCGTGGCTGCCGTCAAGCCGGTCCTCGCCGAACTGTCCAGTCAGGGGGAGCGCGAGGAACTCCAGGCCGTGTACCGCACGAGCACCCGGTGGACGTTCATGTTCAACGTGCCGGTTTTTCTGGTGATGGCGCTCTACCCCACACCATTGCTGTCGATCTTTGGATCGTCGTTCACGGCGGGCGCGGCACCACTTGTGGTGCTCGCGTTCTCCGAGCTCGCGAATGCCGTCACGGGCACGTGTGGCTCGATCATCGACATGACCGGCCACACCAGGGTGAAGCTGGCGAACTCCATCGTGTGGATGGTGCTGCTGTTCGCCACGAACCTGTGGCTGATTCCCCGTTGGGGGGTCCTGGGAGCGGCGGTGGCCACACTGTCGTCGACCTCGATCGTCAACGCCGCTCGGGTCATCGAGGTGTGGGTGCTCGAAGGGGTGCAGCCCTACGACCGGTCGTTTCTCAAGCCGGTCGCCGCCGGGCTCGTCGCCGCGGGGTGCGGGGTGGCGCTCAGCATGTGGTGGCGGGAGCCTGGCAACCTGCTCGAGATCGCCGGTGCCGCCGTGCTGATGACCGCGGCCTACGCCGCAGTCAGCTGGCTCCTGGGCATCGAACCGGAGGACCGCGAGGTGATCGCAAAGGTCGTCCGCAAGCTCCGCCGCAAGTTCGGCCACCGCGCGTAGCCGGTCGCAGCCGCGCGCTGCGGATCAGACCGCGGTCGGCGTCTGCATGGCACCGAACAACGCCTCGAACGCCACGGGGTACGGATGTGAGACCACGTAGGCGTCCTTGCCGGCCAGCGCTGTGCGCAGCAGCCGCTCCTGCGTGGCGTCGATGTCGTCGAGAAACGGGTTCACCCGGTCGGGAAACGCGAACCTGAACGCCTGGTAGTACTCGAAGAACTGGTTTTGCTCGTACGCGATCGAGGCCGCCATCCGTCGCGCGATCTCGTCGGGATCGGCAGGCGACACGTCGATGTCGCCACCACTGTGGCTGACGGTCAGCACGACCTTGTCCACGGCGACTCCGGCGTCACGGCGTCGATCCCCGAACAGCGCCTCGGGCGACTTCCTGACCATGAGTTGCTGGCGGAACCGTGGAAGAGCCTTGCCCAAGGTCTTCGCGACGAATGTGCGCCTCCACCGGGTCCCCAGCAGCGCGCGGTGGATCGTGTCGGCCAGGCGCACGGCGGCGAAGAGCACGCGGTGTTCGAAGCCGGGTGCGGCAGCCAAACCGCGAATGTGCTCGAAGTGCCAGTCGCGGATCGCAATCGACACCGGCAGGCCGAACATGCGCTCACCGTGCGGTGACAGCACGACCCACTCGTCGCCGACGTAGTCAGCGCCGTGGTTCGCGAACGACAGCAGCATCTCGGTCTTGCCGCCCTTGGCCCAGCCGACCACCAGCACGCCTGTGGACCGGTAGTGGAACGCAGAGGCGTGGACGCCCACGCAGCCCTTGGCGACGAACGCGAAACGGACGAGGTCCATCAGCAGCGGGACGGATCGCACGCCGCGGCGGCAGACGACCCGGCACTGGCCGACACCGACGTCCTCGAACGGAATCCGCGCATCCACCGCTCCGGTGTTCCGGTCGAGCACGACGAAGCCGTCGGATGAGAACCCGGCGAAGTTCAACCCGACGAACGTCACCGGCTCGTTCAACCGCCCGTCGTCGTACTCGATCACGATGTCGGGCTGCCGCGCGAGGACCGTCGGTGCGGCACCGAGTTGTGCGGCGACCCGATCCGCGTCGTGCGCCGACGGGTCGATCAGCCGCACCCCGACGATGCCGTGAACGTCGAGGTCGACGGTCGACGGCCGCGCCATGTCACGTGCACTCACAGGACCACCAACGTCATCCGGCTCGGTGAAGCGACGTGGGCCGACCGCAGCCGCGTGGCGCTCGTTCCCGTTGTGCGTGCACGGGTTACGGCTGCAGCGCGGGTGACGAGCGGCGAACGTCGGCGATGCAGCGACCGACGTCGTCCAGCACGCGCTCGAGCGGCTGCGACGCGTCGATTCGGACGAAGTGCTTCGCCTTCTGACCCTGGGCGACGAACGCCCGTCGTCGTTCATCGAGATACTCGATCGTTCCCTCCTGCTTCCGCGCGTGCAGCAACTCCGACGGCGCATCCAGGAAGACGACCAGATCCGGTTGGGGAAACGCGTTGCTCAGGATCCAGTGATAGACCCGATCGGGCCACGGTGCGCGGCTGCCTCCGGGTCGCGCCGCGTCGAACAGCACGTGGCGATCGTAGATGACGACGAACCCGCGGAGCTCGCACAGCCAGCTGATGAGCTGACGGTATGCCACGTCGGCCAGCCGGTTGAACATGCGTAGCAACGACGTCGGGGTGCCGTACTTGACTGCCCGGTGCGCCTCGTGGTGCGTGGACAGGAACGCAGGGTCCGTGATGCCCTCCCGCCTGGCGACCCGGCGGAACTTCCGTCGCTTCACGAACAGGATGAGCCGTGAGGTCGGCAGCGAATGATTGCTCGATTCGATGTTCGCGCCCATGTACAGGTACTTCACCGGCAACGACGAGGACGTCTCGAGCGCTTTCGCAACGGTCGTCTTTCCGGCGCCGTCCGCGCCGATGATCGCAACCGTCGTCATGGCGCCTGAACCGATACCCTCATCGTGCGCGACCTCGTCTGTTCGTTGTCATACGGATCTCAATCGAGACCCGGCTCGCGTTCCTTCGCCGACTTCGCGACCGAGAGCGCCCGGTAGAGCGCGGCGAGGAACGGCAGCGGATCCCGCCACGACAGTATGGCGAACACCTTGGGACCACGGACGGACCGCCACCAGTCCCCGATCGTCAACTCGCCGCGGCGCAGGTGATATGACGCCGCCTGCAGATCGCGCAACAGATGGATCCACTTGACGCCCCGGAACTCCTGCTTGCGCTCGTCCGGCAGCGGCAGCCCGACCGCGTCGCAGTACATGGTGTACAGCAGCTCCACCCCACTGGCTTCGGCCAGCGCCGCCCGCCCGGTTGGTCTACCGATGTTGGGTTCGATGATGAAGTAGTCGCCGGACGTCTCGTCCTGCTTCATCTCGAGGTAGCCCAGGCCACGGTAGTCAACGCTGCGGAACAGCCGAATCGTCTCCTGCTCGACGAGTTCGTTGTGTGCTTCCTCGGACAGGCACGCCTGGCCGGTCTTCGGACGCCATTGCCGCAGCTTGCGGCTGGTGAACGTGACGACCGGCTCACCATGACGATCGAAGTAGCAGTTGCACGTGTAGTGATTGGGGTCCCCACCGGCGACCAGACGCTGCACGATGAGCACGTCCGCCCAGTCACGGCACTGTTGGTACTTTGCGAGAAACTCGTTCTTGTCGCCGGCCAGAAGGCCTTTCAGCTTGGTGTGCTGGGACCACTCCCGCAACCGGAACGGCGGCTTGATGATGCAGGGATAGTCCAGCTGGTCCGCTGCAGCGGCGGCGTCGCGCTCCGAGCGAAGGAAGAACGTCTGCGGTATCGGGAAACCGTTGTCCCGGGCGTACTCGTAGAACGCGGTCTTGTCGGTCATCATCTCCACGACCGCCGGTTCCGGCAGCGGGATCCGATACCACTGCCGCAGTGCCTCCCGCGCTCTGGAGATGACGATCACGTTCTTGTCTTGACAGGCGAAGACCACGGGTTTCGAGTTGAACGCCGGGCCGATTCTTTCCAGCAGCTCCACCAGCCCCGGCCCGCCGGTGTCCGCGAACAGGATCTCGTCGCATGCGTTGGTCCGGCACGTGAAGTACCGCTCGCTCTTGGCGATGCCGATCACCCGCAGACCCCGGCGGGACAGCACACGCGCCGACTGGAGACCTTGAATGCAGTCGAGCCCGACGACGATCGCGGGAGCGCGTTCTGGCTGCTGGGATCCCATGCGTCAGGACGCCACTAGCAGCGGTTGGCGGCGCCGACCGACAGCTGCCGGCCGCCGGCACGGAGAAGGATCGACCGTAGCGGTCGGTGCGCGTTCGGCTCGCAGAGCCATTGGGCGGTCCACATCGCCGGGAGTGTAGTCGGTCGGACCTGAGATCCGAGCCGCTCGACCTCGTCGATGCCGGTGCCGTCGGGACCGTGCGATCGTGTGCGGTCGATCGCCGGCCGCGGAGCGCACGCGAGTACCTCAGGATCCAGCCCGCGCGCACCCGCCCTGACGTGGAGAACTGTCACCGCGCCGTTTATCATCTGTCATCAGCGCGGGCAAGCGCGGGATGCGAGCTGGCGAGGATCTGCTGTGCAGAGAAACGAATCACGCGCGCGACCTGTCGACCGCCGCCACGATTTGACGTACGCAGAGTTCGTTGCTGATTACTGCGTGCCGCGTCGACCGGTTATTCTCACCGATGCCGTCAGCGAGTGGCCCGCGACCGCGCGCTGGACGCCTGACTACTTCGTGGAGCGCGCCGGCGACACCCAGGTCGAGATCGACGGGTCCACCTACTCCGTCGAACGCATGATCGAGCTGATCGCCGAGTCAACGCCGGAGCATCCCGCACCGTACCTGCGGGCACAGAAGGTCGTCGACGTCTTTCCGGAGCTGGCCGCCGACCTCGCGCCCCCGATCGTGTACAGCCAGCCGAACTGGGCCGACAGCCTGCTGCTGTTGCCGCCGATGCGCCGCGGCCGGCTGCACGAGATCCTGATCGGTGGCCGTGGCGCCGGGTTCCACGTCCTGCACTACGACAAGGACCACCTGCACGCGTTCATCAGCCAGTTCTACGGCGACAAGGATTTCTTCGTCTACGCGCCGGACCAGACGCCACGGCTGTATCCCAAGCCTGCGACGCCCAACCAGTCCGCTGTCGACATCTTCGACCCCGATCTCGAGCGCCATCCCGACTTCGCACACGCCGAGCAGATCACGCTCACGCTGCATCCCGGTGAGACCGTCTTCATGCCCGCCGGGTGGTGGCACACGACCCGGATGACGGGCCCGTCCATCTCGGTGACCTGGAACACCGTGAACGCCACCAACTGGACCGATGTCGCGGCCGACACGC
>JAHELV010000149.1 GCA_024644015.1 Nitriliruptorales bacterium
CGTGTGCACCTTGTCGAGATGCAGGTGTGCGTCGACGAATGACGGCAACACCAACCCGCCGTCCGCGTCGATGCGCCGCGCGCCGTCAAGCGGTGTGTCGGCGATCGTGGCGATGCGCCCGTCGGTGATGCCGATGCTGCGGATGTCGCCGGTCAACGGCCGCCCGACGCCGTGGCGCAGCCGCGCGTCGGCGACGACCAGATCGTGGCGCACTGCCGCCGTCTCAGTCCACGCGGACGATCGCGGCGACCGGACCGCCACCCGGCGGCCCCTGATGCTGCGCGCTGACCGACACGAACACCGCGGGATCACCGACCGCGGCAGCGGTGACACCGCCGACCGCGCCCTTGGAGTGACGGTGCCAGTGCACATCGGAGTCATCGAGCATGATCTGTCGGCGGCCGCGGAGCTCGGCGTCGGGGTCGGCTTCGCACTTGAGGAAGACGTTGACCAGTCGGTCGCCCAGATCGGTGGGGTGTGGTCGGTCCGGCAGGTCGAGACCCGCCGAGCGGATCGCGTCATAGATGCCGTCGAAGTCCAGGGCATCAGTCATCACGGCGTGGCCGATGCGCAGATCACCCCCCGCCCCGGGCGCGTTGCCGACCAGGACGATCTGGGCGCGGTCGAGCTCCACACCCGACGAGCAGGAGGCTACCGACGAGTACAGCTCGAGGTCGCTGCCGATCGCCGCGGCGTCGGGCATCTCGATCTCGCCGAGTCCGACGGCGATCCCCAGTCCCGTCGTGCCGTTGGACATGTCCATCGACTGGTGGATGTCGTCGCTGAATACCGTCTTGCCGCGCGACTTGGCGTCCCTGATCGATTCCATCGTCAGCAGCGGCGTCTTGGTCTGCACGTAGTGGACCTCGGCGGGATCGCTGATCCCGGCGATCTCCATCGCCTTGCGCACGCCGTCGGCGACCTTCGACACCATGGTGGGACGACCGATGTCCTCGGGCAGTATGGTGTCGCTCATCGCGATGCCGACCGCCAGGCGCGCCCGGTCGTCCGGGCCCGCCTCGTCGTTGCGTGCGAACACGGTCGCGTGCGGCGTGATCACCCCATCGCAGCCGCCGGACCAGACCATCGGGATCTGCTCGACCTCGCCCAGCGAACGGCTGCCGCAATCCATGAGCACGCTCCGGAACGCCTGGTCGGAGAGGATGCGCGTGAAGTCGTTGACCCCGCCGTTGCCCTCGGTCTTGCCGATGACGGCAATCACCTGGTCGGCGGCGAACACGCCGTCGTCGATCAGCTTGGCGACACCTGACGCGTCCTGCACGTTCTGTATGACGACCTTGCGGGCGATGACTGCCATCGGTGCGATACCTCCAGCGCTCAGAGATGGAGTGCAGGCCGTGACCGTAACGCATCGACACACACTCGGAAAGGACAGGATCTATCACGGAGATCACACACGGAAGTGAAGATATCGAAACGTAATCGAAAGAGTCCAACTGACAGCAGGGTGCGGACCGCGACGCCGACACGATCCGTCAGATGCTGTTGCGGCTCATCGATCGGCTGGACGGGCTTCCTCGGACCCGATGCCCCGCGTCTACTATCGCACAAGAGTTATCCACAGATACTGAAACAGCCTAGACCGCATCAAGTATCGAACGTATGTTCTATTCATGACGAATAACGACGCTTCACGGGATCTTGAGGTGCTCACCTCAGCGCTGCACCGCCTCACCGACGTCCTCGTCGGTGAGGCGACGAGCGAACACGAGGTCACCCTGCCGGATCGATCCGTACGGGAACGCTCGGCGGTCCGAGCGGCGGGCGCCATCCTGACCGCGTCCGACCGGTTGATGGCAGCGGTCATCGGGTTGTTGGGTCAGACGAGCCATCGCGGCGTGATCGCCGAGGAGGGCGTGACGACCAGCACCTGGCTGCGGGTCTTCGCGGCACGCACGGTCGGCGACGAGAGGATGCTCACGGCCACCGCCGAGCGTCTGGCCGACATGCCTGCGGTCAGCGCCTGGTTCGCGGACGGCACGTTGTCGTGGTCGGCGGTACGCGGCATCGTAATGGCAACACGCAACCTCACCGGCGACCAGCGCGTTTGGCTCGACAGGACACTCGCGGCCGACCGCGAGCGCGTGTGCGGACTCGACGCCGACCAGGTTGTCGCCGCCGCCGAGCGCCTCGCCGATCAGGCGCGACCCGATCTGCATTCCGCCCGCCAACAGCGACAGTTCGACCGACAGCGGTTCTCGGTCCATCCGCGGTTCGACGGTAGCTGCCACGTCACCGGGGAGTTCGATGCCGAGTCGACCGCCACGCTGCTCGCCGGCCTCGAAACAGCGGCAACGGCCCACGGCGGGCACGACTCGGGCCCAGATCAGTCAGCGGCCGACCAGGATGGCGACGCGGACTGGCGTGATCGACGGAGCCGGTCGAACGCCGCCCGCCTGATCGCGATCGTCGCCGAGCATCTTGCGGGCGGTCAGGACGGCCGCGCCCGACCGTCGATGCTCGTCATCACCGACGTCGCCACGCTGCGCACGGACGAGTCAGCTGGGGACGTCAGTACGGCTGTCACGCCCGAGAGCTGGTCGTCGACCGCGCAGCTGCTGTGGAGCACCCAACGGCCACCGGTCGAACTGACCGCTTCAGCGATTCAGCGTCTGGCGTGCGACGCGACGCTGCGCCACATCCTGGTCGACGGTGTGCATGTGCTCGGTGCCACCGCCGCGCACCCAGGGGTCTCAGCGACGCTGCGCGCCGCACTGATCGTCCGCGACGCCGGCTGCCGGTTCCCGGGGTGCCACGCGCCGGTCGCGCAGTGCGACAACCATCACCTGATCCCGATCTCGCATGGCGGGTCAACGACCCTGGAGAACCTGGCCCTGGTCTGTTCCAACCATCATCACGCGATCCACGACAGCGGCTGGGTCAACGCGCTGCACGACGATGGCACCATCACCTTCACACGAAAGGGCGTGACGATCACGTCGCAGCCGCGGGCCGCGCAGCGGATCGCCGTCGCCGAGCCGCCACCGGCGGGGCGCCCGCCACGGCGCCGACCGCCGCTCACCCACACCGGGTCGGAGA
>JAHELV010000006.1:0-43951 GCA_024644015.1 Nitriliruptorales bacterium
GAGTCGCCCGTCGCGGCAGCGCCCTCGCTGCCGGCGGCTTCGCTCTCGCCGCCGCCTGCGGTGTCGGTCGCCGTGGTGCCGCTGCCACACGCCGCGGCGACAAGGGCCAACAACGCCAGGAGGGCCAGCAGATGACGCTGGCGTGTAAATCGGGATCTACGCACGGTCGCTCCTCACAGCAACAGACAGGTCCCCGGCCACTAGCGCGGTCGGAGACCCAGGTGTAACCGGTGTGTCAGGTGTTCGCAAGCGCCGCATGGCACGTCGTGCGACGACGTGGTCGTTACAGTACCTAGGATGCGTCGAACGACCGGCACGCCGCCATGATCCCGCTGTTCGCTCCGTCGCGGGTGCGCGACATGGACAAGCGGACGATCGCCTCGGGTACGCGATCGTTGACGCTCATGGAGCGCGCGGCCGGGCATCTGGCACGAGCGGTGCTCGACGTCGCAGAGCGCTCCTACGGCGTGCGTGTCGCACTTGTGTGTGGGAAGGGCAACAACGGCGGCGACGGCATCGCGGCCGCCCGCCACCTGCGCGACGCGGGGGCCTGGCCGACGGTCTGCCTGGTGTCCGACCCCGCCGCGTTGTCCGCCGACGCCGCCGCGCAGCTCCGGCGCTGGCGCGCCATCGGTGGCCGGATGACCACGGACGTGTCGTCCGCGCTGGCTGGTGCCGACGTCGTGGTTGACTGCCTGCTGGGGACCGGCGCGACCGGTGCGCCGCGGTCGCCGTACGACACGGTGATCGAGCAGATCAACGCCTGCGGCGTCCGGGTCGTGGCCTGTGACCTGCCGTCCGGCGTCGACGCGGACAACGGTGTGGTCGTGTCGCAGGCAGTCCGCGCCGATGTCACGCTGTGCCTCGGCGCCCACAAGCGCGGGTTGGTCATGTGGCCTGCACGCGCATGCGCCGGCGAGCTGCGGCTCGCCGACATCGGCATCAGAAACGCCGACGACCGGCCCGACGCCCACCTTCTCGAAGCCACCGACGTCGCCGCCGTGCTCGGCGAGCCGTCGGACGACGGCGACAAGCGGGCCCGGGGAGTGGTCGTGATCGTCGCGGGATCAGCGGACATGTCCGGTGCCGCCGTGCTGTCGGCCCGCGGCGCGCTGGCGGCCGGCGCCGGCCTGGTGACGGTCGCCACCACCACGCTGGCGCGGCACTTCGTCGCGCCGAGCGTGCCGGAGGCCATGACCGTCGATCTGCCGTCCGACGATCCGGACACGGCGTTCGAGCGCATCGCCGCGGCCTGCGAGCACGCAGGCGCGCTGGCGATCGGACCGGGGATCGGGCACGACACCGCACAGGTGCGCCTCGTGCAGCGCTGTATCGCCGAGCTCGATCTGCCCACCGTGGTGGACGCCGACGGGCTCAACGCGTTCCGTGCGGACGCGGCCACGCTGGCCGCGCACAAGGCGCCGACGTTGGTGCTGACGCCCCACCGGGGTGAGCTCGCCCGCATCCACGCGCAGGACGATCCCGACGATCTGTGGGACCGACGGATCGACACCGTTCCCGCGCTGGCCCGCCAGTGGCGGGCCACGGTGGTCGCCAAGGGACCGGGGTCGGTGATCGCGGCACCAGACGGGCAGGTCTGGGTCAACTCGACCGGCACGGCCGCGCTCGCGACCGGTGGCACCGGTGACGTCCTGACCGGAATGACGGTCGCTGCGCTGGCCGCCGGGACGGACCCGGCTCGCGTGGCGGCGACAGTGGCGCTGCACGGCCTGGCAGGACAGGTCGCGGCAGCAGACAGCAGCATGCGCTCGGTCACAGCGGCCGACGTCGCGTCAGCCGTGCCGCGCGCGCTGCGTTGGGCGCAGGGTGGGTCGCCGTGACGCGTACACACCTGATCGACGTCCACGTGTCGAATCCGGACACGTCGCCGGTGCTGCGGCCGACGTGGGCCCACATCGACCTCGACGCCATCGCCGCCAACGTCGCCGTGCTGCGCGGCGTCGCGCCGGACAGCCGGTTCATGGCGGTCGTCAAGGCCGACGGCTACGGTCACGGGCTGCTGGCGGTCGCCCGCGCTGCATTGAGCGGTGGCGCCGACTGGCTCGCGGTGGCGCTGATCGAGGAGGGTCGCGCGCTACGGGACGCGGGCATCACGGTGCCGGTGCTGCTGCTGGCCGAGCCGCCGGTGGCGGCGATTCCGGCGCTGCTCGACGCGGACCTCACGCCGGCCGTGTACTCCCCGACGTTCATCCGGGCGCTGGCCGCCGCGGCACGTGGCCGCGGACAGGCCGCCGTCGACGTCCACCTGAAGCTCGACACGGGCATGCGCCGGGTCGGCACCCCGGAGCCCGACTGGCCCGCCGTGATGGACCTGCTGGCATCTCTTCACGTCGTGCGGGTCACCGGCCTGTGGAGTCACTTCGCGTGCGCCGACGAGCCCGGACACCCATCGGTCGAGCACCAGTCACGGATGTTCGCCGAAGGTGTCCGTGAGGCCCGCGCACGAGGCCTGACGCCCGATCTGCTGCATCTGTGCAACTCGGCGGGCACGCTCACGCGGCCGCAGGACCACTATGACCTCGTGCGCTGTGGCATCGCCATCTACGGGCTCGACCCCGGCAACGGTGTCGTCGGCGACGTCCCGGTGCGTCCAGCGCTGCGGTGGGTTTCGCAGGTCTCGCTGGTCAAGCGGCTGGCAGCCGGAGAGGCGGTCAGCTACGGGCACACGTGGCAGGCCGAGCGTGACACGACGGTCGCTACGGTGCCGGCAGGCTACGCCGACGGCGTGGCCAGGATCCTGGGAGGACGCGGTGCCGTGGTGGTCGGCGGCCGCCGGCGTTCCATGGTCGGGCGCGTGTGCATGGATCAGTTCCTGGTCGACATGGGCGACGATCGGATCGCCGTCGGTGACGAGGTCGTGCTCATCGGCTCGCAGGGAACGGCGGCGGTCACGGCCGACGACTGGGCAGGGTGGCTGGACACCATCAACTACGAGGTCGTGTGCACCGTGGGGCGACGGGTCCCGCGTGCCTACTCGGGCGCACCCGGTGGGCGGGCGCCCTGATGCGTCGGTCGCTGCTCGGTGCCGCGGCATTGACCGTTGGAGCGGTCGGGGGAGCCGTGCTCGGCTATCTGGCGGAGCGCACCGTCATCGACCCGGCACTCGACTCGTCGACCGACGGGGACGACGGGGACCTCGTCACGCTGACCTCACCCGACGGCACGCCGCTCGCGACGCGGATGAGTGGTCCGGCGAAGGCGCCGCGGATCGTGCTGGTGCACGGGCTGTCTCTGTCGCAGGAGATCTGGGCCGCCCAGCGTCGAGCGCTCGACGCCTCGTTCCGGGTCGTGACCGTCGACCTCCGAGGCCACGGCGACAGCGGGGACGCCGCATCTGGCGATTACAGCGCCGCTGCGATCGGTTCCGATGTGACGACCGTGCTCGACGCGGTGCGCGGACCGCGTTGCATCCTCGTCGGGCACTCGATGGGCGGCATGGCCGTGCTCGCTGGTCTGGGGGAGCGCCCGGAGCTGATCGGCGAGCAGGTCGCCGGTGTGGTGCTGATGAACACCGCGGCCTCCGCGATCCTCGCCGGGCTCGGTGGGGGTTCGCTGGCGGCGGGCATCGCGTTCGTTCGCGAGCGGGCCCGCAGTTCGCCGGTCGGGCGGATGATCTACGGCGGCCTCGACGAGGAGGGCAACCCTCGTGGAAATGACCTGGCCACGATCGTGACCCGGATGCTCGGCGTCGGACCCGATGGGCGGGAGGACGCGGTCGAGGTGGTACGACGTCTGGTGCTCGACAGCCGTCCGCATGTCGCGGGGGAGCTGTGGCGGACGGCCGGTACCGTGGATCTGCTCGACAGCGCCAGGCAGATAACGGTGCCCAGCCTGGTGGTTGCTGGTGCCCGCGATCGGGTGCTGCCGCCGTCCCACTCGCGGCGGCTGGTGACCACGCTGCCCGACGCCGAGCTGCTGACCCTGGCCGACGTCGGGCACGTCGCCATGCTGGAGCGACCCGAGGACGTGAGCCTGTCACTGGAGGCATTCGCGCGGCGTGCGCTGGACGTCCCCGCCGGAAGACCGCGGACGAGCCCACACTGACCGCCTCATTGCGTTCGAACGGCGGCCACTGCGTGCACAGCAGAAGGCAGCTCGTGGCGGTCGGCGGGGGATGTTCACCGACCGGGCGCCGATGGTCTTCCCGGACCCCAAGCGGCGCTACGGTACGGGCAGGCTGACGTCGACGAGGTGGTGCGTGGTGACGGTCGAGCAGCGGCGGTACCGCGCCCCCGTCGACGGAGGTGACCTGGCCGTCACGCGCTGGGGTGACGTCGGGAGCGCTGCGGTCATCGCCGCGCACGGGGTCACGGCGTCACACCAGTCCTGGGCGACCGTGGCCGATGAGGTCGCAGGGCAACTCATGGTGATCGCGCCGGACCTGCGGGGTAGAGGCGACAGCGCGACGTTGCCGGGACCGTACGGCATCACGCAGCACGCGCGCGACCTGGCGGCAGTGCTCGATGACGCCGGCGTGCGACGCGCCGTCGTGGCCGGTCATTCGATGGGCGGCTTCGTCGCCGCGACGTTCGCCATGGTGTTCCCCGAGCGCACCACGGCCGTCGTGCTGGTCGACGGTGGACCGCCACTCGGCCCGGAACCGACCGGCGACGTCGACGTCGACGCCGTCCTCACGCAGGTGATCGGTCCCGCCATGGCGCGTCTCGAGCAGCGCTTCGCGTCAGCCGATACGTACCGCCGGTTCTGGCGCGAGCATCCCGCGTTTCGCGACAGCGACGTCGACCCGGCGCGCGTGGACGCGTACGCCGACCACGATCTTCACGGTCCCGTCGGGGACATGCGTTCGAAGGTGTCGGTCGAAGTGGTGCGGGCCGACATGCGTGACTGGCTGGTCAACACCGCAGTCCGCGGTGCGGTCGAGCGCATTGCCGCGCCCGCGGTACTTCTGCTGGCTGAGCGCGGCATGTTGGACGGGCCGACGCCCCTGTACCCCGACGAGGCGATCGGCGGGCTGCGAACCAGGCGTGGACCGCTGGAGGTCGTCAGGATTCCCGACACCAACCACTACTCGGTCGCCATGGGACGCGCCGGTGCGCAGGCGGTCGCCGGGCAGTTGCGCCGTTTCGCCGGCACGGGACAGGGCGCTTGAGATGGCACTTGGCGTCCCTGGGACCCGGGTCGGGTGCTGGACCGATCGTACGAACCACACGGGATGCACGGTGGTGCTCGCCGCGCCCGGGAGCCAGGGTGCCGTCGCGGTGCGCGGTGGTGCACCGGGCACACGCGAGGCCGCTGCCCTGGGGTCCACCGGCAACGTTCGGGAGTGCCACGCTGTCATCCTGTCCGGCGGCAGCGCGTTCGGGTTGGCCACCGCCGATGGTGTCGTCGAGTGGTGCGTGGCGCACGGGATCGGCTACGACAAGACCGTGGCGGTCATCCCGATCGTCGGCGCCGCGATCGTCTTCGACCTGCGGTCGCCAGACGCCCCGCGGCCTGGGCGCGACGCCGGCTGGGCCGCATGCGAGGCGGCGACTGAGAACGATCCACCCCAGGGATCGGTCGGTGTGGGCACCGGTTGCACGGTCGGCAAGACCGGGGGGCTCGAGTGGGGCTCGAAGGGTGGCCAGGGCTGGGCGATCGAGCGTGCCGGCGGTGTGACCGTGGGCGCGTTGATGGCGGTCAACGCGCTCGGCGACGTGCTCGACGAACACGCCGCCGTGCTGGCCGGGTCCCGCGCACCCGATGATGTCGTTCGCTACCCCGCCTCGGGTCCGATCGGACCGCCGCCTGACATGGCGCTCGAGCACACGGTGATCGGCTGCCTGGTGACCAACGCGCACCTGAGCAAGCCGGACGCGGTGCGCGCCGCCGACCTTGCGCACTCGGGGATCGCGCGGTCGGTCAGCCCCGCGCACACCAGCATGGACGGCGACGCGCTCTTCCTGCTGTCCGCCCAGCAGGTCGACGCCAGCGTGGACCTCGTCGCCGACCTCGGAGCGCGGGCGGTCGCCGCGGCGATCCGCTCGGCGGTGCGTCATGCCGAGGGAATGCCGGGCTTCCCGGCCGACTCTCGCGCTCACTGACTCGGTTTGCGGTGGGCGGCTTCTCACCGGCGGCCGTCGTCGCGTCCCTCGTGCGGGGAGTGAGCTGCTCGTATCGGGGTTTGGCTCCCCGGGTGCGGTGCGCGGGGCGTCGACGGCCCGAACGGGTGGGGTGGTCAGCGGAAACGATCGACCCAGGCGCGCAAGCGGTCCGAGCGCGTCGATGCCGCCTGCGCCGCAGTTTCGGCCTCCAGCACGTCCGCGAACGATGCACCGGACGCCGCGAGGCGCGCGGTCGCCTTGATCTGCGCCGGCAGCGGCGGCTCGGCGGCCGCGATCTCACCTGCGACGGTCAGCGCATGGTCCAGTGGATCGCGGTACGGGCCGTCGGCCAGGCCGTCGGCGGCCGCGCGCGACGCATCCAGCGTCTGGCCACGCAGCAGGGTATGAACGGCACGTGCATAGCCGATCTGCTGAACGAGGAACCACGTGCAGCCACCGCCGGGGTGCAGGCCGATACGCGCGAACGTGGCACCGAACGTCGCATCGTGGCCGGCGATCCGCATGTCGCACGCCAGCGCGAGGTTCAGGCCCGCCCCGACCGCTGGTCCATTGACCGCGGCGATGGTCGGCACAGGCAGCTCGTACACGTCGAGGAAGGCGCGGTAGTAGGCGCTCAGACGCTCCCGTGTCCGCGGCAGAGGTTGGTCGGGGTCACCGAACAGCTCGGGCAGGTCGGCGCCGGCGCAGAACGCCGTGCCGGCGCCGGTGACGACCACGACCCGCACGTCGTCCTGCACGCATTGCGCGGCTGCGGCACGGAGCGCAGCGCCCAGCGCCATGCTCATCGCGTTGCGGCGGGTGGGGTCGTTCAGCCGGAGTTCGCGCACCCCGGCGTCATGGTCGTTGATCTCCACGAGGGCCATCGCAACTCCGTGCTGTCGGTGGGATCGGATCCGTACAGGTGAAGAATCGGGTGCCGCTGCACGGTGGAGGCCGGGCGACGAAAGCGACGGAATACAATCTCGGGCATTGATCAGGCCCGACGCAAACGGAGGTGGCGTGAAGCGGGAGCTGGAGCTCACGACGACCGCTACGGCGGATACGCGCCGCCTCGCCGCGACTGTCGCCGGCGCCCTGCGTCTGGGCGATGTCGTCTCGCTGACCGGTGAGCTGGGCGCGGGCAAGACGTGCTTCGTGCAGGGCGCTGCCGCGTCGCTGGGGGTCACCGAGCGGGTGACGAGTCCGACCTTCCTGCTGCGGCGTCAGTACGAGGGCCGCGTCCCCGTCGTGCATCTCGATGTGTACCGGCTGGATACGCTCGAGGAGGCCGCCGAACTCGGCCTCGACGAGGTGCGGCGGAGCGTGACCTTCATCGAGTGGGGTGACGCGATGCAGCCGCTCCTGCCAGCTGACCACCTCGAGATCACCTTCAGCGCGACCGCCGACGAGCCGACCGAGAGCGGCGACGAGATCCGGCGGATCGTCCTACGTCCGCGCGGCGACGCTTGGCGCCGGCGGATCGTGAGCCTGGCGGTCGACTGCGCTGCGTGGCGCAGCGATGGCGGGCCCGGCCATCTCGATGCTCTCGGGTTGTAGCCGATGCTGATCCTTGGCATCGAGACCTCGACCAAGCAGTCCAGCGTGTGCCTGGGCACCGAACGTGGACCGGTCGCGTCCGCGAGCCTGGGCCGGGGCCGCAGCCACGCCGAGTTCCTCGCACCCGCGATCGAGTTCTGCCTGCGACACGCCGACGTCCCGCTGTCGAACGTCGCAGGTGTCGCGGTCGGACTCGGGCCGGGTCTGTTCACGGGGATGCGCGTGGGGATCGCAACGGCCCAGGCGTTGGCGCACGCCCGTCGGCTGCCGGTGGTCGGACTCAACGCGCTCGACCTGCTGGCGTTCCCCGTTCGCTACGTCCGCAGCAACCGCTTGATCTGTGCGGTCGTCGACGCCCGCAGGTCGGAGCTGTTCTGGGCCTTCTACCGTCCGTCGCGTGGCGGGGTGCAGCGGGTCACCGATCTGCGTGTGGGCCCTCCCGAGAAGCTCGCGGGTGAGATCGAGGCGGTACGTGAGGACGTGCTGTGCGTTGGCGACGGCGCTGTGGTGGCGTCATCGCTGCTCGAGTCCGCCGGTGCGACGGTCGCCTCGTACGGCAACGCGTACCCGAACGCGTGGGCGCTGGTCGAGTTGGCACTGCCGCGGTTCATTCGCGAGGAGACACAGCAACCAGACGACCTCAGACCGATCTACGTGCGCTCGGCGGATGCGCGCATCTCGTGGCAGAACCGCGGGGCGCTGTTCGGCGGCAGACCGGCGGAACGGCCGTGACGGCCGGCGGCGTGATCGCGATGGACCGCCTGGTGACGCGGGTGGCGGTGCTCCCGCTCGCGGCGACCGACCTCGACGAGGTCACCGACATCGAGGCCCGAACAGTCACAACCGGATGGTCACGGCCGATCTTCGAGCGCGAGCTCGTCGACGACGGTTCGCGGTGCTACCTCGTCGCGCGGCTCGCGGAGGCCGCCGCTCACGACGTCGTCGGCTACGGCGGCATGCAGATGCAGTCCGAGCAGGCGCACATCACGACGCTGACCATCGACGGGCGGTTCCGGCGCCGTGGCGTGGCGACCCGGCTCCTGGTCGATCTGCTGCGTGAAGCGCGTGCCCGTGGCGCCGAGTCGGCGACACTCGAGGTGCGCATCGACAACGTGCCCGCGCAACGTCTGTATGCCGGCCTCGGGTTTCGACCGGTGGGGATGCGGTCGAAGTACTACCACGAAGCGATCGACGCGATGATCATGTGGGCGCACGACATCGGCGGCGCCGACTATGGCCGGCTCCTTCGACAGCGGGATCCCGTCGCAGTCTGGCGCACGACGGCGGACGACGATCCCGGGAAGGCCTGAAACCGGTGTTGGTGCTTGGTATCGAGACATCCTGTGACGAGACCGCCGCGGCACTCGTCGAGGACGGCGTGCGCGTCCGGGCCAACGTCATCGGCTCCCAGATCGAGCGCCACCGTCCGTTCGGTGGCGTCGTACCGGAGATCGCCGCGCGTGCGCACGTCGACCTGTTGTTGCCGACACTCGACGGCGCCCTCGTCGAGGCCGGCGCCACCTACCGTGACGTGGACGCCATCGCCGTGACGGCGGGACCCGGGCTGATCGGATCGCTGCTGGTCGGCGTGGCCGCCGCCAAGGCGCTGGCGCTCGCGCACGACAAACCACTGATCGGCGTCAACCATCTCGAAGGCCACGTGTGTGCCGCGCAGCTGGAGTTCGGTCTTCTGGAACCCCCGTTGATCGCGCTGATCGTCAGCGGCGGCCACACGAGCCTGGTGCTCGGCGACACCGACGGCCGGCTCACGACGCTGGGCTCGACGCTCGACGACGCGGCCGGCGAGGCCTTTGACAAGATCGCACGGTTCATCGGGCTGCCGTACCCGGGTGGCCCCGAGATCGATCGCCTCGCACGCGATGGCGATCCCGGCGCGGTGCCGTTTCCCCGCGCGCTGCTCCACGACGGGTCCTACGACTTCTCGCTGTCGGGACTCAAGACGGCGGTGATCCGCGAGTTGCGGCGCCGGCAGGCGGCGGGGGAGTCCATCCCGCTGCCCGATATCGCGGCGTCGTTCCAGGAGGCGCTTGTCGATGTGGCGGTGCGCAAGTCGGTCGCGGCGGCCGACGAGCACGACGTCGGTCAGGTGCTGCTGGCCGGGGGAGTGGGGGCGAACTCACGGCTGCGGGAACGCATGGGTCAGGCCTGCGCCAAGGCCGGATTGCGGTTTCTCGCACCGAGCCCTGCGCTGTGCACCGATAATGGGGCCATGATCGCGGCCGCCGGTTGGAACCGTCTGATGAAGGGGGAGCGGTCACCGCTGGAGCTGTCCGCGGATCCCGGGTTGGCGCTGCAGGGCTGGTCGACGCCGTGAGTGCCTCATGTAGCGTCAGCGGTAGGCACCCTGACGTGAGTGCCTCATGTAGCGTCAGCGGTAGGCACACGTCATGACGCTGGCGGCGTCGCGCGAACCGCGGGCCGCCCGGCTGACGCGGGAGCAGATCGGGGACCTGACCTTCGAGCTCGAGCACGACTTCGGCCGCGCCAGCACGCGCGTCGAGGGCACCGTCGCCCACCAGTTCCTGCTCGATGCGCTCGATCGTGGTGAGCACCGGACGATGACGGTGTGGCCGCCCTCGGGGCAGCCACAGGGGGTGTGCTTCGTCGGCGCGGGTGGCCTGATCGTGCCCGGTGGGCTGCCGAGCGCCGCCGAGCCTCTCGCCGATGCGGTGCGCTCGTCGGGATGGCGTGTGCTGGTGGGCGACATGACGATCGGGGAGGCGATCGTCAACGACACGGGCGCCGGCCTGTTCCGACGACGACCCTACGCGCGCGAGCAGCGGCTGATGGTGGCCGACCGACGAGTGCCGGCGCCGCAGTGGACCGGCCTGCGGCGCGCCCAGGCCTCGGACGTCGAGCCACTGACGGAATTCGCGTGTGGCCTGCACGTCGAGGACCAGATGGGCCCGCCGCTGTCGCGCAGCGGCCGTTCGTCGGTGCGGCAGCGGGTGATGAGCAGTGTGCGGCGCGGCTCGAGTTGGGTGGTCGACGAGGACGGACGCGTCGTCGCCAAGATCGATGTATCGATCGAGAGCCGACGCCGCGGGGCGCAACTGGCCGGCGTCTACGTCGACCGACGGTGGCGGGGCCGTGGCGTGGCCCGTCGGGCGATCGCCGATCTGACGGGTCGCCTGCTCGACGCCGGCCTGCCCGCCGTGACGCTGCACGTGCGCGCTGACAACGGCGCGGCGATCCACGCATACGAGGCGGCCGGGTTCGTCCAGCGGCGCCGCTGGGTGCTGGCGCTGCGCTGAGCACGCCCGCGCCGGTGTCCCCGCAGACTCCTGCGGCCGTGTGGCGCTACAGGCGGGGCTGGTGCAGCAGACCCTCGTCTTCGAGGCGTCCCACGAGCTCGTCGGGCTCGGTTCCGTAGATGACCGACAGCGCGCGCAGGTCCTCACCGCGGATGGTCAACACGTTGCCGTTGTAGTCACCGCGCTGCATCTGGATCGTGTGCGCGAACCGCGAAACCGGCTTGAGGTCGGGATCGAGCCCGTCGCTCGCGAGCTGACGGAGGTCGAGCATGACCTTCGCACTCGACGATCCGTTCGCCGCGCCTGCCAGCTCTTCCTTGGGCAGCAGTTCGGACACCGGAACGTTGTAGAAGTCACTGAGCTCCGCGAGCTTGGCCACCGACACGGCCCTGTCGCCCCGCTCGTAGGAACCGACGACGACGGCTTTCCAACGGCCCTGTGACATCTCCTCGACCTGCTGGAGAGTCAGTCCCTGCTGTTGCCGAATCGCTCGTAGGCGCGCCCCGAGTCGCTTCTGGTATTCGTTGGCTACCAACCGTATGCCTCCTCGAGCGCATCAGAACTCTGCGACAGCGGTGGTACGCCTGATGGGCGCGCGATTCCGCCTCCCACTACCCGTCAAAGCATGATAACACATCCTTACAGATAGTGAAGACGGTGCCGCTTGTCCGGTGGGCGGAGCGCCAGGCGCACACGCCGTGACGACGTTGGCGGGACGCCAACGAATCGCCGAGCACGGCCCGCCGTCAGAAGTTGAGCCACATACGCGCAGGTTCAGAGAGACTTCATCGGCCATGCTTGCACTCGAGGGCAGGTGTTGCTAACGTTCTGATTGGCACTCCCGGTATACGAGTGCCAACACCCCCCATGCAACCCCGTTGCGGGTTGCGTCCCAAGACCCACAACAGTTCGCGATCGGCATTCTGCCGAGTCGACGAAGCGAAGGAGGAGGCATGGCGACCGCAACAAAGGTGGCCCTCAAGCCGCTCGAGGACCGCGTTGTCGTGACGGCCAACGAGGCCGAGGAAACGACCGCGAGTGGCCTGGTGATTCCGGACACCGCCAAGGAGAAGCCGCAGCAGGGCACGGTCATCGCCGTGGGCCCGGGCCGCATCTCCGACCAGGGAGAGCGGATTGCGCTCGACGTCAGCGAGGGCGACACCGTCGTCTACTCCAAGTATGGCGGCACCGAGATCAAGATCGGTGGCACCGAGTACCTGATCCTGTCGGCCCGCGACATCCTCGCCAAGGTCGAGTAGCAGGCGCCTGCCACCCGCATCACCCCAGCGCCAAGGAGGATTTCGCACTATGGCAAAGCAGATCATTTTCCACGAGGATGCCCGCCGCAAGCTCGAGACCGGTGTCAACAAGCTGGCCGACGCGGTCAAGGTCACCCTCGGCCCGAAGGGCCGCAACGTCGTCCTCGAGAAGAAGTGGGGCTCGCCCACGATCACCAAGGACGGCGTAACCGTCGCCCGCGACATCGAGCTGGAAGAGCCCTACGAGAACATGGGC
Organism: Nitriliruptorales bacterium; assembly: GCA_024644015.1. Lineage (GTDB taxonomy): Bacteria > Actinomycetota > Nitriliruptoria > Euzebyales > JAHELV01 > JAHELV01. Next base: position 12,413 of record JAHELV010000006.1, read on the forward strand.
GCCCAGCTGGCCAAAGAGGTGGCGACCAAGACCAACGACGTCGCCGGTGACGGCACGACCACCGCGACCGTGTTGGCCCAGGCGATGGTCCGCGAGGGCCTGCGCAACGTGGCCGCCGGCGCCAACCCCATGCTGCTCAAGCGCGGCATCGACCAGGCCGTCGAGCGCGTCGTCGAGGCGATCGCGCAGACGTCGCGTGACATCGAGACCCAGGACGAGATCGCGCACGTCGCGTCGATCTCGGCCAACAACGACGCGGACATCGGCAAGGTCATCGCCGAGGCGATGGACAAGGTCGGCAAGGACGGCGTCATCACCGTCGAGGAGAGCCAGACATTCGGGCTCGAGCTCGATTTCGTCGAGGGCATGCAGTTCGACAAGGGCTACATCTCTCCGTACATGGTGACCGACACCGAGCGCATGGAGGCCATCTTCGACGAGCCCTACGTGCTGATCGCCAACCAGAAGATCAGCGCGGTCCACGACCTGCTCCCCGTGCTCGAGAAGGTCATGCAGGCCGGCAAGCCGCTGATCATCGTGGCCGAGGACGTCGAGGGTGAGGCACTTGCGACGCTGGTCGTCAACAAGATCCGCGGCACGTTCCAGTCCGCCGCGGTCAAGGCGCCCGGCTTCGGTGACCGCCGCAAGGCCATGCTGCAGGACATCGCGATCCTCACCGGTGGTCAGGTCATCTCCGAGGACGTCGGTCTCAAGCTCGACGGCGTCACCGTGGACCTGCTCGGCAAGGCCCGCAAGGTGACGATCACCAAGGACAACACCACGATCGTCGAGGGCGCCGGCGCCGACGACGACATCCAGGGCCGGATCCGTCAGATCAAGAACGAGATCGACAACACCGACTCCGACTGGGACCGCGAGAAGCTGCAGGAGCGGCTTGCCAAGCTGTCCGGCGGCGTCGCGGTCGTCAAGGTCGGCGCCGCGACCGAGGTGGAGCTGAAGGAGAAGAAGCACCGCATCGAGGACGCGCTGTCCGCGACGCGGGCCGCGGTCGAGGAGGGCATCGTCGCCGGTGGCGGCGTCTCGCTCCTGCAGGCCGCCAGCGCGCTCGAGAAGCTCGACCTGGACGGCGATCAGAAGACTGGCGCTGACATCGTGCGCAAGTCACTGTCGTCGCCGCTGTACTGGATCGCCGCGAACGCCGGCTACGAGGGCAGCGTCGTGGTCGAGAAGGTCCGTGGGCTCAACACCGGCGAGGGCCTCAACGCGCTCACCGGTGAGTACGGTGACATGATGAAGTTCGGTGTCCCGGACCCGGCCAAGGTCACGCGCTCTGCGCTGCAGAACGCGGCCAGCATCGCCGCACTGCTGTTGACCACCGAGACCGTGATCGCTGACAAGCCCGAGCCGAAGGACGACGCCGGCGGTCACGAGCACGGCATGGATGGCGGCATGGGCGGCATGGGCGGCTTCTAAGGCCCGAACGCCGGCTCCTCATCGCTGAGGACGCCACAGCACTGCGACACGCATCACCCAGGAAGGGCGGCCCGGCGCCGCCCTTCCTGCTGCGTGATGTCGGGCAGAGGCGTGAAGGCGGCGGTCCCGGGGCCGACGGTGCAGGTAGCACCCTTCGACCGAGACCGGGATGGCTGCCACGGACACACAAGCGCCACGCCTGCAGACGCATCAGCTCGTGTTGCTGATCGTCGTTGCGAGCGGTCTGGTGAGTGCGGTCGCCGGAGTCGCGTACCGCAACCCGGGCTGGATCGTTGCTGGTGTCATCGCGCTCGGCGGCGCGTGGTTGACCATCGGGCGGTGGTCCTGCTGGTCGGTGGACGCCGAGGTCGTCGCCCAGCTCGACGAATGGGTGACCGACATCGATCCCGGCGCCGCGACCGAGACCATCGCCGGCCCCGCGCTGGACGCTGCGTGCATGCTTGCGGGCGCACGTCGCGCGGAAATCGTGTTGTTCCGCGAGGGCGTCGGCTGGCACCTGCGTCACCGGGGCGGTGACGCTCACCCGGGCTGGCATCCGTTGGCCGAGCCGCTGACGCTCGCGGGCTTCCACGCCGACCTGGCGCACGGCGCCGGCGGGCGACGGCTGCGCCCCCGGCGCCGCGGAGAGTCCGAGGACGACGCCCGGATCCGCGCGGAGCTGTTGGACGGCACAACCGGTCCCGCACTCATCGTGCCCGTGCACGGCTACCACGCACGCGGCACCCTGCTGGTCGCCGACCCGGTCGGGCGGCGCTTTTCGCCGCTCGCGGAGGCGAGGCTGCAGCTGCTGGCCGCGCACCTCGGCGGTCAGCTCGACGCGAGCCTGCTCGCCGAGCAGGTACGCAACGAGACGGACCGCAAGCTGCGAACCGCGACGACCGACGTGCTCACCGGGCTGCCCAACCGGGCCGTGTTCGTCGAGCGGGTCGATGACGCCGCACGACTGTCATCTCCCACGTTGCTGATGGCCGTCCTGCTGGTCAACCTCGACCGGTTCCGTGAGATCAATGCCACGTTCGGCCACCAGGTCGGCGACCATCTCCTCAAGCAGTTCGGTACGCGCCTTCGTGATGCGCTGCCGGTCACCGCGACGGTTGCGCGTCTCGGGGGCGACGAGTTCGCGGTGCTGCTCTGCGAGCTGCACGACCGGCACTCGGCAGCAGTCGTTGCAGCGGATCTGCTCGAAGATGTGACACGGCCCTACGAGGTCGGTGACGCGTCGTTGCAGCTCGAGGCCAGCATGGGCGTCGCACTCGCGCCCATCCACGCCGACGACGCGACACTCCTGCTGCAACGGGCCGACATCGCCATGGACGCCGCCAAGAGTGCCCGCAGCGGGGTCGAGATCTACGATCCGAACCGTAGTGCGCAGGACGGCGGGCAGCTGCGGTTGCTGGCCGACCTGCGCCGTGCGATCGACGACAGCGAGCTGACGCTGGTCTATCAGCCGAAAGCGGCACTGCGCTCGCACGCCGTCCACGGCGTCGAGGCGCTGCTGCGCTGGACCCATGACGGACGCGGTCGCATGTCGCCGGGCGAGTTCATCCCGATCGCCGAGCGGACCGGGCTCATCCACCCGCTGACCCGCTGGGTGCTGCGCAGCGTGCTCGAGCAGCAACGGGCGTGGTTGTCGTCCGGCATCGCGCTCGAGGTGGCCGTGAACCTGTCGGCGCGCAACCTCCTGGACGGATCGTTGCCGGGCGAGATCGCGGACATGCTCCGCGAGTACCGACTGCCCGCGGAGATGCTGCGGCTGGAGATCACCGAATCGAGCATCATCGTCGACCCCGGTCGGGCCGAGGTGGTGCTCGCCGATCTGCACCGCCTGGGCATCAGCCTGTCCATCGACGACTTCGGAACGGGCTACTCGTCGCTGGCGCACCTGTTGCGCCTGCCGGTCGACGAGATCAAGATCGACCGGTCGTTCGTCAGTGGCCTGCTGGAACGCCACAGCGAAGCCGCCATCGTGCAGGCGACGGTCGACCTCGGCCGTCGGCTCGCGATGACCGTGACCGCCGAGGGCGTCGAGGATCGCGACACGTGGGACAAGCTGGCCGAGCTGGGCTGCGACGTCGGCCAGGGGTTCTGGTTCGCGCGTCCCATGTCAGCCGACGCACTCGAGCGCTGGCTCGTCGACAAGCGCACGGAGCGCCTCGAGACCGCAGCTGGGCCGCCGCCGGATCAGCAGGTGCGCAGTACCACCGCCTGAGCATACGAGAGGCGTGCCCCACGTTGTGGGCACGGCCCGTGGCGATGGCGACGTGCGCGCAGGCGTCACGGACGGCCCGGCTCGGCAGCTGACGGGTCGGGCGCGAGGCCCAGCCAATGGACGAACCATGGCAGCGTGCGCGCGAGGCCGTCGGCCAGCGACACCTTGGGGTCCCAGTCCAGCACTCGTCGCGCGAGGGCGATGTCGGGCCGGCGGACCATTGGGTCGTCGACGGGACGGGGCAGGAAGCGCACCCCCGGATGCACGCCCACCACATCCTGGATGGTCTCCGCGAGCTCGAGGATCGTTACCTCTTCGGGGTTGCCGATGTTGACCGGGCCGATCTCGTCGGACACCAGCAGTCGCAGCAGGCCCTCGACCTCGTCGTCGACGTAGCACAGCGACCGCGTCTGCAGGCCGTCGCCGTGGACCGGCAGCGGCTGGTTGCGCAGCGCGGCGTTGAAGAACGCGGGCACCGCGCGACCGTCGTCGACCCGCATCCGGGGCCCGTACGTATTGTGCGCCATGATCCCCGTGCCGGCCCAGAAGTTCTCGCGACCGGGGACGCAGAAGTCGTAGACCAGTGAGGTGCGCGGGATCTCCTCGATGCTGGAGACCTGTGCCCATACGAGGTCGCCACAGCGGCGGGCACGGAGCTGCTGGTCAACGCCCGCTGGCCAGTCGAGTGGACTCCACGGCGAGACGTTGCACAGGGTGAGCCGCCAGAAGGGATGACGCCGGTCGCCGGTTCGCTGCCGCAACGTCGTCTCGTACCGCCCGACGCTCGGGAGGAGGCCGAATCGTGAGAAGGCAACGATCAGATCATCCTTGAGCCGGGTCGAGGTCGTGGAGAACTCGTGCCGTTGTTGGCGTTCGAACTTCTTCCCAGAGTGCACGCCATCACCTTCGCGGTATCCCTCCAGGAACCACGCAAGGCGCTCCAGGGGGAGACCCAGGATCCAGCCCGGGATTCCCTTGTCACCGGTCGGAAAGCCCAGGTGTTCCAACAGGAGCAGCAGCAGCTCTGCGTGTACGAAGATCGCAGCGCCGCGTGCGGCGGACCCGCGCGCCTGGACGACGTGCAGATGCAGATCGCGCTGGAAGATCTTACGTGCCCTCTCGAGCACAGCCGGCTCGCACGAGATCGTGACGAACGCACTCTTGCCCGTCTTGCGATAGGTGGTGCCCTCTGCGACGTAAAGGCCGAACAGCCAGAGCAACTCGTCGGTGATTCGGACGTCACGTGGCATGACAGCGCGGGTGCCACCTCCGGCGAGGCGGACACGAGCGTCAGGGGGCGGTGCCATCCCCAAGCTCTGGAGTGCGCCCAATGGTGCCTCGTCCTGCAGTCGCCACCGGTTGACGGTGTTCCAGCACGCCGAACGCGGTCGCCCACGCGCCATCAGCGTCATCGTCAGCTCATGACGTCGTGCGAATACCGCGCCGCCCAGCCCTGCCGCCCGGACCATCAGGCCCCAGGGGTCCCGTTGCGACGTCTGCCAGACTTCTGCCATGTCGATGTTCAAGCGCTCGCGTTCCGGGACCGCAATGCGTGCCGCTACCGCGATGTGGTCGCCAACATCGAGTTCTTCGACCGTACGAGCGAACGGGCGGCCGTCCGGTCCCTCGCAGAACAGGCTGTGGTCGCCAGTCACCCTGATACTGCGGCCGTAGCGGGTGTGCAGCTCGTAGCAGCGCGTCGAGCTCGCATGGCCTTCCAGGGCGATCGTCTCGGCAGCACCGACGGTGCCGTCGCGATCGAAGGCCGGGACGGTGTAACCGGACAACTGTGCGCGATCGCCCACGCGCGCCGCCAACTGACCGATCGGTTCTCGACGAAGCTGTGTGCCGTCGTCGTACAGGACCTGTTCGTCGGCGAGGATCGAATTGAAGATCCGGGCGATGCGCACGTCGACGCCGTGCTCGCGGTGGTACGCCAGCGTCAGCGCCTCGGCGAACCGCTTGGCTTCGTCGTACACCCCGCGCGGGCCGATCGGGTTGACGTTGCCCCAGTAGTCCTCGGGCTGCGGGGAGACCTGCGGGTCGCCGTAGACCTCCGACGTGGACGCGAGCAGCAGCCTGGCCTTCTTGGCCCGGGCGAGTCCGAGTGCCTTGTGGGTACCCAGTGAGCCGACCTTGAGCGTCTGGATGGGCCAGCGCAGGTAGTCGACGGGCGACGCTGGAGAGGCGAAGTGCAGGATGTGATCGACCGCGCCGGGCACGTGGAGGAAGTCGGTGACGTCGTAGGACACGAGTCGCAGCTCGCCGCGTCCAACCAGGCGATCCAGGTTCGACGTCATGCCAGTGATGAAGTTGTCGATCGCCGTGATGCGCGCGTGCAGCTCGAGCAGGCGCTCGCACAGGTGTGAGCCGAGGAACCCGGCTGCACCCAGCACGACGACGTGCGCGTCGCGGAGATCAATGAAGTTCACGGTCGCCATCCTTGTAGTCTCGTCGGTCACGGTCACCGCCCCCTCCCGGTCGAGTCGGCGGCGTGAAGGAGGTGCAGGTGCCAGTCTTTCCGAGCACGGAGTGGATCGACGAGTTCTGTCAGCAGCTCGCCACACATCCGCGCTCCGCCGACGTGGCGCACAACCTCGGTGGGGTCTACCGTTTCGTGGTCGATGCCGGCGGGGTGATCTCCGAGCGCCAGACCTACGAGGTGCTGTTGTCGGTCGATGAGGGCACGGCGCGCGCGGAGCAGATCACCGCCGCCACGTCGCCCCGGATCACGGTCCGAACGGACTACCGGCACTGGTGGCAGTTGCTGAACGGAAAGCTGGACCTCGGGCAGGCGATGCTGTTCGGTCGGCTGCGCGTCAGCGGCGATGTCGCTGCGCTGCTGAGCGCACGTGGTGATGTCGATGTCGTCATCGACGCGCTGCGGGGCGTTGACACCGAGTGGCTGGAGGTCTGGTGAGCCACGCCGCCCGTCGGGCGCTGGCAATCTTTCTGGCGGTCGTGCTGCTCGAGGTGATCGTCGTGCTCGTCGTCGCGGCGTGGGCGCTGGTCGCTGCACGTGGCGAGCTCGACGAGGCCCGTCGCCACGCTGTCGCCGGACAGGCGTCCGTGCGTGACATCGATCTCGAGCACGCGCAGACATCGCTCACGGCGGCGGCGACCCACTTCGACCGCGGTGCGGCGGCGTTGCGCAACCCGGCCGTGCGGATCGTGGCGACCGCGCCGGTCATCCGCGAGAACGTCCGGACCGTCGAGGCGCTGGCGGTGTCAGGCGGCATCGTGGCCGACACCGGTGCCGACCTTCTCACGACCATCAACCAGCAGCCGGACGGGCTCAGCTCGTTCCTCCCGTCCGATGGACGCTTCCCCGTGAACCGGCTCGCGCTGCTCGCCCGGCGCGCAGGCACGGCGAAGCGACGACTCGCCGACGCCGCGGCGACGATGGACGCCGTTCCCGGGGAGCGCCTCGTGGGTCCCGTGAACACCGCGCGGCGGCAGTTCGAGGATGAGCTCACGCGGTCCCGCGAGCTCGTCGGTTCGGCGGCGGCCGCCAGTGGAGCGTTCGCCGATCTGCTCGGCGGCGATGGTCCGCGCAGGTACCTGTTCGGCGCGCAGAACCCGGCGGAGCTGCGCGGGACCGGCGGCTACATCGGCGCCTATGCCGTGGCCACCTTCGATCGTGGACGCTTCCGTCTCAGTGACTTCGTGCCGATCCAGCAGCTGCGCAGCGTCCCGCTCAGCGACGTCCCACCGCCGAGCAGCGACTACGCCGCCCGCTACAACCGGTACGGCGGCGCCGGGTTCTGGCCGGCCGTCAATGCGACGCCGGACTTCCCGTCGGCCGCCGAATCCATGGTCAGGTTGTACGGCCGCACGGAGGGTGTCGATCTGGACGGCGTCGTCGTCGTGGATCCCTACGCACTGCAGGCTCTGCTGGACATCGTCGGAGACGTGCGGGTGCCCGGCATCGGATCGGTCACCGCGGACGACGTGGTCGACGTCGTGAGCAACGAGGCGTACGCCGAGTTCTCGACGCCGCAGGACCGCAAGGAGGTGCTGGGTGCCGTGGCAGGGTCCGCCCTGCACCGGCTGCTCGACCCGCGGCGTGCGATGGATCCCCAGGAGCTGTTCGACACACTCGTGCCGGTCGGGCGCGATCGCCACCTGCTGCTGTACAGCAGACGACCAGCCGTTCAGGACGCGCTGCGCAGCCTCGACCTCGCCGGAGCGCTCATCGAGCCGACCAGCGACACCGTTTCCGTCGTCGTCAACAATGCCGCCGTGAACAAAGTGGACTTCTACGTCGACCGTTCGGTCGACTACCGGGTGCGCCTGCGACCCGACGGCTCGGCGACCGCGACGCTGCGGGTGACCTTCCACAACCGCGCACCGGCGCGCGGACCTGGAGACTACGTGCTCGGTCCACGGGTCGCCGGCCTGCGGGCGGGTGACGACCGCAGCCTGGTGAGCGTGTTCTGCGGTAGGTGCGTCCCAACCGGAGGTGATCCGCCGCTGGGGACCAACGAGCGCAAGGCCATGGTGCTCGAACAGGAGCTCGGACACACCGTCGCCAGCACGCTGATGACGGTACCGCGGCGATCCCGCAGGTCCCTCACGCTGTCGTGGAGCCTCACCGACGCCTGGTCGGTCGACAACGGCTGCTACACGCTCAGTTACCTCGCCCAACCGACCATCCGCGACACCGACCTCCGCGTCTCAGTCCAGGCCCCACCCGATCATCGGCGAACGACCGATCCCGACGCAGGCGATCTGCTGTTCGAGGGCTCTGCGCGGGGCCTGGCGACGATGCACGCTTGCTACTCAGCGTCAGATGACGCATAATGGTCCACACTGTTAGTGGCGGGAATACGTAATGTAACATCACTGTGTGTGCGGGACGGCGGGATATGTCGTCGGCTGACCATCGGGGTTCAAATGCGTAGGTTCGTGCTGATCATCGGTCTGCTCGCGGTCATGCTGTTCGCGGGTGCCATGCCCGTGTTCGCGTCCGACGGCGACCTTCTGGGGTCCGGTATGGTGGCTCCCGACGACGGCGAGGCCGCCGCTTCGGTCAAGTCGCTTGCCAGCGCGACGCAGGTGAGCGAGGTCGTCGGCGAGGATGCGCTGGCCGCAACCGGGCTCGACTCGGGCGTCATGCTGATCGTCGGCCTGGGTCTGGTGACCGCGGGCGGCGCTGCCGTCGCGACATCGCGAAAGCGCGCACGACAGTAGCCGACGGGCACCCCAGCGCCGGCGCACCTCCGACGGTGTGCCGGTGTGTCCATGTACGTCGAGGCCGCACGTGAAGTGACAGAACAGAGGAGTCATCGTGCGCGTTGGTGTGATTGGAACCGGCCACGTCGGCCTGGTGACCGTCGGAGGGCTGGCGTCGCTCGGCCACGACGTCGTTGGCTTTGACAACGACGCGGAGAAGATCGGGCAGCTGCAGGCCGGCACGATGCCGTTCTACGAGCCCGGCCTCGATGACCTGCTGCAGACACAGCGTGACGCCGGCCGCATCCGCTTCACCGGTGAGGTGACGGAAGCGATCATCGGCAGCGACGTCGTCTTCATCTGCGTCGGCACGCCGTCACGGGACAACGGCTCTCCGAACCTGTCGTACGTGCAGGCCGCAGCGTCGCTCGTCGCGCTCCACGCCACCGAGTCGATCGTCGTGGCCGAGAAGTCGACGGTGCCGGTCAGTACCGGGCAACGGATCCGTGAGACCCTCATGCTCGAGGCCCGCGCGCGCCGCGGCGCTGTCTCCTACGAGGTCGTCAGCAACCCCGAGTTCCTGCGGGAGGGCAGCGCGGTCGCAGACACCCTACGGCCGGACCGGATCGTCGTCGGGGCCGACAGCCCGGCCGGTCACGAGGTCATGCGCCGGCTCTACGCGCCGCTGCTCGAGCGCCACGACTGCCCGTACGTCGCGACGGACGTGCGGACCGCCGAGTTGATCAAGCACGCGTCGAACGCCTTCCTGGCGACGAAGATCAGCTTCATCAATGCGGTGGCGCGCATCTGTGAGCGGGCCGGCGCCGACGTCGAGACGGTCGCCGACGCCATGGGTCACGACGCCCGAATCGGTCGCGCGTTCCTCAACGCCGGGCTCGGCTACGGCGGCAGTTGCTTCCCGAAGGACGTGCAGGCGTTCGTCCACATCGCCGACCAGCTGGGATACGACTTCGGCATGTTGCGCGAGACGGAGCGCGTCAACCGCGAGGCGCACGCGTGGCCGGTGCAACAGCTGCGCCGTCTGCTGTGGAACCTGGAGGGCCGGACGGTCGCCATTCTCGGTCTGGCCTTCAAGCCGGGCACCGACGACATCCGTCATGCGCCGGCATTGAAGGTCATCGAGGAGCTGCGGGCCGAGGGCGCTGTCGTGCGCGCACACGACCCCGCCGCCGCCCCGCAGGTCGCCCAGCTGTTCCCAGACGTCGAGTACTTCGACAAGGCCGAGCAGGCGCTCCTCGACGCCCACGCCGTCGTCGTGTGCACCGAGTGGGATGAGTACCGCGACATCGCGCCCGCCCGTATCGCCGAGCTGCTGGCGTATCCGGTGGTCGTCGACGCCCGCAACCTGTGGGACGCCGACCGACTGGCGAGCGAAGGCCTGACCGTTGCGCGTGTGGGTCGGGTCACACCGTCCGCGTGAGCGGCCCGTCCGGACGTATGCGGCGCTCGAAGGCACAGTGATGTCGGGCACGCCGACCGATGATCCCCCCGCGGTCCGCGGCCCGGGTCTCATCGGCTCGATCGCGCAGTACAAGGTCGCGATCCTGCTCACCGTCGTCTGTGCGCTGCTGGCCGGCTACGTCGCCTCGCTGCTGGTCCCGCCGCTGTACACGGCGTCGGCGGCCATCGTGCTCGCCGACACCGAGGTCTTCAGCGACACACCAGTCGATCCTCAACGCAAGACGCGTCAGCAGGCCAACCGGCTGACGTCCCGCGCCGTCTTCGCGCGCGCCGCCGATCAACTCGGCACGGACGTCACGGTCGACGGCCTGCGCAAGCGGGTGACGGTGACCGCCGATCCCGCGATCGGGCTGCTGGTCGTGTCGGTCACCGCCGAAGCTCCGGCTACCGCGGCCGAGACCGCCAACGTCGTCGCCCAGTCGTACGAGCAGGTCAGTCGGGACGCGACCGCCGATCAGCTCGCAGCTGCACAGCAGGCGTTGGACACCCAGGGCGACGAGCTGCGCAGCGAGATCGCCGACCTCGAAGCGACGGTCGCCGCCGATGCAGATGACACTGGCGCGGCGCAACGGCTCGAGACCATGCAGGCGCGGCTGGCGGCCCTGGAGACGAGGAGCAGCGAGATCGCGGCCGACGCCGCGCTCTTCGGCGCCGGCATCGCAGAGATAGAGCAGGCGGTCCCACCGCAGGAGCCCTCCAGCCCGAAGCCGGTGCGCAACGCGCTCGTCGCAGCCGTCGTCGCCTTCGCAATCGCGTCCGCCCTGTCGTACTGGCGCGCCGGCGTCGTCGACGCCAGGCCCGATCCGGGCGCCGTGCTCGAGACGCCACTGCTCGCGACGATCCCGGACTTCGGCAAGTCCACGACCGGTGCCGGCGGAGAACCGCTCTTCGACATCGAGGCCGCGGAGGCCTACCAGTTCCTGCTCGCCTCGTTCGAGTACGCGGTGGCGCAGATCAATGCCCAATCGATCCTTGTGACCAGCGCAGCGCCGGGCGAGGGCAAGTCTCTGACCGCGATCCACCTCGCGCGTGCGCTGGCCATCCAGGGCCGCGATGTGATGCTGGTCGACTCCGACATCCGGGCGCGAGGGCTGACGTACATGCTCAAGGCCGATCATCAGCCCGGTCTGGTCGCTCTCGCCGACGGGGCGCAGCTTGACGACGTGGTCCGCCGTTACCGCATCTCGGACGCCGTGCAGCTGCCGGTGATCCCGGCGGGCCAGCCGCCTGCGGAACCGACCGGGTTGCTCGCCACCGGCAGCTACCGCGAGGCCATCGAGAAGATCACGGCGTCGAGCGAGCTGACGATCATCGACGGTGGACCCCTGCTGACCGTCGCGGATCCGTCGGCGCTGGCAATGCAGGTGTCGGGCATCCTGCTGGTCATCGACGCCGGGATCCAGCAGGATCACCTGTTGCGGCTGCGTCAACGGCTGCGACTGATCTCGACGCCGGTGATCGGCTACATCCTCAATCGCGCGCGGCACGGCGGGCCTGACGTGGCCTATCCGCACGGGTACGGCGCCGATCCGGATGCGGGCCGCATCCGGCGTGTCCTCGGCATCCGCACGGCGCCGTACGAAGTGTCCGACCCCGTCGGGAGCGAAGGCTGACGGACAGGCGTCGCCGGCCGGACGACGGCTGGTCGTCGACGTCTTGTTCGGCTGCTACGCCGCGGAGCGCGCCGACCCCGGACCCGTGCGGCTACCAGCAGATGCCGTCGTACTCGCCTTCGGGCGGCCGGCCGATGCGGGTCAGGTCGACGACCCGTTGGCCCGCGTGAACCCGCGCGAGAACGTCGGCGTAGCTCGGATCGGCGGTGGCCACGACGACGGTCTCGGCGTGGGCGAGGAGGTCGTCCGCGCTGTCGACCATCAGGTTGGAGATGTGGGGGATCTGCGTGAGGATGAAGTCGCGGTTCGCACCGACCAGCTTGGCCAGGTTGACGTTGTCGTCGAAGATCGCCAGGTCGTAGCCCTTGCCGATCAGCCGCTCGACGAGGTCGACAGTCGGGCTTTCCCGCAGATCGTCGGTTCCGGCCTTGAAGCTGAGGCCGAGGACCCCGATCCGCCGCCGTTCGTCGGCCGTGACCAGGTCGAATGCGCGCTCGAGTTGCTGCGCGTTGCTGGGCAGGATGGCGTTGAGCAGCGGCAGGTCCAGGTCGAGGCTTCGACCGCGATACGACAGTGCGCGCACATCTTTGGGCAGGCATGAGCCGCCGAAGGCGAAGCCCGGCTTGAGGTAGCTGGCGGACAGATTGAGCTTCTGGTCTGTGCAGAAGACGTCCATGACCCTGCGACCATCGACGCCCTGCGCCTTCGCAAGGCTTCCGATCTCGTTCGCGAAGGACACCTTGAGCGCATGCCAGGCGTTGTCGGCGTACTTCACCATTTCGGCCAGTGGGATCTCGGCCTGGATGGTGACAGCCCCCGGCTGCTCGGCGACAGCCGTCAGCAGCGCGCGGCTGCGCTCGTCGGACGCTCCGACCACCACCTTCGGTGGTTCGCGGAAGTCGCGGACCGCCGAACCCTCCCGCAGGAACTCAGGGTTGACGCAGACGCCGAAATGCCGCCCGGCCTGCTTGCCGGAGGCCGACTCGAGGATGGGCAGCGCCACGTCGCTGGTAGTGCCGGGAAGCAGCGTGCTGCGCAAGACGACGACGAAGAACTCGTCACGTTCGCGCAGTGCGTCGCCGATCTCCTCACAGACCCGGCGCAGGTGGGTGAGGTCCAGGCTGCCGTTGGGCTGGCTCGGTGTCCCGACGCACACGAACGCGAGATCGGTGTTCCGGATTGCATCGGCGCACGACGAGGTCGCACGCAGGCGTCCATCGCGGACGCCGTCGGCCACAAGGTCGCCAACGCCGTCTTCGATCACGGGGGACCGACCGGCGTTGATCAGGTCGACCTTCACCGGGTTCATGTCGACGCCGACGATCTCGTGTCCCTCGTCGGACAGGCATGCGGCGGTGACTGCGCCGACATAACCCAGGCCGAAGATGCTGATTCTCATGGCGCTTTCCTCTGCTGCGAGTTGGCGTCGAAGTACATGTGTGGCCGGCGAGTCGGAGGTCGCGGCCGAAGAAAGCGTAGTACTCGCTCCCAAGGGACCAACGTCCAGTCGCGCGAAGGCTTAAGGGGACGCAGCACTGTTTGCGGACGCCGGTCGTTCGCGAACAGCGCAGCCCGGTCGGTCGGCTACCCGATGGTCACGCCGATGGCCGAGCCGATGCCGAAGGTGACCGCGGCGGCCGCCCAGCCGATCGCGAGCTGACGCACACCCGATGACAGCGCGCCGCGGCCGGTGAAGATCGTGATCGCGGCGCCGAGGGCGAACAGGCCCAGTCCACTACCGAGCACCGCCAGCACCACGGCTGGGGCACCGCTGGTGAACACGTACGGCAGCACGGGCACCACCGCACCCAGCGCGAACAAGAGAAACGATGCGACCGCGGCGACCATCGGCGAACCGCCGAGCTCGCCGGGGTCGATGCCCAGCTCCTCACGCGCCTTGACGTCCAGCGCCGTTTCGCGGTCGGCCATGAGATGCTCGGCAACCGCGCCGGCGTCCTCGGCCGACATCCCCTTGGCCTGGTAGATCAGGCGCAGCTCTTCCATCTCCTCTTCTGGAAACGTGTCAAGCTCGTCGGACTCGATCTCGAGCTGGCGCTCGGCCGCCTCACGTGAGCTGCGCACCGAGATCCACTCGCCCATGGCCATCGAGATCGCGCCGGCCAGCAGGCCCGCAAGGCCGGTGATCAGGATCGTCCGCGGCGCGAGCGCTGCGCCGGCCACGCCCATGACCAGGCTGAGGTTCGAGACGAGCCCGTCGTTGGCGCCCAGCACGGCTGCACGCAGCGCGTTCCCTCCGACCGACCGGTGGCGGCCCTCCAGCCGTGCGAGCGCGTCGCCGGGCAGTCCACCGGTCTCCAGCTCGCGCAGCACGCGCGCATGCGAGCGCTCGTCACCGGGCAGCGAGGTGCCGGCCGCTTCGGGTTGGTCGTCGTACATCCGCCGACCATCGCGTTCCTGCTGCGAGATCGCGGGCAGCACCCACTGGGGCCCCAGACGCCGGGCCAGCCAGATCAGCGAACGCGCCTGCCACGTCGGTCCGCGTGGCACCTTCGTCGCACCCTCCGCCTCGAGTCGCTGCGCCCAGAACGCCGCGTGCCGTTCCTCGGTCTCGGCCAGCGACAGGTAGACCTTGGTGAGCTCGGCGTTGTCCTCGCCGTCGGCCATTGCGCGATAGATCGCGGCGCCGTCGATCTCACCCTGCAGGTTGCGTCGGTACCGTGCGGCGTCACCGCTCATCCGAGCTCCGGACCGCGTAGCGTGCGTAGATCTCTCCATCCTGCTCGCACAGGCTCCGCAGGTCCAGCGCGACGCCGGGCGCCGGCGGCGAAACGATCCCGCGCCCCGACGTGCCGGTCAGGACCGGTGCGAGCGTGATGCACAGCTCGTCGACGAGCCCGGTCGCCAGCAGCGCCGTGTTCAGCGAGGGGCCGCCTTCGCAGATGACGTGATGGATGCCGTGGTCCTCTGCGAGCATGCGCAGCCCCCCGGCGAGATCGACATCGTCGTGACCGGCGACCACGAGGCGCGCGTGTCGGGCGAGCTCGGCGCTGGCGTTCGACACCGACGCCGCCGCCGTCAGCACGATGGTCGGGGTGACTGCTTCCGCGAACAGTGGCGTCGAGGGATCGAGCTCGAGCGAGCGGCTGACGACGACGATCGCGGCCGGCGCGGGACGGCCGTCGGCACGGCGGCGCGCTGCCAGGTCGGCCGGGAGCCGGTGCGGCCCGTAGCCTTCGGCCCGTGCGGTGCCTGCCCCGACGAGCACGCCGTCGGCGAGCGCGCGCAGGGCGCGGTACACCTGGAAGTCGCCGTCGCCGCCCAAGTCGCCCGACAGCCCGTCGTCGCCGGTCACGCGACCGTCGACGCTGGACACCATGTTGATCCGGACGAAGCCCGTAGGCTGCTCGACGCGGTATACGTCGTAGGGCGACACGTCGTCGAGCGGGAGAGGCACTAGTTGGCGCATGGTGAGGACCGTAGCGCGGCGTCGAGGTCGACGGCGTTGCGCTCGGGGCTGCAGGCCTGGTTCGTGCGACGCCGCCGCGAACTGCCGTGGCGCAACACCCGCGATCCGTACCGGGTCCTCGTCAGCGAGATCATGCTCCAGCAGACCCAGGCGGCACGGGTCGTCCCGGCGTACGACGCGTTCCTCGACCGGTTCGCAACGCTGGAGGATCTGGCGGCGGCGCCGACCGCCGCGGTGGTCGAGCAGTGGCGCGGACTGGGCTACAACCGCCGCGCGGTGCACCTGCAACGCAGCGCCCGTGCCGTGGTCGAACGGCACGGTGGGATCATGCCCGACACCATCGCTGCGCTGGTCGCGCTGCCCGGCATCGGGCCGTACACGGCGCGGGCAATCCTCGTCTTCGCCTACGAGCGGCCGGTCGCCGCCGTCGACGTGAACGTCGCGCGAGTCGTGCAGCGCGCGGTCTCCGGCAGCCCCTTGACGCCGTCGCAACGGCAGGACGTCGCTGACGGGCTCGTCGCCGGTGCCCCGTGGATGATGGCTCAGGCACTGATCGAGCTTGGCGCACGCCATTGCACGGCGCGCGCTCCGCGGTGCGACACGTGTCCAATCGCACGATCGTGCATGTGGCAGCTGTCCGGTGGCACGACGCCGGATCCTGCGGCCCGCAACCGCCCGGCGTCTGCGCCGTTCACCGGCTCGAACCGCTACCACCGCGGACGGCTGCTCGACGCGCTGCGTACCGGCCCGGTCGCTCCGGAGCACGTCGCTGTCGTCGCCCAGACCGACGATCAGGCGCGTGCGAGGCGCCTGGCAGACGACCTGGTCGCCGACGGTCTCGCCACGTGGTCGCTGGGTAGGCTCACGCTTCCCGAACGCGAAAGTGAAGGACAGATGTGAGCAGGTTCGACCTCGGATCGCTGCGGTCGCGCGACGAGCTGACCGCGGCGGGCAAGGAGCTGGCGGCGCAGATCAAATCCGACGATGTCGCGTCGCTGGCCGCCGCCGTTTCGTTCAAGATCGTGCTGGCGCTGTTCCCCGCGCTGCTGGCCGCCGTCGCGATATTCGCGATGGTGACCGATCCCGACGAGCTGACCGCGCTGCTCGGCAACCTCCCCGGCAACGTCACAGAGATCGTCCGGCCGCAGCTCGAGGAGTTCATCAGGAGAGCAGAGTCCGGGGGGATCGCCGTCGGAGGTATCGCGGTCGGGCTCTGGGCGGCATCCGGTGCGGCCGCCACCCTCAACAAGTCGCTCAGTCGCGCCAACGACATCGACGACGATCGTACGCTGGTGACGGCGCGTGCCAGTGCGCTCGCCGTGACGGTCGCGCTCCTCGTCGCACTTCTCGGGATCTCCGTCCTCCTGGTCGCCGGTGGCACGATCGAGGACAATGTGCTGGCGTCGCTGCCGCTCACCGACACCGCCCGCAGCGGCCTCGACGTCGTGTCGACCGTGGCCCGCTATCTGCTCGCGGTCGTCCTGCTCATGATCCTCTTCGCGTTCATCTACTGGATCGGCCCCGACTTCGAGCGGCGGCCGCGGTGGCTGTTGATCACGCCCGGCGCTGCGTTGGCAGTCGTCACCTGGCTGCTCGCGTCGGCCGTGTTCGGCTGGTACGTGGCGAACTTCGGCGGCTACGGCGAGGGCTCGATCTACGGTTCCCTGGGTAGCGCGATCGTCTTCATGCTCTGGCTGCAGCTGTCGATGTTCGCGTTGCTGCTCGGTGCCGAGGTCAACCAGGTCCTGCGGCTCCGCGCGCGCCGGCGGGCCTCGGCCACCGTCGCTGTGGACACCGAGCGCGAAGAGGCGCGCGGTTCCGCTCGCACGGCCGCCGCGCAGTCCGGCGCCACCCGGCGCATATCGGGCGCCGGGCTCCGGCCCGAGGCGGGCCAGTCGCCGGGCCGCGCGGTCGCCGTACTGGAGCACGCGGACGCGACAGCAGCCGGAGAACCGCAGGACGCAGGCAGCTCACCCGGCGCTCCACACCGGGTATCAGCCGACGTCCGGCAGGTGCCGACCGAGACCTTCGTCGCCGCCGGAATCGCGGCGGTGTCGAGCCTCGTGGGGCTCATGGGGCTGCTGCGACGTCTGAAAGCCGACTGATCCGGGGAAAGGACGACGAGGACGAGTAGCCTGTCGGGCGCACGACACGGCGGGCGACACCGACGGCAGGGGGAAGGAGCGCAGCCGGAGCGCCTCGGCCGGTGACGAGGCGGTAGGACGTCTGACGCTGCACCGTGGCAGCACGTGGAGAGCAAGGGGTACTGGGTGCCGATCGCCCTCGTGGCACTGCACTTCGTCATCGCCGCCATCGCGCCGCTCGGCGCGCGATCGCTCGGACGCCGCATCTTCTACGTCTGCGCGGTCGCGCCGGCGGCGACAGCGATCTGGGCCGCCGCCGCGTCGCCCGGCATACTCGAGGGCCGGCCCGTCGACGCCAGCCTCGGCTGGCTACCTGCGATCGGCCTGGAGATCAGCCTCCGGGTCGACGCTTTCGCGCTGGTGATGATCGCGCTGGTGAGCGGCATCGGCACACTGATCTTCGTCTACAGCGTCTCCTATTTCGGGCATCACGCCGGCACCGACCGCGACCTGGGGCGGTTCGCATCGCGACTCACCGCGTTCGCGGGCGCGATGCTCGGTCTGGTGCTCGCCGACAACCTCCTGGTGCTGTATGTCTTCTGGGAGCTCACGTCGATAACCAGCTACCTGCTGATCGGCTACGAGGACGAGAAAGGCTCGGCGCGCGCTGCAGCGCTCCAGGCGCTCCTCATCACCGCGAGCGGCGGCCTGGTCATGCTCGCAGGCTTCGTGCTCATCGGTGAGGCCGCCGGCACCTACGAGATCTCCGCACTGCTCGCGAATCCTCCCGTCACCGGCCTGGCCGCAGTCGGTGCGCTGCTGACGCTGGCCGGTGCGTTCACCAAGTCGGCGCAGGTGCCGTTCCACATCTGGCTGCCAGGTGCGATGGCCGCGCCCACGCCGGTCAGCGCATACCTGCACTCAGCGACCATGGTGAAGGCCGGCATCTACCTGATCGCCCGCTTCGCGCCGGTCTTCGCCGTCGTCGCCGGATGGCGGCCGCTCGTGCTCGGCGTGGGTCTGGCAACCATGCTGTGGGGCGGGCTGCGGGCGCTGCGCCAGCACGACCTGAAGCTGCTGCTGGCGTACGGCACGGTGAGTCAGCTGGGCTTCATGATGACGTTGTTCGGGGCCGGGCTGGGTGAGGCGACGCACGCGGCGGTCGTCCTGCTGCTCGCCCACGCCATGTTCAAGGCGGCGCTGTTCATGGTCGCGGGCGTCGTGGACCATCAGACCCACACGCGCGACATCCGCCGCCTGTCGGGCGTCGGGCGTCGCATGCCGGCGCTCGCGGTCGTCGGCACGATCGCCGCGATGTCGATGGCCGGTCTGCCGCCGCTGTTCGGTTTCATCGCCAAGGAGGGGGCCTACGAGACCTACCTGCACGCCGACCTGGCGGCGCCGTGGCCGACCGTGATGCTCATCGGCCTGGTCGCGGGTTCCGTGCTGACCTTCGCCTACAGCTACCGGTTCGTGTGGGGCGCGTTCGCGGACAAGCCGATGGCGCGGCAGCGCAAGCAGGTCGGGGCCAGCTCGCCGGCGCCGACCTGGGCGTTCCTGGCCCCGCCGGCGCTGCTGGCGGCGTTGACCGTTGCGACGGGCATCGTGCCGGCGAGCGTCGACCACCTCGTCAACGCCGCCGCACAGGCGCTGGCCGGGGTCGAGGAGATCCACCTGGCGCTGTGGCACGGGTTCACGCTGGCGCTGCTGCTCTCGATGGTCACCGTTGGGCTCGGTGTCGGCCTGGTCTGGGTGCGTGAGCCGTTCAGCGCGCTGCAGGAGCGCTGGGGCGGATGGCCCGGTAGCCAGGCCGCCTACGAGTGGTCGCTCAGAGCACTCAACGTCGTGTCGGACAGGGTGACCGGCGTCGTGCAGAGCGGTTCGCTCCCGGTCTACCTGGCGGTGATCCTGCTGACGGCGGTCCTGTTGCCCAGCTCGGCGCTGCTGGCGCTGCCGCGCGTGCCCGGCCCGTCCGCGCTCGCCGAGAACGGCGCCCAGTTGCTGGTCGCCGCGGGCATCATCGTCGCGGCCGTGTCGCTGATCTTCAGCCAACGACGGTTTATCTCGGTGTTTTTGATGGGGAGCGTCGGCTACGGAGTCGCGGTGCTGTTCGTCCTCCAGGGCGCTCCGGACCTGGCGCTGACACAGTTCCTGATCGAGACGTTGTCGGTCGTCGTGTTCGTGCTCGTGCTGCGGTTCCTGCCGCCGCGCTTCAGCCGGCGGCCGTGGCGTCTGGGGCAGGCCATGCGGGTGCTCACGGCCGGCGCCGTCGGTGCCTTCGTGTTCTTCATGGCCCTGATCGCCGGCGGCTCGCGGCCCGACTCGGCCACCCCCGTTGCCGAGGAGTTCCTCGCGCGGTCGATCGAGGAGGCCGGTGGCCACAACGTCGTCAACGTGATTCTCGTGGACTTCCGCGGATACGACACGCTCGGCGAGATCACCGTGCTGGTCATCGCGGCGCTCGGCGTCGCGGCGCTGGTCGTCGCCTCTGCTCGCCGCGACGGTGTGGCGGACACCGGCGACCGGCCAGACGAGGACCGCGTCGACGGGACCGGCCCCGCAGACGCCCGGCAGGAGCTGGGCGCGCAGGTCGGTGCGGAGGTTGAGCACTGATGCGGTCGTCGCTGATCCTCGACACCGTCACCCGGGGTGCGTTCCCACTCGTGCTGGTCTTCTCGCTGTACCTGCTGTTCGTCGGGCACAACGCCCCGGGCGGTGGCTTCGTCGGCGGGCTGACCGCCGGTGCCGCCTTCGTCCTGCTGTATGCCGGCGGCGGCATCCAGCGGGTCCACGAGGTCGTTCCCATGCGCTACGAGAACGTGCTCGGCGCCGGACTTCTGCTTGCGGGCGTCACCGGGTTGGGCTCGCTGGTGTTGGGCGAACCGTTCCTGTCCAGCGCGATCGTGAAGTGGCACCCCCCGCTGCTGGGGGAGATCAAGCTCGTCACGGTCCTGTTCTTCGACATCGGCGTGTACGTCATCGTCGTCGGCATGGTGATCGCGCTGCTGACAGTGCTGGGAGCGTACGGCGACGACCCCGATCGGATGCCGTCGATGGTTGATCGGCCTGCCACGACCCGGCGCGATCGTCGAGGCATTCGGAGGACGCGCCAATGACGCTCGCCCTGGCTGCAGTGGTCGCAGTGCTCTTCGCGGTCGGTACCTACCTGCTGCTGCAGCGCACGCTGACTCGGGTCGTGTTGGGCCTCGCGATCATGGGTCACGGCGCCAATCTGCTGTTGCAGCTGGCCGGCGGGCGCGCCGGCCAGCCTCCGGTGGTCGAGGAGGGCGGAGGTACCGCGATCGTCGGCAGTGCCGGCGGCGCCGGGTTCGTCGACCCGCTGCCTCAGGCACTTGCCCTCACGGCGATCGTGATCTCGTTCGGAATGACGGCCTATCTGCTGGCCATGGCCTACCGCAGCTGGGTGATGCATCGCTCCGACGAGGTCGAGGACGACGTCGAGGACCGCAGGATCGCGCGCAAGGCGACGACCGCGGATGCAGCGGGAGATGGCCGGTGATCGTACTCCCGATCGCCGTGCCGCTCGTCGCGGCTGCGCTGTCGCTGCTGTTGTCGCGCTGGCGGACGGCGCAACGTGCGATCAGCGTGCTCACCTGTGTCGCCGTCGTCGTGCTCGCCACTGTCATCCTGTTCGAGGCTGACGCGAACACCGCGATCGTGTCACAGCTCGGCGGCTGGCCGGCGCCGTTCGGGATCACGCTGATCGCCGACAGGTTCGCCGCGATCATGCTGCTGATCTCGTCGATCATGACCGTCGTCGTGCTGGTCTACGCGCTCGGTCAGCTCGACGATGAGCGCGAGTTCCGACTCCACTTCCACCCTGTGTACCTGGTGCTGTCGGCCGGGATCTCCGCATCGTTTCTGACCGGCGACCTGTTCAACCTGTTCGTCGCGTTCGAAGTCATGCTCATCGCGAGCTACGTGCTGATCACCCTTGGGGCCACCCGCGGTCAGATACGCGCCGGCATGACCTACGTGGTCATCAACCTGCTGGCTTCGACGCTGTTCGTCGCGGCCGTGGCCTTCATCTACGCCGCCACCGGCACGGTCAACATGGCCCAGCTGGCCATCCGCCTCGCCGAACTGCCCGACGGTCTGCGCACGGCACTCGGGTATCTGCTGCTGGTCGTCTTCGGAGTCAAGGCCGGCATCTTCCCACTGTTCTTCTGGCTGCCGGACTCGTACCCGGCGGCGCCTGCGCCTGTCACCGCGTTGTTCGCGGGGCTGTTGACGAAGGTCGGCGTGTACACGCTGATCCGGACCCAGACCCTCCTGTTCCCGCCCGGTGGTGGGTCCTCGCAGGTCATCCTGATCATCGCCGGGGCGACGATGCTGATCGGCGTGCTCGGCGCGATCGCCCAGAACGACATCAAGCGGATTCTGAGCTTCCACATCATCAGCCAGATCGGCTACATGATCTTCGGGCTCGGCCTGTTCACGCTTGCCGGGATCGCCGGCGCCGTGTACTACATCGTGCACCACATCGTCGTCAAGACCTCGCTGTTCCTCGTCGGAGGCATGATCGAGACGGCCTCCGGATCGGGCACGCTGCGCAACCTCGGTGGCGTCGCCCGCCGCGCGCCCGTGCTCGGCCTGTTGTTCCTGACCGCCGCGTTCAGCCTCGCGGGGCTGCCTCCGTTCAGCGGGTTCGTAGCCAAGCTGGCGCTGATCCAGGAGGGGCTGGACCTGCAACGCGGCGGCATCGTGGCCGTCAGCCTGCTGGTGAGCCTGCTGACGCTGTTCTCGATGACGAAGATCTGGGGCGGCGCATTCTGGGGCAAGCCCCAGGATGTCAAGGGTGTGATCGATGGCACCGAACGGCCGTTGACCATGAAGCTGAACCCGTTGATGCTCGGAGCGACGACGGTACTCGTCGGTCTGAGCGTGGTGATCTCGGTCGCCGCCACGCCCCTGTACGCGCTGTCGGAGCGGGCGGCTGAGACCCTCGTCGACCGTCAGCCCTACATCGAGGCCGTACTCGGCCCCGACCAGGTGGCGCTGCCATGACTGCGAACGACCGCGACGAATCGACGGGACGGCGATGGCCGGCCCTCATCGCACTGGTCATCGTGTGGATCGCGTTGTGGGGACAGCTGTCCATCGCGAACATCCTGGGTGGGACGATTGTGGCCGTCGCGGTGCTCGCGCTGGCCGGCCGGATCCAGCCCCGCAGGATGCGCCACTTCGACGTCGTGCCGGCGCTGCAGTACCTGCGGACGTTCACCGTGCAGCTGCTCATCGCCAACTGGGAGGTCGCCAAGGCGGTGGTGCGTCCCGCAAGGATCAGACCGGGGATCCTGGCGATGCCGCTCTACCACGCGTCGGACGCGGTGGTCACGCTCGTCGCCAACAGCATCACTCTGACGCCGGGCACCCTGACGTTGGAGACCGAACGTCGCGGCGACGTCGCGATCCTGTACGTACACGCTCTGGACCTGTCGGACTTGGACGGTGTCCGCGAGGACGTGGCGGCCCTCGAGAAGCTCGCCGTCGACGCATTCGCAGGACCGGACGCGCAGATCGTGCAGGCGCGCACCCTCGCCGAGCTCGAGGACGCCGAGCAGCCGTCTGGCGACGGGCAGACAGATGCCGGCGAGCCGCCCGCCCCGGACGACGTGGAGGATCGGCCATGACCATCGTGCTCACCGTGTGCATCGGCATCCTGCTCGTCGCGGGCGCACTGGCACTGGCCCGCCTGCTCCGTCCCGGGACGAGCGTCGCCGACCGCGTCGTCGCGCTCGACCTCCTGTTGCTGCTCGTCGTGATGGGCATCGCCGTGTTCTCGATCGGACGGGACACGGGGTTGTTCCTCGACGTCCTCATCGTGGTCTCGCTCCTGGGATTCGTGGGCACGACAACGGTCGCCCGCTTCATCGAGCGGCGGGGGGTCTGAAGTGCCGGCGGTCCTGGCGGGTCTGCTGCAGGTCCTGGTTGCCGTAATGCTGCTACTCGGCTGCCTGCTGGGGCTGCTGGCCGCCGTCGGGCTGCACCGCTTTCCCGACCTGTTCTGCCGGATGCACGCCGCGACCAAGCCCGCGACCCTGGGCCTGCTGCTCGTCGCGCTGGCCGTCGGTCTCACGGTGACCACGAGCGGCGCGATCATCAAGCTGTTGCTGGTGGTGGTGCTCCAGTTCCTGACCGCGCCCGTGTCCGCCCACATGGTCGGTCGTGCGGCGTACCGGTCGGGCATCCCGCTGAGCGACACGACAGTCATGGATGAGCTGGGGCGCGACCAGGCGCTACGGAACCGCTACGGCGCGACCTGATGACCGTGGCCTCGTGCGCCTACCGCCCGTATGCTGGCTGTTCAGGTGATGACTGCGCTGACCAACGGTGGTTACGCCACCGAAGACGTGGATGGAGATCTCACAGGCACGACTTTCGCCGGCCGTGAGGTCGGTTCTGTCATCGGTCAAGATCTGGTCAGCACCGTCTACCTGGCGGCACAGCCCGACGACGATCGCACCGTGGCCCTGCGGGTCGTCGCTGCTGATCTCTGTGACAGCGAGGGTGAGGACCGTCTGCTGTACGACCAGTTCCACCGGCACGCCAGCGCAGCGCTCAAGCTCGAGCATCCGAACGCACCGACCGTCGAGGAGGTCGGTGAGCACCAGGGTCGTGGCTACGTGGTGTCGTCCGCCGTCGACACCATGCCGTTCGGTGCCTACATAGACCAGTACGGCCCGCTCGGCGTGGCCGCGGCCCTGCCGCTGTTCGAGCAGATCGCGGACGTGCTCGACGCCGGCCAGCGCGCCGGAGTCACCCATGGCGCGGTGAATCCGTTGACGTTGCGCGTCGCCGCACCGCCGCGCGACGACGGCATCCCGACCGTCTATCTCACAGGTCATGGGCTGGGGCCGCTCCTCGGGCTGCGGCTGCGACGCGACCGCAGGCACCTCGAAGTCGTGGACGACCTGCGTTACGTGGCCCCCGAGCAGCTGCGCGAACAGACGTCGACCGGACGTACCGATCAGTACGCCATGGCGTGCGCGCTCGTGCACGCGGTCACCGGGTCGCCGCCGTTCGTGCGGGACTCGGTTGGTGGTCTGTTCGGCGCGCATCTGTTCGTGGCCCCCGGCTATGATCCGCAGCTGCCGTCGAGCAGCGCGGTCATCAAGGGCATGTCCAAGCAGCAAGGTGACCGCTACGCCACGTGCGGTCAGCTGATCGCCGACATCCAACGCGCCGAGCGCAGCGCCGTCAACAGGCGCAACGCCGCAAAGCGGCGACGTGTCGGGGCCGCACAACGGTCGTCTCGCGCGGCCCAGCCGACCCAGACAGATGCCGCCGCGCCCGATGACGGCGACACCAGCGACGTCGCCGTGCTCGACGACGATCGTGCGTCGACGTCCGACGCGCCCGGTGTGGTCACTGCTGCGAGCACAGGAATCAGCGGCGACGAACTGTCCGATCGTGAAGTCGACACGACTTCGGGCTCGCCGACTGGCGCCGATGCAGATGACAAGTCTTCGACGGCTGTGCAGCACGGTGCCGACTTGACGTACGCTCTGGAGGCGCAGGGGTTGGCCGAAGGCTCCGAGACGTTCGGGCCCGAGGACGATACCGACGAGGTGTCGCCGCTCTCAGAGGTGCTGAGCCGACGACGCCAGGGTCCGCAACGGGCGGTGTGGCTATCACGAGGAGCACTGGTGGCACTGGTGACCATCGCGTTGGTCGCTGCGGCGGCCGTGCTGTGGCTGATCGGATCGTGACCGGCTGATCCGATCGCAGCGCACGGACAGGGACGCGGGCGACCGCAGACGTGATGGAGGGGCGGTGGCAAGAGCTCGAACAGCGGCGCGTTGCGCATCGTGTGGCCACGAGGAACCGCGCTGGCTTGGGCGGTGCCCCGAATGTGGGCAGTGGGGTTCGATGGCCGAGGAGACGGTGATGGCACCGACTCGTCGGCCGGTTGTGACCACGCCTGCAGCGCCGGTTCCCATCGCCGACATCGGGTTCGACGACCTTTCGCGCCAGCCGGTTGGGATCGGCGAGCTCGACCGGGTGCTGGGCGGAGGTTTCGTCACCGGCTCGGTTACGCTGGTCGGTGGAGAACCGGGTGCGGGCAAATCGACTCTGCTGCTGCAGGCGGCCGACGCGCTCGCGGATGTGGCAGGCACCGTGGTCTACTGCTCGGCCGAAGAGTCGCCGGAGCAGATCCGAGGGCGGGCTGGCCGGCTGGGCACGTTGCATCCCCGGTTGCAGCTGGCGTGCCACACCGATGTCACCGCGATCGTGAGCATCCTGGACGATCACCGGCCGGCGGCCTGTGTCGTGGACTCGATCCAGACGGTCGAGCACCCGGACGTCGCGGGCGTGGCCGGCGGCGTCGCCCAGGTCCGCGAGTGCGCGTCCGTGCTCGCGAGAACGGCCAAGCGCCTCGGCATCACCGTCGTCCTCGTCGGACACGTCACCAAGGACGGGCAGCTGGCTGGACCGAGGACACTGGAACACCTGGTCGACACCGTGGTCGAGTTCGATGGCGACCGGCATCATGCCCTGCGCCTGCTGCGTGCGGTCAAGAACCGCTTCGGACCGGTCGGTGAGGTCGGGTGCTTCGAGATGACCGCCGACGGCCTGCGGTCTGTCGGTGACGCGGGCCGGTTGTTCGTCGGAGAGGCCGCACCCGATAGCACCGGAGTGGCCACGACGCTGGTCCTCGAGGGCCGTCGGCCACTGGCATGCGAGGTCCAGGCACTCGTGGCGCCGACGACGCTCGCCAACCCCCGCCGGATCACCAGCGGGCTCGACGGTGCCCGATTGGCCGTGCTGACGGCGGTGCTGCAGCAGCGGGTTGGCATTGGCCTGCTCGACCGCGACATCTACGCCGCGTCGGTGGGTGGGCTGCGGATCACCGAGCCGGCAGCCGATCTCGCACTGGCACTCGCGGTCGCGTCCGGCGCAATCGATCGGCCGCTGCCGCTGGGCGTCGTCGCCCTCGGCGAGGTCGGCCTCGCCGGAGAGATCCGTCAGGTGGCGCGCATGAGTGACCGCCTCGCGGAAGCCAGTCGACTCGGTTTCGGCTCGGCGCTCGTTCCCGCCGCCTACGACGGCGCCGACGGCGGCATGAGCCTGTATCGGGTGCGTGACCTGCACGAAGCGTTGCGAGCGGCCGGGCTGCACAGCTCGGGGCGCCGCGACGCGACGGCCGATCGTCCGGTCGACGCGGCCCGGATGGGTGCCGCAGCGGAACCAGGCTCCGCGGAGGCCCGGATGGGTGCCGCAGCGGAACCAGGCTCTCGGGCGCGGGTGAGCGTCAGCGAGCCGGAGGGCGGGCATCGGCCGGAGGCCCGGATGGGTGCCGCAGCGGAACCAGGCTCCGCGGAGGCCCGGATGGGTGCCGCAGCGGAACCAGGCTCCGCGGAGGCCCGGAAGTGAGTGCCGTGCCCAAGGAGCCGTCGGCGTTCGGCGGGTATGCCCTCCACGAGATCGTCGCGTCGGACCTGGTCAGCTCGACGTGCCGCGCGACCCCGGTGCTCGGTGGCGCCGGTCCACGGCGCGAGGATGTGGCGCTGCGGGTGGTGCACCAGCGACTGACCGGGCACCGTGGGGCCGTCGACGGCTTCCTGCACGTCAACAGGCGCGTCGCAACCGTCGACCATCCGCACGTGCTGCGGGTCGTCGACACCGGAACCGACAGCGGTGTGCCGTACACCGCTTCGGTCTGGCGCGACGGCGTGCCGCTGTCACAGGTGCTCCTCGAGTCCGCGCCGCTGGACGTCCGTGAGGTCCTCCGCCTCGGCGGCCATCTGGCCGAGGCACTCGACACCGTCCACAGCCACGGCATCGTGCACGGTACCGTTGGTTTGCCGACCGTCTGGATCAAGCGCCGCCCCGGCAGCCGTGTCCCGCCGAGCGCGGCCCTCACCGCATTCGGAAGCAGCCACCTGCTCGCTCCGATTCTCGACAGCCTCGGCGACGCCGAGGCCTCGGTCGATCTGCTGTTCGTGGCTCCCGAGCAGTTGCGTGGGGAGCCGGCGGAACCCCCCGCCGACCAGTACGCGTTGGCCTGTGCGCTGTTCACGGCGCTGACCGGCACGACGCCTTTCCGGGGCGAGACGAACAACGACCTGTTCGGTGCGCACCTGTTCGGCGAGCCACCGCGCGCCAGCGTCGTCCGGGAGGATCTGGGTCCAGGTTGGGATGACCTGTTCATGCGGGCGTTTTCCAAGGACCCCTCGCAGCGGTTCGACAACTGCCGGAAGCTGCTGCTCGCCGCAGGGCGCTGTTCGCCAGTCGGCGGTGGGCGTGCGGTGCCGCCGCGACCGGCCAGCGCACAGGCCGCGGCCAAAGTCGCTGTGACCGCGGCGGCGCCGTCCGACGAACCCACGGTTCCGGCTCGTGGACGCCGGCTGTTGCGCATCGTGCTCGTCGTGGCGTTGTTGCTGGCACTGCTGTTCGTGGGCGTGCAGGTCGGCATGAACGTGATGGTTGCGAGCGGGCTGATCGTGGTCGGAAGGTCGGCTGTGGGCTTCGATGGGGGCGATCGTCATTCGCGGCGTCGACCGCCGGCTAGTTCCCCCGACGCTCGGCGATCGCCTCGGCGACGCCGAGATCGTCGGCGAAGGTCACCTTGATGTTGTCCGGGTCTCCCGGCAGCAGCGCGATCTCGAGCGCCGTGTAGCGCTGCACGGTCTCGGCCGTGTCGACCCCCACGAAGCCGTCCGCCGCGGCCCGCCGGTAGGCGTCGAGCAGTTCGGTGGCGCGGAACCCCTGCGGTGTCTGCATGCGGTACAGGTCGTCCGGCTGCGCAGCCAGACGGCCGTCGTCGCCCACGCGGTACACGCCTGTACCGAGCGGGAGTCCCGGAACCGCACCGCCGACTGTGGCGGTCGCGGCCGCGATCCCCTCGACCAGGGCGCCGGTGACGAACGGTCGTGCGACGTCGTGTACGAGCACCACGTCGACAGTGTGCAGGTCGGGTGTCCGTGCGATCAGGTCCAGCCCGGACAGCTCGCTGTCCTGGCGACTTGCCCCGCCTCGCGCGATGCGCACCGGCACGTCGACGCCGGCGTGCTCAACGACTGCCGCAATGCGCCTCTCGTCGCCGTCGCGCGCGACGATGACGATGTGATCGACCGCCGACGTGCGCGCGAACGTCACGGCAGACCATGCCATCAGGGGCCGCCCGCCCACGGACGCAAACACCTTGTTGTCCGCCCGACGCATCCGTGACCCGCGGCCACCTGCCAGGAGGATGGCCGCCGTGGTCACGTAGCTCCGATCCCAGCGCTGCCGGCGGCGGCGCTGTTCGCGCCGCACCGATGATGATACCGACGCGGGCGCGCCACCGGTCGCCGGTAGCCTGTGGGCGATGGGTGGTCGTGCACATGCGCTCGCCGGAGTCTGGGGTGTGGTCCGCGCCGACGTGCCGATCTCGGCGGCGGCTGAGCACCGTCTCCGGGCGCTCGCCGCGGCGCTGACTGGTCTGGTGACCGTCGGCGCCGCGTTGCCCGACGCGTCAGCCCGTTCTGTACCGCTACCTGTGGACCCGACGGCCGGCCACTGCCTGGCGGCGGCGATCCGTGCGCTGCCCTCGTCTGCTGCCGCGCTCGCCTGGTTCGATGACGCCGCCGGCGATGGCCGGACCGCCGCAGAGCTGTGGCAACGGATCGGAGCTGCGGACGCCGCCGTGATCGCCGCACCGGTCACCGACGCGGTCAAACAGGTCCGTGGCGGCCGGATCCGCCGAGGCGTCGCGCGCGATGGGCTGTGCG
Organism: Nitriliruptorales bacterium; assembly: GCA_024644015.1. Taxonomy (GTDB): domain Bacteria; phylum Actinomycetota; class Nitriliruptoria; order Euzebyales; family JAHELV01; genus JAHELV01. The sequence continues at coordinate 41,596 of JAHELV010000006.1, forward strand.
TGCCGACGGTGCCGGTGGTGGCGCGGACGCCTGTCGCCAGGAGCCGGCTGCTGGGAGCACTCGATGCGGGCCACGACCCAATCGCGGCCCTTGCGGTCGCCGGGCTCGTCGTCCGTGTGGTTCTGCGCGAGGCACCGACCTCGGTGCTCCGGTCGAACGCCGGCCGGCCCTGACTGGCCGTTCGGCGTGTGCACGCCCCCGGACGCTCGCCGGTCGGCGGGACCCGCTCCCACCGGCGGATACCGTGACGTCCGCTCGCCTGCGAATCCTACGCGGCGAAGAAGTTTGGTGCTCACGTTGCGGGAGGACGCTACGGTACGCATGCGTCCTCGACAGTCGGCCCCGGGTGTCTTCTGTCGCGACGACTGCACGCAGGATGACCGGCGAACCGGGTTGGCGGGCCGAGTGGTTGTGCTTCACGGGTGACGTCGAGCATGTCGACAGCCCGGCGGATCGCCGGGGCACGAGGCGTAGGATCGTCCGCGCGGGGATGACGGAAGGAAGCCACGTGCCGGGAACCCTCGACGATCGGCTCTGGGGCGTGCTGCACAAGCTCGCACCTGGGACCGCGCTGCGCGAGGGGATCGACCGCGTCATCAAGGCCGGCAAGGGCGCGATCATCGTGATGGGTGCGTCCGAGGCCGTGAAGCCCCTGGTGTCGGGTGGCTTCAAGATGGAGACCAAGTTCACCTCGCAACGGCTGTCCGAGCTCGCGAAGATGGACGGTGCGATCGTCGTCGACGACGAGGTGGAGTACATCCTGTACGCCAATGTTCATCTGGTGCCCGACCCGTCGATCAACACCGACGAGACCGGCACCCGGCACCGGACCGCGGAGCGTACGGCCAAACAGACCGGCGTGCCGGTGGTCAGCGTGAGCGAGTCGATGCAGATCGTCACGCTGTACCTCGACGACCACAAGCACGTCTTCGAGGAACCCAGCTCGCTGCTGTTTCGCGGCAACCAGGCGTTGTCGACCCTTGAGAAGTACCGGGTGCGCCTCGATGAGGTCGCAGCGTCGCTGTCCGCACTCGAGATCGAGAACGTGGTGACGTTGCGCGACGTCTTGGTCGTCCTGCAGCGGGCCGAGATGGTCCGCCGGATCTCTGACGAGATCGTCGCCTACGTCCTGGAGCTCGGCACTGACGGCCGGTTGCTGCAGCTTCAGCACAACGAACTGATGGCGCGGGTCGACTACGAGCGCGAGCTCGTCGTCCGCGACTACATCATCGACCGTCGGCACAGGCTCGACAAGACGCTGGCAGGCCTGGACGATCTGGACGCGCAGGAGCTGTTGGATCTGTCGATCCTGGGCGAGCTGCTTGGTTATGATCTCAACGGCGACGAGATGGACCGGTCGGTGGCCCCGCGCGGCTACCGGCTGCTTTCCCGGGTACCGCGGCTGCCCGAGTCGATCGTGAACAAACTCGTCGCGCGCTACCGGTCGCTTCACCGACTGATGGAAGCCAGTCTCGAGGATCTCGACGAGGTCGAAGGGGTCGGGGCGACGCGGGCACGGGCGATCAAGGACGGGCTGGCCCGCCTGGCAGAGTCATCGATCCTCGAGCGTTACGCCTGACCGACTGCGGGCGATCAGAGAGAGCATTTGGTCGTCTGCTATCATTTGAACAGTGGGGAGCACCACTGGTTTGCGTGCGACCCGTCCGAGTGAAGGAACCGAATCTCCGCGCGCCCGCCCGTCGGTGGGTATTCGGCCGCGCCGCTGCCGATGAGGAACGAACGTCTATGGCATATGAAGTTGGAGACACCGTCGTCTATCCGCATCACGGTGCTGCCATCATCGAGCGCCAGGAAACGCGGACGATGGAGGGCAGGGAACGAAACTACCTGGTGCTCCGCCTGACCTATGGTGACCTGACGCTCATGGTGCCAGCCGACGCTACCGACGAGGTCGGTATACGCGACGTGTGCACCCGCACCGAAGTCGACGCCGTGTGGGAGGTCCTGCGCGACCGCGACTTCACCATGCCCACCAACTGGTCTCGGCGATTCAAGGCCAACTACGAGAAGCTGAAGTCTGGCGACATCTTCCAGGTCGCAGAGGTCGTGAGGAACCTGTCGATCCGCGAGCGCGACAAGGGCCTGTCGGCGGGCGAGAAGCGCATGCTGACGAAGTCGCGGCAGATCCTTGTTTCGGAGCTCTCCGCGGCGATCGCCAAGTCCGAAGACGACACCGAGGCGATCATCGAAGACGTCCTGTCGAGCTGACCTTCGGTCACACGACCTACCGCTCCGCTACTTGAGGTCCGTCACACGACCTACCGCTCCGCTACTTGAGGTCCGTCACACGACCTACCGCTCCGCTACTTGAGGTCCCCGTGGAGGTACGCATCGG
>JAHELV010000006.1:44051-94911 GCA_024644015.1 Nitriliruptorales bacterium
GTCACACGACCTACCGCTCCGCTACTTGAGGTCCGTCACACGACCTACCGCTCCGCTACTTGAGGTCCGTCACACGACCTACCGCTCCGCTACTTGAGGTCCCCGTGGAGGTACGCATCGGTCAGGGTGTCGATGTGCACCCATTCAGCAGCAACAACGAGCGGAGGTTGGTGCTCGGCGGCGTCCGCATCCCCGACGAGCCCGCACTCGACGGCCACAGCGATGCGGACATCATCCTGCACGCGACCGTTGACGCGCTGCTCGGCGCTGCCGGCCTGGGCGACATCGGCACGCTGTTCGGTAGCGAGGAGCCAGAGTACGCAGGTGCCGACTCGCAGCTGTTCCTCGCCGGCGCACTCAGCCAGGTGGAAGGGCACGGCTGGCAGGTTGCGAACGTCGACATCACGCTGATCGGCCAACGGCCCCGCATCGGACCGTACCGCGATCGCATCTGCGCGTCGCTTGCCACACTGCTCGGCATCAAGTCCGAGCAGGTCAACATCAAGGCGACGACGAGCGATGGCATGGGCTTCACCGGCAGGGGAGAGGGCCTGGCGTGCATGGCGATCGTCCTGCTGCAGGCCGCGCGCCCAGCCTGAGACAACCGGTAGCCTGATCGCATGCGTCTGTTCAACACCTTGACCGGTGCCGTCGAGCCGTTGCGCCCACGCGACGAAGGGCGCCTCGGCATCTACGTGTGCGGCCCGACGGTCCAGGGCCCACCCCATTTCGGGCACGCGCGCACCTACACGACCGTCGATGTCCTGCGGCGGTTCCTCGAGTGGACCGGGCTCGACGTCTACGTCGTGCGCAACGTGACCGACATCGAAGACAACATCATCGCGAAAGCCGATGCCGAAGGGTGCACGGCCGCAAGCCTGGCCGAGCACTACACGCGGGTCTGGGAGCAGGAAATCGGTCGCCTCGGCATCCGCCCGCCAGACGTGACGCCTCGCGCCACCGGCCATGTCCCGGAGATACACGAGCTCATAGTGCGGCTGATAGAACGGGGTGCCGCGTATCCCGCCGGCGGCGATGTGTACTTCTCGGTGCGCGCGTTCGAGGAATACGGCAAGCTGTCAGGCCGCCGTCCCGACGACCTGCGCGCCGGAGCTCGGGTCGCACCGGACGAACGCAAACGCGATCCGCTCGACTTCGTGCTGTGGAAGGGTGCGAAACCGGGCGAGCCGAGTTGGAACTCGCCGTGGGGTCCGGGGCGTCCCGGTTGGCACATCGAGTGCTCCGCGATGGCCACGAAGTACCTCGGCGCGGATTTCGATCTCCACGTCGGCGGCAGCGACCTGCGGTTCCCCCACCACGAGAACGAGATCGCCCAGTGGGAGGCGGCGACCGGCACGCCGTTCGCACGCATGTGGATGCACACCGGCATGCTCACGCTCGACAACGCGAAGATGTCGAAGTCGGTCGGCAACATCATCGCATTGACCGAGGCGACCGATCGCTATGGCCCGGCAACGCTGCGCATGTTCTATCTGCGTGCGCACTATCGCAAGCCGGTCGACTTCAGCGAGGCGCGGCTCGAAGAGGCCGCCGCGGCCTACGAACGCCTGGCCGGCTTCGTCCGGGCGACCGCTGCACTTGACTCGGACACACCGCTGGACAGCACGGCTCGGGAGGAGTTCGCCACAGCGATGTCGGACGATCTGTCCACCGCACGCGCGCTGGCCGGCCTGTTCGATCTTGTCGCGACCGGCAACCAGGAGCTCGAGGCCGGTCGGACCGGCCGCGCCGCCGCGCACCGTGACGCAGTGGTCGAACTCGCTGGCGTGCTGGGCTTCGACTTTGCTGAAACGGGTGCGGCCGATCAGCGACTGATCGACGGGCTCGTCGCAGAGCTTGTGACGTTGCGCGACGAGGCCAGGAGCCAGCGGGACTTCGCAACGTCGGACCGCATCCGTGAACGTCTGCGCAAGCTGGGTGTCGAGCTCGCCGATTCGCGCGACGGTACGCGCTGGCATGTCGCCCGGCGGGTGTAGGTGCACGTCATCCCCGGCCGGCGGCCCGTGGCGGAGGCGCTGCGAGCCGGGCGTCCGCTGACTGAGCTCGTCGTCGACCGTCGCCGGGTCGACCGATTGGGCGATCTGCCCGAACGAGCCGCAGGGGCGGGTGTCGCGGTCCGCACGGTTCCGGTGTCCGAGCTCGACGAGCTGACCGGCGGCGTGACCCATCAGGGCGTGGCGGCGGTCGCTGCCCGGATGCCCAACGCCGCAGTACGAGACCTCACCGGAGACCTGGTCGTCGTGCTCGACGGCATCACCGACCCCCACAATCTCGGCGCGATCGCCCGCACCGCCGAGGTCGCGGGCGCAGGCGGCCTCGTCCTGCCCCGTCGTCGCAGCGCGCATTCGTCACCGGCCGCCGAGAAGACGTCCGCCGGCGCGCTGAGCTGGCTGCCCGTGGTCGTGGTACCCAACATCGCAGCCGGCCTGGCCCAGCTCGCCGACGCAGGGTTCTGGTCGGTCGGCCTCGACGGGGCGGCGACGTCGACGGTGTGGGACAGCGAGCTGCTTGGTGGCCGGGTGGCCGTGGTGATCGGTGCAGAGGGCAGTGGGCTGTCACGCCTGGTCGCCGAGCGCGTCGATCAACTCGTCGCCATACCGATGTTGGGCCACCTGGCCTCGTTGAACGCCAGCACCGCCGCGGCGGTCGCGCTCTTCGAGGTCGTTCGCCGCCGGATCACCGCCTGACGGCGGGGTGTGGCGGCTGGCTGCCGGCGAGGGTCGCTGGGAGCCACGCGGGTCAATCGGCACGGCTCCGTAGACCAAGCTGGTGGAGGGCGAACGTCGCAAGGCGCCGACGGCTGGACGGGTCGCAGAAGGGGTCGTGCCCGACGTCGAATCGAGCGAGCTTGTCCAGCCGCGACGACGTCAGCGCCTGCGCGGCGAGCAGGCCGTCTCCGTGGCCGCTGTCGCGAAGCCGTACCGCCGCCGTCGCGCGGCGGATCCAACGACCCCGGACGGCCAGCCACACGCTGAGCGCGAACAACACCGGAAACAGCGCCGTGAGCAGGATCGACAGGTCGGCGAGACGGGCGATCGCCGCCTGGCCGTTGGCGCTGGCGGTCGACAGCTCGCGGGCACCCGCGACGATCGCATCGAACGGAGACGCCAGCACGTCGCCGACGAGCTGCAGATTGCGCACCTGGTCGCTGGTGTTCGCCAGCGACGCCGCGATCTCGTCGCTGACCTCCCCCACACGCTGGGTAGGGCGCCGCAGCGCCTCGAGCTGGTCGTGCACCTGCAGGCCCAGCCAGATCCACCCGCCGATCCACGCGACGAGGAACAGGTCAGCGGCCACCTGTCGGGCGATTCGGGGCACGCGCTCGGCGTAGATCTTCACGATGCGCCCGATCTCAGACGGCGGGGCAGGATGGAGTAGGTCATGTACCGGTTTCTGCTGCAGCCCAAGTGGATCGTTGGCCATCTGCTGGTGATCGTCACCGTGATCACGTTCGTCAACCTCGGATTGTGGCAGCTCGGGCGGCTGGAGGCGCGTCAGACCCGCAACGCACTGATCACCACGCGCCTCGCCGCGCCCCCGCAGCCGCTCGACCAGGTGCTCAGCGATGTCGGCGGCGATGCTGAGCTGGCGCAGTTCCGGCGTGTCGAGGTCGACGGCACCTTCGCCGCCGGGCAGCAGCTACTGACGGCGCCACGCTCGTTCGAAGGCCGCCCGGGCCAGCAGGTGCTCAGCCTCCTCCAACGCGACGGCCGCCCGGCGGTGCTCGTCGATCGCGGCTGGATCCCGTTCGATCGGGCAGCCCGGCCGCCACCCGTGCCCGACGGCGCTGTGCGGATCGAGGGCATCGTGCGTGCGGCCGAGCCCGGAGACATCGGCGGAGGAGCTCAGGTCGCGCGGATCGCACCGGGTCAGATCGCTGAGCGGCTCGATCGACCGCTCGAGGTGGTGTTCGTGCAGGCGGCCGGGCAGTCGTCGCCGGCGCCGGGGTCGCCGCGGCCCACACCGCTGCCGGAGCTGACGGAGGGCAGCCACCGCTCCTACGCCGTCCAGTGGTTCACGTTCGCCCTGATCGCGTTGAGTGGTTACCTCGTGCTCATCTGGCGGAACGCGCCGCCACAGACAGCGGGTAGCGACACCCAGTCATCGGGCACCCGTCGGCGGGATGTCACCGGCACCTCCGTACCATAGTGCCGTAGGGTACCCGCGGGTTCGCCGTCGGGCTCCGCGAGACGATTAGGCTCTGCGCATGAGCGATCGCAATCACCGCACGAACATCCTGCTCGACATGGACGGCGTGCTCGTGCACGAACAGCAGGCGATCGAGGGTGCGGCCGGGTTCGTCAAGGCGCTGCACGAACGTGGCCTGCGGTTCATGGTGCTGACCAACAACTCGATCTACACACCGCGCGACCTCAGCGCACGGCTGGAACGGTCGGGCCTCGATGTGCCCGAGGAACGCATCTGGACGTCAGCTCTGGCCACGGCGGGGTTCCTCGACGATCAGCGGCCGGGCGGCACCGCGCATGTCGTGGGGGAGGCCGGTCTGACGACCGCGCTCCACGAGATCGGGTACGTGATCGTGGACGCCGACCCCGAGTACGTCGTGCTCGGCGAGACCCGCAACTACAGCTTCACCGCGATCACCGGGGCGATCCAGCACATCAACGCGGGTGCACGGTTCATCGCCACCAATCCGGATCCCAGCGGACCGTCGCCAACCGGCATGCTGCCCGCGACCGGTGCGGTCGCGGCGTTGATCACCAAGGCCACCGGCGTCGACCCGTACTTCATCGGCAAGCCCAACACGTTGATGATGCGCTCCGCGCTCAACGCGATGGACGCCCACTCGGAGGACACGATCATGATCGGTGACCGCATGGACACCGACGTGGTCGCTGGCCTCGAGGCGGGCCTGCGCACGGTGCTGGTGCTGTCGGGCTCCACTCGCGGCGAACAGGTCGAACGGTTTCCCTACCGGCCCTGGAAGGTCGCCGACTCGGTGGCCGACCTCGACCTGGATGCGCTGACCGCAAGCTGAAGCCGCGGGGTCGCTCAGCTGCGCGAGTCGTGCCGGGCCGGCCTGACCGGCACGCCGGCACGCGGGAACGACAGGATCACCGACGTCCCGGCACCGGGCACCGAGTCGACGTCGATGGTGCCGCCGTGATGTTCGATCACCGAGCGGACGATCTCCAGCCCGATGCCACCGCGGCCGCCCTGACCCATCGCCTTCGGGCGAAGCCACCGTATGCGGGGGCGCTGCCGGTCGTCGTCTGACATCCCGATGCCCGTGTCGGTGACCGTGAAGTCGACATGCTGGTCCCGGCCGCGCACCCCGATGGTGACTTCCCCGCCGTCCGGCGTGAACTTCATCGCATTGTCGACCACGTTGGCCAGCGCGCGATGCACCTGCGCCTCGTCGCCCAGCAGCATGAGGCTGGCTGGCGGCTCGGCGAAGTTGAGCAGCAGCTGGCGGTCTCCACGGACGTTGTTGGCGTAGCGGCGCAGCCCTTCGATCAAGGGCGCCACCGGTACGACCGAGAACGTCGCCGTCGCGGCACGCGACTCCACCCGCGACAGTGTCAGCAGTCCTTCGAGGACCGCCGCGAGTCGCTCGCTGTGGATCTTGACGATGCGCAGGACCCGGCGCTGTTCGGCGTCGAGACGTCCCGCGGTGTCCTCGTCGAGACGGTCGAGCGAGCCGGCGATGGCCTGGAGCGGCGTGCGCAGCTCGTCGGACACCGAGGTGATGAAGTCGCGCTGCACGCGGTCGAGTGCGTCCAGTCGCGACAGCATCTCGTGCTCACGCTGCTGCGCGCTGGTGTGCTGCACGGCGGCGGCCAACTCGCGGGCGATGGCACGGACCAGACGAAGGGAGGCGTCGGGCCAGCCGGCGGGTCGGCCGGCGTTGACCACGACGGCCCCCAGTGGGGTCTTGCCCGTATAGACCGGGGTGATGAGCACCGCCTGGATTCCCCGCGCCAGCAGCGCCGCGCTGATCGCCCCGTCGTCGCCGAAGTCGAACGCGGCGACGTCGTCGACCGCGATCACGTCGCCGTGGACGATCGCCGCCCGAATCAGCAGAGCCTCGTCCAGCGCGTCCTCGTCGGCGTGATGGACGATGTGCACCTCGCCGCTCGTGTCCCACACTGCGTGGGAACAGTCGCCGAGGCCTTCCACGAGGGTGATGATCACCTCCGTCGCCGGCAGCGCCGATGCGAGCTCCCGGACCGTGCGCTCGAGGACCGCGTCGAGTGAGCGGGGCTGGCGGACCAGGTCGGCGATGCGCGTGATGCTGGCCTCCAGCCCTGCCTGGGTCTGGTGTCGCTCATGGAGCAGCCGCAGCTGGATCAGCACATCGGACAGCGTGGCGCTGAGCTGATGGACCTCGGGCACCCCGGTGACTTCGGCGGACACACCGAGCTCGCCGGCGCGGATGCGCTCCGCGGTCCTGCCGAGCTGTGCCAGCGGGTCTCGGACCGTGCGCAGGATCAACCCCAGGCACACTACGGTCGTGATCCACGCGCAGCCCAGCATGACGGTGCCGCCGGCGCCCAGCGCAGGTGACCGCCACAGCACGGTGGCGGCGGCGATCGCCTGCGCCGTCGTGGCGACGGACAGCAACTGCCGCAGCGAGGGTGTCCAGCCGTCTGAGCGACCGGTCGATCTCACCTGAACTCCGCAGTGCGGTGCCTGGGGCGGCCGCCGATCGGGCGGTTGCACGTGTCCGCGCTCACGGTGGCCTGCGCACCTCTTTCGCCCTGTCGATCTGCCGCCGCACCGGGTGCGGTGCGGTGACACAGCCAGTCGGCCTGTCCGCCCGGGGCTTGAGGGCGGTAGGCCACGACGGGCGGTCGGGTCAGATCGTGCGGACCGCACCATCCCTGCGGGGGTCCGCCCCACCGCCGCGGGTGGTCAGCAGGCTTGCGCCGCCGAAGTAGTGGTGCAACTCGTCCCACTGCTTGACGCGGTACCCGGCTTCCCGCAGCCCGGCGATGCCGTCGCCGGGATACCCCGGCTCGACGTGTGCGACATCGCCGACCGGGTGCAGCCGCGGACGGCGGGTCGCCGCCGCCGGTTCCTCCCCCTCGAGCAGCGTCGCGGCCAGGACCTGCGCGAGCGCGGTCCGGATGCGCGATCCACCGGCCGCTCCGGCGGCGGCGACCAGGTCGCCGCGGTCGTCGATCGCCAGGCTGGGGACCATCATGCTGCGCATCCGGCTTCCGGGAACCGAGGCCGCGGTCAGCAGTTCGGTCTCGCCGAGCATGCTGTTGAGGTGCAGGTCCAACCCCGGCACGTAGTGACCGGCCCCCAGTCCCAGACTCGACGTGACCACGCACGCGTTGCCCTCGGGGTCGACGACGGCCAGGTTGGTGGTGTCGCCGTACCGGTCCGGCGCCGCGAAGGCGTCGGCGAAGCCGGGAGCCCATCGTCGTGGCGTGCCGGCGTAGGCGGCGGGCACTCGTGCCAGCGATGCGAGGTACCCGGCGAGGTCGTCGCGCGCGGTGACGTGATAGCGGCCCAGTCGTGCGCCGACGGGAGCCGGGCGCACTTCGACCTCGTACGACTCCAGGTCCTGGCGGGTCAGTAGGCCGCCGCGCTCGTCGGACAGCGCAAGGATCCGCTCCGCGATCGTGCCCTTGACGAAGGTCTGCGCGCCCTCGGTCGCCAGCATGTCGAACGCGGCTGCCAGGCCCGGCTGGCGCAGCAGGTCTCCGGTGTCGAGCGGCACGCCGTCGGGCGTGTAGATCTCGCTGCCCCGGTCGCGGCGCAGGCCTTCGAGGATCATCCGCATGGTCAGTGCATGGCGGCGTGGCATCGGGACGCCGGCCAGGGCGAGCGCGCGGGCCGGCTGGACCAGCGTCGACCACTGGAGCCTGCCCCAGCGAGCGTGGATCTCTCCGCAACCCTGCGCGATCCCCGGGACCGCGGCGGTCGCCATGCCGATCTCGTACGGGATGACCTGCGGGCCGAACGCGACGTCGATCGTGAAGCGCTCGCCACTGCGGTCGTGGCCACCGATGCCGGGCACGGTCACGAAGAAGTCGATCAGGTACGCTTCGCGCAGCTGAGCGTCCCAGTAGACGGCGTACCCGCCCCCACCCAGGCCGGTCATGACCGTCTCGGCGACGCAGCACGCGAAGGTCGAGGCGACGGCCGCATCTGCGGCCGTGCCGCCGGCCAGCAGTATTTCGAGACCGGCGGCGGCGGTCGCTGGGTGACCCGCGGCCACCCCGGCAACAACAGCAGTCATGATTGATCTGTCCTTGCTGGGCTCCGGTCCCGAGCGGTTCCCATGGAGATCTCGCTCGCACGGACGTGCGATCCTGGGACCGGGCGTGTGATAGGACGATAGTCCATGTGGTCGAGTGTTGGTGCAGCGACAGGCCTGAAAACGTGACGACCTCCTCCAGACTCGCCGACAGGGTGCAGCGGTTCGTGGCGGCGACAACCCCGTTGTTGCGCGTGCTCGCCGCCGACGCCGGGCTGCGGACGGACAACGTCCGGCGGGACATCCTGGTCGACGCATCGGGTCTGGTGGCCGGCTTCGTCGCGGCGGACGGCGTGGTGACCGACGCCGAGCTGCTGGCCATGATCGCGTGCTTCGGGGAGCTCGACGATCCGCGGGTGGCCGCAGCGACGCCTCTGGAGCAGCGCAGGGCGATGCTGCTCGAGGCCGGGTCCGAACGCCTGCGCACGCCGTCTCCACTGTTCAGCCTCCTGCGCGACGCGGATCTGCGCGACGGTGGAGGACGGTCACGGACGTACTACGAGCACGCCATGGAGGTCGCCCACGCCACGGTGTCGCTCGACGGTTACACGGGCCGACTCGAACTGGCGGCTGTCGAGGAGCTGCGCGGCATGCTGCTGCGGCTGCTGCCCCCGGGGGAGCGGCCGGCGGGGTCCGACTCCGATCAACCGGCCCGGGACGAGCCGCAGAGCGCCATCGGGACCCTGGAGAACCTGCACGCGCCCGTCAAGACCACAGACGAGTTGTTCGCCGAGCTCGACGGCCTGGTGGGTCTCGAGCCGGTCAAACGGGAGATCCGCAGGGTGGCCGACCTGATCACGGTCGAGCGCCTGCGTCGGGAACGTGATCTCCCGGTGGCCACGCAGAGCCGGCACCTGGTGTTCACCGGCAACCCGGGCACGGGCAAGACCACGGTGGCGCGGCTGGTCGCGCAGCTGTACCGCGCCCTGGGTGTCGTCGAGCGGGGGCACCTCGTCGAGACCGATCGGGCTGCCCTGGTCGTCGGCTTCATCGGGCAGACTGCCACCCGCGTCAGCGAGGTCGTCGACGCCGCCGCCGATGGCGTCCTGCTGATCGACGAGGCATACGCGTTGGTCCGCGGCGACGATCGCGACTTCGGGCGTGAGGCGGTCGACACGCTGGTCAAGCTCATGGAGGATCGGCGCGACCGTCTGGTCGTCATCGTCGCCGGCTATCCGCGCGAGATGGACGAGTTCATCAACTCCAACCCCGGCCTGCGTTCCCGGTTCCCGCGCGTCATCTACTTCCCCGACTACAGCACCGACGAGTTGCTGGCGATCTTCGAGATGCTCGGGGAACGGCACCACTACGAGCTGAACGACGCAGCGCGTGAGCGGGTGCGGCAGCATTTCAACGCGGTGCCGAGGGGGCCGGGGTTCGGCAACGGCCGGCTCGCGCGCAACCTGTTCGAGGAGGCGTGCGCGCAGCAGGCCAGCCGTCTGGTGCGCATCGACGATGTGTCGCGGGAGGACCTCGTGTGCCTCACGGCCGCTGACATCCCGGCTCCGGACGCGCTCGGTGATGCGACCCCACGCGGCGCGTGAGCGGTCAGCGCTGGTCTGTCTCCGGTGGCGTCTCGAGTCGGGTCAGCCTGCCGTCGTCGGTGGCGACGAACACGGTCCGGTCGGTGGCCGTCATCGCGGTGATGCCGCCGAAGGGCGCCGACTCCCACAGCGACGCGCCGTTGCGTTGCGCGAGGGCCTCGACCGTTCCGTCGGGTGCGGCGATGAACGTCGCGGAGCGGTTCGAGGCGATCGCCGGCTGCATCTGGAGGTCCGACACGATCCGCCAGAGCGTCCTGCCGCTCGTGAAGTCCACGGACATGATCTCGTTGGAACCGGCGACGACGACCCGCCGGTTGCGGACCTGCACGATCGACAGCGGCGTGTTCGGACGTTCCAGGGTTGCGCACTCCGACCATGCCAGACCGCCGTCGCGGGCATCGTAACGGCACAGCAGGCCGTCCTCGTCGACCGCCACGATCGCGCCGCCGATCGCGGTCAGTGACGCCGGCCGGACGTCGGGCAGCGCGACCGTCCAGCGAAGTCGCCGTGTGATGGTGTCGAACGAGTACAGCTGGTCGGCGTGGGCGACGTACAGCGAACGTCCACCGCGTTCGCTGCCGTCGAATGCGATCGCTGCCGGTCGGTCAGCCGTGCGGGTCGACTGACCGGCGATGGACCAGCCGATCTCGCCTGTCCTGGGGTCCATCGCGTGGACCGTGAGGCGTCCCGAGCGGTCGGAGACGGCGGCGAACATCCGGCCGCGCCCGGTCGCGACATCGTCGACGTCGGATAGGGCGGTGTCCTCGGATCGCCACACCACGTCGCCGTTCGCGCGATCCAGTGCGGTCAACCCGTTCGCGGTGGTCACGATGGCGGTCGGGCCGACGGTGGTCACGTCGGTCACGGCAGCATCGACCACGGTGCGCCAGCGCCCGAGACCGGTCTCCGGGTTCAGGCTGGTCACGGAGTCGCGCGTTGCACCCAGCAGGCCGTCGTCGGCTGGGACGAGGTGGGTCAGGGGACCGTCGGCAACTGGGCGGCGCCAGGCGGCCTCGATCTCGAGGGCGGACGCGCCGGTGGGTTGCACGGCCACTTCCGGCGCGGCGGTCGTGCGCTGTGGCGCCGCCCGTGTCAGGGCCACTGCGGCGGCGACGGCGGCGATGACGACGACCACGAGGCCGACGCCGAGCGACCGGCGCCGCCGGGCTCGTCCGCGTCCCGGCGCAGCGCTGCGGTCGTCGGTGCCGTGCGAGCGCGGTGGCTTCACCGGCCGCTGTGGTCCCGTCCTGGTCGCCGAGGCCGGCAGCCAGTCGACCTCGGCGAGCGACCGGGCAGTCAGTGGCGGCTCCTCGGCTCCAATGACGGTTCCACGCTCGTCCGTGGGCGTGCGCGGTGATCGCCCGCCGGAGGCTGCGGTCGGCCCGACGTCGTCGCGGATGTCGATTTCCCGTGGCGCGCCCGAATGCGGTTCCGCGCTGTCGGGGGCCGAGGTGTCTTCGATCATCCATGACCATGAACGGTGTGCGGGGCCACCGATCGCGAGCGCGAACGACATGCTGCTGTCGAAGCGGTCGGCAGGATCCGTGGCCAGGGCACGACGCAGGCCGTCGACGATCCGGTGGGGGAGTTGCACGGCGTGGAGGACCGAATCGTCCGCAGCGGCCGATCGCTTGGCGTCGAACAGGGCGTCGATGGTCGTCCGCTCGAACGGCGGAGCCCCGGTGAGACAATGCAGCGTCATGCACGCCAGGGCGTACTGGTCGGTGCGATCGCTGGGCTCGCGGCCCGCGATCTGCTCGGGCGCCACGTAGAGCACGTCAGGTGGTGGGGGGCGCTGCCGTTCGGCGCGGAGACGGTGCGCGAGCACGGCGGCAGCGCCGAACCCGTGCAGCGAGACGTACGGCGCGGAGGGCGACCGGCTCCGGTCGTTGACCCAGACCGTGCACGGACTGATCGCGCCGTGGACCACGCCGGCCGACGCGAGGATCTCGAGCGCGTCGGCCAGTTCGGTGCACATCGCAAGCGTCTGGTCGTGCGGCAGCCTGGGCCGTGTCGCCAGCGTCGAGGCGAGCGAGCGCCCTTCGACCGCATTGCTGATCGTGTACGGCATGCCGTCGGCTTCGCCGACCTCACGGATCGTGGGGATGACGGGGTGTCGGATGCCGGCGACGGCGTCGATGGCCGTGCGGAGGGAGGACGCGTCAACGGCGCCGCCGTGATCCCCCGACACGATCTGCAGCAGAACCGGGTAGCCGTCGGAGACGCGCGACGCGAGGTAGGTCGCGCCGACCAGGCTGGTCTCGAGCCGTTCGTGCACGACGTATCCGGGGATCGTCCGTACACCCAGCTCTGTCATCGACGCTCACACACCCCTGCCCTGGCGCGTGGCCGGCTGGCGGTCAGTGGCGAGCGTGGACGCGCTGCACTTGCGGGTCGGCCGTGCGGACGATGGTCACGTCAGTCGGCACCGCACCGCTGTCGAGGCCCACCGAATCAGTGACGGCGACGACCGGACGCTGCCGACTGGTCGCACCGTCGATCAATGGTTCGCAGCGTACTGGATCCGCCGACCGAATGCGAACTCACAGTTGGTATGCGATGACACAGAGTGTTGTTCTGGGATACCGGCGACGGGTGTCGGCCCGAAGCGGTCGCGTGGCTAGGCTGCACCCATGTTGTTGCGACGTCTGCTCGCTGTGCTCGTGGCCGTTGGCCTCGTGCTGGCAGCCGCCCTCATCCGCGAGCGGCTGTTCTCCGGCGACACGGGAACGGCCACCGCCGAGCAGGTACGCGTGGTCTGCGTGGAGGAGTTGGCGAGCGTCTGCGACACGCTGCGCACGCAGGACAGCGTTGACGCCATCGAGGATGCTGCGACGACCGTCGAGCGGTTCGCGCTGCCCGATCCGGGCGTCGACGTGTGGATCACGTTCGACCCGTGGCCCGAGCTGGCGGCCGCCGCCCGAGCCCGTCAGGGCCTGCCAGAGCTCGATTCGATGTCCAGCGACGTCCTCGCGCGGTCGCCGGTCTTGCTGGCCGCGCGTGCCGACCGGCTGGCCGCACTGGAACCAGCCTGTCCGGGCGGCGAGCTGACGTGGCGCTGCATCGGCGACCGGGCGGGCGCCCCGTGGGAGGACATCGGGGGCCAGGCGGCATGGGGCGACGTGAAGGTCAGCTTCAACAGGCCGGCCGTCACCGCCGAAGGGCTGCTGACGCTTGCCCAGGTGACGTCCGGCTACTTCGACGGCAGCTTCACGAGCCGGTCGCTGGAGGCACCCGACTACTTCGCGTGGCTGTCGGATCTCGCGGGCGAGGTCGGCGGGACGGGTGGCCAGGCACCACTGGAACGCATGCTGCTGACCGGTGGTGCGGACGTCGAGTTCACCGGCGTGCTGGAGGGCACCGCGCTGCCGCTGCTGCGTAGCGCGCCACAGCGGGGCGAGCAGATCGAGTTGCGGGCGCTGGACCCGGGCGTCACGGCCGACGTCCGGGTCATTGGCTACGGCGAGGCCGGCCAGCGCGCGGTCGCCGACGTCGCCGAGCGCCTCACGGCGCCGCTGGCAGACGCCGGCTGGCGGACAGCGGACGGCCCTGCACCTTCCGAGTTGGAAGATGCGGCCGTACCGGATGACAATGGACTGCCGTCGTCTGCGGCGCTCGAAGGGCTGCGACAGACGTGGATCGAGGTGGCTCGTGGATAGCAGATCAACGGCGCGGAGGATCACGGGGTTGTTGGTCGCCGCATGCGTCGTGCTGGCCGGCTGCAGCGCGGCACGCGATCTCGTCACCGGCGGAGATGAGGCGACACAGGACGGTGCCGCGCCGGTCGACCCGGGGAACTGCATCACCGTCGACATGGCGGTGAGCTCCGAGAAGATCGACCTGCTGACCGACCTGGCTCGCGAGTTCAACGCGTCGGACGGCGCGACGGTCGACGGCACGTGCGTGTTCGTCCGCCCGGCGTCGAAAGCCTCGGGCGCAGCGATGCAACTGCTGGCCGACGGTTGGCCTGACGAGGGCGTCGAGGGGCCGCGTCCGGTCATCTGGTCGCCGGCTTCGGGTGCGTGGGGTGCGATCCTCAACCAGCTGCGCGGCGCCGCGGGTGAACCCGACATGGTGGGCGAGGGCCGGCCATTCATGCTGACGCCGCTGGTCATCGCCATGCCCGAGCCCATGGCCACCGCGCTGGGCTACCCCGACACCCCGATCGGGTGGTCCGACATCCTCGAGCTCGCGCGCTCCGACGAGGGATGGGGGGCCTATGGCCATCCCGAGTGGGGTCCGTTCCGACTCGGCAAGACCAACCCCAACTTCTCGACGTCGGGTCTGTCGGCGCTGATCGCCCAGACATACGCGGCGACCGGATCGACCGACGAGCTGACAGCGGAGGACCTCGCCCGCGCCGACGTCAACAGGTTCGCGACCGACATCGAATCGGCGGTCGTCCACTACGGCGACACGACACTGACCTTCCTCAACAACCTGGCGCGCAACGATGCGCGCGGGACGGCGCTGACGTACGCGTCCGCCGTGGCCGTCGAGGAGGTCAGCCTCATCAACTACAACCGTGGCAACCCGGATGGGGTCCTGGCGCCCGGCGAGGAGCTGATCGAGCCAAAGGTCCCGTTGGTGGCGATCTACCCGAAGGAGGGCACGCTGTTCAGTGACAATCCGTTCTTCGTCCTGGACGCAGACTGGGTGACCCCCGAACAGAAGGCTGCGGCCGCACTGTTCGAGGACTTCGTCCAACAGCCGGAGAACCAGCGGCGTGTGCTCGAGTTCGGGTTCCGCCCTGGCAACCCGCAGGTGGCGATCGGCGCGCCGATCACCCCCGAGCTCGGCGTGGACCCCGAGCAGCCGCAGACGACGCTGGACGTCCCCGATCCGGCAGTGCTGGTCGAGCTGCTCGAGCGGTGGGACACGCAGCGCAAATCGGCGCGGGTGCTGATGGTGCTCGACGTGTCAGGATCGATGGGCGATCCCGCCGGCGCCGGCGACGCGACCAAGCTCGAGCTGGCGGTCGAAGCGGCCAGTGCGAGCCTGGACCAGTTCCAGGATCGCGACGAGGTGGGGTTGCGGATCTTCTCCACCGATCTCGAGGGACCGGGAAGCCAGACCGATCAGCTCGACCTCGTCGCCGTTGCGCCGATCGGTGAGCAGCGAGATCAGCTGCGCAGCCGGCTCGATGGGCTGACGCCCATACTCGGGACGCCGCTGTACGACGTGACCGCCGATTCGTACGAGAAGATGGTGTCCGAGTACGACCCCGAACGCATCAACGCCGTCGTCCTGCTGACGGACGGCCGCAACGACGATCCTGATGGCAGCTTCGACCTCGCCGGTCTGCTGGACAGTCTGGCGGCGGGTTCCGAGGGGCGCCAGACGCAGCCGGTGCGCGTGTTCCCGATCGCCTACGGGGGCGACGCGGACCTGGCGACGCTGCAGCGGATCGCCGACGCGACGAACGCCGCGGCGTATGACGCCAGCGACCCGGGCTCGATCCGCAAGGTGTTCGACGCCGTGATCTCGAACTTCTGACCACACGACGCGAACGACGGGTGCACACTGGTCGGTGGCCGCCGACACGCACGACGTCCGCGGCGCCCGCTCCCCGGCGACCACGAGTCAAGGAGGTGCTGGACTGATGCCGCCGCCACAACGCGTGCAGCGTTCCGCACCGCGGATGTCCTTCAAGGATCGGTTCTTCACCCGTCAGACCGCCGAGGCGATCATGGCACCATCGTCGATCGTGGCGGCGGGCGTCGGCACGGCGGCAGGCGTGCTCGCCGGTCTGCCGATCATTGCGGTCGGCGCGATCGGGGCGGCCGCGTACGCGGGCTGGGTGCTGGTGCGGATGCCGCGGAACCCGCGGGCGGCCGACACGATGATTGACCCCCGCCGCCTGCGTGATCCGTGGCGGGCCCACGTCCGCGATGCGCTCCAGGCCGAGCAGCGGTTCAATGCCGCCGTGGCAGCGACCCCACCGGGTCCCCTGCACGACCGCCTGGCCGACGTGGCGGGGCGTGTGGCGGACGCCGTGCAGGAATCGTGGCGCATCGCGAACCGTGGGCAGCAGCTCGAGGCGGCACTGGGCAAGCTCGATCCGATCGACCAGCTCGAGCGGCAGTTGGCCTCGAGCCAGGGCCGCGACGGCGTCGCGGCATCGGTTCGCGCGCAGATCGACACCTACCATCGCATCGAGGCCACCGCGATCGACGCGAGGGAGCGATTGCGGCTGCTCGACGCCAGGCTCGACGAGACGGTCGCGCGCGCGGTCGAGGTCGGGTTGCGCGCGGGCGACCCGCTCGAGGTCGGAGTGCTCGACGACGATGTCGACTCGGTGGTCACCGAGCTGGAGGCGCTGCGCCGCGGCCTCGACGAGACGGCGGGCCAGGCTGTGCAGGGTGCGTGAGCGCTCGCTGCGCCCCGCGACGGGGGGATGCGGAAAGAATCGCGGAATGAACGCGTACGGTTGCCTATCCTGGCGACACACCATCGAGAAAGACCCATTACATGTTCAGACGTTTTTGGAATTACCTGAAGGCTCTGCTGACCGGGAAGTTCGAGGAGGTCGCGGATCCCAAGATTCAGATCGAGCAGGCCATCGCCGAAGCTCGCAGCCAGCATCGGCGGCTCCGTGAGACGGCGGCGAGCGTGATCGCCAATCAGAAGAAGGCGCAGATGGACCTCGACCGCGCGCTCGAGGACCTCGAGAAGCTGAACCGCAACACCCAGCAGGCGGTCCTCATGGCCTCCGAGGCCGAGCAGAGCGGCGAGGAGAAGCGCGTGATCGAGCTGACGCAGACCGCCGAGGCCTTCGCCAATCAGCTGATTGCCAAGGAGCAGGAGGTCGACACGCTGAAGTCGATGGTGCTCCAGACAACCCGGGCGACGGAACAGGCCAAGGGCGCCGTGGTACAGAACGCCCAGCAGTTGCAGGCGAGGGTGGGCGAGCGGCAGAAGCTGCTCAGCCAGCTGGATCAAGCGAAGATGGCCGAGCAGATGAACCGCGCGATGGAGACCATGAGCGCAGAGGTCGGCCAGGATGTCCCGACGCTCGACGAGGTCCGCAGCAAGATCGAGACGCGTCTGGCAAGGGCGCAGGGCGCCACCGAGCTCGAGCGGGAGTCGGTGCAGGGTCGCATGCTCGAGGTCGAGCAGGCGGCCGCCGCCAGCCAGGCTGCCGCTCGGCTGTCGGAGATCCGCTCGAAGCTGGGCATCGAAGCGCCCAAGGGCGCTGAGGCGCCGACCGAAACCGCACCAGTGGAGTCGGCGCCCGCCGACGGCGAAGTGGCCGAAGCTGCCTCAGCCGACGCGTCCGCGGAGTCGGGGACCGAAACCGCCGGCTGACCGACGTGCCGGGGGCGGCCAAAGGTGCGGTCATCGGCGCACTGCTCGGCGCGCTGTCCGGAGACTGCGTGGGCGCGCCCTCCGAAGGAAGTCGCGGCGTCCCCGTCCCCGTCGCGCGCCGCAGGGTGAGGCGGGCGCTCGCACGCCGCACCCTGCGCTACACCGACGACACCCAGCTGACGCTGGCGCTGATCGACCACCTGGTCCTCGACGACGACCGTGTCGACGCCGACCTGCTCGCACGCAGGATGCTCGCGCGGTACGACGACCGGCGCGGCTACGGCGCCGGCATGCGACGGCTCGTCGGGCTCTGGCGGGACGGGCTGCCCGTCGGTGACGCGGCGACCGCGGTGTTCCCAGACGGCTCGTTCGGCAACGGCGCCGCCATGCGGGTCGCGCCGGTCGGCCTGCGCTGGGCCGGCCAGCCGGATCTGCTCACCGCCGTCGCCGAGCGGTCCGCCCGCGTGACCCACGCGCACCCCGTGGGGATCGACGGCGCGGTCGTCCAGGCCCACGCCGTCGCCGTCGCCGCGACGACGGGCAGGTTCGGCATCGACGATCTGGCTGCGCTGCCGGCCGGGACCGACGAGCTGCGCGACGGTCTCGCGGCGGCCGTCCGCCTGCCAGATGGTGCCAGCGCCGGCACGGCGGCAAGCACGCTGGGTACCTCGCCGATCGCGCAACGGTCGCTGCCGGCCGCGCTGTGGTGCGCGGCGACGTGTGAGAACATCGAGGAGACGGTCACGCTGGCGATCGCGATGGGGGGAGACACGGACACGGTGGCGGCGATGGCAGGAGCGGTGCGGGGTGCGGCCCTGGGCGCGGACGCGATCCCAGACTCGTGGCACAGGGCGCTCGAGGGTTTCGACGAGGTGCTGGACGCTGCGGTTCGGCTGCACGCCCGTGCGGCGGACGATGACGCGGGTTCATGATGGCGTCGCGACGATCGTCCCGCCCGCGGCGTCGCGGCGGCAGACGCGGCCGGGCACGGGCACTGGCTTGGCTGGCGGTGCTCACAGGGGCCGCGACGTATGTGCTGGTTGCCGGTGTCCCGTCGCCGAACGCAACCTCGCAGGCGGCCGGCGACGTCGACATCACGGTCGGCGAGGTGCTCGACCGAGCGGTGGAGAACGCCAGCGGGTCGGTCACGGTCACGTTGACCGAGGCCGAGACCGCTGCGCTGGTGCGTGACGGTCTCGCGCGGTCGCAGGCGCCGCCCCTGCGCGACGTCGACGTCGACCTCGTTGCCGCCGACAACGGGCAGCAGGGGCAGATGATCGTGGGCGGCACGCTCGCAGACCGGCCCCTGCCTGTGCGCGCGACGGTGGATCTGGCCGTTGTCGATGCAGCGGTGCGCCCAACCGTGCGGGCCGCGACCGTCGGGCCGGTCTCCGTCCCCGAGTCGGTGCGCAAAGACCTCAATCGGCAGTTGCGGCAGCTCGTCGTGATCGCCGATCGCAACATCGTCGTCGAGGATCTGCGCACGACCGATACGACACTGGTGTTGACGGGCAAGCGCCGCTGACCTAGAGCGTGTCAGACCCTAGTCGGGACCCATGGCGGGCAGCGACTCGACGGTCAGCAACCGGCGGATCGACTCGGCGAACACCGCGACGCCGACCGGTAGGCACGACTCGTCGATGTCGAAGTGCGAGCTGTGGTGCGCGGCGGTGATGCCGCGCGACGGGTTGGCCACACCGAGGCGGAACATGCACACGGGGATGCCGGTGCTGCCGAACTCGAAGAAGTCCTCCGCGCCCATCGACGGGTGCTCTTCGATCGTCACACAATCGTCGGTGCAGATCGAGCGCGCGGCGCGCTCGACGAGCCGCGTCAGCGCCGTGTCGTTGTAGCCCGCGGGGTAGCCGTTCTCGACCGACACCGTGACCGACGTGCGGTTGGCCGACGCGATGGCGTGGGCCATCTGCTGGATCCGCTCGATCAGGTACTCCCGGGTGTCGGGGTACAGCGAGCGCATCGTCGCCTCCAGCGTGACGCTCGACGCGATGATGTTGTGCCGTGTGCCGCCGTGGATCGACCCGAAGGTGAGCACGGCCGGCTTCAGTGGATCGATCTCGCGTGTGATGATCTGCTGCGCGTTCGTGATGAAGTTCGCGGCGACGGGGATGGGGTCGATCGCACGATCGGGGTGTGCCGCGTGCCCGTCGATGCCGTGGATGGTGATGGTGATGTCGTCCACGGCCCCGGTCACCGGGCCGCTGCGGAGGCCGACCGTTCCCGCCGGGTGGTTGCTGGCGGTGTGCAGCGCCAGGATCGCGTCGGGCGTGGGGTCTTCGAGCACACCCGACGCCACCATCGGCTCGGCACCGCCACCGCCCTCTTCGGCGGGCTGGAAGTACAGCACGACGGTGCCGGGCAGCTCCGCTTGACCGACCAGCAGCTCGGCGAGGCCGAGCGCGGCGGCGACGTGCGCGTCATGCCCACAGGCGTGCGAGACGCCTTCGTTCTCGGAGCGGTACCCGTCGCGACCGGGCGCCTCGGGTACCGGCAACGCGTCCATGTCGGCCCGGACGCCGATGCAGCGCTCGCCGCGACCCTCGATCACGGCGACCACGCCGGTACCGACGACACGACGGTGCTCGACACCGAGGTTGGCCAGCACCGACTCGATGTAGGCCGCTGTGCGATGCTCGCACCAGGCGAGCTCGGGGTGCCGGTGGATCCGCCTCCGGTGCTTGACGAGCGTCTCTCGAAGGGCTACCGCATGGTCGTGGATCATCATCGGCGTCCACGTCGACGTCGATGGCAGCAGCGTTCTGAGTCCACTCGGAGAGGCAGGTTTGACCATAGGCCGCAACGCTATCCCGTTGTCATCCGCACCGCGAACCGCACGCCTGCCGGTCACAGCGCCAGGTTCGTGTCTGATACTCAATCACACGGTATCACGTTGTGTAACAAGGCGTGACACAACTGTGGATCGTTTCTGCTGTCACTGCGCACCTGCGAATCCGAGCGATCACAGGGAGTAGCCGACAGAACTGCAAACGTCAAGCTGCGGCTCGCGCAGCCGGCGCCCGCGCCCCGTCAGCGGCTGACACGTCGCCGGGTGGACCCGACCGCCGGTCGTCTGTCCGCGCCCCTGCGCCGGACCTGAAGCAGGATCAGCATGTTCAGTGAGTGCATCGCGCCCAGGCTGAGCAGCAGCACGCCGAACTGCTGGACCGACGAGCGCAGCGCCATCGTGGGCGTCGCATCGGCGTCGATGCGCAGCAGTAGCAGTGCGTAGCCCAGGGTGAATACCACGAAGCCGGTGACCAGCAGACGACTGATCGCGGCGGCCAGGTCGGACTGGTCTCTGAACACGTCGTCGAGGAAGATGCGGCCGTCACGGTACAACAACACGCCGAGCCACGAGATCAACGCGATTGCCAGCGCGACGTAGACCACGTAGACGACGACCGCGCCGGTCATCGCTCGCCACGTCGCTGGCGCGCCTGCTCGCTGGGTGGCCCGTCGCTCGGCGCGGGTGCCGGCCGTTTGGTGCGCCTGCCCGAGCGCTCGGCCTCGTTCTCCTCGTCGGCTCGCGCCCGCCGGAAACGAAGGAAGATCAGCGTGTTGAGCAGGTGGATCAGCCCCAGGCTGACCAGCAGTATCCCCAGGCGGCGGATCAGGAACTGCAGGGCCACGACGCCGCTCATCTCCTCGCTGATGTTCAGCAGCAGGAACGCGTAGCCCAGCGTGAACAGGGCGAAGCCGATCACCAGCAGCCGGCTCGTGGCCTGGGCCAGCAGTGGCTGCTGATCGTCGCGCTCGCGCAGCAGCTCCAGCCCGTTGCGGTACAGCGTGCTGGCGAGCCAGATGGTCAGGCTGACGGCGACCACGATGTAGAGCACCGAGACCACCAGGGCGTTGCCCATCAGTACACCTCCCCGCGGTGCGCGACCCCACCGTAGACCGACCGCGTAGTCGCGCGCGCCGCCGCGTATGCGGTCATGCCGGCTCGTCACCTGTCGCTGTCGACGCCACCTGTGGCGCAGAACCTACCGCGTCGGCGCCATGGTCAAAGGCACGCTCGGTGGCGCCGATGGCCCCTCGTGCGTCGGATGTCAGCTCATGTCGTCGGTCAGCAGGGCGCCAGGAGCACTGCACCTAGGCGAGCTTGGCTCGTTCCTGGAACAGCGCCAGCCGCTTGTGCAGCAGCGCCCGAAACTCCGGCCAGCTGCGCTGGTCGAGCAGGTCCATCGCCGGTACTCCGGCCAGCTTCCCGACGAGGTCGACTCCGGCCGAGGTCGCGGTTGCCAACCCGGCGACGAGGTCGGGACGAAAGCCGAAGCCCTCGATCACCCCCACCACGGCGTAGGGATCGGAGGCACAGAGCAAGGTGAAGCAGAGATTCGACTCCAGGGCATCCATCGCCACCTGACCGTTGTAGGGCTCGAAGGGCGAGGCCCCGGCCTCGATCACGGCGACGTCGGGACGCTCCCGCTGAATCATCGACAACAAGGTGGCCACCGCGGCCCGGAATTCGTCCGCTGGACCGATGGACGACGTGAGGCCGGCGTCCACGAAGTCGAAGATGTGGTCGGCGCCGGCATCACGCATGGCCAGCACGTCGCGAAAACGCGCCGCTCCGGTCAGCTTGGCCCCAACCACCGAAAGGCCGGCCTCCTTCAGCAGCCGCACGATCAACCTCGCAGACGTCGTCTTCCCCGACGACATGGAGGTGCCGATGATGAGGATCGTCGGCGTCGCGTACGGCACAGGTTCGACGATCCGAGCGAAGTCCTGGAGGCGCAGAGTTCGGTCACGTCGAGTCACGTGGCCGAGGTACCGCAGTGCGAGCGGCGTCGACATGAAGTACGACCTCGAGGTGACCTTGCCGATGAGACCGGCAGCGGTCATCGCGTGCATCCGCAGATCCGGCCCGATCTCCTCCCAGCTCCCCACCGCTTCGAGCGTGGCTCGCCGCTCCCCGAAGGCACCCACCACCAGGTCGCCACCGCAGATGCTGGCCATCCTGCCGTTGGTGAGCTCCACCATGGCCAGCGGCGTGTGGGCAGACCGCACCTCGCCCACCACGAGATCTCCGACACCCCACAACGCACGATCCTGCGGCATCACCTCGAACGAGTCGTGCTCGAGATCCGTGATGCGGGTGAGCGACCCGAAGAAGTACTTCTGCGTCACGTCCCTCCTCCTAGCGGCTGCTCCAACAGAAGCCCGGCGAGCAGTGCGGCTCGCTCCGGCATCCGGTCGATGTCCACATACTCGTGGTTGGCGTGGGCGCCGTCGCCAACCGCGCCCAACCCGTCGAGCGTCGGGATCAGTTGCGAGGTCTCGTTGCCGTCCGATGCGCCTCCGGCGCGGCCCGACGCAATGGTGATCTCCAGCTCGGCAGCAACCGCTTCGGCGATCTTCCACAGCCTCGAGGTGCCGTCCGTCTCCTCCATCGGCGGCCGGCCGAAGCCTCCCTCCACGGAGAGCACGGTCCCCGGAGTCGCCGCCTCGAGCGCACGGATCGCCGAGTCGACGTGCTCTGCGTCTTCGTGGGTCCACACCCGGACGTCGACCACCGCCGAGCTCTCCGGAGCGACCACGTTGGGACGGATACCGCCTTCGATCGTCCCGACATTGACTGAGAGTCCTCGCTCGAAGTCGTTGAGCGCAAACATCTCTTGGACGAGACGCGACAGCTCGACGATGGCGCTGGCTCCTTTGCCCGGGTCGAGCCCGGCGTGGGCGGCGACCCCGGTGACCCGCAACTTGTAGCTCGCCACTCCTTTGCGGGCCGTCTTGAGCGCACCGTTCGGACCCAGTGAGGGTTCCAGGATGAGTGCCCGGTCTGAGATGGCGGCGAGCCTGGCGATGTGAGGGCCGGAGTCGCTGCTGCCGATCTCCTCGTCGGAGTTGATCAGCAGTACGGGAGCCACTGCGGGTCGCAGGCCCAGCTCACCGAGAACGCGCAGCGCACCGATACCTTGGGCGAGGCCGGCCTTCATGTCGTAGGAACCGGCGCCCTTCAGCTTGCTGCCGGAGATCGCGGGCGGCCGTTCGGCGGTGGTCCCCTTCGGCCAGACCGTGTCGCAGTGACCGACGAGCAGCTGGATCGGGCTGCCCTTCTCCCGCCAGCGCGGGACCGCCAGCAGCGAGCCTCCACTTGTCCGGCCCGGGAGCCGCCGCACCCGGTAGTCGATCGCGGCCAACTCGCGCTCGAGGATCGTCTGCACGGCGGCCTGCGATTCGGGATCCGACGAGGGCGACTCGGACTCGACCAGCTCGAGGGTGAGTTCGGCCATGGCGTCGCGGTCTTCCCGCAAGGCGGCCGCAGCAGCCGTGATCGGGTTCATCGTTCGAAGCCGGCGTGGAACGGGAAGGTGGCGCTGCGCTCGATGATGCCGTATCGCCCGGGCGGCAGGTAGGCCAACAACGGTGCGCCGGCGACCAACTCCTGGTCGTCCTGTTCGAGATCCCGCAACGCGTCTGGGTGCACTCTGGCGGCCACCACGGTCCCGACCACGAGGCCGTTCTCGCCGAAGCCTTCCACCACCCGGTCGAGGCGGCACTCCAGGTGTACGTAGGCGTCCGAGAGCAGCACCCCTTTCACGTCGGTTGCCGGCTCGGTGGGCAGGGCGCGCAACGACGGCTTCTGCGACTCGTCGCGAGGAGTCGCCGCCATCGAGGTGAACACCACCTGCTCGGGACGTGGGTAGCTGACGGTGAACTCTTCGGTCCGGAGCGCGTTGCGATAGGTGGCGTGGCGGGGGGTGCACACGAACCCGAAGTAGCCGTCCCACCCCATCGGCATGGCCAAGTGTTTCGGTGCCAGGTCGCTGGCGCCGTCGGGCTCGGTCGTTCCAATGATGACCAACGGGGCCACCAAGAAGAAGCGGTCCCAAACAGGCCCGGCATCCAGGTCGAGGTCGTGCATGCCCAACGTCACCTCTTCACGTGATGGTGCCATCATGGCGGCAGGCGTGCATCCGTCGAAGGGGCGATGGTCACCTCATCGAGGGCCGAATGGGTGGGACCGTTGCGGACCACTGCTCTGCGGCTTCAGTTTCGGGGCGCAATGCGGCGTCGGTCGGGCCAAGCCATCGCAGCGGTCCCGACGTCGTCACCGTCCGGCGCCGAACGATTCGCTGTGCACGAGCGCCGACCGCAGCAGGGAGTGGTCGATCATCGCGCCGACGCCGGCGACGGTGGGGACCGCCACGGTGCCGGCAGGCGAGAGCGTCACAGCGGGGTCGATGATGTCGCTGTCCCAGTAGCGGTCGCTGGCCGAGGTGTCGCCGGGCAGGGTGAAGCCGGGCAGGCTGGCGAGCGCGATGTTGTGCAGACGGCCGACTCCCGACTCGAGCATGCCGCCGACCCACAGAGGGACGCCGACGCCGACGGCCCAGTCATGCAGCGCCAGCGACTCGGCGAGGCCACCGAGGCGCCCCGGCTTGCAGTTGATGATCGCGCATGCGCCGACCTGGAGTGCGCGGCGCGCGTCCGCGGCTGAGCGGATCGACTCGTCGAGGCAGAGCGGCGTTCGCAGCTGCGGTGACAGCGTTGCATGATCGATGATGTCGTCGTGCGCCAGGGGTTGTTCGATCATGGTCAGATCGAACGCGTCCAGCTTCGCCAGATGTCCGGCGTCGCCGAGCGTGTAGGCGGAGTTCGCGTCGGCCATCAGCGCGATGTCGGGGTACCGTCCGCGCACGGCCGCCACAAGCCCGACGTCCGAGCCGGGTGCGATCTTGACCTTGATCCGTGCATAGCCCTGTCCGACGAAGCCGTCGACCCGGTCGAGCAGGGCGGCCGTGCCGTCCTGGAGCCCGATGCTCACGCCCGCCGGCACAGCGGTCCGCGTGCCGCCGAGCAGCGCGGCCAGCGGCTTGTCGACGGCGGCCGACCATGCGTCCCAGACCGCCATCTCGACCGCGGCCTTCGCCATCGGGTTGCCGCGGATCCAGCGCCACCACGTGTGCACCTGCCTGGGGTCGTCGATCGGGCGCCCGATCACCGAGCCCACCAGGTGATCGCGCATGATCGTGACTGCGGTGGCAACGGTCTCCTCGCTGTAGATCGGGTCGCGGCCGGCCACCAGCTCGCCCCAGCCGTCGACGCCCTCCGCCCGCACGCGGACCAGCACGACGTCGCGCTCGTGCTGGGGGCCGAAGCTCGTCACGAACTGCTCCCGTAGCCGCATCGTGAGATGCAGCAGTTCGATGCGTTCGATCCGCATGTTGGTCACGGTACGCGCTCGAGCACGTAGGCGCTGTAGCCGTCGCCGGCGCCGCGCGCAAGGTCGACCGCCGTCAGTCCCGACGCGAACGCCGAGGACAGCGCCGTTCGCACCGCCGCCCTCCATGTGGTCGGACCGTTCGGGTCGGCCTGCCGCAGCCGATCGATGCTGTCGGGCACCGCGACCAGCACGGTGTCCGCCGCGACCGCCGTGTGGTCGGGCTCAGTGGGCTGCGGTGACCCTCCGATGGTGACCGCGCCCAACAGCCACGAGCCCTCCGGTATGGTCACGCGCCTGCCGACGCGCGGACCGCTGACCGGCCACTCGGCCAGCAGGCGGTCGGTTGGCAGCCCGCGGTTGATCGCGTCGTCCATGTCGCCGTAGTGGTCGACGTAGTACCGACGCGCGTACGCCCCGAGCCGGTGCAGGTTGAGGTACGCATTGCGCGCCTGCAGCGGATCGAAGGTCCAGGTGATCTTCGCGAACCCCCGGGCCGCTGCGTGCCGGCGTTGCGCGAGCTTGAGCTCGCGGCCGACCCCCCGGCCCTGGACGTGCGGACGGACCGCGAGCATGTGTGAGCACAGGATCGGCTCGCCGTCCTCCAGGCCGACGAACCCGTAGCAGAACCCGACGGGCGAGCCGCCGTCCGTCGCCACCAGCAGCAGCCCGCCGTTGTGGACGATCGCGCGGATCTGCTCGGCGGGGACGACCGCGCGGTCGGTCATGCCCCACACCTCGAGCTGGATGTCCTCGACCAGGCGGCACGATGCCGGGTCTGCTGCGACTGCGATGTGGACGGCCATTGGACGCGAGTGTGTGTCCGCGCGAACACGAACGCAAGTTTGCCACGGGCGTTGGATAGGCTGATGGTGGGACCATCCGCCCACGGCACGCGAGGTCCGCGCAGAAGGAGATCATGGCTCATGGCCGTCCATCAATGTTCCCGGTGCGAGTTGCGGTTCCGAACCGAGTCGGAGTAC
Organism: Nitriliruptorales bacterium; assembly: GCA_024644015.1. Lineage (GTDB taxonomy): Bacteria > Actinomycetota > Nitriliruptoria > Euzebyales > JAHELV01 > JAHELV01. Next base: position 70,329 of record JAHELV010000006.1, read on the forward strand.
CACGATCACCTGCGGATGGAGCACAAGGTCGATCCGCGGAACGTCGATCCGATCCGGTACCGCGCGACGCGCGAGCAGCAGCCGCTGTATCCGGACTTCGTCGAGAAGAAGTCGACCGAGCCCCGCAAGGTGCTGATCGTCAGCAACGCGACGCTGCGGGCCCAGCAGCTCCAGGACTCCCTGCTCAGTGGAGCGCAGGATCGTCCGACGACGTACCGGCTGGTGGTGCCGGCGGTCGAGCGCTCTCCCGTTGCGGGCGAGCACTCACGGTTCGCCACCGTCGGCAGCGTCGCGCATCCGGCGGAGGACACGCTGTCGGGCGATGCGCTGGCCCGGCATCGGCTCGACGAGGCGCTGGACCGCCTGCGCGAGCAGGGGCTCGACATCGATGGTGTCGTCGGGCACTCGGACCCCATGCGGGCCGTCGGCCGCGCGCTGGATGGTTTCGACGCTGATGAGGTCATCGTGGCCACCATGCCCCAGGCGCAGTCGGCATGGCTCGACGCGGATCTCCCAACGGAGATCGAGCGGCGGTACCGTCTGCCGGTGGCGATCGTCGAGGCCTCGTGACAGCAACCGCCGATAGGCTCGTCAGCAGGGTCATGCACCGCGCCCGCCGGGCGTGGCACGACGATGGCGACCGAGGAGGGTCCGATGGCTGAGCGTGAGGAGCGCACCGAGGACGACTGGCGTGCCCGGCTTACACCCGAGCAGTATCGGGTGCTCCGCCAGAAGGGCACCGAGCGGCCGTTCAGCGGCGCGTTCTGGGATGTCAAGACCGATGGCGTGTACCGCTGCGCCGCATGCAACACGGCGTTGTTCACATCCGACACCAAGTACGACTCCGGCACGGGCTGGCCCAGCTTCTACGAGCCGGTGTCCCCCAACGCGGTCCGGACCGAGATCGACCGCAGCCTGGGCATGGCGCGCACCGAAGTCGTGTGCGGCACGTGCGGAGGCCACCTGGGCCATGTCTTCGATGACGGGCCCCGGCCCACCGGGCAGCGCTACTGCATCAACTCGGTCGCGCTCGATCTCGAGGAGGCCGAGTCCGGCTCGTGACCGATGCGCTCGCGTTGTTCGACGCCGATCTCGCGCCCGCCGCCGCGGCGATCGTCGAGCCCGTCACGCCTCCGGCGCCCCGCCCGGGCCGCGGTGATCCCCCTGACGGGCCGCTGCTGCTGGCTGTCGACGGCAACGCACTGGTCCACCGTGCGTTCCATGCCTACGGCGGCACCACCGGTGGCGCGCGGTACGGATTCTTCGCACTCTTGTCGGTCGTCTGCGATCAGGTTTCGTATGACGGGCTTGTGATCGGTTTCGACTGCCGGGCACATTCCCGGCGGCGCGCGCGGTTCGGCGCCTACAAGGCGCAGCGTCCGGACAAGCACGAACAGCTCGAAGCGGCGTTGGACGAGCTGCCCGGCATCGCGTCCGCCATGGGCGTCCACGTCGTGGTGTCAGCGGGATGGGAGGCCGACGATGTGGTGGCGTCCGCCGCCGCAGCCGCGGAGACCGCCGGCTGGCGGTGCGTGATCGCCTCGCCTGACCGCGACGTGCTCGGCCTGATCAGTGCTCGGACATCCGTGCTGCAGATCACCGGTGGCGACAAGCCGATCCGCCGGGTGACCGCTGCGGGCTTCCGCCGTCGCTACCGGATCACGCCTTCGCAGTACCTGCAGCTCGCGGCGTTGCGTGGTGACAGCTCGGACAACCTCTTGGGCATCCCAGGGATCGGGGCCAAGAAGGCTGCTGCGCTGCTGCGGCTGTACGCGACGGTCAACGAGGCGGTCGCGGACCCGATGGGCTGCCGCAGCGTCCTGGGTCCCGAGCTGGGCCAGGCGCTGATCGACGACGTGCGCGGCGACGCCTCGGTCTTTCGGCGCAACATCGAACTGATGGAGTTGCAGCGCGACCTCGACATCGCGTTGGAGCGGGCGCGACGCGACGCCAACCCCGACGAGATTCTGGCTGTCCTGCGCACCCATCGGATGACCGGCCTGCACGCCAGGATGTGCGCCGCACTGTGCCCCCGCGACCAGGCTGCGCCACCGGTCGGCGACGCTGACGCGCCGCCCGACCGGTCTTGACGACTGGCCCCGACCACCCCGGCAGCGGACGTCGTCAGTCCCGGTCCGCCGCACGCGTGCGGATGGAACGCCGCAGTTCGTCGAGCTGTTCGAGCACGACGCGGCGCCCGGCGTCGGGAAGTTCCGGCGTGTGCAGCGCCTCCGCGGTTGCGGTGGCGGTTGCCTCCTCGATGACAGCGTGGGGGAACAGGCCCTCGGTGAGGTCCAAGGATTCCTGTCGGACCTGACCCTGCCACAGCTCGCCGAGCCCGCCGACGTAGCGGTCGACGTACGGGCGTAGCAGGTCCTCCTGGTGGTACCGGTGGAACCCCGCGATGGCCGCCCGTCGCAACGCCAGCGGCTGGTCGCGGTCGTGCGCCATCCGCCAGGCCGCCGCCTTCTCGTCGGCCCGGGGTCGGGCCGCCCGCGCCGTCGTCGCGCGGCGCCGGCCCTCGTCGGTCCGATCCCCGGCGTGGACACGCGCGATCGCGTCATCGTCGAGCACACCTCGTGACGCGAGCTGGATGACGCCGTACCAGCGCAGATCGTGGTCGACCGTGAGGCCGGCCGGGACGGCGGTGCCGTCGAGGATGCCAGCCGTCCACGCCGGGTCGCCCACCGCCATGCGGCAGCGGGCCCACACGAGCTGGCGGTCCGATCCGGGTTCGCAGCTCGTGATCGCTTCGCGCGAGGCGGCAGCGAGTATCTCGTGCGACGCGGCCCGACGATCAACCGCGCCGTAGCGGTCCGCGGCGGCGATGGCCTGCCGGATCAACGTGCGGAGCGTGTCGGTCTGTGTCTCGGTTCCCGCGTGGTCGGCCACCAGCTGCACGTACTGCTGCGCGGGGAGCAGTCCGTCGCGCACGAGATCCCAGGCCAGCAACCAGCCGTGCGACCGGCTCAGCGGATCGACGATGCCACCGAGGTGTCTGCGCAGCGCGGCCAACGACCCCGGGTCGAGCCGCACCTTGACGTAGCTGCGCAGACCATCGTTGGGCAGCGCGAGTGCCGCGGACCGGTGACCAACCAGCGTCGGCACCGGCGTGCGCTCTCCCGTGACGTCGAGCTCGACGGTCGTGCGTCGCACCAGCGCGTCGCCGTCGACGTCGTACAGGCCGATCGCGATGCGCTGGTCACGTAGTGGCTGCCTGGCGTCTGACTCCGGCGATCCAGCGGTGTCGCCGGCCGGCAGGTGCTGCACGATCTCCGCCCAGGCGTAGCGGCCGGCGGCGTCGATGGTCGTCTGCAGCTCGAGCGTGTTGACGCCGGTCGTCTCGAGCCACTGCCGTGCCCAGACGTCGAGCTTGCGGCCCGACGCTTTCTCTAGCGCGGTGAGGAAGTCGGTCAACGTTGCGTTACCCCACGCGTGGCGTGCGAAGTAGTCCCGAAGGCCGCCGACCAACGCGTCGGTGCCGACCCAGGCCACCAGCTGCGTGAGCACGAGCGCGCCCTTGGAGTACGTGATGCCGTCGAAGTTGTTCAGCGCCGTGTCGGTGTCGGGAGCGTCCGCCACGATGGGGTGGCTGGTCGGCAGCTGATCCTGCCTGACCGCCCATGCGACCTCGCGGTTCACGAACGCCACCCACGCATCGGTGAAGCGCGTGACCTCTGCCTGTGCCCACGATGCCATGTACGTGGCAAAGCTCTCGTTGAGCCACAGGTCACCCCACCAGCTCATCGTGACCAGGTTTCCGAACCACATGTGTGCGAGCTCGTGCAGGATCGTGGCGCCCCGCGCCATCCGCTCCGCATCGGTGACCTTCGAACGGAACAGGTAGCTCTCGCTGAACGTGACGCAACCGGCGTTCTCCATCGCGCCCCAGTTGAACTCGGGCACGAACAACTGGTCGTACTTGGAGAACGGATACGGCTGACCGAACGTCGCGGTGTAGAAGTCCATCCCCGCCCTGGTGATCTCGAACATCTCCTCCGGCTCGAGATAGGGCGCGAGCGAGGTCCGGCAGTACAACGCCATCGGAATCGGTGCGTGCTCGTCGACGACGACGTGCAGCGGCCCGGCCACCAGCGCGGTGACGTAGGTCGAGATCGGCCGTGTGACCTCGAACCGCCAGACATGTACACCCGCTCCGTCGGGGTGTCGCGACGCGACCGGTTCGTTGCTGACCACCGTCCACGCTGCCGGAGCCCGGACGGTGAACCGGAACCGCGACTTGATGTCGGGCTGGTCGAAGCAGGCGTACGCGGAGTGCGCATCGAACGGCTCGAACTGGGTGTGCAGGTACACGGCGTCGTCGGACGGATCGACGAAGCGGTGCAGGCCGGTACCGGTGCGCTGGAAGGCGCAGTGCGCGACGACGACCACGTCGTTGGTCTCTGCGAGGTCGTCGAGGAGCACACGGTGGCCTGCGGTCGCGACCGGTCGGCCGTTCAGCGTGGCCGACTCGACGTGGTGCGCCCTCAGGTCGATGAAGGTGGACGCCCCGGGCGCGGTGGAGGCGAACGTCACTCGTGACGTCGCCTTGAAGGTGTCGCCGCGCCCGTCGCTGAGGTCGAATTCGACGTCGTAGGCCACGTCGGCGACGAGCCTCGCGCGCTCTGCCGCTTCGTCGCGGCCAAGGACATCGCTGCGGTGTGACATGGATCCCACGATTCGGATCTGGAGCAGTCTCTTCGGTTCGCGCAAGGCTAACCCTCTCCGACCGCGCGCCGTCGCGACGTTCGTCCGAACAGCCGGCGAGGCACACGGAACCAATCCGCCGGACACGACGTCGAACGGTCATGACGATCACACACACGCTGTGGGCCGGCCTGCTGATGACCGCGGTGTTGCTGGCCGGCTGTGCTCCGACCGCGACCGGCGAGTCGACCGCTGACGCCGGCGTGCCATCCGCTCTGCGACCGTTCGACGGGTGCGAGGCGCTCGGTGCGCACATGCGGCGCGAGGCGCTGGATCAGGTGACGCCCTACGGCCTGCGAGGGTCCGTGCCACCGATGGCCGGTGTCGTCGCCGACAGTGCCGCGCCAGAGGCCGCCTCGGCCGTGGGTGCTCGGGGTGGCGAGACGTTCTCGACCACGAACGTGCAGGAATCCGGGGTCGACGAGGCCGACCTGGTCAAGACCGACGGCCGGTCCGTGTTCGCGGTGGTTGACGGACTCCTGAGGATCGTCGAAGTGAGCGAAGGCCGCCCGCGGCTGACGGCGACGCTGCCGCTGACGGGTGGATGGGCGCGCGACATGGTGCTGCACGGGGACGACCTGCTGCTGCTGGGCGAAGGCGAACCCGTGGCGCTGCCGGGGTCGCCGGGGCGACCGGACGAGGGCGACGTGCACATCCTGCCGCCGGGGACAGCTCAGACGCGGTTGTGGCTCGTCGACGTCAGCCATCCGGCGGCGCCGGTCGTGCGGTCGACCATGACGGTCGACGGCGCGCTGCTGTCATCTCGGCTGACTGGGCCGACCGCCCGGGTCGTCGTGCGTTCCACGCCGCAGCCGGCGGGACTGGTCGCCCCGACCGGAGGTCCGGATGCGACGGCGCGCGCGTTGGCCGTCAACCGCGCGCGCGTGGAACAGGCTGACGCACGGGACTGGCTGCCGCGGGTGACCGTCGACGACGCGCCGCGGCGACCGCTGGTCGAGTGCTCGGCGGTGCAGCGCCCGTCGACGACCCCCGATCTGGGCATCGTGTCGGTGCTGTCACTCGACCTGACGCGAAGTTCACTGACCCCCCACCGCGCCCAGGCGGTGCTGGGAGCCGCTGACACGGTCTATGCGAGCGAGGACAGCCTGTACGTCACCACGAGCCGGTGGCCCCAGCCGCCGCTGCCGGTCGACCCGCCGGTGCCGCCGGTCGAGCCGTTGCCCGACGTGCCGCTGCCGGTTGACCCTCCCGCGCAGCTGTCGGACGAGCTGACGCAACCGTCAGCCCGGTCGACGCCCGAGGAGCTCCAGCCGCCCCAGCCACCAGGCGACCTGCCGCCGGCGCCTGCCGTCGCGACCGAGATCCATCGTTTCGATCTCGATCGACAGGGCGCGTCCTACGCCGCCAGTGGCTCGGTGCCGGGCCGTGTCCTCAACCAGTGGGCGCTGTCCGAGCACGACGGCCACCTTCGGATCGCGACGACCGAGGACGCGGCCGTCGTGGGCGACACGTCGACGAGTGCGGTCCGGGTCCTCGGGCAACGCGGCGCGCGACTCGAGCAGGTCGGAGTCGTCGGCGACCTCGGGCGGGGCGAACAGATCTTCGCGGTCCGCTATGCGGGTGACGTGGGGTACGTCGTGACGTTCAGGCAGACCGACCCCCTGTACACGCTGGACCTGTCGGACCCCGCGGCGCCGCGGGTGCTCGGAGCGCTCAAGATCCCGGGCTACTCGGCGTACCTGCATCCGATCGGCGATGACCACCTGCTCGGCGTGGGTCAGGACGCAGACCGGCAGGGCCGGGTGACCGGCGTGCAGATCTCCTTGTTCGACACGGCCGATCTGGCCGCGCCCGAACGCATCGACCAGGTCCGTCTCGGACCGCAGACGAGCACCGACGTCGAGTACGACCACCGGGCGCTGCTGTACTGGCCCGACCGCGACCTCGTGGTCCTGCCGGTCCAGCGTTGGGCGGCCGGTGACGCCGGCGCGTTGGTGTTGACCGCTGATCCGACCGGTGGGCTGGTCGAGCGCGGCTACGTGCGTCAACCGTTGGCCGGCGGCGACATGCCCGCGACGATCGTGCGCAGCCTGATCGTCGATGATCACCTGCTCACCGTGTCACCCACCGGTGTCATGGTCACCGACGTCGATACGCTCGCGGCCATCGGGGCGGTGTCGTTCGACTGACGATCGGCGGCGTCACCGCCAACCCACGGGGACGGTCGTCGTCGCGTCCCCAACGACGGGGGCCGGCGTCTCCGCCGGGACACGGTTGACGGGTACCGACGGTCGTCGGCGGAGCGCGCGGCGATAGGTGATGATGGACGGCGACACCATGCGGCCGACGACGCGAAGGACCCACGCACAATGCGCTATCGACGGCTTGGCAAGACCGGCTACAAGGTCAGCGAGATCGGGTTTGGCGCCTGGGCGATCGGTGGCGACTGGGGTTCGACGGACGACAAGGAAGCGATGGCGACCTTGCATGCGGCGGTCGACGCGGGAGTCACGTTCTTCGACACCGCCGACGTGTACGGCGACGGCCACAGCGAGCGGTTGCTGGCCCGCCTGCGCCGTGAACGCACCGAGGAGCTCGTCGTCGCGACGAAGGTCGGCCGACGAGGACCACTGGATCCCGACACCTATACGTACGACACGCTGCGCGACTGGATGCAGCGTTGCTGCGACAATCTCAGCGTCGACCGGCTCGATCTCGTTCAGTTGCACTGCCCGCCGACCGACACCTATTACCGACCGGACGTGTTCGAGCATCTGCGCGACCTGGTCGACGAAGGATTTGCCGCCGCGGTGGGCGTCAGCGTCGAACGGGTCGAGGAAGGGCTCAAGGCGATCGAGTTCGACGTCGTGTCGTCGGTCCAGATCATCTTCAACCTGTTCCGCCAGCGCCCAGCGGAGCTGTTCCTGGGCCGCGCCCACGAACATGACGTCGGGATCATCGCCCGGGTGCCGCTGGCCAGCGGCCTGTTGACCGGCAAATACGACGCCGACACGACGTTCGCGGACGATGATCACCGCAACTTCAACGCCGAGGGCGAGGCGTTCGACGTTGGCGAGACGTTCGCCGGTGTCGGACTTCAGCGCGGCGTGTCCGCGGCGGAGCAGCTCCGCGCCCGCGTCCCCGAGGACGCCACGCTGGCGCAGTTCGCCCTCCGGTGGATCCTCATGCACCCGGAGGTCTCGACCGTGATACCGGGTGCGCGGACCACCGCCCAGGCGCGGGACAATGCGGCGTCGTCGTCACTGCCGCCACTGTCGGAGGACGACATGGCCGCAGCGACGTGGATGTACACCGAGCGCATCGCGCCGGCTGTGCACCAGCGCTGGTGACCGGTCCCGTCAGTCGGCCGGCGTGAGCACCACGGCGGCGGTGCCGCCGAGCATGCCGTCGAACGCCTCGCCCTCCCGCTGCCGCGACGTCGCGAGCGACACCCGCCAGGACCCCTCGGACACGACCTCGACCGGGCTGTCCTCGAAGTTGGCCAGCACGCGCCGCCGGCCCGCCGGCCCGACCCGGTCGTAGGCCAGCACGCCGGCGGGGGCGTCGAGCAGTTCCAGCGAGCCGCCGTGCAGCGTCGCATCGTCGTGTCGGGCGCGCAGCAGTCGGCGGTACAGCGCGGCGATCGACGCTGTGTCCCGCCGTTGCGAGACCGCGTTGCGGGTGTCGGGCTCCGGCGGCCACGGCAGCCATGGCTTGCCCGCCCAGCCATGGTCGGGGTCGCTCGTCCACGGGATCGGCGCCCGCTGGGGGTCTCGACCACCAGGGTCGACGTGCCGGTCGGCCGGGATCTTGGCGTCCTCCAGCCCCAGCTCCTCACCGGCGTACAGAAACGGCGTGCCGCGCAGGGTGAGCAGGATCAGCGCCGCTACCATCGCGCGGCGCTCGTCGCCGCCGTAACGGGTGCGGTGCCGCGGGACATCGTGGTTGGACAGCACCAACGCGGGCCAGCTGCCCGCGGCGCTGGTCGCGTCCTCGACCGCCGCGATCGACTCGCGGAAGGCACGCGCGTCCCAGGGCGCGTAGGTCAGGGTGAAGTCGAAGGCCAGGTGCAGCTGCTCAGGTCCGGCGTGGCTGGCAACCTGTGCGTTGTCGGACAGATTGACCTCGCCGACCATCATGCGATCGCCGGGGTAGCTGTCGAGGACGGCGCGGATCTCGCGCAGCCATTCGTGGGTCAAAGGGTGGTAGTGCCAGGCGACGCGACTGCCGACAGGGTCGTCGGGATCGTCGGGCAGCGCGGGATCCTTGCCGATGAGATGCACCACGTCGGCGCGGAACCCGTCGACGCCGCGGTCGAGCCAGAAACGCAGCACGTCGTGCATGGCCGTGCGCACCGCGGGGTTGTTCCAGTTGAGATCCGGCTGCTGCGGCAGGAAATGGTGCAGATAGTACTGGCCGGTGCGCGGATCGAGCGTCCATGCCGGCGCGTCCCGGAACGCCTGGCGCCAGTTGTTCGGCCGGTCACGCCACAGGTACCAGTCGCGGTACGGGTTGTCGCGTGAACCGCGCGAAGCCATGAACCATGGGTGCCGGTCGGAGGTGTGGTTCGGGACCCAGTCAAGCAGGACACGGATGTCACGTTTGTGCGCGGCGGCGATAAGCGCGTCGAAGGTCTCGAGCGTGCCGAACACCGGGTCGATGTCGGTGTAGTTCGACACGTCGTAGCCGAAGTCGGCCATGGGTGAGGTGAAGATGGGTGACGTCCACAGTGCATCGACCCCCAACCAGGCGAGATGGTCGAGATGCCGCACGATGCCTTCGAGGTCACCGATCCCGTCACCTGACTCGTCGGCGAACGACCGGGGATAGATCTGGTAGATGACCCCGCGCTGCCACCACGCGGGGTCGTTGAGCGGGGTCGTCAACTCGCGAGCGGAAGGTCGGGGCGGCGCTGGAGCCCCCGTACGACCCGGTCGAGCTGTGCGAGCAGGTCCCCGGCGTCCGACGCGACGCCCGCGTCGGGGCAGCCGGCGACTGCCGCCGCGAGCTCGTCGTGGACCAGGACGAGCGCCTCCGGGTCCTGCACCTCGACCAGGTGTTCGACAAATCCCGTCGCCTCGGTGATCAGATCACCGACACATGCCGTCGCCTCGTCCATGCGCGCCTCCCACAAGCGAAATTCCACAGCTGCAACCTACCCCATCGGGTACGGCGATGTGCAGCTGGGCGGCGAACTTGACGACTTCGTGGTGGGTCTTCAGGTGCGGTGTCGCCCTGCGGACGCCAGGATCCGGCGGAGCAACACATCGGGCACGACCTTGGTCAGACCCGCCCACACCTTGAAGGCCGGCCCCGGCACGCGGATGGCTCTGCCGGCAGCGAGCGCGGACAGCCCCTCTGCGGCGACCGCGTCGGGCTTCAGCCACAACCAGTCGGGGATCGGTGTGCGCGAGATCCCCGCCGCGTTCTGGAAGTTCGTGCGGGTGAACCCTGGGCACAGCGCGAGCACCTTGACCCCCTCGCCCGCCAGTTCGGTGTGCAGCGCCTTGGACAGGCTCGTAACGTACGCCTTGCTCGCACCGTAGTTCGCCCCGAACGGATACGGCTGGAACGCGTTCAGCGACGAGATGTTGATGATCCCGCCGTGGCGCCGCGCCCGCATCGCGTTGACGGCTGCGTGGCTCAGCCGCACCAGGGCGGTGATGTTCAGCGCGACGAGATCGACCTCGCGGTCCAGGTCGATCCCACCGAACGGGCCGCTGGTGCCGACGCCCGCGTTGTTGACGAGCAGGTCGATCGGTTCGTCGTCGTCGGCCAGTCGTCGGGCGACCGGTGCACAGCCCGCGGCCGTACGAAGGTCGGCGGCGAGCACGTCGACGGTGATGCCGTGGCGGTCGCGCAGCTCCTTTGCGACGTTCTCGAGTACATCGACCCCGCGTGCCACGAGCACCAGGTGGGTGCCCTCCGCCGCGAGTCGCCTCGCGAACGCCTCGCCGATCCCGCTGCTCGCGCCTGTTACGAGGGCCCGCTGCCAGTCGGGCATGCCTGCTCCTGGGTCTCGTCGGATGCCGGAGACCGCTGCGGCACCAGCCAGATGGAATCTACCCGTTCGCTGACCAGCCACAGCCCGCAGTTGTCGACCGCCAGCCCCTCCGGTTGGGGCAGCGCAGGGATGCCGTCGATCTCGCGGGCCGACCACGTCGCCAGGGTGTCGAGCGACGCGCCGGCCCGCCGCGGCGTGTACTCCACCGCGTGATCGTAGGTTCGCAACACGACGCGGTCGCCGAACAGCTCGCCGCCGGTGACGACATTGCCGACCGCCGCCGCGGCAAGCCCCAAGGTCGGCTCGGGCAGACTGATCGGTCCCAGATCGCGGAGCACGCCGTCGCCCCAACGCTCGGTCGCGAGCAGCCGCGGTGGAGGCGCGCGACCCGACTCGGGATCGCGACGCTCCTTGGTGACCAGATGCGGCCGGCCGTCCTCCACGAGCAACGCCTCGGCATTGACCGGTTCGCCTGCGTACGTGTAGGTCGCGACCGCGCCACCGGTCGTCACGATCTCGTCTCGACGTCGCAGCGACGGCTCGCGGACCCGCCAGACGTCCACCGACGTCCACTGGTCCTGGTTGTTGCCGATGTCGCCGATGAACAGGCACTGTCGGTTGCGGCGCGCGACGCAGGCGCCGAGGGCGAGTCCCTCTGTGTCCCTGCCCGACAGCCCCTCGATCACGACCCGGACGGTGGCGCCGCTACTGGTGTCGACCGCGACGACCCCATCGGCACCTGGCCCATCGTCCAAGACGTAGATCCAGCCTGGATTGCGTACGCTGACTGCGACACCGCTGGCTTCACCGACGACACTGAGGTCGAAGGTGCCGGCGATGAACGGCTCCGGGTCCGTCGGGTAATCCGACGCTCCGGAAGGTGGCGGGACCGTGCCGCGTGTCGGCGAAGGCAGATCGGCGTCGTTCACCGGCATGCGCACGACTCCACGACATGCGCTGGTCATGCTCACGAGCAGGAGCAGCGCGACCACCGTGCCGCGACGGTGTCCCTGCCCATCCCGCCTGGGCAGGGACACCAGCCGCGTACGCGCACCAAAGTCCCTCACGGCGTGCGCCACGACATCGTCAAGATGTGGGATGTTTCCCCCACGTGCCTCAACATTGAGGTCTGGTCACATGGCTTGTCGCTGGCGCCGCCCGGACGCCGTCGCGTCAGCACCGGCCGTCGAGATCCTTGACGACGGAGCCATCCTGGATGACCAGCCGGACACGGTCGGGATCGTCGAACCCTTCGGGACTGTCGAGCGGATCGAAGTCGATGCCGATGCAGTCAGCCAGCTTGCCGGGCTCGAGCGTGCCGAGACGGTCGGCGACGTGGAGGATCTCGGCGTTGCTCCTGGTGGCCGACACGATCGCCGCCATGGGGGAGTGCAGCCGCGATCGCAGCGCCAACTCCAGGCCGCGCCGGTTCTGCTCCGGGCCCAACAGGTCCGTGCCCGACCCGACGCGGACGCCGGCCTCCATCGCGATCAGCACGGCTTTGCCCATGGCCTCCTCGACACCCTGCACGCGGGGCACGACGTACTCGCCGAGCCCGTAGCGTTCGTACTCCGTGGTCAGCAGGTGGATGACCGCCAGCGTCGGCACCAGGGACGCGCCGGCTGCGGCCATCCTGGCAGCCGTCGCCTCCGTGAGGAACGTCCCGTGCTCGAAGCACTGCAGTCCCGCCTCCAGCCCGCGCTCGATGCCGTCGACGTTGTGGGCGTGCGCGGTCACATACGTGTCGCGTGCCGCGGCCTCCTCGACCGCCGCGCGTAGCTCGGGGACCGTGAACTGCACGTCCTCGAGGCGATCGGTCAGCGAGACGACACCGCCTGACACGCACACCTTGATCTGTGTCGCACCGTGGCGGAACGCGTTGCGTGCGGCGATCCGCACCTGATCGGGTCCGTCGCAGCGCACGCTCGGCTCGGACAGGCCGGGCAGGCCTGTGAAATGGTGGTGATGGTCCAGGAACGGCGGGCCGAACTCGCCGTGACCACCGGTCTGTGTCAGCATCGGGCCGCTCGGGAACAGCCGGGGGCCACTGATGAGCCCCGCGGCGATCGCCTGCGCCAGGCCGCCATCGGCGCCGGCGACCTCCCTGGCCGTGGTGTGGCCCGACGCCAGACACAGCTCGGCGTTGCGGAACAGGTGTGCGGCCAGCAGTGCCGGTGGCATGACGCCGAGGCGGTCACCCTCGACCAGCCCCATGTGCGTGTGGGCATCGATCAGTCCCGGCAGCACGGTCAGATCCAGACAGTCCACGTCCGTGCCCGCGCCGCCGGGGGCCGGTGCTCCGACAGCGCCGATCCTGTTGTCGTCTATCGCGACGGTGCCGCGGTCAATGGGATCACGTCCCGTGCCGTCGACGATCGCGCGGGCGTGCAGGCGGTAACCCATCGGTGCTCCTCTCACATCGCTGAGAACGTACACCCGGACACGGCATCGCACCGCGCCCGACGGCAGCGACGTCCTCGAGCGGGAAGGCGGCCCGTCAGAAACATTTCACACGTTGTGACACCTACGGAGGGTTGTGTGATCTGTACATTGTGGAAAACTCGCGACTAGTGTTGTTGTGTCGCACCCCGGGGGCCGATCGGACGTGCTGCAGTCTCGAGTTGTGCCACTCGACCGTGCCAGTCCGGTACCGTTGTGGGCACAACTCGAAGCGGATCTGCGTCGGCGCCTGGCGGAGGGCGAGTTCAGCCGTCAGTTCCCGACCGACCGCGAGCTGGTCGAGGCGTACGGGGTCAGCCGGCACACGGTGCGGGACGCGGTCGACCGTCTGTGCGCGGCCGGACTGCTCGAGCGGCGCCGCGGGCGCGGGACCTTCGTGCGCCCCGAGTTCGAACAGCCCGCAGGTGCGCTGTACGCGTTGTTCCGCTCCGTCGAAGCGCAGGGTGCGCAGCAGACGATCGAGTTGCGCGCACTGACCGAGTGTGCCGACGCCGCGGCCGCGTTGCATCTGGAGGTGCGCCCCAGCACGCCACTGGTGCTCATCGACCGAATGCGTCTGGCAGATGGCATCCCGTTGGCCATCGACCGGGTCTGGCTGCCGGCGGATGTCGCACGTCCACTGCTCGACGCCGATCTGGAGCACGGCGTGCTGTACCACGAGCTGTCACAACGCTGTGACGTCCACATCATCGGGGGCTGGGAGCGCATCCGTCCCGCGATCCCCTCGCAGCCCGACTGCGCCGCGTTGCGCATCACCCCGGATACCGCGGTGTTCACGATCGAGCGTCTCGGTCGAGACGCGACGCGCCCGATCGAGTGGCGGATCAGCAAGGTTCGCGGCGACCGCTACAGCTTCGTGACCACATGGGACCCTCGCACCGGCGTCGATCGCATCCCGACGTGGCAGACGGGCGGTGAGCCGCCGTAGTCCGTGCGTGGCGCCACCGGTCCATAGGGACGCTGGGCCGGAATAGCGCCGACGCCGGGCCGGAATAGCGCCCACGCCGGCCGACGTTGTCAGATCTGAACGCTCATTGAAAGGCACGCAATGTCATTGACGCTCGGCCACGGACCGCTCAGTGGCGATCCGGCACGCGGCAACTTCACGATCGACGGCCCCGAGCACCGGATCTTCGTCCAGCGCTCACCGAAGCGCGTCCGCGTCGAGATCGGCGGCGAGATCGTCGCAGACACGACCCGCGCGCTGCGGCTGCACGAGACCGGGCACCTGCCCGTCTACTACATGCCGCTCGACGACGTGCGTCGCGACCTGCTCGAACCCACCGACCTTGCCACGACCTGCCCGTTCAAGGGCGAGGCGTCCTACTGGTCGGTCGTGGTCGGCGACCGGATCGAGGAGAACGTCGCGTGGACCTATGCTGACCCGCTCGACGGCGTCGACGTGATCGCCGGACATGTCGCGTTCTACCTCGACCGTGTCGACGCGATCTACGAGGAGTCGGTCCGGCTGGTCGGCCATCCTCGTGATCCCTACCACAGGGTCGACACGATGCGATCGGACCGCAGGGTGCACGTGTCGCTGGATGGGGAGGTGCTGGCAGAGACGAGGCGGCCGATGGCGGTGTTCGAGACGGGTCTGCAGCCCCGGTGGTACATCCCGCGGGCGGACGTGCGGACCGCGCGACTGACGCAGAGCGACAAGGTCACCGTCTGCCCGTACAAAGGCGTCGCATCCTACTGGTCACTCGACGACGGGCCGGCGAACGTCGCGTGGTCGTATGATGAGCCGCTGCCCGAGGGGCTCGGTCTCGCCGACCACGTGTGCTTTCTCGGCGACGACATCACCGTGCAGGTCGACATCGACCGCTGATCGGGCGCACGGGTCGATCACGCGTCGTGCAGAGCTCGACCGCCGCGGTAGCGCCACACGAGGAGGTTGCGAGTGGTCCCTGTGACCGTGGTGACGGCGCCACCCGCCGACTGGCGGGCGAAGGTCTTCGCAGGCGCGCTGCTGATCGTGTGTCAGGCCGATCCGCTGGCACCGTTCCGCAGATACGTAGAGGGGCTGTTGGCCGACGCTTTCGCACCGGCGGCGCCGCAGGATGCGCAGGGTCAGCTGGCGCGCGCGGACTTCATGACCCGGATCGATACGCTGCGCGCGCAGTTCCGAACCGACCAGCGCGCCTGCGACCTGCTGTTGCCGGCCCTGGAACACCTGGGCCTCGATTCGGCGAACACGTTCTGGGACCGGCTCAACGTGCGCGTGCTGCCGGCCGGCGCGGAGCCCCAGCAGCACGCCGACCTGGCACTCGGCGCGCACCGGGACACCTGGGCGTCGAACGTCTACGCGCAGGTCAACTGGTGGCTGCCGCTGTACCCCGTCACGGCGGAGCGGGCGATCGCGTTCTACCCACGACACTGGGACACCCCGCTGCCCAACGGCAGTGCCGACTGGGACCTCGACCAGCTGCGCAGGCAACGCCGTGAGGGTGGCGTGGCCACGGTGCCGCTCGTGCCCGCGCCGATGCGGCCGCTCGACCCTTCGGATGCGCTGGCCGTCGTGATCCAGCCGGGCGACCTGCTGTTGTTCTCGGGCGCCCACCTGCATGCCACCGTGCCCAACACCTCTGGGCTGCCCCGCTTCAGCGTGGAGGTTCGCACGGTGAGCCTCGCGGACGTCCGAGCAGGCCGGGGCGCGCCGAACATCGACGGCGACGCCCCGAAGGCGCAGTGGCAGTGGTTCCGCCGCGTCGACGACGGCACGTCACTGGCCGCGCACCTCGGCGACCGGGCGTAGCACCGCACGCAAGACGGAGGTCGGGGGTGGCCCCGACCTGATCTCGCGCGCCGCCCGGGCGCGACGTTACCCGCAGGCGCGGAACGCGTAGGGGTACGGGTTGGTGTTGCCGCTGCCGCCGGGCTGCACCTCCCAGTGCAGGTGCGGGATACCCGCGGCGTTGCCGGTGTCACCGACGTAGGCGATGTGCTGGCCGGCGCGGACGGACTGGCCGGCCGACACGCCGGAGACGTAGCCCGACAGGTGGGTGTAGAAGTACTGGTTGCCGCTGCGGCCCTGCAGGTACAGCGAGATGCCGCCCAGCGAGCTGTTGTTCATCCGGCTGATCGTGCCGTTCTCGTAGGCGTAGATCGGTGTGCGCATCGGCGCGAGGATGTCGACCCCCATGTGGGAGCGGCCACCCGAGCGTGGCGCGCCGTACGTGTCGCTGTAGCTGCGCGGCGTGCCGACCGGGCAGGCGGTCCCGCCGCTGACCGGGGCGCTGCCCGAGCCACCGCCGCCCGAACTTGAGCCACCGCCGCCCGAACTTGAGCCACCGCCGCCCGAAGTCGAGCCCGACGACGCCGTACTCGCCGCCGCGGCGGCGGCTCGCTCACTCGCCACCCGCTCACGTTCAGCGGCCGCGGCCTGACGCTCCCGGCGCCGGCGGACCGCAGCTCTGCGCTCGCGTTCGGCGGCGATCTGCTGGTCGAGCTGGTCGACCTCGGCCTGAGCCTGGGCCACCTTCGTACTCGCCTCACGCTGCGCGTCCGACAGCTCAGCGGTCTGATCGGCCAGGGCGGTCGTTGCCGCCTCGAGTTCCCCGGACAATGCCTCGGTGTGCAGCGATGCGCCCTCCGCCGCCTCCTGCTCCATGCGGCTGTCCTTGGCCATGAGGCTGAGCAGCCGGGCACGTTCCGTGACATCCTGCGGGCTGTCGCCACCGAACATCAGCACGATCGGGTCCGCACCGGTGCCGGTCTTGTACGCCTGTTTGTAACGTTCGGCGACCTCCGACGCGGCGCGTCGGGCGGTGGCCTGCTCGTCCTGCAGTCGCTCGCCGAGTTGTTCGATCTCGGACGCCTGTACCTCACGTGCAGCCTTCAGCTCCTCGATGCGTGTCAACAGGACGTTCAGATCCTGCTGCAGCTGCTCCTGCCGCTGCGCGGCCTGCTGGCGCTCCGCCTCGGCCTGCTCGAGGTCGACGGGCGCGGCGACGACCACGTTGGCCACCAGCATCAGGGCGGCCAGCAGGACCACAACCGCCGCCGCGCGCCGGCGGGTCGCGGCCGCGATGCGTCGCAGTCGACCGTTTCGTGGCATGACCACCGCAACGTACGTACGGCCGCCGCGGTCGCGCATCCGCCGATCGGACACTTCGGGCCAGTGGCATGCGACCGGCGGATTGTTCTCGTCCATCCGTCCAGTGGCCGGACCAGCATGGCGCGCTCGTACGGCCAGTAGTCGTCACCGTCATGCACGCCGGTCGTCGTCCCGGACAGGTCGACGCCGACACGTCGTAGCCGGCCTCCGCGAGCAGGGCGGCCAGCACGCCGCTCCCGCAACCGAGGTCGACGACGGCGCCCGCGGCGAGGCCGGCGGCCGGCAGATGGGGTTCGCGGCACGCCCGCCGCCTGGGCGTAGTGGCTGAAGTCCGCGTGTGCGCCCTCGCGAGCGTGTCGTCGTGGAAGGGACGATCGGTCGTCGCCGCATCATCGCACGACGTACGCTTCGTCCGATGCTGTTCTCCAAGGAGCTGTGGCCCGGCCTGGCGGACGGCTCGATCCGCGTCGCATTCCGCTGCTGGAAGCGTCCGACCGTGAAGTCGGGCGGCACGCTGCGGACGCCCGCCGGCGTGCTCGCGATCGACGCCGTGGCGACCATCGAGCCCGACCAGATCACCGATGCGGATGCGGTGCTGGCTGGTTTCGACAACCGCCGCGAGGCGCTCGGCGCGCTGCCCGGCGCAGCGGACCGCACGCTGTACCGCATCGACTTCCACCATGCGGGACGGGACCCCCGGACGGCACTGCAGGAGCAGGCAGCGCTCACCGACGCCGACGTGGCCGCGCTGGTGGCGCGCCTCGATCGCCTCGACGAACGCAGTACCGACGGACCGTGGACGCGCCCGGTGCTCCAGTTGATCGACCGGTGCCCCGCGCGGCCGGCCGCCGAACTGGCCGTCACGATGGGACAGGACAGGACGCGGTTCAAACGCCGTGTGCGACGACTCAAGGAGCTCGGCCTCACTGTGAGTCTGAGCCCCGGCTACCGCTTGTCGGCGCGCGGCGCCGCGCTGCTCGATCGCCTGGGAGCGGAATGACGGCCGCTGTCGCGTCGCCGTCCGGCCGCGGTGGCAGGACCGGTCATCGAAAGGCGCTGAACGGGCCGATCAGCCACAGTTGCTGCCGGACTAGATGGCCGGCGCCTCGCGGTAGGTGCCGAACACGTCCTTCATGGCCGCGCAGATCTCCCCGAGCGTGACGTCGGCCCGGACCGTCTCCATGATCACCGGGATCAGGTTGTCGTCGGTCGTGCAGGCTGCCCGGAGTTCGTCGAGCGCCACTGCGGCCGCGTCGGCCGAGCGTCGCGCACGATAGTTGCGCAGCCGCTCATTCTGGGACCGCTCGACCTCGTGTGAGATCCGAAGGATCTCGAGCTCGGGGTCGGCGTCATCGGTGTGACTGTTGACGCCGACGATCTTCTTCGCGCCCTTCTCGAGCTGCTGCTGGTAGCGGAACGCCGCGTCGGAGATCTCCGACATGAACCACCCGGTCTCGATCCCGCGGAGCAAGCCGCTGGTCACGGTGCCGTCGTCGGACAGATCGAGGATCCTGGCGAAGTAGTCCTCGGCGTCGGCCTCGACCTTGTCGGTCATCCACTCGACGAACCACGAGCCGCCCAGCGGGTCGATGGTGTTGGTCACCTCGGTCTCCTCGGCGATGACCTGCTGGGTGCGCAGCGCGACGCGCGCGGCGTGATCGCTGGGCAGCGCCAGCACCTCGTCGAGGGCGTTCGTATGCAGCGACTGGGTGCCGCCGAGCACCGCCGCAAGTGCCTCGATCGCGGTGCGAACGACATTGTTGTCCGGTTGTTGGGCGGTCAGGCTCACGCCCGCGGTCTGCGTGTGGAAGCGGAGCAGCATCGCCCGGTCGGTTTTGGCGCCGTAGCGGTCGCGCAGCCACCGCGCCCAGATGCGGCGCCCGGCGCGGAACTTGCCGATCTCTTCGAAGAAGTCGATGTGGCTGTCGAAGAAGAACGACAGCCGCGGGCCAAATGTGTCGACGTCCAGCCCACGTGACTGGCCCAGCTCGACGTAGCTGAATCCGGCCGCCAGCGTGAAGGCCAGTTCCTGCGCGGCGGTCGAACCGGCCTCGCGGATGTGGTAACCCGAGATCGACAGGGGGTGGTAGCGCGGCATTCGTTCGGTCGTGAACTCCATCAGGTCACCGATGAGTCGCAGGTGCGGCTCGGGAGGAAACAGCCACTCCTTCTGCGCGATGTACTCCTTGTAGATGTCGGTCTGCAGCGTGCCCCCGAGCTCGGCCAGCGCGAAGCCCTGCCGTTCGGCCGCGACGCAGTACATGGCGAAGATCACGACAGCGGGGGCGTTGATCGTCATCGACGTGGTGATCTCGCCAAGGGGGATGCCGTCGAACAGCCGCTCCATGTCGTCCATGGTGTCGACCGCGACACCGCAGTGACCGACCTCTCCGAGGCTCTCGGGCTCGTCGGAGTCACGGCCCATCAGCGTCGGCATGTCGAAGGCGACGGACAGGCCGTGCTGGCCGGCATCGAGCAGGTCGTGGTAGCGCTGGTTGGTGTCGGCGACGCTGCCGAACCCGGCGAACTGCCGGATCGTCCACGGTCGTCCGCGGTACATCGATCCGTAGACGCCGCGGGTGAACGGGAACTGGCCCGGGAACCCGATGCGTTCCGGGTCGGCGGTGTAGTTGTGCGGCCCGACCAGCGGCGGCACCTCCACGTCTGAGAGAGTGGTGAACACCTCGGCCGGGTCACGGCCGGCGCGCCGCATCGACTCCGCGTACCGTTCGTCCCACTTCTTGTCGGACCCGGACGCACGGTTGCCGTCGTCTGCTACGCCGCGCGGGTGTTCGGTGCCGTCTGTGGCGTCGGCGGGTGCGGCGGCGGTCTGATCGGCATCGTCGTCGGCGCCGCCGTGCTGGTGTGCGGTGTCGTGCGTGGCGTCGGCGGGTGCGGCGGCGGTCTGATCGGCATCGTCGGCAATGGCCACACGCGCTCTCCCGGTCGGGCTCGGCTGACCCCAGTGTCGCCGTCCGCCACCCTCCGTCAACGCCCCCTGCACCAGACCCTTCCCACACCCCTCACCGCCACCACCCCGCCGTCACACGACCACCTTTCGCACGAAGTACGGGGTGGTCGTCGTTTGACGTGCATACGACGCGGTTCGGCGACCACCATGCGGTACGGCGACCACCATGCGGTACGGCGACCACCATGCGGTACGCAGACCGCCGCGACACTCGGCGCTGTGACAGCGTCACCGCCACGGCCGTACAGCCCGCGCTATCGTTCCGGCGAATCGGGACGCACAAGGCCGCCAGCGCAAGGCGTGTCACCCATGGACGAGTTCATCGACGCGTACGCCGTCCTCGGCGTGGAGCCGACTGCTGACCAAATGACCATCAAGGCGGCGTACAGGCGGATGGCCGCGCGCCACCACCCGGATGTGGCGCCCGGCGATCGGCGGCAGGCGGCGACCGCACGCATGCAGACGATCAACATCGCCTACGGACTTGTCGGTCAACCCGACGTACGGCGGCAGTACGACCAGGTACGCGTGCTGCACCGGGCGCGCGGCACGATCGACGACGCCGAGGCGTTGTGGTCGCAGCTGCTGTGGTCGGCTGGTCGATGGATCGGCAGCCGACGCACGGGCGGAAGTTGGTACCGCGCCGGCTTCGTCGTGGGCCGCTGGCTGCGCGGCGGTGCCTGATGTGGGCGCGCTCGCGGCCGGATGTCGGCCGCGCTGCACCCGTGTGGATGTGCTACGTGGTCGTCATTGGGAGTGCGACTCTTCGAGCTCGGCGATCTGAGCGCGGACGGCGTCCATGTCGAGCTCGCGCGCCTGGCTGATGAGGTCGTCGAGCGCTGCATCGGGCAGCACACCAGGTTGTGAGAACAGCACGACACGGTCCCTGACCACCATCAGTGTGGGGATCGACATGATGTTGAACATGCCGGCCAGCTCCTGCTGTGCCTCGGTGTCGACCTTGCCGAACACGACGTCTGGGTGGCGCTCGGACACGGACTCGTAGATCGGTCCGAACGTGCGGCACGGTCCGCACCACGACGCCCAGAAGTCGACGAGGACGAGGTCGTTGTCGTCGAGGGTCGTCGCGAAGTTGTCGTGCGTCAGTTCCACGGTCGTCATTGAATCTCCAATTGAGGACGTCAGTGGGGACAACACCGTCGGTCGGCCTGGTATTTCACGTGCCGGCCGGGGCGTCGGACGGCTCAGCTGCTGCGCGCGTCCTCCCTGCTCGGACGTGCCAGCCGGAGTACGCCGTCGATCGTCTGGTAGGCCGAGCCGCCGAGCCGCCCGACGGCATCGAGGCGCTCGGGCACGATCTGATCGCCGTCCCACAGGTCATGGGCCGTATGCACGCGCACGACGTCGCCGAACACCATGCGCCCGTTACCGATCTCGAGCACCTGTCGCAGCGTGCACTCCAGCGCGGCGCGGGCGCGGGTGACCCGCGGCGGCTTGACGACGCTCGAAGGAGTCCGCTCCAGCTGGGCCCAGCCGAACTCGTCCTCGTCGGCGGGGAAGTCGGCGGCGGTCAGGTTCATCGCGTCCAGCAGGTCGCGCGACACCACGTTGATTACGAACTCATTCGTAGCACGGATGTTTCGCAGCGTGTCCTTTTCGCCCGCCGAGGTGATGTGTACGACGGGTGGCGCGTTCGACATGATGTTGAAGTACGAGTGCGGCGCGACATTCGGGGTGCCGTCGGGCGCCACCGTCGACACCCATGCGATCGGCCGGGGCACGACGAGCATCGTGAGCAGCTCGTACACACGGCGGTCGGGCAGATCGGCGGGATTGATCTCGCGCATTGCGCGACTGTACCCGCGCCCGCTCAAACCGCCCGTCTGCCGAGAGCCGCGAAGGTCACCGCCGCCATCGGCCCGACCTCATGACACGTCGCGCACCTCGATGCCGACATGTTCGGCCAGTCCCTTCGCGAAGACGACCAGCTGTGCGGTGCTGATGGTCGCTCCGCGCAGTCCCGCGTAGTCGCTCACGACGCCGATATCGGCGCCCGCCAGGTCGACCGACTCCAGGTCGGCCTTCGGACACGTCAGCCGCTCGACCGTGCAGTCGCTGAAACCGACCCGCCGCAGCGTCGCGTCGCCGATGTCGAGGTCGGTGATGGCGCAACGCTCGAACTGCACATCGGCGAGCGTCGCGCCGCGCAGATTGACGTATCCGAGTCGACAGCTCCGCACGATGACGCGCACCAACTCGGCATCGTGCACCTGCAACCCACCGATACGACCGGACGTGAATGCGATGTCGCGGATCCTGGTATCCACCAGATCGAGGGTCGCGGCCTCGATCTGGTCGAGTTCGCACTCCGCGAGCAGCGCGCCTGACAGCGTGACGTCGTCCATCGCACAGCCGTGGAACCGCGAGCCGGTGATACGCGCGTTGCTCGCCCGCCGACCGGTGAGGTCGACCCCGTCGAACAGCATGCCGTCGTAGTCTCCGTGCGGCTCCAACCCCTCGCCGCGGATGAGCGGGTCGGGCAGTGCGATCACGGGATCGGCGATGCGGGTGTCGGTGGCCACCGGCGGGCTCCTGTCGTGCGGATCAGTGCCGCGCTTCACGCGTTGGCCACCTCCGCGGGCGGGGCGGCGCAGCTTGGCTCGAGCGATCCTGCGCCGGCAGGCTGCCGGTTACACGCCCTTGCGACGGCGCACTTCCGCGACTACCGCGGGCAGCACCTCGTGCAGGTTGCCGATCACCGCATAGTTGCCGCGGGTCACCAGCGGTGCCTCGGGGTCGGTGTTGATCGCCAGGATGTTCTTGGCGTCCTTGCACCCGACCCAATGCTGTGTGGCACCGCTGATGCCGCACGCGATGTACAGCTGCGGCGCGATCTTGGTGCCGGTCTGACCCACCTGGTCGCTGTGTGAACGCCAGCCGTTGTTGGTGGCGACCCGCGAGCACCCGACCGCACCGGAAAGCAGGCCGGCCAGCTCCTCGACCATCGCGAAGCCGTCCGCACTCCCGACACCACGTCCCCCCGAGACGACCACAGGAGCGGACGCCAGGGACACGCCCCCGCCGCGCGCCTCGTGGTCGACCACGCGAGCGTACGTGGCACCGTCGTCGAACTGCGGCTCGAACCGCTGTACCTCGACCTCATCCCCGTCGTCGAGCTGCGCGGTCTCGAACGCGTGGGGAGCGAGCGTCAGCAGCTTGGTCGGCGCGTGCAGCTGCGCCTCCTCCAGCAGGCTGCCGCCCCAGCGCATGCGGGTGAGCGTCCAGTCATCGCCGGTCGTGACCTCGGTGCAGTTCGCGGCCATCGGCAGGTCGGTGCGAGCCGCAACATGCGCGAGCACCTCGTTGCCCTTCTCGCTGCCGGAGGCGAGGACGGCCTCCGGTTCGTGCGCCGCCATGAGCTGGGTGATGGCGGCGGCGTAGGCGTCGGGGGAGTAGGACCGCAGCTGCGGGTGCTCGACGACATGCGCGCGGTCGACGCCGTGGGCGGCGAGCGCCGCCACCGCGTCGTTGGCGCCGGGACCGATGAGGATCGCCTCCGGTGACACGCCGAGCTCGGTGGCGATGCGCCGCCCCGTCGACGCCAACTCGAGGCCCACCTCGTCGACGGCGCCGGAATCGTGCTCGACGACGACGAACAGCATCGTCACATCACCCCCAGTTCTTCGAACAGGTCGGCCACCGCGGACGCCGCCTCCGGTCCGTGTCCGAGCACGACCGTCTCGGTCTTCTGCTCGCGCGGCTGCTTGAGCCGTAGCTTGCGCAGGCCGCCCGGGCTGGCCTGCGGAGCGAAGGTGCGCACGGTCGCCTTCCGTGCACGCATCCGACCCTTGATCGCGGGGTAGCGGGGCAGATTGAGCCCTTCTTTGACCGCGACGGCCGCCGGCAGGGGCAGCTCGTACAGCTCGTTCCCGTCATCGACCTGCCGTCGCACACGGATACCGCCGTCGACGAACTCGACACCTTTGATGCCGGCGACGATCGGCACGCCCAACGCGTGCGCCACACGGATGCCGACCTGGTAGTTGCCGGCATCCGGCGACTCGTTGCCGAACAGGATGAGGTCGAACGTGGTTCCCTCGGACGCCAGCGTCGTGATCGCCTCGGTGATCGCGGTGGCGGTGGCCTGCGGATCCCAGTCGGTCTCGCTGATCTCGAGCAGGACGCCGTTGTCGATGCCCATCGAGATCGCCTGCCGCACCTGCTCGTCGGCCTCGGAAGGACCCAGACTGAGCACGGTCGAGCTTCCACCGTGCTCGCCGACGATGCGTACCGCCTCCTCGACGGCACACTCGTCGTGCGGGCTCATCGTGAAGCCCAGATGGCGCGTGTCGATCCGCTGTTCGTCGGCGGTCAGGTTGATCCGTGCCCCCGGCGCGGGGACGCGCTTGATGCAGACCAGGACGTCCACTTAGTCACCTCGCTCCGCTCGCTTCCTAAC
>JAHELV010000006.1:95011-106987 GCA_024644015.1 Nitriliruptorales bacterium
GATGGCGCGTGTCGATCCGCTGTTCGTCGGCGGTCAGGTTGATCCGTGCCCCCGGCGCGGGGACGCGCTTGATGCAGACCAGGACGTCCACTTAGTCACCTCGCTCCGCTCGCTTCCTAACAGCCCAGGGGCTCCTAGGCCTTCATGCGGGAGTCGTCGGGGTCGAACAGCGGCGTGCGACCTGCCACGGCGACGGTCACGGGATACCGCTCATTGATGTACTCGACCGCCAGCTGCGCCCCCTCGTGCGCGTGATCGGGCGGCAGATAGGCCAGCAGCAGATACTTGCCGACCGACGGGCCGGAGCCCGCACTGGTCACGTACGACGGCCGGCCCTTGGCGTCGACGATGCGCTCGCCGTCGCGGGTCACGATCGGCTCGTTGCCACTCATGAACCGTGCGGTGCCGTCGCTCGACGTGTGGTCGTCGACCGTCAGAGTGCACATGATCGCGGCAGGGTCCTCGTCGCGGGCCTTCAGGTACGCCTCGCGGCCGACGAAGTCGGCGCTCTTGACCTTGGGTAGCGCGAGCCCGGCCTCGACCGGGTTGTACTCCGACTCCAGCTCGGCGCCCATCAGCCGGTAGCCCTTCTCGAGTCGTCCGGTGGTGCCGTACACGCCGATGCCGGCGGGCACGACCCCGTGCGCCTGCCCGGCGTCCCACAGGGTGTCCCACAACGCCAGACCGCGGTCCATCGGGGCGTGCAGCTCCCAGCCGAGCTCACCGACGTACGAGATGCGCACGGCCAGCAGGGGAACGGAGCCGACCGTGATGCGCTTCGCGGTGCCGTACGGCAGGCCGTCGTTCGTCATGTCGTCCTCGGTGACCGAGGACAGCAGGTCCCGCGCCTTGGGTCCCCACACGCCGACGGTGCAGTAGGCGGAGGTGACGTCGACCAGCTGGGCAGAGCCGTCTTCTGGCAGGTGGTCGGTGAACCACTTGTGGTCCCGGGGACCGTCGGCCCCGCCGGTGATGATGCGGAAGTGGTCGTCGGCCAGCCGCACGACCGTCAGGTCGGAGCGGAACCCGCCGTTGGGTGTCAAGACCGGCGTGTACATGATGCGGCCGGGAGGCCGATTCATCTGCGCGACGGTCACGCGCTGCATGTAGTCGAGTGCGCCTGGCCCGATCACATCGAACAGCGCGAAGGCCGTGAGGTCGATCATCGCGACGCGATCGCGCATCGCGAGATGCTCGGCGTTGATGATCGGCGACCACCAGCGGCGGTCCCACTCGTGCGCGCGTTCCTCGATGCGGTCGCCGTACTCGTCGAGCAGCGACGCGTTCGACTCGTACCACTGCGGCCGCTCCCATCCCGCCGCCTCGTAGAACGTGGCGCCGAGCTCCTGCTGGCGAGCGTAGAAGGGGCTCACACGAGCGGGGCGGCTCGACGCCCACTGCTCACGGGGATGCACGATGCCGTAGGTCTTGTTGAAGCCCTCCGAGGTCCGGGCCTCGATGTGTGCAACGGTCCGCTGGTGCGGGTAGAACCGCGCGACGTCCGCACCGTGAAGGTCGATCTCGGGCTCGCCGTGCGTCATCCACTCGGCCAGCGCCTTGCCGACGCCGGGACCCTCCTTGATCCACACCGCGGCCGCCGACCACAGCCCCGAGACCTCGACGGTCTCGCCGAGCACAGGGTTGCCGTCGGGCGTCAGCGAGAGCAGGCCGTTGATCGCATGCCGCACCCCGGCGCCCTCGACCGTCAGGATGTCGGGGAACAACTCGAGGGCGTCCTCCATCTGGGCGTCGAAGTCGTCCTGGGTGAAGGGCATCTGGGTTGGCGACAGCTGCGCCTCTTCGATCGACGGGATCTCGTCCGGCCGGTGCAGGATCGGCCGGTGGGCGTACGACCCCACCTCCATGTCACCGCCGTTCTGGCGTTCGTACATCAGCGTGTCCATGTCACGCACGATCGGGTAGGTGATCTCGGCACGCGTGTCGAGCAGCTCGGGGATCGGACCGACGTCGATCATCTGGTGGACGGCGGGCGTCAACGGGATGGTTGCGCCCGCCATGGCGGCGAGGCGGGGACTCCACACACCGCACGCGATGACGACCGTCGGCGTCGTGATGTCGCCGCGGTCGGTGCGCACGCCGGTTACGGCGCCGTCGGCGGTCTCGATGTCGAGAACCTCCGTGCTTGCCAGCGTCGTCAGGGCACCGAGCTTCCAGGCCCGTTCGCGCATGATCGTGCCGGCGCGCAACGAGTCGACGACCGACACTGACGGCGTGTAGAAGCCGGCCAGGACGATCTCGTCGTTGATGAACGGGACGAGCTCGGCCACCTCGGCGGGCGACAGCAGACTTGACTCGATGCCCCACGCCTTGGCGGACGACATCCGTCGGTGCAGCTCATGGACCCGCTCGGGGGTGCGGGCGACCTCGATGCCACCACAGGTGGTCTGCACGCCCATGTCCTCGTACTGGCGCATCGAGTCCAGCGTCAGCAGCGTCAGCTCCTTGCCGTGATCGACCGGGTAGATGAAGTTCGAGGCGTGACCGGTCGAGCCGCCGGGATCGGGCAGCGGGCCCTTGTCGATCTGCACGATGTTGCGCCAGCCGAACTCGGCGAGATGCCCGACCAGGCAATTGCCGACGATCCCGGCTCCGATGACGACGACGTCGGCGTGGTCCGGTGTGGTGCTCACGAATACTCCCTTTCACGCGCGATCACGCGGCTGCGAGGCGACGGGCGCCGGAGATTTGCGGGAACGTAGCAGGTGGTGTTGACACTGCCTACCCTCTCCCGTTGATTCGTAGAATATTGCGCAACGGTTGCACCTTGCGCAACCCTTGGTTGAGCTGAATGTTGGTTTGACCCCGATCTTGATCTTGGTGAGCTGAATCAGGAGGCCTCGCCGGCGCACCCCAACCGAGCGTGCCGTGTCAAGGTCGCCCGCGCACCCGCCGCGGCCGCTCGTCGTCGATGCCGGCATCCGTGCGAGCACGTGCCCGTCGCAGCCGTTCGGCGGCCGCGTTGCGAGCCCGGGCAGCGTCCGGCCTGCCCGTCGCCTCGTCCGCCGGTGCCTGGTCAGCCGTGCTGGGCACGGCACGTTGACGTCCGCCGCGGCCCGGCAGGTCGTCGTGATCGCTGCACTCGGTGACGACCGTGAACCACGACTGCGGCCCGACGCAGTAGCCGGCGCGGGCGAGCTGGGTCTCGAGACGCCCGACGCGCCGCAACCACGCGAGCTCACGCTCTCGCAGGTGGGCGTGGTCGAAGCGCAGGATGGACTCGCCCGACGGCACGTGATCGAGCAGCACCACCGCGGCCGACCATCGGCTCGAAAGCATCCGCTGGATCGTCTCCGAACGGGGCCACCGCAGTTCGTGGCGCTCGAACGGTGCGGCCGCCTCGACCTGATCCAAGTTGCGGTCGATGCCGACGTTGCGAACATGCGCGCCGACCTCGGGACCGAGATGGGGCGTGATGTAGGTGTTGTCCCACGGCATCAGCAGCACGTCGCCGTCGATGCCACGCAGCGCGCGCTCGAACTCGGGGATCGCAGTGGCCTCGAACCGCTCGACGGTGGCGTCATTGCGCGCGATGCGTGTCCAGGCGGTCGCGCTGGCCACCGATGGTTGGCGGCTGCGGAAGGCGTTGAGCACCTGCGGCGAGATGAACTCGACCGCAAGCAGTACGACGAGCACCCCGACGAGCGGTGACCACGAACGGCCGCGTCGCAGGAACACCGCCGCGAGTGCCGCGCACGTCAGGAGGCCCGCGATGTGGGTCACGAAACCCCACGTCCATGGGAAACGGATCCATCGCAGCGGTGTCGAGACGAACAGGAACTCCAGCGGCGACACGGTCACGGCCGCAGGCTCGGCCAGCCCGGCGAGGCGCAGCTGCGGGCCGGTGGACAGCACGATCGAGGCGATCATGACGGCCAGCAGCAGTGCCACGAACGGCGGTGGCAGTCCCGGGCTGGTGGTGCGCCTGCGCCAGAGCAGCACCACGACGGCGAGCAGAAAGGCGATGGCGACGACGCCGAGGTAGGGCGACACCCACAGCTGACGTCCCTCGGCCAGCGAGCGGACGAGCAGATCGTTGAGCCCGAGGCGCGCCAGCAGCCGGCCGAGCAGCGACGCGCGGGCGTCCGGCACGACGAAGGACGCCAGGTCGATCGAGTTGCGGCTGGCGGTGAGCAACCCGTCGTCGTACTGGTCCGTGACGCCGGCCAACGTCAGGCGCAGACGCAGGACCCCGACGACGACCGCGACGCCGACGGCGCCACCGAGGGCCAGCAGCAGCCGCTGCCGGCCCGACCACCCGCGTTGCACGACCAGAAGGCACACCGCTCCGACGGCGATCGCGGTGGCGAACAGGCCGGCGTACTGCCACTCGACGGCGATCGCGAGCACGACGGCGAGGACGGCGCCGCCGGGCGGCAGCAGGGTGCGCAACCATCGCCGGCCTGCGCGCTCGTACAAGACGTGCAGGAAGGCGAACAGCAACGGCAACAACGCCACGGCGGCGACGTTCCAGTACCAGTTCCACGAACGCGCGGTCAGCGTGCCGTTGAGACCGTTGAGCGCCACGAACACCGCGGCCAGCAGCGGGCTGCCCGTCATCCGCCGCAGCAGCCAGAACAGGGCGCCGACACCGGACACGATCAGCGCCGCGACACTGAACTTCCAGGCGGCGACTGGTTCGAGGCCGAGCTGTAGCAGCAGGCCGCCCAGTGGATAGGTCACGCCGCCGTCGAGCTGGTACATGCCGATGGGGGTGCCCGCCCGGCGGCAGACCATGACGATTGGGTTCAGTGCCCCGTCGGCCACCGCGCAACTCGTGAAGCCGCGGAACATGTTCTCGATGAGCAACGTCGGCGAGCGCCATGGCAGCGCGCCCATGGTCCACAGCACGGGCACGGCGCCGACGACCGCTGCAACGACCACCTGCAGCGCCGAAAGCCACACGCGCCGCGTCTGGCCGGTCGGCGACCTCGGTGGACCGTCGGCGTCGTGGTCGCGCGGCGCCAGGTGCCGCGCCTGCCCTGTGTCCTGCAGCCCGACCGGCGGATCGGTGGGTGCCGCACCCCGGGTGATGCTCACCGGGTGACAGCACGGTTCATGATCTCACGGTCCGGTCCTGCGGCCCCCTGCGCGGCGTCGTCGGCGACAGGCTACACCGATGTCGTAGGCCGACGCCGTCGTCGACCCGCGATGTCACGGTTGGCGAGGTGGAGCTGCGTACCGGTGCGGCCGGACCTGTCTAGCCTGTTGTGATGTCCGTGACGGCCGCTACGCTGCTGCCCATCGCGGCGGCGCTGGTACTCGTGCTCGACCGCCGCCCGTGGCGGGTGCTGCGCGCGGTCGTGACGATGGCCCACGAGGGCGGCCATGTCGTGACCGCCATGCTCGCGGGCCGCCGGCTGTCGGGGATCCGCCTGCATTCCGACGCCTCGGGGATCACCGTCTCTCGCGGCCGTTCCACCGGCGTCGGGATGATCGTGATGCTGCTCGCCGGCTACACGACGCCGTGCCTGCTCGGGCTCGGTGCCGCGATGCTGGTCGCGGCCAACCAGCATCAGCTGATCCTGGCGGCGGGCGTGGCGTTGCTGGCGGCGCTGCTTGTGACCGTCCGCAATGTCTTCGGCGCCGTCGCAATCGTGTTCACCGGCGGGGTCCTGCTGGCCGCGGCGTTCTCGGCGCCCGCAGCGGTCCAGCGTGCCGGCGCGGCCATGCTCGCGTGGTTCCTGCTGCTCGGCGGCCTGCGATCCGTCGGGGATCTGCGACGCAGCCGGCGCCGGACGCGTGCCCGCGACTCCGACGCCGATCAGCTGGCACGGCTGACGCACGTGCCGGCAGCGATCTGGGTGGTCGTGTTCGGTTTGATCGCCGCCGGTGCGATCGTCGCCGCGGCCGTCGTGCTCCTGACCGGCTGAGGCCGCGTCTGCGCCGGTCCAGATCGTCGTCGACGCGGCGGCGGCCCAGTTCAATCAGATGACGGCGCGTCGGACCGACGAGCACCGGCAGCAAGCACCGCAGCAGACGTTGTCCGGACCTCACGGGCCGTAACGTAGGCTTGGCGAATGGCTGAGCGCTCGGGGGACCGGCGGTCCCTCGAGCGTGACCTCGGGTTCATCGCGGTCATCACGATCAGCCTTGGTGGAATGATCGGCAGCGGGATCTTCGTGCTGCCGGGCCTTGCCGCCGCGACGGCGGGCCCCGCCGCTCCGCTCGCCTATGTGTTGGCCGGCCTGATTGTGCTGCCGGCGGCCCTGAGCAAAGCGGAGCTGTCGACCGCGATGCCGCAGTCCGGCGGGTCCTACCTGTTCATCGACCGCGCGATGGGTCCGCTGGTCGGCACGGTCGCGGGATTCGGCGTGTGGTTCTCGCTGGTGTTCAAGGCGGCGTTCGCCCTGGTGGGGCTCGGCGCGTATCTGCAGCTCCTGGTCCACCTGCCGGCGAGGCCGGTCGCGGTGGTTGCAGCCTGTGCGCTGATCGTGCTGAACATCGTGGGAACCAAGGAGTCGGGCCGGGTCCAGACGGTGGTGGTGTCTGTCGTGCTCGTCGTCCTGCTCATCTTCGCGGTCGACGGCCTGCGCGCGATCGAGCCCGCGGCGTTCGAGCCGTTCCTCCCCGCGGGTTTCGACGGACTGTTCGCGGCCAGCGGACTGGTCTTCGTCTCGTATGCGGGAGTCACGAAGATCGCGTCGATAGCCGAGGAGATCAAGGATCCCGGCCGCCTCATCCCGATGGCCATCCTGTCGAGCATCGGGTTCATGGCGTTGCTGTACACCGTGATCGCCGCGGTCGTGGTCGGAGTCGTCCCGCTCGGCGAGCTCGGTGCGACGTTGACGCCGATCGCTGTGGCGGCCGGGCGGTTTGTCGGTCCGGTCGGTGAACCGGTCATCGCGGTGACCGCGGTGCTGGCGTTGGTCAGCATGGCCAACGCCGGCCTGTTGACGTCGTCGCGCTACCCGTTCGCGATGAGCCGTGACTCGTTGCTGCCGAAGCGGTTGGAGCACATCCATCAGCGTTTCGCGACGCCCGCAGCTGCGATCGGCTTGACCGGGGCGATGCTGCTGCTTCTGGTGGCGTTCGTCCCGGTGATCGATCTCGCGAAGCTTGCGAGCGCATTCCAGATCCTGGTGTTCACGCTGATCAACGTCACGCTGATCATCTTCCGCACCGCGGACATGACCTGGTACCGCCCTGCGTTCCGTTCTCCGGCGTACCCATGGACGCAGATCGCGGGCATCGTGGGCGGCCTCGGCCTGCTCACGCAGATGGGTCCGGTGTCGATGGTTGGCGCGGTGGTGATCGTGGCTGGTGGCCTGTTGCTGTACCGCAGTTACGGTCGTGCGCGCACCGTGCGCGAGGGAGTCGCCCTCGACGTGTTCCGGCGCAGGACCAACCGCCGGTTCGTGGCCCTGACCGAACGGGCTCTTGCGGCGCGGACCCACCGCGTGGTGATCGCGGCGCGCGACGACCTCGACCCGGGACAGGAGGGCGCGCTGCTGTGGCTCGGCGTCGAGGTCGCGGCGAGCAGACACGGGGAGGTGCACGTGCTCCGTGTGCGCCAGGCGGCGTTACCCGATGGTGACCCACCACTGTCCGGCAACGGCGGCGATGGTCGCGCTGTCGGTGATGGTCGCGCTGATGGTCACGTGGTCGGCGCCAGCGGTGCCGTTCGCGGGCCAGGCGGCCGGCGGGGAGTCTCGATCGTCCAGCGGACGCTCGATCATCAGGATCCCGCGCGTGATGTCGTCACCTATGTGGCCGGCCATGACGTCGACCTGGTCGTCGCTGCGCTCCGCCAACGGGCCGACGGGCGCATGCAGTTCTTCACCGACGATGTGCGCTGGCTGATGGACAACGTGCAGTGTGACATCGTGTTCGTCCGCGCCGTCCGGGCGCTGGAGCGGATCGATACCATCGCCGTCTTGGGGGCGGGTGGTCCGTTCGACGAACTGAAGGTCGTGCTGGCCAACAGGATCGCGATCAGTACTGCCTCGAGCATCCGGTTCGTGCATGTGGCAGACGTGGACGCGTCGGATGAGATGGTGGCCGCCATCCGTACGTATCACGCGCGGCTCGGCCATCTCACGGCGGTTCCCACGGCAAGCGTCGTGGAGCGTGTGGATGACCGGCTCGGCCGGTTGTGCCAGCTGGCGGACGAGGCGGACCTCGTGGTCATCGGGGCTGCCGAGGTGGACCGTCAGCCCGACGCCGACCTCAGCGATCTTGTCGACCACATCGCCGCGACGACCGCGACACCGCTGTTGGTCGTGCACGCGCACGCGTCTCATCGCCACAGCTATCTCGGGCGGTTCCTCGAGCGGCTGTTGTACGGTCCGCAGGTGGCGGGCCGCGGGGTGCGCTGACCGACGCTGCTGCGCGTGCCCGGCCGACTCAGCCTGTTCGGGACGTTGCGAGGCCGTATGGGTGCACGGCCTGGGCGCCAGCGTCCCGCAGCAGCATGCCCACGACGGTCAGCGTCCACTGGGAATGGACGAGCACGTCGACCAGCAGCACCGGTCCGGTTGAGACGTCGCCGCAGATCTCGTATTTGTCGAGCGCGTTCGTCGCCTGCTGGGCGCTGTTGTTCCGGCTGCGCTGCGACGGCGGCGCGCCGCGCACCGACACGGTTTCGTGTGCGGGCAGCCCGAGTACGGCGGCGATCCTCTGCGCGAGGTCGGCCACCTGGCCCGGGTGACGGTGCGACGGTACCCACGTGACCCAGGTCGGTGCCGGCTCCGGTCGCCACTGTCCGCCGATCAGCTCGGCCGACGCCTGCACGAGTCGGTCGTCGAACCGGCCGTCGCGCAGCCTGCCCTGCTCGACCAGCGGCCCCCAGCCTGCTCGACCCCAGCGGCACAACACCCGTCCCGGTTCGACCAGGCGACCGTCACCGATCCGCCCGCGGTTGGTGGACAGCCCGCGCGGCCACTGTCTGCGCGGTGTCAGCTCGAGTCGCTCGCTGCGGAGGTGGCGCGATGCCGCGTTGGCGAGCTGAGGATCGTAGGTCGACGGCAACGCGGGCCCGGCGCAGTTCGCGCAACGGCCGCAGTCGACGACGTGGGGATCGTCGAGCTCGGTGCGCAGGAACGCCATCAGGCAAGCATTGGTGGTGCTGTAGTCGCGCATCGCCTGCTGCTCGCGGCGCCGCATCGCTGTGACGTGCTCGACGCGTTCCGCGTCGTACGCCCACGGTTGCTCCGTCCGCCGCCATTTCACTGTCGAGCCGGCCTGCTCGACCGCGCCCTCGACGTCGAGGACCTTGAGCATGGCCGTCAACCGCCCATGGCCGATGTTGATCGACGCCTGGAGCTCGTCGAGCGTCACCGGTCCGCCCGCTGCGGTCAGGTGGTCAACGACCCGCTCGGCCTGCTCGCGGGGCGGGAACGCGGTCGAGATGAAGTAGTTCTGGATGTCGACGTCCTCGTGCCCACACAGCAGCACACCGTGTGCGCGGTCGACACCACGCCCGGCGCGCCCGACCTGCTGGTAGTAGGCGATCGGTGAGCCGGGGGACTGGTAGTGGATGACGAACTGCAGGTCAGGCTTGTCGTAGCCCATGCCGAGGGCCGACGTGGCGACCACGACCTTGACCGCGTTGTCCGACAGCCGTCGTTCAACCGCTTCGCGTTCCGCCGGCTCCGTGTCTCCCGAGTACGCCTCGGCCTGAACATCGTGGTCGCGCAGCCAGCTGGCCACGCGCTCGACATCGGAGATCGTCAGGCAGTAGATGATGCCCGAGCCTGGCAGCAGCGGGATGTGCTCGGCAAGCCACGCGAGTCGCGCTGCTGGGTCAGGCAGGACGATCGACTGCAACACCAGGCTTTCGCGGTCCAGCGTGCCGCGCAGCACGAGGAGGTCGCTGCCGAGCTGTTCGGTGATGTCGACGACAACCCGGTCGTTCGCGGTGGCGGTGCTGCCCAACACCGGCAGCTCCGCTGCGAGCAACGGCAACAGGGTCCGCACGCGGCGGTAGTCGGGCCGAAAGTCGTGGCCCCAGTCGCTGATGCAGTGGGCCTCGTCGATCACCAGCAGACCGGTGCGTGGCGCGACGACCTGCTCGAGCTGCTCGCGGAACCTGGGGTTGTTCAGGCGCTCTGGGGACACAAGCAGCAGGTCGACCTGGTCGTCGCGCAGCTGCCGGTCGATCGCCTCCCACTGCTCGACGTTGGCGCTGTTGATGGTGACCGCGTGCACAGCGGCCCGTTGCGCCATGTCGATCTGGTTGCGCATCAACGCCAGCAGCGGCGAGATCAGCAGCGTCGGACCGGCGCCACGATCGCGCAGGAGCCGGGTGGCGATGAAGTAGACGGCGCTCTTGCCCCACCCTGTCCGCTGCACCAGAAGGACGCGACGCCGCCCGTCGACCAGCGCCTCGATCGCCTCGCGCTGGCCGGGGCGAAAGCTGGCGCCGGGACCGGCGATGCCGGCGAGCAGCGCGTCGGCACCGTCGGCGGCGATGGTTGGTTCCATGCGACGCAGCCTACGACGGTGTGACCGCGGGAACGTCGGCGTGCCCTCGGACGGCGCATGTCCGGTCACCTGGCGTTGACCCTGCGAGCAGCGACGGCTGCTCGTTGTCGTCGTCCCGCTCACGTTGGCGGTCCTGGTCGGCTGCTGGTCGGTCGGGTTACGGGTGTTGTCGACGGTCGCCCGGCGTCTGGTCGCGCGACTGCCCTTCGTCTGTTGGCCGGGCCGCCCGATGTCGGTCGTCCGATGGACCGTCGCTCGGCGGCTGGTCGTCCGGTGGCCCGTCGCTCGGCGTCTGGTCGTCCGGTGGTCCGTTGTTCGATGTCTGGTCGCCGGTGTCGGTGTCGGTGGGTTGTCGACGTCGGGGGCGGCGGATGTGGGGGCGGTTGTTGTGGTCGTGGACGATCCGCCATTGACGGTGGTGGACGCCGGTGTGGCAGCTGCGGCATAGGAGTGCGAGGTTGTCGAGGTCGGTGGGTCCGCCGTCGGCCCAGAAGATGATGTGGTGGGCTTCGGTCCAGCCGGGTGGCGCGGTGCAGCCGATGCAGCCGCGGTCGCGGGCGATGAGGGCGCGGCGTTGTGCGCGGGTGACGGTGCGGGTGGCGCGTCCGACGTCGAGGATTTCGCTGGGGCCGCGGGTGATGATGCGGTGGATGTCGGCGTCGCACGCGATCTGGCGTGCGGTGTCGCCCGAGATCGGTCCGGTGTGGTCGAGGCGGGCGGCGGGCGCGCCGGCGCGGCCTTCCAGGGTGGCGAGGTCGGTGGTGACGGCGATGTGGGGCCGCAGGCCGCCTTCGGCGGGCAGGTGGCCGGTGCGGAGCGCGCGGTCGGCGAGGTCGGTGAGCGCGTCGGCGTGGCGTTGGGCGGTGGTGCGGTCGTCGTTGTCGCCGCGCGGTGTGGTCAGTGTGGACAGGGCGGTTGCGAGGGTTTCGCCGCCGAGGACGTCGAGGCGTCCGTCGATCCACCAGCCGCCGTCGCGTGCGCGTGCGAGCCGTATGCCGCGTCGCGCGTGGGCGTGGCGTTCGCGTTCGGCGACGGTGTCGGGTGCGATCCGGTGGGTGAAGTCGATGACGGTGTCGCGGAGTTGGCGGTCGGTGGCTGCGGGTGCGGTGTCGGCGACGAGGGCGTCGAGTTCGTCGAGTTGGTCGTCGGTCAGTGTTTGGCGTGTGCGGGTGGCTGTTGTCGCCTGCGCGGGGCTGATGGTGCCTGCGGCGAGGCCGGCGGCGGTGCGTGGGAGGTCGGCGAGTCCGTGGGCGGTGTCGACGTGGCTGGCGGCTTGTCCGCCGCTGAGGTTGCGGTGGTCGCGGTGCCACTGTGTGGGCGATTTCGCGCCGTCGTGTTTCCAGGCCATTGAGCGGCTGTGGGCGCGGGTGAGCTGGAGTCTGACGGCCTCCAAGCGTCGGATCGTGGTGTCCAGGCGGAGGATGGCGTCGCCCAGTGCAGGCCCGTCGTGGTCGGCGAGGTCGTGGTCGGACAGCGCCGCGAGTGTCGCGATCTCCGTGTCGATGACGTCGAGCTTGTCGAACATGTGTTCAT
>JAHELV010000150.1 GCA_024644015.1 Nitriliruptorales bacterium
AAGCCGATCGCGGCGATGTTGGCCTCGAACACCTCGACGAGCACCTCCTGATGCCGCGTGCGAGCGTGCTCGACGAGCGCTCGCCCGTGCCCTCTGCCCTGGTGTTCGGGATGGGTGAACAGCCCCCCGATGAGGTTGCCCAGCAGCGCCATGAACGCCACGATCCGTCCGCCGTCCTCGACCACCCACGTCTCGGCGACCGGCATCAGCCGCTCGCGAATCTCGGGCTCCATCTCGCGCCAATGTGCTTCCGGCAGGAACGCCTGCCCGGCGACCGTCGACGCCAACCAGACCGCGATCACATCGTCGGTGTCAGCGGGTTCCAACGCGCGGATCACATGACCACTTTCTCCCTGAGGCTGCCATCGCTACACGCGTCACTGACGCAACGACATGAGGCGGCGGCACCGGGTGAGCGTGGGCGGATCGCCAATTGTGACCCCAACCGGTCGATCTGGAGACCCGCCACAGCCCACGGACGCGGCAGCCAATCGATCTGGCCGCAAATCACGACGAAGGTCGCCATCAGTTGCCCGATCTCCGATCCGGTGCGCGGCGCAGCAGCAACGCCGCCATTCCGACGCCGATCAGTCCGAACGCTCCACTTGTTGCGAGCACGACCCGCCGACACATCCTCGAGGCTGCCGCCAGTTGTTTCGAGCGCGACGGGTTCCACGCGACGACGATCCCCGACATCTGTCGCAAGGCGGGTATGAGCACCGGCGCGATCTACACCTGGTTTCCCAGCAAGGGCAAGATCGTGGCGTCGCTGGCCGAGACCGCCCACGCGCGCCGTCAAGCGCTACTGGACCAGTGGTCCACACCTGCCGAGCTCGGCGACGGCCTCGCCGCCCTGGTCGACAGCCTCCGCGGCACGTCGGCGCCTCGCCCCGACGTGCACTTGTGGTCGAGCGCGCTGTCCGACGACATGCTCCGAGAGGCTGCCCTCGCATCGTTCGAGCAGGGCATCGCTGGCATGGCCGACGTCACGGACGACCCCATGACCTGAGCTGGCCGACGCCCAGCGAGCCAGACGTTACGGCCTCGTACTCGTCGAAGCGTTCCACCAGGAAGGCGCGGCCCAGCGTGGGAGGCACGGCTGCTCTCGCGCCCGTAGGGCTTCCAGCTCGAACAGATCACCATCGACGACGTCCACATCTGACAAGCAAGCTCGACCAGAACGTCTCGATCCAGACGGGCACCGCCACCGGGCGCGCCTATCCCCACGCCCAAGGGCCTTACATGCTCACGAGGGTCACATCTCGGTCGCCGTCAACCACGCCGAGAACACTCTCCGCGCGGCTCGACCCTCATCACCGCGCGTCATCGGCTATCGAGACACCGCTCGACCGACAAAGACCACCGGCGGGCCACCCAACCGCGCGCGTTGCGCGAATGACCACCGGTTCGGGCCCTGCGGATCCAGACCTCTGCTCCCGCGACGCGGCACCGAACACCAGTAGACCCACGGCCAACGCCCGTCGACGCCTGTAGCGGTCCCCCAGGGCGCCACCGAGCAGCACGAGTCCGGCAAGCGACAGCGTGGAGCCGTCGACGTCCACTGCAGCCGGGTCGTCGACGCCAGCAGATCCCGGGCGATCGCCGGCAGCGCGGTGTTCACGACGGCGGGTCGACCAGCACCACAAAGATGCTCAGCAACATCACCGCCAGGACCAGGCTCGGTCTATGGCTCCTCTCCACCGTCGGTTTCGGCTTGACCAGCGTCGGTTTCGGCTTGACCAGCGTTGCTCGGTCAGTTGTCACGATGCGCTCCTCCACGTCTCGGGAACGTGGCGAACCAACCGCCGACCACTTGCCCAGCGCTGTCAGGACCGCTGATAGCCCAGCTGGAATCGTGCCAACGCGTCTTGCAGGTCGCCTGCCACTGCTGTCATCGGAACCGGCGCGTTGCTGGACGACCAGTCGCCGCGATCCCGACCAGCGATCAGGGTCGAAACAGCGTGCAGACAGCGCCCAATCCAGCCGTCAGCATCGCCTGGTACGCAGAACACTTGGGCATCCGCGGGCTCGTCAGAGTGATGTGTTACCGTGTACATTGTCGTGGACACACGCCCGAAGGACGATACGTATGGCCGACAGCACCTTCACGTTTCGGGTCGACGATGAACTCAAGGCGGCGTTCGCGGAGGTCGCTGCCGCACAGGACCGCACGGCTGCGCAACTGCTTCGGGTGCTGATGCGCGAGGCCACACAGCGGTGGCACGAATCCCAGGACCACGACGCGTGGTTCCGGGGCGAGGTTACGCAGGCACTCGGCGAGGCCGCCGATCCGGCGACCGATCGCGTCTCCCACGACCAGGTCGTGTCGAGCTGGCGTCAGCAGCGAGCGGAGTTGGAGCGGCGCGCGGCCGGTCGAACCGCGTGAGAATCGAATGGCTTCCCGAAGCGGAGAAGAACCTCACCGCGCAGCTCGACTGGATCGCCGACCACGACCCGTGGGCAGCCATCGACATGGGCGACACCATCCTCGCGGCGGTCGGCCGCCTTGCCGACCATCCGGCGATGGCGCGTCCCGGCAGGGTCGCGGGCACACGCGAACTGATCGTCGTAGGCACGCCGTACATCGTCGTCTACCGCATCGAGGCGTCCGCCGTCCTGATTCTGCGCGTCCTACACGGAGCACAACCCTGGCCGGCATGATGATCGACGGGCCGTTGGCTCAGGCGACGAGTGCGGACGCGGCGTCGAAGAAGGTCTGGGGCATCGGCTCGTGCAGGCGCCAGGTGATCGAGATCGGCCGCTCGCCGCGAGCCTCGACGAGCGACGCGGGGCCGAGGAACAGATAGGGCGCGGTTCCCACGGCGCTGCTCTTACGTTCACGGACGAAGAGCAGAATGCGCGACGTGCCCTCGAGGTAACGGCGGCCGGTCGGCGACGCCTGGGTGGTTACCGACTGCGACTCCCAGTGGAACAGCTCGCGCGAGATTGGGTAGTCGCGGTACATCGTCGTCGGCGAGTAGTGGTCTTCGGTCTTGTGCACGGTCACGAAGAACAGGT
>JAHELV010000151.1 GCA_024644015.1 Nitriliruptorales bacterium
TCCGTAGTCAGATGCTCTAATCCACTGAGCTAAGGGCGCTGGGATTGCGGGCCTGACCTGCGGTTTCGCTGATCTGGCCGTGTCGCTGGACTCTAGCACACCGCTCCAGCGGTGATCCGATCCGCGGCTGCAACGCGGCGTTGCGACGCGACGGAGTGTAGCGCGCACGCACACCGCCGTCTGCGCCGTTGTTCGGCTACGGACGGTAGTGTGCGCGGGCTGGTTCGGCGACCCATCTGGCGGATGCGCGGCGCATACCAAACTGGTCCAGGTTGGGACTTGTTGGTAGGACGACCCAGTGGCTCCGACGTCGTCGGGTGACCGGCATCGAGGGGCATGACGGTCTGTCGCGGGCATCCGGTCCGTGCCGGTGCTGACGGCGACTAGCGGAACAGCAGCAGATCATCGACGGCAACGGTGCCCGTGAGCGTGTAGGGGTCGGGATCGGGCGGCGCGTGGCGACGACGTCGTCGACAGGCCACACGCCGCGTTTGTCCACGGCGCGCAGGTTCTCCTCCGACGTGAACCCACCGATGTCGCCACGCACCAAGTCGGTCAGCGCCGCCGCGCAGTGCGCCAGCACGTCGCGCACCGACCAGCCATCGCAGATCGTCGGCCGGTCGAAAGCGGCCGGCTCGGCAGCAGCGAGCGCGCCGGCAGCGCCTTCGCGTCGATCAGCAACAGCCCTGCCGCCGGACGCATCACGCCACCTCATCCCAGGCCACGAACGCGGACACTCTGTCGCGCGCAGCGACCACCAGGAAAGGTGACGGCCGGTACGGGATTCACGTCGCGAACATGGTCGACGAGCCGGGCGACAAGGTGACGTGCATGGAGACACACCGCGTTCGTGTGCTCGTCGAGTGGGACGCAGAGGACGAGCCGTGGGTGACGCACGTCCTCGCACTGGGGCACGGCGCGTCGTTGAACCAGCTGCGATATCGTTTACGATGTATCCTGATGTCATGAGCGACGATGCTTCGAACGCTGGTGCCCTGGTTTCGCAGATCCGGCGGCGGCGGCGACTGACGCAGGCGGAGTTGGCCATTCGTGCCGGAACATCGCAGGCCGCGATCAGCCGGATCGAACGTGGACTCGAATCGCCGACCGTCGATCGGCTCAACGCCCTGCTGCAGGTCATGGGTGAGACGCTCGCCCTGTCAGCGGAGCCGATGCAGCCGTGGGCAGACAGCGCCGACCTCGCCAGCGAACGTGCAATGACCGCCGACGAACGCCTCGAGCAGGGCATCCAGCTGGCACAGTTCGCCACCGAACTGGCAGCCGCCGGCGGACAGGACACCGCGAGTGGATGACCAGCCGACCGCGCTCGATCCGACCAGAGTGTTCGAGACGCTCAACCGACACGGAGTCGACTACTTGGTCATCGGCGGCTTCGCTGTCATCGCCCACGGACACGTTCGCGCAACCAAGGACATCGACCTCGTCGCGTCCGAACAGCGCGAGAACCTCGAACGGCTCGCCGCCGCCCTCCGCGAACTCGGTGCCCGTCTGCGCGGCATCGACGCAGAGCACCTATCGGTCGACCCGACGAACCCTGACGACCTCGCGAACGGTGCCAACTGGACGATGATCACCGACGCTGGATGGGTGGACTTCATGGCCGAGCCGCCAGGCGCCACCCCGTACCCGCAGATGCGGGCCCGTTCGGTCCATCGTCGCGTCCGCGACGTCGACATCCCGATCATCGGCATCGACGATCTGATCAGGATGAAGAAGGCCGCCGGTCGGCCCAGGGACCTGGCCGACATCGCGGCGCTCACGGGCAACGGAAGCGGTGAAGACATCTGAGCGGCACTCCGACGCGCTTTCGTCCGGCGACGACACATCACCGGGCGCGAGGAATCAACTCCTCGTCCGAAGGACGCCGGTGCGTACTACGTTGCGTAGTGCTCAGCAGCACCGGGCCGGGA
Source organism: Nitriliruptorales bacterium (assembly GCA_024644015.1). Classification (GTDB taxonomy): domain Bacteria; phylum Actinomycetota; class Nitriliruptoria; order Euzebyales; family JAHELV01; genus JAHELV01. The sequence continues at coordinate 1,932 of JAHELV010000151.1, forward strand.
CCAAGCGACAGCATCTGACTACGGTGCTTTCGCTCGCCGTGACCTGCATTTCCGCAGGCCGGCACGCGCTGAGTATGTTGTCCGCTTACGGAAGCGGATCTGTGCGCGGCCAGCCGGCCGTTGCGCGGAATCGGTGCCATCAGCCAACGCGCGGACCGTCAGTCCCCGCCGGAGATCTCGAGAGGAGCGCAGAACTCGTCGCCTGCGTTGGCGGTGCAGATCCGATAGCTGCCCGGTGCAGCGTCGTCCGGGAGCACGACGCGGTCAGGGCCCGGTCCTCCCACCCCAACATCCGGTACGCCGTAACCCTCCGTGTACACCGGCACCGAGAACGGCCGGCCGCCGTTGCCATCCGATGTGAGCCAGTAGCGCGTGGACCATTCGTCACCGATCTGCTGGTCAAGTTGGAACGCGACCCCCCGGCCCGTTTCTTCCGGGAACCGCATCGCGACCGTGTCGCCGGGCGCCACCGGATCAGGCGCGAGCACCAACAGATCCGGGCGCATGCTGGGCGCCGGCTCGGGTTCGACCGGACGGAACGGTGCGGCGGCAGCCTCCGAACAGTCCGTCGCCAACGCCATTGCGGACGCCACCGGATCCTCGCCCGCCGTGTCGACCGTCTCGAGCGGGAAAGACGAGACCGTCGCCGCCGCCCGATTCGCAGATGACACCGCCGGACCCGCCTCGGGCTCGACCACCCACACCGCCGTATCGCCGTCGAACAGCACGGCCGCCACCACCGTCGTGCCCGAACCATCGCCAGCGTCGACCGCCACCAACGGTCCCCGATCCACTCCGGCGTCAAGACCTGACACCACCACGCCGCCGAAGGCCTCTACGTCGGCTGATGCGTCATCAGGAGCACCGACGGCCTCGACCAGACGACAGTCGTCGGGAACCCCCGCCAACAGATCACCCTCGAACGCGGCCCGTGCGCTCACCGACCCTGCATCACCACTGGGTCGTCTCGCCACCCTCCCAGGCGCGCCCCCGCAGCCCGCGACAACCATCGCCACCACCGCGACAACGACGACCCTACGTACGCCCAACCTGCCCGAACATGTGACGTCCACGGGTCAA
>JAHELV010000035.1:0-33036 GCA_024644015.1 Nitriliruptorales bacterium
CCGTCCGTTGCGCCCTCGTCCGCCGCCGCCAGCGCGTCGGCCACCGCCGCCAGATCGCTGCCCTCGCGAGGCGCGTCACCGGTGCCCGCCAGCGCGCGCAGGATGCGCGCCTCGCCGCCCGGGCCGGTGCGCACCCAGCGCCAGGCCGCGTCACTGATGCTGCCCAGCGCCGGCCCCACCGCGACGATGCGCTGGCCGTGCTGGCGCACGGCTTTGCGCAGCCGCAGGTGCAGGATCGGCGACTCTTCCTCGGGGTCGAGCCCGGCGACGACGACCACGGCCGCCCGCTCGACCTCGTCGTATGTCGGTCCAGCGGTGCCGGCGACCGCCCGGAGCAACGGGTGCTCCTCGGCGCTGCGCACGCTGCGCCTGAAGTCGACGTCGTCGGTCCCGACCACGTCCCGGGCGAACCTGCTGACCGCGTAGGCGTCCTCGTCGGTCAGGTTGCCGCCGGTCAGCACACCGACACCGCCGCCGTCGCGGGCAGCGGTCAGCCGCTCGGCCGCGGTCCGGATCGCCGTCGTCCACGACGTCTGCGTCACGGAGCCGAGCGCGTCGCGGGCCGCAGGCTCGACGATGCGGCTGGGATGCGCGACGAACTCGAAGCCGAACCGGCCCTTGTCGCAGTTCCACATCTCGTTGACGGCCGGGTTGGTCCGTGCCAGCTGACGTTCGATCCGACCGTTGCGTACGTCGACCCGCAGGTTGCAGCCGCTGGCGCACTGGTTGCACACGCTGTCGACGGCGCGCACGTCGAAGGGCCGGGCCTGGAAGCGGTAGCTGTTCGCTGTGAGCGCCCCGACCGGGCAGATCTGCACGACGTTGCCCGAGAAGTAGCTGTGGTACGGCTCGTCTTCGTAGATCGCGACCTGCTCCAGCGCGCCGCGCTCGAACAGCTCGATGAAGGGGTCGCCCGAGATCTCATCGGAGAAGCGGGTACAGCGGGCGCACAGCACGCAGCGTTCGCGATCCAAGCCGATCTGCGGCGAGATCGGCACCGGCTTGGCGTAGCGCCGTTTGCGGTCGACGAAGCGGCTCTCGCCCGGACCGTGGGCCAGCGCCTGGTCCTGCAGCGGACACTCGCCGCCCTTGTCGCACATCGGGCAGTCCAGCGGGTGGTTGATCAGCAGGAACTCGAGTTGGGCCTCCTGCGACGCACGCGACGCCTCGCTGGTCAGGTGGGTGTGGACGACCATGCCCTCGGCGACCTCGGTGGTGCACGACGTCATCTGCCGCGGCTGGTCGGGGGCCCGCGCCAGCGCGATGTCGACGAAGCACTGGCGGCACGCACCCGCCGGCGCGAGCAACGGGTGGTCACAGAACCGCGGGATCGTGATCTGCAGCTGCTCGGCGGCCCGGATGACCAAGGTGCCCTTGGGCACGGTGACCTCCTGGCCGTCGATCGTGAGAGTGACCTGATCGTCTGCCATGGGCGCTCTAGACCTTCGCCGGTTCGGGGTCGTACAGCGGGGCGCGGTGGTTCGGGCGGAGGTGCCCGGAGTTCTGCGTCACCGGGCCGGCGTGCCGTTCGATGTGGTCGGGCAGCCGGCCGTGCTCGACCAGGTACTCGTATTCGTCGCGGAAGTACTTCAGCGACGAGTCGATCGGGCTGCACGCGCCGTCGGCGAGGGCGCAGAACGCCCGCTGGAAGATCCCCGCAGTGACGTCGGTCAGGATGTCGATGTCCTCCGGACGCCCGTCGCCGTCGAGGATGCGCTGCAGGATCTGCCCCAACCAGAAGGTGCCTTCGCGGCACGGCGTGCACTTGCCGCAGCTCTCGTGCTCGTAGAAGCGCGTCCAGTTCAGCGCGGCGTCGACGACGCTCGTCCTGTGCGAGTACATCATCATCGCGGTCGTGCCCATCAGGCTGCCGGCGGCCTGGATCGACTCGAAGTCCATAGTGATGTTGTCGTGGTAGTGCTCGGCTGTGAGCAGCGGCGTCGACGAGCCGCCCGGTACCCAGAACTTGAGCTCGCGCTCGGGCAGCATGCCCAGGCAGGACTCCTCGACGATCTGCTTGGCCGGCGTGCCCATCGGCCACTCGTAGTTGCCGGGGCGCTGGACCTCGCCCGAGACGCAGAAGACCTTGGGGCCCGGCGACTTCTCGGTGCCGATCGAGCGGTACCAGTCGACGCCACGCTCGATGATCCACGGCACGTTCATGATCGTCTCGACGTTGTTGACCGCGGTGGGGGCCGCGTACGCCCCCGCGATCGCAGGGAACGGCGGGCGCAGACGCGGCTGGCCGCGCCGGCCTTCCAGCGCGTTGAGCAGCGCGGTCTCCTCACCGCAGATGTACGCGCCGGCTGCGTAATGCAACGTGATGTCGAAGTCGAGGTCGCTGCCCATGATCCCGGCGCCGAGGTAGCCGGCGTCATAGGCCTCGGCGATGGCCTCCTCCAGCCGGATCCCCGGCCACAGGTACTCCCCGCGCAGGAAGATGAAGCCTCGCTTGGACTTCAGCGCCCGGCCCGAGATCGCCATGCCCTCGAGCAGCTGGTGCGGGTCGCGCTCCATCAGTTCGCGGTCCTTGAAGGTCCCCGGCTCTCCCTCGTCGGCGTTGACCACCAGGTAGACGGGCTTGGGGCCGTCCAGCGGCATGAACCCCCACTTGACACCGGTCGGGAAGCCCGCGCCGCCACGTCCGCGCAGTCCGGAGTCCTTGACCTGTTGCCGCAGATGGGCGGGATCGGCGTCGAGGACGCTGCGCAGGACCTGGTACCCGCCGGTGCGTTCGTAGCCGGCGAGCGTGTGGGCGTCGGGGACATCCCAGCGCGACGTCAGCACGCTGACCGGTTCCTGCCGCTTGCCGCCGTAGTCGCTGCGGTCAGCCATCGTGTGCCTTCCCGTGATCGTCACCGGCGTCGGCGGTGGTCCCCGGCGCGCCGGACCCACCACCGCGGGTCGGGGACTCTCGGGCGTCGGGTCCTGCCTGTTCCTCGACCTCCTCGGGCTCCAGACCCGCGGTCCGCACCTGTTGCTCGGCCTCGGCCCGCTGCCCGTCGGATTCCCGTGCGAGCTCCGACGTCACGACTTCCATCTCGGCCTGCGGTCCGACCTCGCTCGTGACGGGCGGCGGAGCGCCGCCATCGGTGCCTGTCGCGAAACCCAGCTCGTGGCCCCGGTCGATGTCGTCGGGGTGCGGTCCCAGCCCCGCCAGGCGGTGCGAGACCATCCGGATGCCCGGGGAGCGCAGACCGCGGGTCGGCAACGGCATGTCGCCCGACGCGACCTGGTCGAGCAGCTGCTCGGCGCCGGCCGGCGTCATGCACTCGTAGTTGAAGTAGTCAACCGACACGACCGGTGCACCCTCGCAGTTGCCCAGGCACTCGGCGTGCTCGAACGTGAACGTGCCGTCCTCGGTGGTCTGGTTGTGACCGACCCCCAACCGCTCGGCGAGGCGGTCGTAGACGTCCTGCGCGCCGCGGACCTTGCACGAGAAGTTGGTGCACACGCTGACGAGATGCCGGCCCATCGGCTCGCGCTTGTACATCGTGTAGAACGTCGCCACCGCCATGACCTCGGCCTTCGTCAGGTCGAGCAGCTCGGCGCACTCGGTGATGCCGTCGTCGGACAGATAGCCGTCCTGCGACTGGACGAGATGGAGCAGCGGCAACAACGCCGACCGAGCGATGGGATACCGCCCGACCAGCGTCTCCGCCTTCTCCCTCAGCTCACTACTGAACACCCGACGCCTCCTCCCATCGACCGAGTTCGTCCGGCACTCACGCTCCGGCTCCAGCAGGGACCCCGGCTCGCCTGGCGGCTCGCCACCCCGAGTCGCCTCCACGCGGTCGCCGGACGAACGCTCAGGGCAGAGTCGTAACCGTAGCGGGCGCGCAGGGCCGTGCGAGAGCGACTCGGGGTGCCCGAGCCCCATGGGCGAGGGCGGGGTCCCCGCATTCTGGAGCGACAGCACGGGCCTGCGCGCCCGCGGTTGAGCGTCATCGGTCGACCCCGCCCATGACGGGGTCGAGCGACGCGACGCCTGCGATGACATCCGGCAGCAGCAGACCGGCGGTCAGGTCGGCCAGCGCACCGATGTGGATGAATGACGGATCACGCACCTTCACCCGGTACGGCTTGTTCGTCCCATTGGACGTGACGTGGTAGCCCAGCTCGCCACGCGGTGACTCGACCGCACAGTAGACCTGTCCCTCGGGCACCGCGAAGCCCTGGGTCACCAGCTTGAAGTGGTGGATCAGGGCCTCCATCGACTGACCCATGATCTTGGAGATGTACTCGGGGGAGTTGCCGATGCCGTCCGGCCCGAGCGCCAGTTGCGCCGGCCACGCCACCTTCTTGTCGGCGACCATGACGGGGCCGCCCGGTAGCCGTGCGACCGCCTGCGACACGATCCGCAGCGACTGCCGCATCTCGTTGATGCGGACCAGATACCGGCCGAACGCGTCGGCTGTGTCGGTGACGACGACGTCGAAGTCGTACTGATCGATGCCGCAGTACGGTGCCGCCTTGCGCAGGTCATGGGCGATGCCCGTCGAACGCAGCACCGGACCGGTGACGCCGAGGTCCAGGCACTGCTCGGCGGTCAGGATCGCCACACCCTTGTTGCGCTCGACCCAGACCGGGTTGCCGGTCAGCAGATCCTCGAACTCGTCGATGCGGTCGTTCAGCTCGGCGATCGCGGTGGTCACCCGACCCGCGAACCCCTCCGGCAGGTCCTGCGCGATCCCCCCGGGCCGGATGAACGCGTGGTTCATGCGCAACCCCGTGACGAACTCGAACATGTCGAGGACGGTCTCGCGCTCGCGAAAGCCATAGATCATCGCGGTGGTCGAGCCCAGCTCCATCCCGCCCGTCGCCAGCCAGACCAGGTGGCTGGATACCCGGTTGAGCTCGGTCAGGATCACCCGGATCGCGGACGCGCGTTCCGGGACGTCGTCGGTGATGCCGAGCAGTTTCTCGACGGCCAGGCAGTATCCGAGCTCGTTGAACAGCGGTGACAGGTAGTCCATCCGGGTGACGAATGTGACGCCATGCACCCAGGGACGGAACTCCAGGTTCTTCTCGATGCCGGTGTGCAGGTACCCGATGACCGGCTTGTTGTCGACAACCGTCTCACCGTCGAGCGTGAGCACCATGCGCAACACGCCGTGGGTCGACGGGTGCTGCGGCCCCATGTTGATGACCATCAGGTCATCTTCGACCGCGTCGGGCAGATCCTCCCACCCGCGCGACGCCACGGTGTAGGTGTGCGGCGCGGCCAGTGTGCCCGCGGCGGCGGCGATGGCGCGCTCGCGTTTGGCGGTCTCGACGGTCACGTCGTCGCCGTCGTCCCCGGCGGGACGTCCGGGCGCGACGGCTCCGGTGGCGTCAGACATCCGCGACTCCTCCTAGTAGCTGCGCTGGTCGGGCGGGGGGATCGTCGCGCCCTTGTACTGCACCTCGACGCCGCCGAGCGGGTAGTCCTTGCGGTGCGGGTGACCCTCCCACTCGTCGGGCATCAGGATCCGGCGCAGATCAGGGTGGCCGGTGAAGTCGACACCGAAGAAGTCGTAGACCTCGCGCTCCATGATCTCGGCGGAGCGGTAGATGCCGGTCACGCTCGCGATGCGCGGCTCGTCGTCGGGCAGCACCGTCCGGATGCGGAACACGTGGTTGTGCCGCAGCGACCGCAGCATGTAGTCGAGCTCGATGTGGCCCGCCTCGTCGCCACGGTCGTACCGCGGCCAACCGGTCGTCTCCGCGGCGACCACCTCCCGCTGGCCCCCCGGCCAGTGGACGCCGGAGAGGTCGGCGAGCAGCTCACACGACAGCGCTGGATCGTCCCTGCACAACCGCAGGATGTCCGGCACCTGGGAGGGCTCGCAGACCAGTGTCAGCTCCCCGCGGAAGCCGACGACCTCCAGCCCGTCGAACTCGGCAACGAGTCGATCACGCACGGCTCTGAGCTGTTCTCCGAGCTGCCGCTCGGGAACGGTGCGCGACCGCAGCTTGGCGGCCTCGCCGGACGACATGTTCGGATTGCCCGAACCGGATGCAGCCATCGGTTACCTCCGGCCCACTGCCGCGAATCTGGTGGCCTCGTCCGCGTGCGCTCCGCCCGTCACAGATGCTCTCCGCCGGTCCGATGCCCGGCCCGCTCGCCATGTCCGGTGCCGTCAGCCACTCCCGTGTCGCCGCTCTTTCGTGTGGGCTGATGGGCCGCCCAGCCGACCATCTCTGTCTCCTCGGCGGTCGGCCAGCCGGTGCGCTTGCGGAACTCCTCCATCGTCTCGCCCTTGCGTGGACGCTCGACGAACTGCTCCTGCTTGATCTTCGCGTGGAGCTTCACGATTCCGTCGAGGAGCATCTCCGGCCGTGGTGGACATCCGGGGACGTACATGTCGACCGGGATGATGTGATCGACGCCCTGCACGATCGCATAGTTGTTGAACATGCCGCCCGATGACGCGCACACGCCCATCGAGATGACCCACTTGGGGTCGGGCATCTGGTCGTACAGGTTGCGGATGACCGGCGCCATCTTCTGGCTGACGCGGCCGGCGATGATCATCAGGTCGGCCTGCCGGGGCGACCCGCGCCATACCTCCATCCCGAAACGCGCCAGGTCGTAGTGGGCCGCACCGGTCGACATCATCTCGATCGCGCAGCATGCGAGCCCGAACGTCGCCGGGAACAGCGACCCCGCGCGTCCCCAGTTGACGACCTTCTCTACGGTTGTCAGCAGGATTCCGTCAGGCAGTCGTGCCTCTATTCCCATTCCAGGCCTCCGCTGCGCAGGATGTAGAAGTAGCTCTCGAAGAGCAACGCGACGAAGACGCCCATGACACCCAGGCCGTACCATCCGAGGTCCCGTACGACCACGGCCCACGGGTGCAGGAAGACCGCTTCGACATCGAAGATGATGAACAGCATCGCGACCAGGTAGAACTGGACCGGAAACCGCATTCCGGTGAGTTCCTGCTCGGGGATGATGCCCGACTCGTAGGCCGCGCGCTTCGTCGGGTTGGGACGGTGCGGGCCGAGTCGCGCCGACACGAGCAGGGACAGCCCGACGAACAGCACGGACACGGCGACCAGCAGCAGCAGCGGAAGGTAGTCAGCCAGCATCGTCGCAGGTCCCAGAGACATCACGAGTCATGTGCAGACGTCCAATCGCTTTGCTCGAGCACGCCGACCGGTGCGTCGCCACCTCGGGCGACGTCGCGCCTAGACTATCGGTCGATCTGCGCGGACCCGGCAACACCGCACCTTTCGCTCACGCGGCCGGGACGGCGCGCGACAGCAGGTTGAGAATGGCGTCGGTCGCGTCCCTGCTCCGGTGGTTGACCAGGTGGGCCATGGTGCGGAACACGAAGCGCATCAGCTTCAAGCGCGGCATTCCGTACACGGTGCACAGCCGCATGACGGTCGGGTGGCCCATCAGCGCGACAAAGGCGCGCCCGAGCGTGTAGTAGCCACCCCACGCGTCAGCGACGGCGCTGGGGTACTGCGCGAGCGGCGCGAACGACCGTGTGGCCAGGGCGCGGTCTATGGCCTCGGCGGCGAACGCACCCGCTTCGATCGCGTAGCTGATCCCCTCACCGTTGAACGGGTTGACCATGCCGGCCGCGTCGCCGATGAGCACCATTCCGCCCTGCACCATGGGCCGGCGGTTGTGCGCCATCGGCAGCCCAGCGCTCCGAGGCGTGCCCTCAATGGTTTCGGCGCCGAGCTCCCACTCCGGCGGCAGACCTGCGACCCATGCGTTCAGCACGTCCCGGTAGTTGGTCGAGCGGAAGTGCGTGGACGAGTCCAGCAGGCCCCAGCCGACGTTGACCAGGCCGCCGTCGAGCGGGAAGATCCAGCCGTAGCCGGGAAGCAACTCGCCGGCGTCACCACTGTTGCCGGCCGGGGCGCCACCGCGGCCCGCTCGGGGCACGCGCATCTCAAGGAACCCCTCCATGACGTCCATCGACGCCCGCGGGCTCCGGTAGTACGCGCGGATGGCCACGCCCATCGGTCGACGGCGATCGCGATGACGACCAGCGCCGACGGCCATGCGCGACGAGTTGCCGTCGGCCGCGATCACGATCGGCGCGCGGACCTCGCCGTGCCGGCCGTCGCCGCGCAGGTAGCGGACGCCGGCGACACGGTCACCAAGGTCCGACCAGACCGGCGCGGTCGCCTCGGTGCGCTGCCACAACTGGGCGCCGTTGACCACCGCGTGGTTCGCAAGCGTGTGATCGAACACCGCCCGGGTAGCGGTGACCGAGTGGGCGGGGAAGTCTTCGAGCTGCGGCCACGGCAGGTCGAGCACGACTCCGCCGCCGTACATCCGCAGACCGTCCTGGCGCGCCCACCCCTCGGGTGTGCCGGACGCCTCATCGTGCAGACCCAGCAGCTCGAGCGCCTTGACCGCGCGCGGCGTCAGCGCGTCGCCACACACCTTGTCGCGCGGGAACGCCGCCTTCTCCATGAGCACGACCGTCCGCCCCGCCTGCGCCAGGAAGGTCGCCGCGGCCGATCCCGCGGGCCCGGCGCCCACCACGACGACGTCGGCGTCGACCGGCGGTTGCGGCGCGCCAACCGGGCCAGGGCGGGGCGACGGTGAGCGCCGCGGCAGCCTGACGACGTCGTGCTCGACCGTCACGCCCACTCCCTTGTCCCTCGACCGTGCTGGCGTGCACAGACCAGCGTAGCAACAGGCCAGCGCATTGTGAACCCGTTCACAATGCGCGCGCATCCGGACCGAAACGCACCCACGCCACGACCTCGCAGCCAGCCGGGCGCAACTCCGACCGCATCCGCACCGAAACGCACCCACGCCACGACGGCGTCACCGGCGGCGGCCGACCGCCAGCAGATACGGCTGGTCCAGCTCGTAGGACCCGTCGCCGGCCTGGTTCGCCTGCCGGTCGATCTCGCGGATCTCGGTCCACGCCCGCGCCCAGACGCCTTTGGCCTCGAGCGCCTCGCGTACCGTGCGGTAGGGACCCGACGCGGTCAGCAGGAACGCCTCGTGCGCCTGCGGCGACCCGAAGCGCCAGGCGATGACGTGCCGTTCGACGGTCATGTCGACGCCGTGCGCCACGAACCGGTCCCGCAGGTACGTCGGATCACCCCAGTCGTCATACGACGGGCCGTCGTCGGACCCCAGGTAGCGCTCGATCACCGCCAGGGATTCCGACACCTCGCCGCCGCCGACCCACGTCGTGCACGCCACCACGCCACCGCGTCGACACACGCGCGCCATCTCAGCCGCCACGACGTCGTGGCGTGGGGTGAAGATGTGCGCGAAGCTCGACAGCACCGCATCGAACGCACCGTCCCCGGACGGCACTTCCTCGGCATCGCCCACCACGAGGTCGACATGCATGCCTGCTGCCCGCGCCCGGTCACGGGCGACGTCGAACCAGGCGTCGACCTGATCGATGCCCACGACGTCCGCGCCGCGCCGCGCCGCGGCCAACGCCACCGCCCCGGAGCCGGTGCCGACGTCGAGCACCCGATCGCCGGGCCCGATGTCCGCGGCCGCCACGACACGCTCCGCCGCGGGCTGCAGATGCTCGGCGACCGTCGGATAGTGGCCGGCCGCCCACATCTCGCGGGACGCGCTACGACGGCGCTCCAGCTCTGTGTCGTCCATCAGTTCGACGGTAGCCCACGCGACCGTGCCGCGCGTTCATGACGTCGCTCGCCCCGTGTCCACCGCACCACGAGTCCGGCGCCCAGCCCGAGCACCGCGAGGTTGCGGCACACCAGCACCACCGCCGGCCACCGGGCTCCCTGGCGGAGCAGATCGAAGCCCAATGGGTAGCCCAGGACGGTGAGCACGACGACGATCGCCAGCGCCGGCACCACCCACCGGGTCAACGACGGGGTGACCGCCACCGCCACCGCGGCAGCCGCCAGCAACCACACGACGAACTGCGGTGAGAACACCCGTGCGGTGCCGAGCAGCAACGCGAGGACGGCGGTGACAGCCAGCGGCAGTTCGGTGCGCGCCCGCCGTGGCTGCCCCCGCCATCGGAGCCATGCGATCGCGCACACCAGCACGACGATCGCCACGTTGAGGATCGTGCTCCAGCGGACGATCTGCGTCGCTGCCGGACCGCTGATGCCGAACGCGCCGCGCTCGAAGAGCAACTCGACCGGCCCACCCGCGAGCCGCTGCAGGTTGAGCAGCGACCCCCACAGGCTCTCGAGGTGGATGCCCCGCGTGGCGTGGTACCCCACCACGTCGTGCCAGATCTGGCGCGAGTCGGCGGCGTACGGCAGCCAGCCGATCAGCACGCCGAGCACCGTGCCGCCAACCAGCCGCCAGCGCCTGCCGGCGGCGGCGATCGCAGCCAGCGGCACGGCCAGCCCAGGCACGAGCTTGGCGGCGGTCCCCAACCCGAGCCACAGTCCGCCGACTGCCCACCTTCCAGCGTGCGCCCGCTCGAGCGCGAGCAGCAGCGCGACGGCGGGGACCAGATCCAGGCGCCCGTACAGCACGACACCGAGCAGGGGCGGCAGCACCAGCCACGTCAACGCACCCACCGGCGACCCGCCGCGGCGGGCCAGCCGCAACAAGGCGATGAAGCCGGCGAGGTCGACGAGCGCCAGCAGCGTCACGAAGACCCCCGCCGAGAACTGTGCCCGACCCAGCACGGCCGGCATGAGGACGAACGGCAGCGCGCCAGGAGGGTACTCGACGTCGAAGTCGCGGTATGCCACGAGACCGTCGCCGACCATCGCCCCGCCCCAGGCGGCGTAGCGCGCGAGGTCGCCTGCCGGATCACTGATGCTGTCCCCGTACAGCTGCGGATGCAGGGTCAACGCGACCGGCAGCACCCTGGTCACCGCGAACGCGGCCAGCGCGGCAACCGCGAGCGCGGGCCACCGCCATCGCCTGCGTCCCGACGCCCGCGCACTGTCCCCCTCGGCGGTCGCCGGGAAGGCATCTGCCGCCTTCACGGTCGTGTGCGCGGCGCCGCCTGCGCGGCGCCGACGGCAGCCAGCCCCACGGTCGACGACGGCTCGGACGCCGGGTCACGGACCGGGCTGGGCACCGCGAACACCCACGCAAGTCCGGCTGGCATCGATCGGCGCACCAATCGGAAGCCCAGCGTGTGGAAGCGCCAGACATCGGTGGGTCGCAGGTCGTAGCCCACCAGCACCACGTAGTCCACGCCACGACCGGTCGTCGTCGCGTAGCGTCCAGCGAGGTTGGCGAACGCCTGCGGGGTGAGGTCGCGGCGGTGCACACGGTTGCGTGGGAACCCGCGGAGCGCGGGCTGCGGATCGAACCGCGTCCGATAGCGGATGGGCCCGTACCCCGAGCCGGCGTCCAGCGTCAACGCCGGCACGGCGTCGGCCTGCAGCAGGAGGCGATCGACGATGTGCACCATGGGCACGGTCGACGACAGCCCGGGCGCGCGGGCCGACACGGCCCCGAGCACCAGCGATCCCGGTGCGATCGACGGTGCGGTTGTGAGCACCTCGGCGGTCGCGCGGTCGATCTGGCGGTACGGCTCGATCCGCTCGTGCAGCAACGCACCCATCGCGACCGTTCCGACGGCGGCCAGGCCGACGCCGACCCATCCGAGCAGCCGTGTATGCGCGTTGGCAACCGCGACCCACAGCAGCAGCGTCAGTGCGGCGAAGATCGCCAGGCGGGGCTGGACGAGCGTGCCGCCGGCCAGCCGGTCGGGCAGCAACACGGCAGCGGCACCGGTCGCAACCGGCAGCAGTCCCAGCAGATCCCACCGGTGCCAGTCGCGGCGCACGACACGACGCCCGAGCAGCAGCGCCACCGCGCACCAGGTCGCGATGGCCACAGTGGTGGCCCACTCGGCCTCCCCGTGCCCGGCTGCGCCGATCGGCCAGCGAAACAGCGCGGTGTCGACGGCGGACCGCCATACGTCCCGCGGGACGTCGCGGGGCCTGATCGCCTCGGGGTTCGCCAGGAACCGCACCATCAGCACACCCGACGGTGCGCAGATGGCGGTCACCGCCGCGAGGCGACGGATCAGCGACCGCCACGCGCGCGAACACCGCAGCTCGGCGGCGGCCACGGCGACCGAAGCGACGCCGATTACCGCATACGCGCCCGCCAGGGACAGTGGATGGCTGAAGTACAGCACGATCAGCAGCAGGGCGAGCCACAGCCCGCGCCGCATGGTCAGCCGCTCGGCGACGCGCAGGTGGTAGCCGATGACGACGAGCATCAACCCGACGCTCGCCGTGAAGTTGTACAGGCCGGTGTGCAACGACCATCCGACGGCAAGGGGCAGTCCGGCCACGGCCACAGGTGCCGCACGGCGGCCGGTGGCGGTGACGGCGTACCACAGGCCGACGGCAACACCGATCGCCAGCAGCGACACCACGGTGAGCTCGACGACCGCGGGTGTCGCCACCCGCACACCGGCCGCCAGGAGCGGGTAGGTGATCCAGTTCGGGTCGGACGCGAGGTTGGGTTCGTACACCGCCGCGAGCAGGCCGCCGTCTCCGGCCAGCAGGCGGCCCAGCGCCGTCGCGGCGAACAGGTGTGCGGGACCGTCCTGCGAGTGGAAACCGCCGATCCACATCCACGCGACGTGGGCCGCCAGCGTCACGGCTCCCGCCAGCTGCACCGCACGCCCGGCCGTGGACAGCGCTGCGGGACGACGCTGCCAGGCACGCGTGACGATCTGGCCAGAGGCCCTGACCGCGAACCTGCTGTAGCCCCAACCCAGGGCGGTGCGGCGTTCGGGCGCCACCGGAGCGGAGTCGGCCATCGCGCCTATCCGTCGCGCAGGGCGTGGTGCAGGGCCACGATGCCGCCGGTCAGGTTCTTCCAGCGCACCGAGCGCCATCCCGCGTCGCGGATCTGACCGGCGAGGGTCTGCTGATCGGGCCAGGCGAGGATGCTGCGCGCCAGATAGCCGTACGCGGCAGGATCGCTCGTGAGCGCGTGTGCGAGGCGGGGCAGCACATCGAGCAGGTACCGCCGGTAGACCCGCGCGAACGTCGGGCTGGTCGGGCTGGCGAACTCCAGGACCGCCAGCTGCCCGCCGGGCCGGACCACCCGCCGCAGTTCGGCGAGGCCCGCGTCCGGGTCGTTGAGGTTGCGAAGGCCGAACGCGATGGTCACCGCGTCGACGCTGGCGTCGGGCAGCGGCAGGCGCTGGGCGTCGGCCACCGCCCAGCTGACGTCGCCGCAGACACGATCGGTTCCGACCCGGATCATCTCGAAGGACAGGTCCGCCACCACGACGCGGGCGCCGCGAGCCGCGAGCGGCGCAGCCAGCGCGCCGGTCCCGCCTGCGACGTCGACGACCACCATGCCCGGCGACGGGGCGACGGCCGCGACCGTGACGTCGCGCCAGTGGCGGTCCAGGCCCGCCGAGAACACCGCGTTCGCGAGGTCGTAGCGGGGCGCGACCCGATCGAACATCCGCTGCACCAGCGCCGCGTCCTTGTCGCGGACCGGCCGGTGGTCCGGCAGGCGCGCGTCCTCAGCCATCGTCGGCACCGGGGTCGTCCTGGTCGTCGAGCTCGGGCCAGGGACTGTCCCCGCTGGGCCGGCGCGATCGTCGCACACCGGCCAGTACGGTCAGCACCTGACGGCCGACGCCGTCCGTGATGAGATCGCGGTACGCGGTCGCTGCCGTGGTCGCCACGTCGACGCCGACCAGGTCCGCCCGCCGGCCCGGCGCCAGTACACCGCTGCTGGCCGACCATCCCATCGCTGCAGCGCCGTCACAGGTCACCAGACGAACCGCCTGCTGCTCCAGCTCGACCGGGCCACCGGCTCCCGGCCACAAGGCGATCCCCTGGCCGCGCGCGACGTCCACCCACGCCGCCGCCTCGGCCAGGGGATCCTGGTCCGTGACCGCCGCGAGGCTCTCGGTGCCCAAGGCCATCGCGACGCCGGCGCGGGCGTAGCGTTCCAACGGCGGCGCGCCCGCCTGCAGCCGCTCGTCCGACCGGGGGCATGCCACCAGCGCCGTGCGGCCGGTGGTCAGCAGGCGTGCCTCGACGTCGTCGACCCACACGCCGTGCGCGATCGAGTTGCCGGGTCCGACCATCCCGCACTCGGCCAGGTAGCGCACCGGCCCGAAGCCCGTACCCTGCCCCGCCCACTCGTACTGTGCGCCCGCCCGGGCCGCCTGGTCGGCCAGCGGACCGTCGCCGTGCCAGATCGCCCGGACCTCAGCCTGGTCGATCGCGGCGTGGGCATGAAGTGGCGCACCGAGTTGCCGGCTCAGGCGTGCCAGCGCCTGCAGGGTTCCGGTCCCGACCCTGGTCGTGCTCTCCACGCAGACGCCCAGCCGCCGGCCCGGCGCGGGCAACGCGAGTGTGTGCCGCAGCGCAGCGAGCACAGCATCCTGTTCGCGGACGTCGACGTCGGCGATGCGCACCCACGAGTCGCCGGCGAGACCGGCACGCGATGCCGCCGGTACGCCGGGGCCACGGTGCACGACGTCGCCGATGCAGGTCGTCCCCCAGCGCAGGGCGTGCAGCACGCCCCGCCGGGCCGAATGCTGCCAGCGGTTCTGGTCCCACGCGCTGGTCAGACCGTCGACCGCCACCTGCCAATGGTGCTGTGGTCCCGGTTGCGCCAGCGCCGCCGCGTCGGCGAGCTCGACATGCGTGTGCGCGTTGACCAGTCCCGGCAGCAGCACGCCGTCGATGTGCTGCTCGCGGTCGGCGTCCCTGCGGAGCAGCGTCGCGTCGCCGACCGCGACGATCTCGTCGCCCGACACCAGGACACCACCGTCGTCGAGCGGGGGGCCGGTCATCGGGCACACGACGCTGGCGGAGTACAAGGCGGAGGTCACCGCAGGCAGGCTAGTACGCGCCGCGATCCGTCGCGGCCGGGCACCCTGACGGGTCGTTCGCGAATGTCCGCAGCACCGTGCGCACGTTGCGCACGATTGTCACAGCTGGTTCGATCGCCGTTGTGCCGCATCTCGTCCGGCCCGGCGTGACGTGCTGGGACCGGCGGCACCTTAGCATTGGCGCATGGCGTCGAACGAGCATCCACTGCCGCCGGCCGATGCGGCGCTGGCAGCTGCCCTCGTGGGTCCGTTGCCGGGCGAGGGCGACGACGGAGACGTCGAGCTGCTGACGCTCGAGCAACTCGCGGAACGCAGCCACCTGCCCGCATCCCTGCTCGCGGCCGTCGAGCGTGAGGGCCTGCTCATACCCCGCAGCACCGACGACGAGCGCCGCTACACGCTGGCTGACGCCGACGCGCTTCGCGCGGGCCTGGCGCTGGTCGAAGCCGGGCTGCCACTCGACGAGCTGTTCAACCTGGCCCGCGAGCACACGGCGGCGATGCGCACGATCGCCGACCACGCGGTTGAGCTGTTCGTGCGGTTCGTCCGCGATCCCATTCGTACGCAGGCGACTGACGACGAGGACGCCACGGCCAGGCTGCTCGAGGCCTTCACGAAGATGCTCCCGGCGACGAGCACGCTGGTCGGCCACCACTTCCGGCGGCTGCTGGTCAACGCCGCCTACGCACGGCTGCGGGACCGGGCATGACACACGCGGCCACCCGCCGCGGCGGCGCGGCAGGCGCCAGGCCGCCCGTGCAGCAATGGTGGCGCACGGTCGAGATCGCTGTGGAGGCCGCGGACGCCGTGATGCCGAGCGGCGAGCTGTGCTGGCTGGCGCCGTCGATCCAGATCGCCGGCTGGTCGACCGCACTGCGGATCCCGTTGGACGACCCGGAGCGGCGCGTCGCCGCGGCGGACCTGCTGACCGGCGGCTTCGCGGCCATTGACGGCGCCGGCGGCCCGGGGCCACTGGCGTTCGCCAGCCTGACCTTCGATCCTCACGCGCCGGGCTCGGTTCTGGTGGTGCCACGGACGACGGTGCGACGCCACGACGGCCGGGCGTGGCTCACGGTCGTCCAGGACCGGCCGGTCACCGGCGACGATCTGGCGGTGCCTCCGGCACCGGGCGCGCCCGCCGCGCCGCCACGCGTGCGCTACGCCGGTGCGACGGCGGCTGAGATCGCCTGGGTCGATGCGGTCGATCGCGCCGTGCGACGCATCCGCGACGGCCAGATCGAGAAGGTCGTGCTTGCCCGCGACCGCCTCGTCTACAGCGACGACGCCTTCGATCTGCCCGGTCTTGTCACGCATCTGCACCGACGGTTCCCGTCCTGCTACACCTTCAGGGTGGAGGGGCTGGTCGGCGCGTCGCCGGAGTTGTTGGTCCGTCGCGACGGGTCGAATGTCACGTCGATGGTGCTGGCTGGCACCGCCCGCCGCGGCGGCGGCGAGCGTGAGGACCGGCGGATCGGTGCACAGCTGCTGGCGTCCCCGAAGGACCTTGCCGAGCACCGTCCCGCTGTCGACTCGGTGCGCTCGACGCTCGGGCCGCTGGTGTCGCGGCTCGACGTCGAGGAGCATCCGCACCTGCTGAAGCTGGCCAACGTGCAACACCTCGCCACACGGATCACCGGGACGCTGACCAGTCCGATCGACGCGCTGGAGCTCGCCGGGCGCCTGCATCCCACAGCGGCGGTGGGCGGCACGCCGACCGGGCGCGCGTTGGACGTGATCGCCGAGCTCGAGACGATCGACCGTGGACGGTACGCAGGACCGGTCGGATGGGTCGACGCGGCGGGCGACGGCGAGTTCGCGATCGCCCTGCGGTGCGCGCAGGTCGATGGCGCCATGGCACGACTGTTCGCGGGCGCCGGCCTCGTGGCTGGTTCGCTGCCCGAGTCCGAGCTCGAGGAGACCCGGCTGAAGCTGCGGGCGATGCAGTCGGCGTTCGGCGCGACCCGCTGACCCGGTGGTCGCGGCCGACCGGCCGGGAGCCGCACCACAGCGCGCGGCTGCGCTCGCGAGACCGCAGTCCACCGCGCGCCGTGACGAGTCGCTATCCGCGGACGGCGTCGGCGACGATCGTCGCGAGCTCTCGGTGCAGCGCGGCGTTGGCGTCACGGTCGGTGCGCACCTCGATCAGGTGCAGCCCACCCGCGGCCTGGGCGCCCGCCACCAGATCCGGCAGGTCAACCGCGCGGGCCAGAGGGTGGTATGCCAGGCCGAAGACCTCCGCGACGTGGGCGAGACGGATGCCGTGCGGCGTGCCGAACAGCCGCTCGAAGCCGTCGACATCCCGCTGCTCGAGGAGCGAGAAGATGCCGCCGCCGTCGTTGTTGACGACCACGAAGACCGCATCGACGTCGACCGCCGGGGCGACGAGGAAGCCGTTCTGGTCATGCAGCAGCGACAGGTCGCCACTGAGCGCCGCAACCGGTCCACCGTGGGCGATCGCCGCCCCCAAGACCATCGACACGAAGCCGTCGATGCCACTGGCGCCGCGGTTGCCGATGATCCGCAGACCCTCCCGCGGCCGCATGACCGCCGACAGATCGCGTATCGGCATGCTCGAAGCCACCGCCAGCAGCGCACCATCCGGCAGGCACCCCGCCAGATCGCGCGCGACCCGCGGTTCGCTCGGCGCCGCTCGCGAATCGAGCGCTGCGTCGACGGCGGCGCGTGCCGCCCGTTCCGCATGCCGCCATTGCGCCAGGAAGTGGGTCGTGCGGTGCCCGTCGATGCAGGCGGCGACATCGCGCAGCAGGACGGTCGGATCGGCGCACACGATGCGCGCCGCGGTGCGCCCCGGGTCCAGCCATGCCCCGTCGGCATCGATCACGACCACGGTGGCGATCTCGTCGAGCCATCGCAGAACGGCGCGCGTCAACACCGGGCGGCCGACGACGATCGCGACGTCGGGCCGGTGCGCCCGCGCGAACGCGTCGCCGGCGAGCAGCAGCTCGGCGGTGCTGACGACATGGTCGCCGGTGCGCGCGCCACTGTGGGGCTCGGCGATGACCGGCCAGCCGGCCGCGGCCGCGAACCCGGCGGCGACCGGACCATCCACCCTGACGTCGCCGAGCACCAGCGCGCCGCGCGGCGCCGCCTGCACCATACCGGCCACCTCGGCGACGAGTGCCGGGTCGGTTGCGGCGCGCGGGCGCGGGTTGGCGGTCCACGGCGCGCCACCGGCCCGGCCGTCGAGCGGCTCGGGCCAGGTCGCGTCGTCGTCGGGGACCAGGGGCTCGCGCAGGCCGACGTTGCAGTGCACCGGCCCCGGCGGGCGCCCTCGGCACGTTGCGAGCGCCCGTGCCGCGACCGATCGCCAGTACGCCACCTGCCCGACCCGCCGCTGCTCTGCGACGCTGACGTCGACCGCCCAGCGCGTCGCGCCGCCGAACAGACCGACCTGATCGATCGTCTGGTTGGCACCGGTCCCCCGGAGCTCCGGCGGCCGGTCCGCCGTGAGCAGCAGCAGCGGCGTGCGCGAGTGGTGCGCCTCGACCACCGCTGGATGGAAGTTGACCGCGGCGGTCCCCGACGAGCAGACGACCGCAGCCGGTACGCCTCCGGCCTTGCCGATGCCGAGCGCCGCGAAGGCCGCCGACCGCTCGTCGATCTCGACGTGCACGGCGATGTCGGGATGGCGGTCGAACGCCAGTGTCAGCGGCGCGCTGCGCGAGCCGGGCGCAACCACCGCGTGGCGCAGGCCGCCACGCGCGAACTCGTCGACGAGGACCCGGGACTGCGCAGTCGACGGGTTCATCGCGGCACGGGGTCGCCGGGCGACCGGGCACCGTCCCGGCTGTCGGGGACCCGACGTGCGGCGTCCAGACGCCGGTCGAGCTCCGCGTGGACTCCAGCGGCGGCCGCCCACCGGTCGAGCAGTGCGACTGCCGGGACGGGCCGCCGAACGGCGAGCTCACCGGAGATCGGGCGGAGCGGGGCTGTCGTCACGTCGCCTGCCAACAGGGACATGGTGCCCAGACCGCAGGCGTACGGCAGCGAAGGCAGCGCCGCGGCGAGCGCGAGCCCGGCGGCCAGCCCGACCGAGGTCTCGACGGCCGACGACACGACCGCGGGACGCCCACACGCCTCAGCGACCTGAAGGCAACGCCGGACACCCCCGAGCGGCTGCACCTTGAGGATCACGACGTCGGCAGCTCCGATGCCGGGTATGCGCAGCGGATCCGGCGCGAGGCGCACCGACTCGTCGGCGGCCAGCGGTACGTCCACCTGGCGACGCAGGCGGGCGAAGTCAGCGAGCTCGGCAACCGGCTGCTCGACGTACTCCAGGTCGAAGCGGGCAAGCCGTCGCAGACGTCGGACCGCCGTGTCGACGTCCCAGCCGGCGTTCACGTCGAGGCGCACCTTGCCCCGGGGACCGAGCGCGTCGCGCACGGCCTCGACCCGGTCGATGTCGCCGTCGTCGCCGACCTTCACCTTCACGGTGGCGCAGCCCGACGACGTGACGATGTGGTGCGCCCGGCCCGGCTCGACAGCGGGGACGATCGCGTTCACCGGCACCGCGTCGCGCCGTGGCCGCGGCCACGGCTCGGTGGCCGCCTCGCGGGCCGCGCGCCACCAGCGCGCCGCGAGCCGGGGTCCGTACTCGGGGAACGGCGACCACTCGCCCCACCCGGCTGGTCCGCGCACCAGCAGACCACGCCGGGAGCGCACGCCGCGGAACCCCACGGTCAGCGGGATCTCGAACGCACCCACGACCGCGACGGCCGCGTCGGCGGCCGTCTGCCGAGCATGCATGCGTCCGATGTTAGAAGAACCCGCCGGGCGCGACCGAGGCCACCGACAGCCCGGCGGCCAGCAGGAGGCCGTAGACCAGCTGCAGGCGACCGGTCGCTGCGAGGCCGGACACGAGCAGCGCCGGATCGTCCACCTCGATGCCGTCGGCTGTCCGGTTCTGGGCCGTCAACGCGAGGGGCAGCGCAAGGTAGGCGATCGCCGGCCACACCGACAGGGCCGCGAGCGCGACCAGCCCGGTCCACAGGATCGCGACGTTGATCAGGACGATGAACAGATAGAAGGTGCGCTTCGAACCGATCCGGACCGCGAGCGTGCGCTTGCCGACGAGCTCGTCGGTTGGGATGTCGCGAAGATTGTTGATCACCAGCAGTGCGACCGACAACAGGCCCACCGGCACGGCGGCGAACGCTGGTAGCCACCGCACCGTCTCGTCCTGCACGTATGCCGAGCCCATCGTGGCCACCAGCCCGAAGAAGACGAAGACGAAGACTTCGCCCAGCCCCGCGGACGCGTACGGACGTGGCCCACCGCTGTACCCGATCGCCGCGGCGAAGCACAGCGCGCCGACGAGCAGCAGAATCCAGCCGGCGGCGGCGGCCAGAGCGATCCCTGCAACGGCAGCCACCGCGAGGGCGACCACCATGCCCGCGCGCATGCGCTGCGGCGGGATGAGACCGGACGCGACCGCCCGGCGCGGGCCCCGGCGCTCCGGTGTGTCCACGCCGCGGATGCCGTCGAAGTAGTCGTTGGCGAAGTTGACCGCGATCTGCACCGCCAGCGCGACGATGAGCGCTGCGCCCATCCGCCACGGGACGAACCGCGTCGCCGCCGCCGTGCCCACCAGTACAGGAGAGATCGCGGCAGGCAGCGTGCGCGGCCGTGCTGCGGCCACCCAGACCTCAGCCGACACGGACCGACTCCCGTCTCCAGCATCGCTAGCGTGTGGACGATGGACTCGTCGCAGGCTAGCGCGCCACGGCCGGGTGCACGGTTGGTCGCCGTGCGCGGGTCCGGTTCTGCCACGATCGACCTGATCGATCGCGTGTGGGCAGCAGGCGACGCGGCGCTACCCATCGACCCGGCGCTGCGGGACCGGGCGGCACGGTCGATCGCGGTCGGGCTCGGCGCCCACGAACTGCGTGACACGACCGGTGCGGTCCAGCTCGGTGGTGGGGTCGCCGTGCCGGCAGGCACCGCTCTCGTCATCCGCACGTCGGGGACGACGGGCCGGGCCCGCGGTGTCGTGCTCGGCCACCAGGCACTCGACGCCACGGTGGCCGCCAGTATCGACCGCCTGGACGCCGGTGCCGGAGCGCGTTGGCTGGGTGTCCTGCCGCTCCATCACGTGGCCGGCGTGCTGGTGGTGCTGCGCGCCAGAGCCGCGGGGGCCGCGCCGGTGCTGCACGACCGCTTCGACGTCACGCGGGTCGGCGCCGCCACCGACGTGACGCACGTCGCGCTGGTGCCGACCATGCTGCACCGCCTGCTGGAGCAGGACGTCGATGTCGGCCGCTTCGCCCGGATCCTGCTGGGCGGGGCGGCGCCACCGGCCGGCCTGCTCGACCGCGCCGCAGCCGCCGGCGCGCGGGTCACGGTGAGCTACGGCATGACAGAGACCGCCGGTGGGTGTGTCTACGACGGGCGTCCGCTCGACGGCGTCGCGGTCGCGGTCGCACCTGACCAGCGGGTACTCATACGCGGCGCCGTCCTCGCCGACGGCTACCGGGTCGACGGCGGGCTCACGCCGCTGTGCGACGCCGACGGCTGGTTCCACAGCGGCGATCTCGGTCGGTTCGAAGGTGGCCGGCTGGTGATCACGGGGCGGGTCGACGACGTCATCGTCACCGGCGGCGTCAACGTGTCCACGACGGTGGTGGCCGGGCTGCTGCGGCGGCATCCGCAGGTGGCTGACGCGGCGGTGGTCGCGGTGACCGACGCCGACTGGGGTCAGCGCACCGTCGCCTACGTGGTGCCTGTCGACGCCGAGCGGCCGCCGACGCTCGAGGCGCTGCGGGTCCACGTGCGACGGCATGCCGACCCGGCGCTCGCGCCCCGAGGGCTGCGTGTGGTGACGTCGCTGCCGCTGACCACGCTGGGCAAGGTGGACCACGGCGCGCTGCGCGCCGCAGCGACCGCGCCGGCGGACACGGGCTCGACATGACCGTCCGGCGGGAGCGGTGCCGCAGTGCGTCGCCCCCCGCGCGGGCAGGCGACCCTGGCGTACCGCTGGTGGCGGGTGGCTACCATCGGGCGCATGTCCGACGCGTCGCAGACCGCGAGCACGACCGTGATGGACCGCATCTCGCTGGCGGCCATCGTCACCAATGTCGCGATCGTGGTGACCGGTGGCGCCGTTCGACTGACCGGTTCCGGTCTTGGATGCCCCGAGTGGCCGACGTGCAACGAGGGCAGCGTGGTGCCGGTCGCCGCGGCCGATGTCGCGGCATGGCACCAGGCGATCGAGTTCGGCAACCGCCTGCTCAGCTTCGTCGTGCTCGCGGTCGCGGTCGCCGCGCTGGTCGCCGCGCTGCGGCTGCGGCCGCGGCGGCGCGACGTCGTGCGGCTCGCGGCGCTGCTGCCGCTCGGCGTGCTGGCACAGGGCGTGATCGGTGGCATCACGGTGCTGACCGGACTGCACCCGCTGATCGTGGCGGCGCACTTCCTGACCTCCATCGCGCTCATCGCTGCGGCCGTCGCGTTGCACCACCGGGTACGACACGGCCCCGGATCAACCGGAAGCGCGGTGCGGCCCGAGTTGCGCCGGGTGCAGCACGTGCTGGTCGGCGTCGTGGCCGCGGTGTTGACGCTCGGCACGCTGGTGACCGCCTCGGGACCCCATGCCGGCGACGCCAACACGCCGCGTCTGGGCCTGGACCCGCGTCTGACCAGCCAGTTCCACGCCGACGGTGTGTTCCTGCTCCTGGGCCTGGCGATCGGGTTGTGGTTCGGGTTGCGCGCGACCGACGCGCCACTGCGGGCGCAACGAGCCGCAACCGTGCTGCTCGCTGTGGCTGTCGCGCAGGGCGCCATCGGCTACGTCCAGTACTTCACGGGCCTGCCCGAGATCCTCGTCGGTGCCCACCTGCTGGGCGCGTGCCTGGTGTGGATCGCCACGCTGCGTCTGTGGCTGATGTCCGCGGTCCGGTCCCCCGCCAGCGGCTCGACGGAGCGGGTTCAGGCGTCGCGGTGATGTGCGGTCTGCCCACACCGGGAGTCCGAACAGCGGCCGTGTACGGCTCCGGCTCCCCGGGAGTGCTCCCGGCTATCGTTGCGATCGAGCTGCCGCATCCGAGGAAGGTGACCCCGCGATGAGCGACGAACACCAGGTTCCGCCTTCGGTGGAGCAGAGCCAGGACCGGATTCAGGAGCGGGACTACGAGTCGGACTTCGCGCAGTTGCCGGACGCCGAGGTCCAGCGCCGCGCCGAGCCGGGCGCTGGACCGTACGGCTCGACCGCCACGTCCGGCACGAACGGGCCCGTCATCCTCATGGCGATCGGGGCGCTGATCGCCGCATCGGTCTTCCTGTTCCGCTCACTGTGGATGCTTGTCCTCGGTATCGGCATCTTCCTCGCCGCGGCGATCTGGGCGGGCGTCACCGGCCGGTCGGCGGGGACCATGGCGGGCAGCGGTCCGTCGACGCTCGATCCCGACGAGCACTGACGGCACGGCCCAGGCTTCATCGGTCACGCCGAACTATGGTCCAGGCGAACTTCGGCAGTGGCGAACAACGGTGTGATAGGTGGTCGGACCGGCTGCGGGCAGCGCATGCTTCGTTCGCTACATCGCCGGTGGCAGACTTCGGCAATGCCAAACTTCGTCAACCGCGAACGTGAGTTGCGGGCACTCGACCGCGCCTGTGGCGAGGACGGCGGGATGGCGGTCGTCTCGGGCCGGCGGCGGGTGGGCAAGACCGCGCTGATCGACCGGCTCGCCTCGACCCGTCGTGCCATCTTCCTTCCAGGCACCCGCGCACCGGTGTCCGAGGCGTTGCGCCGCCTCGAGGACCGGATCCGCATGGTGCTTCCGCCACAGGCCGGCGATCTGCTCGACCTGGGTCACCTCGACACCTGGGACGCGGCGCTGGGATACCTGCTGGCCCGCACGCGCGACGAGCCGTTGCTGCTGATCCTCGACGAGTTCCCCTATCTGTGCGAAGCCGACCAGACGCTGCCCAGCACCCTGCAGGCCAGGTGGGACCATCGCGGCGGCAGCCACCTGTCGATCGTGCTGGCCGGCAGCCACGTCGGGCTGATGGAGGAGCTCGTCGCCGCCGACGCACCGCTGTTCGGCCGCGCCGACGCCCACCTGCGCATGGCGCCGTTCACCTGGCGGGAGGCACGACTGCTCGTGGGCGGAGACGACCCCGACACATGGCTCGAGGCCTTCTGCACGGTCGGCGGCATGCCGCGGTACCTGACCCTGTGGGACCCGCGCGAAGATCTGCTGACCAACCTCACCGAGCTGCTCGACGGTCCGGGCGCCCCGCTCGGCGACGAGGGCACAGTGGTGCTCCAGGAGCTGACCCCCGGCTCCGCGGCCGCGCGGATACTCGAACTGATCGCGCTGGGCGCCGAGAGCTTCTCGGTGCTGCGCGAGCGCGCGGGCCTTGCGCCGGCATCCACCAGCGAGGCACTCGCGCTGCTCGAGGCGCTCGGCCTGGTCGAGCGCGTCACCCCCGTCGGCGAGGACGCCCGCCGGACACGTCGCGTCCGCTACGAGGTCCGCGACGCGTTCCTGCGGCTGTGGCTGGCCGTGGTGCTCCCCCATCGCGAGGCGTTCGAGCTCGGACGCGGCGCCGGCGTGCTGGCCGCCAACCGCATGACGCTGGCGACCAGCCAGCAGCGCAGCCTGCGCGCCGTCCTGCGCTCCGTGCTCGCCGACCAGCACCAGGCGGACTGCGGACCGTGGTGGGCGACGACGGGGGGCGGAGAGGTCGATGCCCTCGCGCTCGCCGGCGGCGCAGCGGTCGCTGCGGGCTGCGCCCAGTGGACGACGAACGCCGACGCGGACCGCGAACGGCGCCGCGTCCGCGACGTGCTCGCCGGTTCACCGTATGCCGCGCCCGAGGACGTCATGGTGCTCGCCCGCGACGGCCACGGCGTCACGCGACCAGGCGACCTGTACGCCGATTGACCGCCGGAGACATCTGCCTGCGGTACGCGACAGCCGTCAGCCCGAGGCGGGCCGACGCATGGTGCGGCGTGCTAGGCGACCGTGATGTCACGCGACAGGTAGACGTCCTGGATGGCGTTCAGCAGCTCGATGCCTTCGACCGTCGGGCGCTGGAAGGCCTTCCGGCCCGATATCAGCCCCATGCCGCCGGCACGCTTGTTCACGACGGCGGTCCGCACGGCGGCCGCCAGGTCAGACGCTCCCGACGACGCTCCGCCCGAGTTGATGAGCCCCGCGCGCCCCATGTAGCAGTTCACGACCTGCCACCGGGTCAGATCGATTGGGTGATCGGTCGTCAGCCGGTCATAGACGAGGTCGTGGGTCCGCCCGTACCCGTCGATGGCCTGGTAACCACGATTGGTTTCTGGCTGCTTCTGCTTGATGATGTCCGCTTCGATGGTCACGCCGATGTGGTTCGCCTGCCCGGTGAGGTCGGCGGCGGTGTGGTAGTCGACGCCCTCGACCTTGAAGGCGCTGTTGCGCAGGTAGCACCACAACACCGTGAACATGCCCAGCTCGTGGGCGTGTTGGAACGCCTCCCGGACCTCCTGCAACTGACGCGACGCCTCCGCGGATCCGAAGTAGATCGTGGCGCCCACGCCAACGGCGCCCAGATCGAACGCCTGGGAGACCGAGGCATACATGATCTGGTCGTGCACGTTGGGGTAGGTCAGCAACTCGTTGTGGTTGAGCTTGACGATGAACGGGATGCGATGGGCGAACCGTCGCGACACGGCGCCGAGCACGCCGACCGTCGTTGCGACGGCGTTGCACCCGCCGTCGATCGCCAACTCGACGATGTGCCGGGGATCGAAGTAGCGGGGGTTCGGGGCGAACGACGCGGCGCCGGAATGCTCGATGCCCTGATCGACAGGGAGGATCGAGACATAGCCGGTGCCCGACAGGCGCCCGTGGTCGAACAGCGCCTGCATATTGCGCATGACGGCGGGTGAGCGGTCGGTCCCGGCGACGACGCGTCCGACGAAGTCCGGACCGGGCAGGTACAGGTCGTCCCGGGGCACCGTCTTGCACTCGTGGTCCAGCAGGTCGGCGGCCTGGTCGCCGAGTGCAGAGATGATATCGGTCATGGCTGGCAGCTCCTCGCGTCCGTATGCATGCCAGACCGTACCCACCCGGCGTGCCCGGCTACCGGATCGGCGTTCAGGCCAGAGGGGCTGTGCTCAGCGGTTCCCGGGCGGCGCCACCGGCGCCACGGTCTGATCGATCGTGGCGAGCAGTGCCGACGCGATGAACGGCTTGGTCAGGTACGTGCACCCCAGTGCGCTGGCGGCAGCGCGGTCCTGCTCGGCTGTCCGGCCGGTCAGGAAGATCACCGGCAGGGTGTCGAGCCCGGGGCGATCGCGCAGTGCCCGGACCAGCGCGAACCCGTCCATGTCGGGCAGCCCGATGTCGAGCACGGCGACCTCGGGCACACCCGCCGGGCCGTCCACCGCGGTGAGCGCCTGACCCCCCGTCGCAGCGTCGAGCACGTGGTGCCCGGCTCGCCTGACGTTCGCTGCGATCACGTCGCGGACCATGTCGTCGTCCTCGACGACAAGTACGCGAGCCACCGTCGCTCCATTCGTCGGCTCTTACCGACGCATACCGTCGGCCGACACTGATGCTCATGAAGCGCCCCTTCCCGGCGTGCCACAGATCGAGGATCGCGTTGATGCCCGTGAGCAATCCCAGGTGGCGCCGCCTGCAGTCGTTGACGAGCGCGCGGTACCGACGGCCGATCGTCATCGCCCTGCTGATCACCGGGATGCTCGTGTCCGGTCTCAGCGCGCTGACCGTCGAGCAACTCGAGGCCACCCGCCGACGGGAGCTGGTCGACAACAACGCGGCGATCGTGCGATCACGCGTCGAGCAGATGACCAGCCGGGCCGTGGACGCGCTGGAGTCGGTCCGGCCGTTGTGGACGATCACGCCCGACGCATCCGACGCGCAGTTCAAGGACTACCTGCGCCACGGGCTGGCGGACGAGCAGGACGGCAGGATTCAGTACGCGGGCCTTTCCGACGTCGCCCTGATCCGCGCGGTCGAAGCCGATGAGGTGGGCGACTTCGTGAGGTCGATCCGTGCCGAGCGTCCGCAGCGCTACGACATCGACCTCGACGAGGACGGTCCGCACTACGTCATCGACTTCCATTCGTCCGACACCATCCTCGGAATCGATCTCTACCCGCTGGACAACCGACGGGTGGCACTGGAGGCGGCACGTGACAGCGGGCACGCCGTCGCGACCGAGTGGTATGCGACGGTGGCAGACCGCGATCTCCCCGCCGACCAGCAGCGCAAGATCACCCTCATCGCAGTGCCCGTGTACGAGGGCACTGGGATACCGCCTTCCATCGACGCGCGCCGCCGCCGGCTCATCGGCTGGCTGGCGACACCGATGTTCGCAGACGCTGTCGTCGAGCGGGCCTCGAAGGATCTGCCGATCCCGCTGGCCCTGCTCGCCGGCGACAGCACGAACAGCGAGCCTGTGGCAGCCGTCGGTCCCGAGGATCCGGCGCTACGCACCACGACGACCCTCGACATCCTCGGCCGGCCGTGGACCTTCGCGGTCGGCGCCCCCGAGGACGCCACCGGTCGCACGGCCTTCGGATCGGTGGCGGTGTTCACTGCAGGACTGTTGTTCACACTGCTGATCACCACGCTGTTCTGGCTGACCTCGCGGCTCGGCGACCAGTCCGAGCGCCGCGCCTCGACCGCAACCGCGCGCCTCCGCGAGCGCGAGAACTACCTCCGGGTCATCGCGGAGCACGTCACCGTCGGCATCGCCGACCTCGACACCGACGGGCGCATCATCTGGGCCAACCACCAGGTCGCCGAGCTGCTGCACGTCGAGAGCGGCGAGGTGATCAGCGCGTCATGGTTGGACCACGTGCACCCCGACGACCGCGACGGGGTTCGCGCCGCCCAGGCCGCCGCCGTCCACACAGGCAAACCGTTCGAGGTCCGGCACCGGTTGGCCATCGACGGCGAGGAGCGGTGGGTCGAGAAGGCCGGCGTGCCGATCGTCAACGAGGACGGCGACGTGGGTCGCATCGTCGCCGTGGTCACCGACGTGAGCGCGATGGTCGAGTTCGAAGCGCAGCTGCGGACTGCGCGGGACAGGGCGCTGAGGGCGTCGCGGCTGAAATCGGAGTTCCTTGCCAACATGAGCCATGAGATCCGCACGCCGCTCAACGGCGTCATCGGCATGGCCGACGTGCTGTACCGGACCGGTCTGTCCGACTCCCAGCGGTCGAAGGTGTCGACGCTGCGCACCGCCGCCACCCAGCTGCAGGATCTGCTCAACGACATCCTCGACCTGTCGAAGATCGAGGCGGGTCGTCTTGCGATCGAGCGGGTCGACTTCAATCTGACCGAGACGATCGCAGGCATCGTGCAGCTGCACGCGTCGGAGGCGTTCAACAAGGGCTTGCACCTGCGGATCGACATCGACGCTGATCTGCCGTCGGTGGTCACCGGATCCCAGCTGCGGCTCCGACAGGTCCTGAACAACCTGCTGGGCAACGCCGTCAAGTTCACCGAGCACGGCGCCGTCCGGCTGACGGTATGCGCAGTCGGCACCGACCGCGATCTGATCCGCGTGCGGTTCGACGTGTCCGACACCGGCATCGGGATCCCTGCCGGCACGATCGATACGATCTTCGACCCGTTCACGCAGGCGGACGCGTCCGACACGCGCTCCTACGGTGGGACCGGACTCGGCCTGGCGATCAGCAGGCAGCTCGTCGAGATGTTGGGGGGCGACCTCACCGTCGAGAGCGTCGTCGAGGAGGGGAGCAGGTTCGCGTTCGTCCTGACGTTCCCCGTCGTGGACTGGACGCCCTCCGGGGCCACCGTCGACGCTCGCTCGCGCACGGCGTCGTCGGACGCCTCGGACACGCCGGCACCAGACCCCGCGCCCGGGGAGACCGAGGCGGCGACGGTTGCGACCGAGGCGGCGCCGGATGACGACGGCGAACCGGCTGCAGGCAGGCTGCTGGTCGTCGAGGACAACCCCATCAACCAGGAGGTCGCATGCGAGCTGCTGTCGTCGCTCGGCTATGAGGTCGTGATGGCCGACGACGGCGCGAAGGCCGTCGACGCGGTCATGACGAGCGAGCACGATGCGATCCTCATGGACTGTCAGATGCCGGGCATGGACGGCTACGAAGCCACCGCACGCATCCGCAGCTTCGAGGAGACGCTGGGACGCCGTACGCCCATCATCGCGATGACGGCATCGGCAATGGTCGGCGACAGGCAACGGTGCCTGGCCGCGGGCATGGACGACTACATCGCCAAGCCCGTCAGCGTGACGATCCTGACCGAGACGCTGGACCGCTGGGTCGACGTCGTCTCCCCGGCCGAAGACCGCGCGGCGAGCCGTCGACGACTACCGGACGACACCACCGAGCTGCCCCCGGTGATCGACTGGCAGATCCTTCATCAACTGTCGGTGGTGCCGGGCCTGCTCGAACGGGCCCGCGGGAAGTTCCTCGAGAACGGGCAGCACGAGCTCGCGGAGATGCGCCAGCTCGCCGCCGACGGCGACTTCGCGCAACTCGGCGCGGTCGCCCACAAACTGAAGGGAGCGTCACTAACGATCGGCGCGGCGCGGCTCGGAGCCCTTCTGCAGCAGGTCGAACAGGCGTCGGACGAGGCCCCCGACACGGTCGTCGAGACGTTCGACCGGCTCGACCGCTGCTTCGAAGACGTCCGCGAAGCGTTGCTGGCCACCGAGCGCGTCTGACCGGCCCGTCCCCCCGTGCGCTGCCGCGCGGCCTGTCGTCAGGTCGCGTAGGAGTGCAGGCCGACGACGACGAGGTTGACGGCGAAGTACGTGACCATCAGGGCGACGAACGCCGACAACCCGACCCAGGCGGCCCTCCGGCCGCGCCAGCCGTAGGTCGCGCGCGCATGCAGGTAGGCGGCGTAGAGCACCCACGTGAAGAACGACCCGGTTTCCTTCGGGTCCCAGCCCCAGTACCGGCCCCACGCCTCCTCCGCCCAGATCGCACCGCAGACGATCGCGAAGGTGAATATCGGCAACGCGAACGCCGTGATGCGGTAGGCGAGGTTGTCCAGCTGCGCTGCCGGCGGCAGATAGGGCAACGCGTACCATGCGGCGACGCCGAGGAGCGCGCCCACCGGGGCCATCGACGTCCCACGGACCACGTCGTACTTCATCAGCCCCCACACGAAGAAGAAGGCGGCCGGTGCGACGACGAACCACACCGGTGACAGGACGCGACGCAGCTCCAGCGGTGAGCTGACGGCAGCGGGAGCATGCTCGCGTTCCGTGACGTCGATGCTCGCCGCACCCACGGTGCCCGCCGTGTAGCGCTGCCCGGAGCGATCTGCGAGGCGCCGCTCCCCCGCGTCACGTGCGAGGTAGAGGACGGTTGCCACCGCGGCAAGGATGAAGATCGCCGAGGCGCTGACCATGGCGGTGACATGGATCTTGAGCCAGTAGCTCTCGAGCGCCGGCACGGTGGGACCGGCCGGCACGAACAGCATCGCGCCGGCCGACATCATGAGGACGGCGGCGGCGAGCACGAAACCCATGAGGTGGCCGAAACCCATCCGCCACTGCACCACCAGGAGCCCGCCGGCGACCGCGACGAGCGCCATGACCGACGAGTACTCGTACATGTTGGCCCACGGGACCCGGTCAGCGGCGACCCCTCGGGCGACCACGCTGCCCACGTGGGCGGCCAGCCCGGTCGCCGCGAGCACTGTCACGGTGACGCCCATCCGGCGGCCGGTCACCGTCGGGGCCATCCGGCCATCGACAGCGACGCGCGTGAACGCCATGGCGAAGAACGCTGCGACCATCGCCGCGATGTAGGCGCCGAGCGCGACGAAGAACAGGGTGTTCGACAGGTCAGCCATGGTGCGCATCTGTCATCGTGGTCTCCTGTGCCGCCGCTCCGGCCTCGGTCGGCAACGCCGTGCGCACCGCGGCGACGAGCGCGGCGAACGCGTCGGCGAACACCACTTTACGCTGCAGCGCGACCCCGGCGACCACCACGGTGGTCATGCCGTCGTCTGTCCGGTGGGCTTCGACCCACACCCGGCGACGGTAGCCGTACAGCGAGCTGATCAGGCCCACGAGCAGCAGCACGGAGCCCGCCAGCATCGTCCACCGACCGGGCGCGTGTGACACCTGAAAGCCCGACCACAGCGGCAGGTCGGCGAACTCCACCGTCAGGTTGGCCAGCAGGGGGTCGCTGGTGCCGCCCGGCACCAGCGTCGTGCCGGCCACGGGCTCGCCCTCGCGGATGAACCTGCTGGCGTCGACCGCTCGTTCCAGCCCGAGCTCGCCCACCCACAGGTCTGCGAACAGCACCGGCGCGTCGGGCTGCTCGCTGCGCGAGAACGGCCGGCCGCGGTCGTCGACGGCGAAATCCGGCAGCAGGGCGAGGTCCAGCGCGATCTGGTCGGGAGAGCTCGTCTTGACTTTGGCGGTCCCGGTCCACACCCCACCGGAGTTGCCGAGCATCACGCGATCGTCGAACAGCACAGTGTCACCGGCTTTGACGATCACGTGCGGCGCCATGCCGAACCGCAGCTGGTACAGCTTCATGCCGTCATGGCGCAGCGGGTGGTTGGGGCGTACTCGCACGCCGGAGCGGACCACGTCGCCGTCCTCGATGATGCTCACGGTCGAGACGAAGTCGTCCGGCGTCCCGTTCGCGTGGTAGCTGGCATCGAAGTCGTCGAGACGGACCTGGAACCCTCGATGGTCGTCGATGCCGAAGTACCGCCCGGCGCGGACGTTGCCGTACACGATCCGCGTGTCGGTGAACGTGCCGCCCTCGACGACGTTGATCTGACCCGCGAAACCGAACGCCTGCGCGACCGCGACCCCGATCAGCAGAACATAGAACGCGGTGTGGAACAGCAGGTTGCCGCCCTCACGCCAGTGGCCGCGTTCCGCAGCGATCTGCTCGCGTCCCGACCGCGTCGTCGTGACGTCGATCGCGCGACGACGGAACCGCCGCCGTGCCAACAGCCCGTCCACGACGGCCAGCGCGGCCGTCGGGTCGAGTGTCGTGCGCAGCACGGTGTGGTTGCTCAGCCGCTCGAGGTTGCGACCTGCGGCCGGAGGGCGTCTGACGTTCCGCCAGAACGCCCGGTAGCGCGGAATCAGGCAGCCGGTGAGGCTGACGACGAGCAGCACCGTCAGGGTGGTGAACCACCACGAGCCGAACACGTCGAACAGGCCGGCGGCATCGAACATCCTGGCGATCGGCGCGCCCGGACCCGCCGTACCCGCGCGCCAGTTCGCGACCGTGTCGGGTACCAGCGGCGCCTGAGGGATGAATGTCGCGACGATGCTGGCGATGGCGAGGCTGAACAGCAGGACCAGCGCCGTCGACATCTTGCGCAACCGGCGCCAGACGGCCAGCAGGGTCTCCCACGGGCCCGGGATGATCGGGAGTCGCGCCCAGCCGGTGGGTTGCCGGGGATCGGTGGCGTTCTGCGTTCGCGTCGTCGTCTCGGCCATCGACGCTCCACCCTACGGTTCGACGCGCCGAGGTCGCACCTACAGCGCCGTTTCGAATCCGCCGATCACCGGCAGCAGCCGGTTGATGAACGCGTTCCACAGGCCGGTGGCGATGGCGATGCCGACCAGCATCAGCAGGATCCCGCCGATGATCTGGATGGTCCGGGCGTTGCGCCGCAGGAACCCCAGCGTGCGTCCGGCCTGCTGGAACGCCAGTCCCAGCAGGATGAACGGCACACCCAAGCCGATTGCGTAGATGAAGCCCAGTACTCCCCCCCGCACGGCGCTCCCGCCGGTCGCTGCGGACAGCGCGAAGATCGCCGACAGTGCGGGGCCGATGCACGGCGTCCATCCGACGCCGAATACGAAGCCCAATGGCATCGCACCCAACACGCCGCGGTCGATCGCCTGATCGGTGACCCGCGCCTCGCGGCGCAGCAGGTCGAACGGCAGCAGGCCCGTGAACGCCAGACCGAGGGCCGCGACGGTGACGCCGAGCGCAATCTGCCAGCCGCGGCTCTGCAGCGTCGCCGACAGGCTCCCGCCCAGCAGACCGAGCAGACTGAACGGGATCGCGAACCCGATGACGAACAGCAACCCACCCGCCAGCACGCGCACGCGGCCACCGCCGGTCGACGACAGCTCCGTCGACGACAGCCCGGTCATGTACGACAGGTAGCCGGGCACCAGCGGCACCACGCACGGCGACGCGAACGACACAACCCCTGCCGCGAATGCGACGGCGGCAGCGACCAGCAGGTTCGCGTCGGTGATCAACGCGCCAGGGCTCATCGGCAGGCCTCCGCGGAGCCTGGTTCCACTGCGGCGCCAA
>JAHELV010000035.1:33136-38414 GCA_024644015.1 Nitriliruptorales bacterium
GGTTCCACTGCGGCGCACATCACCCGGCCTCGGCCAGCAGTCCGTCCAGGCGCGGCGCGACCTGGCGGGCCGTCACCGCACCGAACAACCGCGATGCCACGCGGTGCTCGCTGTCGAGGAGCACCGTGCTCGGCAGGCCCGCAGGCCCGAGCGCCCCGAACTGCGATGCGATCTGCGCGCTCTCGTCGTCCCACGACGGGTACGAGATGCCGTACTCGCGTTCGAACGCCTGGGCGTTCGTCACCGTGTCACGCACGTTGACCCCGACGATCGACACCCCCCGCGGTCCGTACTGCTGGGCGAGCGCCGCGAGGTGCGGGGCCTCCCGCGCGCACGGCCCGCACCACGACGCCCAGAAGTTCACCACGACCGGCCCGTCGAGGTCGTTCAGCGCGAGCGTGGATCCGTCGAGGGTCGGTCCCGTGACGTCGGGCGCCGCGACGCGCTGGTCGGCGGCGATGTCCGTGGCTCCGTCCGCGGACACGAAGCCATCGCCGTCAGCGGACGCCGTGCCGAGGGTGCAACCGGCCGCCAACAGCAACGGCACGATCAGCGCCAACAGTCTGTGAGGCATCGTCGCCAGTGTAGGTTCGCGCGCGGACCGACCTACCGCGCGGCGCCCACCGGCTCGCGCTCGATGACGACCTCCTCGACCGTGCGCTCCTTCGAGCGGTTCTCGTCCCACCCGAGCAGCAACGCGTGGATGACGAACCCGACGAACGAGATCGCCATCATCACGAGCGACGGGAACAGGGCGAACCCGGGATCGAAGAACGCAAACGCCGTGAACGTCTCCGGAGTCACCAGGTCAGCGACGTTCTCGTCGACGCCGGCGGGCACCTGGAAGTCCTCCGGGATCGCCTGGCCGAGCTGGTCCTCGGTGAACAGCGGCTGCCCACCGGGCCCCGTGGGGATCGCGTTCTGGTCGTCCACCGCGAACGGCTTGGCGAAGGTCGCTCCGACGACCTTGTCACCGTTGGCTGCCGTCGTGGCCAGCGGTGGGCCGGCCAGCACCCAGTTGTCGGCGATCGGCTGCACGCCGCCACGCTCCTCGCGGAAGAAGCTCGCGATCTCCTCGGCGCCGGCATCTGCGGTGTCGGCGGCACCGGCGGACTCGGCCTCAGCGTCGCCGCCCTCGGCCCCGGCGCCCGCCTCCTCCTGGAACCCCTCGGGAAACTGGCTGACGACCGATAACTCCCCCTGCGCCAGCGTGCTGTCGCCGGCGAACGCAACCCACTTCGGCGTGTAGTAGTCGGCCGGCTGGCCGGGCAGGCTCTGCGGTCCGGTGTTCTGCGGTGTGCCGGGCGCACCGAACCCCCAGAACAGGCTGAGAATCAGCATGAAGCCGAAGAAACAGCTTGCTTCCACAAGGTAGGCGCGGCGCGTCCCGAGATTCGACTTGAGCAGCAGGAAGATGGCGCCGAAGAAGATGATGATGCCGGCGGGGAGCGCCACGACGCCCCGCCAGTCGTCGGGCGGAACGTACTCCTCGGCAGCCGCGACCGCCAGCAGGACCGAACCCAGATCGGCCATCACGCGCCTCCCTCACCGCTGCCGGCAGCACTCGGCTGGCTGGCCTCGTCCGCGCCGACACCTGGCGTGCTGTACTGCCCGGCGTCGGCGGGCAGCACGTCGGGCTGGAGCGTCTCGAGGTAGTCGACGATCTTGTTCAGCGCCGGGTCCTCGTAGACGGCCGGACCGTCGTCTGCACCGGGGCTGGTCTGGTAGAAGTAGCCGTTCTGCCACGGCGGCATCGTCACCCCGGTCCCCAGGTAGATGCCGTTGCGCAGGATGCCCAGGATCGAGTCACGGTCGTGCCGTTCGAACACGCCGACCAGGGACGGCCCCGGCCGGCCTTCTCCGCTGCGCCCGTCCGCGCCGTGGCATCGGGCGCAGTTGCCCTCGAACAGCTCCCGCCCCGACAGCGCCGCGGCCTGCTGCGGCTCGGCCGTGTCATCGACCTGGCGCGACAGGATGAAGTCGGTGACCTCCTCGATCTGCTGATCGTTCCACGGTCCGCCATAGGCGGCGCCCCATGTCGGCATCGGGGAGCCCGGCCGACCGACCTCGAGGGTGTTGATGATGTACCGACGGATGTCGGTGATGTTCGGGTTGTTCTCGTACCGCGCTGCGATCGTCGTCAGGTCGGGCGCCGGCCAGCTCTCGTCGGGGTTGTAGGGCGACGCCGCGCCCCCGCCGCCCGCGTCCGCGCCGTGGCAGCGCGCGCAGTTCTCGGTGTAGAGCGTCTCGCCGCGCTCGACCGCCACGGTGAAGAAGCCCTCGACCTCCTCGCTCAGACGCCGCTGCTCAGTGATCCAGTAGAACGGCAGCGCCAGCGCGAAGAAGATCGTCAGCACGACGCCCCACGTCAGGTAGCGCATGCGGATCTTGCCCTCGAGCTCCTCGTCGGAGTAGCCGGGCCGCATCGCGCTGGGCACGTCTTCGATCCACGGCTTGCGCCCGCGCGCGCTGCGCACGTACAGCAGCACCGGCACGAGCACGGCCGCCAGAGCCAGGATCGCAACGGCAAGAATGGGGCTCACCTGGTCGGTCCTTCCATGTGTCTACGGCTCAGCGGCACCCGCAGCCTACGCCGCGTCCTGGCAGTGCGGGCCCTCCGCCGGTTGGTTCAGCGCAGCCGACGCGCGCGACGGGCCGGTTATCACCGTGGACGTGTCGACCAGGACCTGCCCCTCGACCTCCTCGACCGCGAAACGGTCGAGGCCACGTGGTGCCGGTCCCTCCTGCCACTCGCCCCACCGGTTGTACCTCGACCCGTGGCACGGGCACTCCCACCACTGCGCCGACGCGCACCACGGCACCTTGCAGCCCAGGTGGACGCACTTCTGATACAGCGCCATGATGCCGGTCTGGTTGGTGATCTCGGCGTACTGCCCGTCGGGATCCAGGGCGGCGTCGTACTTGACGATGAGCGAGCGTGCCTCCGGGGCCTCGAACCGGCCCTCGTTCGCGTCGATCTCCGCGAGGAGGCCGTCCGGGGTGCCTATGGGGATCCGGGCTCCGAAACCGCCCCGCAGGTTCGGCCAGATGAACGCCAGACTCGCTGTGGTGAAGCCCGTCAGCACCCCCAGCCAGCCCAGTCCCATGCCCCACTTCAGGAACTGGCGACGGCTGGGGCCGCTCGGCTTGCGTTGCGGTGCCTTCCTGGCGGGCGGTGCCCCGGCGCCGGGCAGCGTCGTCGACGTGTCGGTCGCCGTGTCCGGTGGTGCCGCCATCAACAGCACGTCGTCAGCGCGCCCTCCCGCACTGGCGTGGGCGACGGCAGGCGAACGCACCGTCGCCGGACGCAGGGCCGCGCGGCGCAGCAACCATGCCAGCACCAGCAGTCCAGCTGCTGTCGCTGCAGTGATCTCGAGCATCATCGCGGCACCTCCTAGAGGGTGAACCAGAGGCCGTCAGCCCACGGCCAGGTCCAGTTGAACCCGGGCCCGCGGAAGAACGAACCGGCCAACGTCAGGGCCGACGCGGCGACCAGGAACATCGTGAACAGCATGTAGGCGAACTTGCGCCGCTCCGGCTGCATCGATGGGTTGCGGTCCAGATACGGGATCGCGACCAGGCCCAGCGGGCCGAGGATCAGCGGGATCGTCACGCCGGCCACCATGGGGTGCCAGTACCGCAGCATCTCCTGAAGGCCGAGGAAGTACCAGGGCGCCTTCGACGGGTTCGGCGTCACGTTCGGGTTCGCCAGCTCGCGCAGCGGCGCCGGCGCCAGCGCACTGAA
Organism: Nitriliruptorales bacterium; assembly: GCA_024644015.1. Taxonomy (GTDB): domain Bacteria; phylum Actinomycetota; class Nitriliruptoria; order Euzebyales; family JAHELV01; genus JAHELV01. Next base: position 36,882 of record JAHELV010000035.1, read on the forward strand.
CACGAACAGAAACGCGGTCACCGCCATCAGGCAGAGGAACTCCGCCGTCAGCAGGTGCGGCCAGGTGTAGGCCTTGTCGTCCTGCTTGCCGCGGATCTGCTGGATGCCCGTCGGCGGCACCATCGCGAGGAGCCGGTGGGTGTGCTCCTGGCCGGCGTACTTCGTCTCCACGCCGCCGGTGCGCTCGTGCGGGCCACCCTCGGCCCGGGCGGCCAGCGCGGCAGCCACGCGCTGCTGTCGCTGTTCGGGAGTCAGCGCGACGCCGGTGCCGTTGCCGTCGCCGGCGCCGTTGCCGGCGGGCGCCACGGCGGTAGCTCCGCCTGCCTTCGCGGCGGCGGCGGCCGGCTGCTTGGCCGGCTCGGGCTTCGACTCGGACGCCCGCTTGGCGCGCGCCGCAGCAGCCTTGGCCTTGGCACGGGCGACCCGCTCGGGCTGGCCCTCGGCGACCAACTCGTTGAAGACGCGCTCCTGCACCTGGTCGGGGGTCTCGCCGCCACCCGCACCGTCGGCGGACGCGCCGTCGCCGGCTGGAGCCTCCGCCTGACGCGACTTGCGCGCCGCGGCTGCCTTGGCCTTCGCGCGGGCGACCCGCTCAGGCTGGCCTTCGGCCACCAGCTTGTCGAACGTCTCCTGATCGATCCCTGGATCGTCAGCCATCGTCGACCTCCTTGGAGCCTGGTTCTACTGCGGCGGCCATTACAGCGGCCCCGAGATGCCGCCATCCTTGCGGATGCGCCAGAAGTGCACCGCCAGGAAGATCGTGAGGATGAACGGCAGCGCCAGCACGTGCAGCACGTACCACCGCAGCAGCGTCTCCGGGCCGATCTCCACGCCCCCGAGCAGCGCGAACTGGATCTGCTGGCCGAAGACCGGCGTGAACCCCGCCATGCTCGTGCCCACCTGCACCGCCCAGATGGCCAGCTGGTCCCATGGCAACAGGTAGCCGGTGAACGCCAGGAACAGCGTGATCAGCAGCAGGATCACGCCGACCACCCAGTTGAACTCGCGCGGCGCCTTGTACGCCCCGTGGTAGAAGACCCGCGCCATGTGCAGGAACGTGGTGAACACCATCAGGTGGGCGCCCCACCGGTGCATGTTGCGCACGAGATCGCCGAACTGCACGTTCGCGCGGAGGTTCTGCATGTCGAGGTAGGCGATCTCGCTGCCCGCGCCGGCCGCCGGGCGGTAGAAGAACATCAGGAAGATCCCGGTCACCGTCAGCAGGATGAACAGGAAGAAGCTGGTGCCGCCCAGGCAGTAGGTGTAGGTCAGCTTCAGGCCGTGGCGCTTCACCTTCACCGGATGCAGGTGGTACAGGACGTTGTTCATCGCGGCGAGCGCGCGATCCCTGGACGTGTCCCGGTACCCCTTCCGGTAGATCGATCCCGGCCGGAAGACCGACTTGTAGATGACGTTGTCCTGCAACCGCTTCTTCAGCTCGTCGGCGCTCGGGATGTTCGCCACGCGATGGATCCTGTTCTGTCTAGAGGCGATACAGAGCCTGGTTCCGTATCGACCTGCGGTCTGTCTTGG
>JAHELV010000035.1:38514-41870 GCA_024644015.1 Nitriliruptorales bacterium
GTTCCGTATCGACCTGGTTTCTAGGCGCTCGTGCGACCCAGCCACAGCGCGTCCGACGGACAGCGCTCGACGCAGATCGCGCAGCGGGTGCACTCATTGTCGTCGATCACGAAGATCGACGCTGCGGTGTTGGCGAGTGTCATGACCTCCTCGGATTCGGCGTCGGCCACGATGTCCGGCGCCAGCATCCAGATGCATTCCCATGGGCACACGTCCTCGCATGCCCGGCACAGGATGCACAGCTCGGCGGTGAGCCCGATGTGCCGCTTCGGCTTGACGCGCTCCTGCAGCCAGCCCGGATCGACCGTCTCGATGCGGTAGTCGTCGAAGATCGTCGGGTGGAGTCCCTTGTCGGTCAGCCCCATGGGATCCCCCCACCCCCTACTTGTAGCCGCCGGTGGTGGGGCCGCGCTCCTCGCCCTCGGCCAGCCCGCCCGGGAGCCGCTTCTGGAGCGCGAAGATCAGCCAGGCACCCGCGGCCAGCACGACAGTCGCCTCGATCATCACGATCGAGTCGCGGAAGACGTTGTAGAAGTTCGTGGCGACGCCGAGCGGTCCGATGATGATCTGGCTCGGAATGATCGAATCGGCGAGCAGGTCCTTCTGCGAGTCGGCGAAGTAGATCCAAGCGGACGGGATGATGCCGAGGGTCCACCACAGGCCGAGCAGCACGGCCATCGAGCCGAACAGGCTCGACAACCAGCCCTGCGTCTCGCGCAGCCGATAGGCGAGCCCGGCGAACAACGCGATCATCGCGCCGCTGACCACCATGAGGATGACACCGAAGAACCCGTCCCCGAAGTCCCACAACGCCGACAGCGCGGCGGGCAAGGTACGGAAGAACTCCCCGATCACGTTCATCCCGCAGCGGCCTTTCGTCGTGTGTCTCGGGTGCCGACGTGTCCGGCCTCAAGACCTTCGTCACGCGGCCCCGAGCCCAGGCAACTGTACCGATAGGCCCCAGCGTGCGCCAGCCTGCAACACACCGTCACCCGCTCCCCAGCTCCTCGGCGATCGCGGTGCGCAACTGGTCCTCCGTGAGCTCGCCGGTCAGCCGTCTGCGCACCACGCCGTCGCCGTCGACGAGCAGCGTCGTAGGGGTGCCCAGCAGGCCGACCTCTTCGCCGAACGCACCGCGGTCGTCGCGCACGAGGGTGTAGCGGATGTCCAGGCGTTCGACCAGCTCGACCGCCTTGTCGAGCTGGTCGACGTAGTCGACGCCGACCATCCGGAGCCCGACGTCTTCGGTGACGCGCTGCAACATCGGCATCTCATTGACGCACGGCGCGCACCAGCTGGCCCAGAAGTTGATCAACATGGGTTCTCCGCCCGTTTCGGGCAGTGCCAGCCCACCCGGCGGCCCGAACCCCGCCAGCGGTGGCAACGTCGCGTCCGGCAGCGGCGCGTCGACGGCGGGACCGTCGGCAGGCAGCAGCGGCGGGGTGTCCGGTGTCGCGCTGTCGGCAACGTCGGCCTGCCGGGTCAACGCCACCGCAACGACCACACCGAGCGCGAGCAGCAGCGCGAGCAGCGCGACCACCAGCGTGCGGCGCGTGCCCCGTCCGCCGTCCGCCCGCTCGACGTCGGCCACCGGCCCCGTCACGACGCGCCGGCGCTGGAGCGCATCGTCGTCACGGTCGCAGCCATCGCTGCCAGCATCGCACGCCGCACGGCGATGGCAGCCAGAGGGGTCAGACGCACGCACCGGGCCAAGGGCGCGTACCGTCACGCGTGACCCGCTCGTCGCTCAGGGAGCCGCCATGCCGACGCTCGACCCGACCGTGACCGATCGCCTGATCGACCGGGTCCGCGTGCACGCCACGCGGTACATCCGGCGGCTGCCCGCCCGTCAGGTGCGCGCGTCGGCGACCGTCGAGGAGCTGCGCGACGCACTCGGCGGGCCGCTGCCGGACCAGTCCGAGGACCCCGTGGCGGTGATCGACAGGCTCGCGGACCACGCCGAGCGGACGATGACCGCGAGCACCTCCGCGCGGTTCTTCGGGTTCGTCGTCGGCGGGGCCATACCGGTCGCGATGGCGGCCGACATGCTGACCCCGGTCTGGGACCAGAACGCCAGCCTGTACGTCGCGGGACCGGCCGCGGCCGTCACCGAAGAGGTCGCGCGGACCTGGCTGGTCGACCTGCTCGGGCTGCCCCCCACCGCATCGGTGGGGTTCGTGACGGGCGGGCAGATGGCCAACACGACAGCGCTGGCCGTCGCTCGCCACCAGGTGCTCGCCTCGATCGGATGGGACGTCGAGCGTGACGGTCTCGCCGGCGCGCCAGCCGTCACGGTCGTCACCGGCGCCGAACGGCACTCGACGATCGACCGTGGGATGCGCCTGCTCGGGCTCGGGTCGCAAGCCGTGCTGGTCGACGTCGACGACGACGGTGCGATGCGATCGGACCGGCTCGCTGCCGCACTGGCCCGCAACGACGGTCCGACGATCGTCTGCACGCAGCTCGGCAACGTCAACACCGGCGCGCTCGACCCGGTCGGGGAGCTCGCCGACATCGCCCATGCCCACGGTGCATGGGTCCACGTCGACGGCGCATTCGGCTTGTGGGCGGCGTGCATCCCGCGCCTGCACGAGCGCACCGCGGGGCTCGAGCGTGCGGACTCGTGGGCGGTCGACGCCCACAAGTGGCTCAACGTGCCCTATGACTCGGGCATGGTGTTCACCGCCCATCCCGACAGCCACCGCGCGGCCATGGGCACCGACCGGGCGCAGTCGGCGTATCTCGAGTTCGGCGAGCAGACCCGTGACCCGCTCGAGTGGACACCGGAGTTCTCCCGCCGTGCGCGCGGGTTCGCGGTCTGGGCGGCGCTGCGTTGCCTGGGCCGGGCGGGTGTCGTCGAGCTGATCGAGCGGGGCTGCGCCATGGCGTCACGGTTCGCGGAGCAACTGGCCGCTGAGCCGGGCATCACCATCCGCAACCACGTCGTGCTCAATCAGGTGCTCGTCGGCTTCGACGACGTCGCCGCGGCGGACGTGATCTCCGCGGTCCAGCGCGACGGCACATGTTGGATGAGCGGCACGTCATGGCGTGGGGAAGCGCTCATGCGCATTTCGGTGTCGAACTGGCAGACCGACGTCGACGACGTTGACCGGTCCGTTCGAGCGATCGTCGCCTGCTACCGCGCGGCGCGCGGCAGCTGACCCGGCGCCCGTGGACGCCGGCGGCCCGGATCGCGCCGGCTGGCGGACCGGCCGCAACAGCGGTCCGCTGTGACAGACTGCGGCATGCAACTCGCACCACTGACCCACGAGTTGTCCCGCCACGCTGCGACGCTGCTCCAAGAGGCGTTCGCCGAGCACTGGCCGAGGGCGTGGCCGACGATCGCCGACGCGCTC
>JAHELV010000074.1 GCA_024644015.1 Nitriliruptorales bacterium
ATCCCGCCCGATCCGGACCGGATCGCGCCGCTGATCGACGACCTCGTCGGCTTCATCAACCGCGATGACCTTCCAGTGGTCGCGCAAGCAGGGATCGTTCACGCGCAGTTCGAGGTCATCCATCCGTACGCCGACGGCAACGGACGTGTCGGTCGTGCGTTGACCCACCTCGTGCTTCGGCATCGCAATGTCACGATCAACACCGTTGCCCCGCTGTCCATCGCCTTCCTCGGGCGCGCCGACGCGTACCTCGACTCGCTCGCCGTCTACGAACGCGGCGACATCGACGAGTACCTGATGTACTTCGCTGCGTGCTGTCGTACAGCGGCCGCCGCGTCGATTCGACTTGCTGACAGCATGGCCGAACTCGTGAGCGAATGGCGGTCCGTGCCCGCGGTCGCGAAGACACGTGCCGATTCCGTGGTTCACCGTATCGTGCCGGACCTGCCGACCCACCCGGTCATCGACGCGGCGATGGTCGCGCAGCGCTACGGCGTCAGCCGGCGGGCTGCAGGAGGCGCGCTCGACGCACTTCAGGACGCTCAGATCCTCGATCGCACGACAGCTGCGCGGAACCATCAGATCTATGAGGCGCACGAGGTGTCTGCCGCAATCGAGGACATCGAACGTGACGTGCGGGCCGGACGGCTCAAGTGATCTCCAAACGCGGCGGCGAACACTCTTTCTTGCGCGGCGGCACGATCAGCTTGTCGTGGCGTGCGGGCGACTGTCTGGCTCATCGTGGCCTTCGACAGCGCGGAGGACGCCAGGGGCGAGGAACAGCTTGTTGCGCGCTCGCTGGCCTACCTCGACGAGGATGCCGGCGTCGACGAGTTTGCCGATGTTGAGTCGCGCGGTTCGGTGCGTGACGTCCAGTAGCTTCACTGCGTGCGGGATGGTCAGCGCGGGCCTCTCGAACAGTGCGTCGACGAGCACACTGAGCAGCGCGGATGACCGCGCGGTGGAGACCGCCGCGCGGTACTCGTCGCGGAGGGCCTGGAGGTGCTGTGCTCGGGCGACCGCGTCGGTGGATTGGTGTTCGACGGCGGTGAGGAAGAACCGCAGCCAGCCGTGCCAGTCGCCGTCGGTCGAGACGGCGAGCAGTCGGGCGTAGTACTCGTCGCGGCGGGGTTCGAGGTAGGCGGACAGGTCGAGCAACGGCTCGGGCAGCAGTCCCCAGTCGGACAGCAGAAGCACGACAAGCAGGCGGCCGACGCGGCCGTTGCCGTCGATGAACGGGTGGATGGCTTCGAACTGGTAGTGCAGGCACGCGACCGCGAGCAGCGGCGGTAGGGGTTGCTCGGCATGCAGGTACTTCTCGAACGGGTCGAGGCAGTCCCATAGTCGCTCCGGCGGCGGCGGCACGTAGGTCGCGTCATCGAGCGTGCAGCCCGGTGGTCCGATCCAGTTCTGCGACCGTCGGAACTCCCCGGGCGTCGCGTAGCCGCCGCGCACGCCGGTGAGCAGGGTGGCGTGCGCCTCACGCAGCAGTGACACGCTGAGCGGCAGGCGGCGCTCGGGATCGAGCACGTGGCCGACGGCTTTGACGTTGTTGTAGACCTCGCCGACGTCGCCGCCGACGCTCGCGGTGTTGGCCTCGGCTTCGAACAGCACGAGGTCGGACAGCGACGCCTGAGTACCTTCGATGCGGCTGGACAGCACCGCTTCACGGCGTAGCAGTGTCCGCGACAGCAGGCGCGGGTTGGGCAGGGTCTGTGCGGCGCCTGCGAGAAGTCCGAGTGCATGGTCAGCTGCCGACAGGCGGCGGACCAAGTCGAGGTCGAGTTCGACGTCCGGCGGCAGCGGTGGGGGCATGAACGCCCAGTAGCCGCCGTCAGCGCGCACGACATGGCTGTGTTGGCTGGCGGTGAAGTCATCCGGGCGCAGTGCTACAGCCTCCTTGCCATGACAATAATGGTACGAAACACGTCAAACGTATCACAACATTCGCTGCGTGGTACGTAGGTACCGCACGGCCGGACCGCTAACCGATCTGCCAACCAACGCCGCCGGACGCGCTGGTATGCAGCTGGAGCGTCGCGTCAGCGGTGCAGGTCGAAGCGGTCGTTCTCCATGACCTTGACGAACGCCTTGACGAACTTGTCGATCATGTGCTTGTCGCCGCCGTTCGCGGCGTACTCCTCCGCGATCGCGCGCAGCTGCGAGTTGGAGCCGAACACCAGGTCAACGCGCGTGGCGGTCCACTTGGTCTCGCCGGTGCTGCGGTCCCTGCCCTCGAAGAGCTCCTCGCCTTCGCCGACGGGGGACCAGACGGTGCCCATGTCTACGAGGTTGACGAAGAAGTCGTTTGTCAGATGGCCCGGGCGGTCCGTGAGGATGCCGTGGGTGTCTTCGTCGCCGGCGTTGGCCCCGATGGCGCGCATGCCGCCGACAAGCGCCGTCATCTCCGGGGCGGTCAGGTTGAGCATGAACGCCTTGTCGACCATGAGGTGCTCGGCGGGGATGCCGCTGGCCTTCTGAACGTAGTTGCGGAAGGCGTCGGCCTTCGGCTCGAGGTGCTGGAAGGTGTCGACCTCCGTCAGGTCCTGGGTCGCGTCGGTGCGCCCCGGCGAGAACGGGACGGTGATGTCGTGACCCGCGGCCTTCGCCGCCATCTCGACACCGACGCACCCGCCGAGGACGATCAGGTCGGCCAGCGACACGTTGGCGTCGGAGGCGTTCTTGACCTCCTCGAGCTCGCCGATCACCGACGACACCCCCGACCGGACGTTGACGTCCCAGCCGACCTGGGGCTCGAGGCGGATGCGCGCACCATTCGCGCCACCGCGATAGTCGGTCTGGCGGAACGTCGAGGCCGACGCCCAGGCCGTCCCGACCAGCTGCCCGGCAGTCAGGCCGGAGTCCGCGATCTGCTGCTTGAGCGTAGCGATCTCGGCGTCACCGACCAGCGGACCCTCGTGGTTGGGGACCGGGTCCTGCCAGATCAGGACCTCGTCGGGCACCTGCGGGCCGAGGTACCGGTCGCTGGGCCCCATGTCACGGTGCAACAGCTTGTACCAGGCGCGGGCGAACTCGTCGGCCAGCCGCTCCGGGTGCTCGTGGAACTCCTTGGAGATCTCCAGGTAGGTGGGGTCGGCGATCATTGCCATGTCGGCGGTGCTCATCGTCGGCGGGTTCACCTTCCCCTCGACGTGCGCGTCGGGGACCCAGTACCCGTCGGCGACCTCGACCGGCTGCCACTGCTTCGCGCCGGCCGGCGACTCGACGACCTCCCACTCGTGGGCGAACAGCGTGTCGAGGTAGGAGTTGTCCCACTCGATCGGCGTCGGCGTCCACGCGCCTTCGAGACCCGAGGTGATCGTGTACTCACCGAGGCCGGTCTCGTGCTTGTTGGCCCAGCCGAAGCCCAACTCGTTGATCTTGGCCACCTCGGGAGCCTCGCCGACCGCGTCCGCGGGAGCGTTGCCGTGCATCTTGCCGAAGGTGTGGCCACCCACGGTCAGCGCGACCGTCTCGCGGTCGTTCATCGCCATGCGGCTGAAGGTCTCACGGACGTCCTGCGCCGACTTCAAAGCGTCCGGGATGCCATTGGGACCCTCGGGATTGACGTAGATCAGGCCCATCTGAACCGCGGCGAGCGGGTTGTCCAGCACCCGATTGCCGTCCTCGAACGAGCCCGTGTAGCGCTCATCGTTGATCGCGAGCCACTCGGTCTCGGGGCCCCAGTAGGTGTCGTCCTCGGACGCCCAGATGTCAGCGCGACCGAACCCGAAGCCGAAGGTCGCAAAGCCCATCGTCTCGAGCGCCCGGTTGCCGGCGAAGACCAGCAGGTCGGCCCAGGAGATGTTCTCGCCGTACTTGCGCTTGACCGGCCAGAGCAGCCGGCGCGCCTTGTCCAGGTTGCCGTTGTCGGGCCAGCTGTTCAGTGGCGCAAACCGCTGCGCACCGGTACCGCCACCGCCGCGGCCGTCTGTCTGTCGGTAGGTGCCAGCCGCATGCCACGACATGCGGATGAAGAACGGCCCGTAGTGGCCCCAGTCGGCGGGCCACCACTCCTGCGAGTCGATCATCAGCGCGTCGACGTCGGCGGTCAACCCGTCGACGTCGAGCTGCGAGAACGCCTCGGCGTAGTCGAAGTCTTCGCCGAGTGGGTTCGAGCCGGGGTGCCGCTGGTGGAGGATGCGCAGGTTGAGCTGGTCGGGCCACCAGTGCTCGTTGCCCTGCAGTCGGGGCGTGGTGCGGGCCCCCCACTCTCGGCGCGTGGTCTGATCCTCGGACACGGTGTGCTCCTCGAAGAGTGGTTGGCATCACGTGGCTGGAAACTTGGCCGACCCCAGCCGAGCGGATCGGCGCCGCTGCACACGACGAGCAACGAACTTAGAACGATTCTAAGATTCGAGCAAGCGGAGTTTTGATAGCATTCCATCGTTCTGTGCTAGTGTCCTTGTCTGGAACGACCTGGGACTTCGCGCGAGGAGCTTGGGTGGCACGACTGGTGGTGCGCTTACGAGACCGTGGTTGGCGTCTGACGGCGCAGCGGCGCGTCATTGCTGAGGCGATGGCGGGCGAGCACGTGCATCTGGCCGCCGAAGAGGTGTTCGAGCGTGCCCGAGAGGTCCTGCCCGAGGTGAGTTTGGCGACCGTCTACAACACGCTCAACGAGTTGGTGGACATGGGTGAGCTACTCGCGATCGCCCATGCGGACGGCCGCAGGCGCTACGACCCGAACGTCGAGGAGCGCCATCACCACCTGGTCTGTGTGGACTGCGGACGGATGGTGGATGTCCAGGCGGACGAACCTCACCTGCCCGACGACCAACAGCAGGGCTTCGAGATCCTCGGCATCGAGGTCGCCTTCCGCGCACGCTGCCCGGACTGCCTCCGCACCGTGTGACCTGCTCCGGGAGGGGGTCGTCGGACGGAGCACCAGATGCACTCGAGTAGGGCTCGGCTCACGCGGAGGTGCCAGGCGGCGGCGTGCACTGCTCAGAGCGACATTGCTGTCACCGACCGCGAAAGGACGCGAGACGTGTAATGGGTCAACGACTGGACAACGCCACGTCGCTGTATCTCGAGGCGATCCGGGACGGCGACTACGTCAAGGCGATCAATACCTACGCTGGGGCCCGCTACACCCAGCACTCCACCCCGGTGAAGGACGGCAAGGACGGATTCGTCGACTTCTTCGCCGACTTCACCGAACGCAACCCGATCCGAGACGTCGACATCGTCAGAGCGTTCGAGGACGGCCGGTACGTGTTCCTCCACGTCGTGCAGAACCTCAACCACGGCCAGCACCGGTACGTGACCGCCGACATCTTCGACACCGACGACGACGCCAAGCTCATCGAGCACTGGGACATTGTCGCCGAGCTGCGCGACACGACCGCGAGCGGTCGCAGCCAGGTCGAAGGCCCGACCGACCCGACCGATCTGGACAGGACCGACGTCAACAAGCAGCTGGTCACCCGGTTCGTCGACGAGGTCCTGATCCCCGGCGACTACGACCGCATGGTCGAGTTCATGACGCCCGACGTGGCGCAGCACAACCCCGACATCGCCGACGGGATCGCTCCGCTGCAGGCGTTCGCCGCCGCCACGTCGATGCGCTACCTCCGGCTGCACAGGCTCGTCGGCTGCGGCAACTTCGTCGCCATCCTGGCCGAGAGCGAGCTGCACGGAAGACGTCACGCCGCGATCGACCTGTTCCGCATCGATGGCGGCACGATCGTCGAGCACTGGGACGTCATCGAAGAGATCACCCCCGAAGACACCTGGGTCAACTCGGGGAAGTTCTGATCGCCCGTTGCGGTGGGTCGTTAGCCCACTCATTGCTCCCATGGTGCTGATCGAGCCGGCAGCTCGCGCAGGCCCGGCAGGTCGCGTGGGGGCGCGTCGAGCGCAGCCTGGAACGCCTCCGTCACCATGCGCCTCCAGACGCATGTCGATCATCGGCGTCATCAGAAGATATCCGTTCAGCGGTGGGATCGATCGTTGTGTGCACTCGGCATCGATGTGCCCGCTCTGCCCGAGGACCTGCGGGCAAGATGTCAAGGTCGCTTGACAGTTGTGGCGCGGCGCGATAGTGTCAAGGTCACTTGACAGGGATGCTCGGAGGGTGCGCGACGTGGACGACACGCGACCAACGGTGTGGGACTGGCTGAAGGCGTCCTGCGGCACACCGGCGGACCGGACGAACCAGTGGCGCATCATCTGGTGGTCGGTGGCGTGGGCGATCGCGTACCTCGTTGCGACCCACGTGCTCGAGTCATCGGCCGGCGTCATCGCATGGCTGACGATGGCCCTACCCGCAATCGTCGGGATCGGGGTCGTCGCCGCGTTCGTGCGCTTCCTCCGCGAGACCGACGAATTCACCCGCTCTGTGCAACTGGAGGGATTGGCGGTGGGCTTCGCGGTCGGTGTCGGCCTGCTGCTGGGCTACGGGATGCTGGAGTCGGTCGGGGCGCCAGCCCTGGACACTCCAACGGCCGCGGTCGTGATGCTGCTCTGCTGGTCCGCGGGCGTGCTCGTCGCGACCTTCCGCTACCGATGAAGAACCGCCTCGGGGTCCTACGCGCCGAGCGGGGCTGGTCACAGGGCGACGTGGCCCGGCGCCTCGAGGTGTCACGCCAGTCGGTGAACGCCATCGAGACGGGGAAGTACGACCCGAGCCTGCCGCTGGCCTTCCGCATCGCCCGTCTCTTTGGCGAGACGATCGAAGACGTCTTCGACCCGGGAGCTTGACGCCACGACGCCGGGCCGAGGACGCGACTCGCGCGAAGGAGCGTCACGCCGCAGGGCGCCCGACCGCCTGCGAGGGCTCTGGCCGGGACGGACCATGTCGACGACGACGGGCGCTCGCCGGGAACGCATCGCGTTCGTTGGACCGGGGTCGACGACGATGCGGCCCAAGGTACCCCTGCCCCAGGCGCGGCGGCATGCAAGTGTCGACGACTTGGAGGCGGTGCTCGTCACCGCGATCGCCGTCCTCGCTCTGGACTCGAGTCGCTTGACTCCAAGGCATGATCGCGTGGTTGACGCGTTCAAGCGCGACTGTTCGACTTGCGGGGTGTGGACGTGGGCCGAGGACGCATGCGACGATGATGGGTAGCGAGGTGCAACGTGTCCATGGAGCTGACGAACTGGGCGGGCAACGTCGGCTACCGCGCGGAATCGGTCCACCACCCCGCTTCTGTCGCTGAGGTGCAGGAGCTGGTCGCCCGACTGCCGCGGGTCAGAGCCCTTGGCACCCGTCACTCGTTCAACACCGTTGCAGATTGCCCAGGCGGTGCGCTCATTTCGCTGTCCGAGTTGGCACCGGACATCGTGGTCGATGCCGACGAGATGACGGTTTCGGTGACCGGTGGGACGCGGTATGGGATCCTGGCCGCCGAGCTGGAGTCGCAGGGCTACGCGCTGCACAACACGGGCTCTCTGCCGCACATCTCCGTGGCCGGCGCGACCGCGACCGGTACCCACGGTTCGGGCGATCGCAACGGGGTCCTGGCGACCGCGGTGGCGGCGGTCGAGCTCGTCACGCCCGACGGGTCGCTGGTCACCGTGGACCGCTCGAGCCCTGACCTGAAGGCGCTCGCGCTCGGTCTCGGAGCGTTCGGCGTGATCACCCGATTGGTGCTCGACGTGCAGCCGACCTATCTGGTACGGCAGGACGTGTACCGCGATGCGTCGTGGGACACCGTGCTGGACGCGTTCGACGAGGTGATGGCCAGCGCCTACAGCGTGAGCCTCATTGGAGACTTCGGCAGCCCGGTCATCCGGGAGCTCTGGCAGAAGGTTCGGGTGGAGTCGGCCGGCGACGGCATCGAGCTGCCCGAGCCCGTGCTGCAGTCGCTGTACGGCGGCACCTGGTACGACGACGCCGACGAGCCAGCCGACCACCACCTCAACGTGCGCGCCGGCATCCCCGGCCCCTGGTCCGAACGGCTGCCACACTTCCGTCTCGACGCTCAGCCTTCGGCCGGCGGGGACGAGCTGCAGACCGAGTACTTCGTCGACCGGCGGTATGCCGTCGGCGCACTCGAAGCGCTTCGTTCTCTGGGCCACCGCATCTCACCACATCTGCACGCCACGGAGATCCGTACCGTCGCCGCCGATGATCTGTGGCTCAGTCCCGCCTACGAGCGCGACAGCCTGTGCATCGGCTTCACGTGGCGCAAGCATCCAACACAGGTCATGGCTTTGCTGTCCGACATCGAAGCTGCGCTCGCGCCGTACGAGCCACGACCACATTGGGGCAAGCTGTTCGTGTTCGACGACGTGGACCTGTCGCGGCGCTTTCCCCGCCTGCCGGAGTTCCTCGAACTGATGACGACGTACGACCCGACTGGCAAGTTCTCGAATGCCTTCATCGATCGGATCGCTCGACACTCGGGGTCTCATTGAAGTCGGCCGGGGGATCTGCGGCCCACCCTCATTTGGCAGGAGACAGTGGACGAATGCGGTCAGACCCATCCGCGCGAGGTCGGGCGGCGGCCGCTCGTCGACACCGTGATGCTGAAGACCATCGGTGATAAGCCTTGCATGCGTTTGACGCGGCAGGCGACTTGGTGATTCGGTCAGGCGGACCTGACGGAGCGTCGGGAGTCATCCCTTATCAGCGCGAGCGCAGCGACACCCCATCCGATCGCCAGCAACGCCCACGGCAGTGTCAGTGCGGAGGCGGCATCCGGTGCAAGGAGACTTACAGCGCCTACTGCGACGGCAGCGAGGCCCGAGGTCAGCGCTGCAAGACGCCATCCGGGGGCCGACACGGCCGCGGTGGCGGCGACGAACACGATCGTGAACGCCAGGACGCTCATCATGTACCAGTGCGCCTGGTGGTGGGGGTCGGCCAGCGGAGGCCAGGTGTTGCGCTGCATCAGCGCCTGGTCCACCCCGTACCACACGAACGGCGCCCCCGCGGCAGCTAGGCCGACGAATCGTCGGCGCGTGAGATTGCGAGCACGCCAGGTGATCCACGGGCCGGTGGCGAGCGCGGCGATCAGCCCGGGGACGGTAAGGATGAGGAACACGGGATCGAACGGGCCGGCTTGTCCACCGTGGTTGTCGGGGTCGCCCATGATGCCGATCGCAACGATGGTTGCGAGCATGGCCGCGATCGTGTGGTTCGCTGAGCCGAGCCGTTGCGGGCGGACCGCGAGTGCGACCAGACCCGATCCGCCGACCAGCAACGCCGCGACCGCCCCGACGACGTGAACGGTCTCACCTGGACGGTCGGCGCCCAGCCGCGCCTCGGGGGAACCGGCTGGTTCGAGAGCGCCTTCATTCGCCACGGGGTTGACGACCTCTGTCAACACAACCATCACTGACAGGCCGAACGCCAGTAGTCCGACGACCGCCAGCACGCGGATCGCGAATCGACGGCGTCGTGTGAATCCGGGAGCGCCACCCGTAGTCGGACCGACGCGGGCGGTGTTCCTCGGGCTGCCTGCCGCATCGCCGACACGTATCTCAGACGACATGGTGGGCCTTTTCTGCTCCGGCTCACGAGGCGTGAAGTGCGCGGATTCTAGCGCTGTGGTGCACCGCAGGAAACACCTGCTGTCGCCGCGCGCCACGCCGGCGATGGGCGCGCCGGTCGATAGTGTCGCGCGCGTCAGCGGGCCGGAGAACGCCGCACTGCGAGGCCGAGTGTCCGCATCCGTCGGCACGTACCTGTCGGCGCCGGGCCCTTGCAGGATGGGGTCGTCTCCACAGCTGACCGACCAGATCGGCGAAGCCGTTCGGACCGACCGGCGGCGCACGTGAGGGTCTCGTCGGTTCGATGCGACAAGCCATGGACTTCAAGCACCGCTCGCGCGGAGGAGGGCGGAGTTGACGGGGCCGCCTTGCGAAGTTGGTTCGCTTATGTCCCGAGGGAAGCCGGCCGACCAACCCTGAAGTTGCTGGGCTGAGACCCGACATTGCGATTCGGGCTTCGATGCTCGAAGTGCCGACAGCCCCGTGATCTCTTCGCTACCCGACACCGCCCACAACGGCTCTGTCGACGACGTCGACGTCGAGTGGCTCGCAACCAAGAACTACCAGCAGACTCCGAGATCACAGCCGGAGATCACATGACGGTCATCGCAGACCCACGGGTTGAGTCCGCGGTTTCCGTACGGGTCCCCGGGATCGCTCGCAGCGATCTTGCGCTGCACCGGCACGAGCCCCGGCCGACGGCAGCGCCGTCCGAGGTCGATGCACCGTCATGAGGATCCGCGCGGTCACGGTTACGGTTGCAGGCACCCTGTTCGCTGTGCTGTCGCTGTCGACGGCGTGGGCGAGTTTCAGCGGTGCCACGAGCAGCGACGCAAGCTCGTTCACGGCGGATGTGCTCGCTCCGCCGACCGGCCTGACCGCCGTTTGCGGCGCAACGATAACGCTCGACTGGACGGCGACCGCCGACACGTACGCCACCGGCCATCGCGTGTACCGCCATACCAGTCCCGGGGGTCCCTACAGCCAGATTGCGGAGATCACGCCGCGAACGACGGTGACCTACGACGACACGCCTGCGGCGGGCGTCTACTACTACGTGGTCCGTGCCTTCTACGCGAGCTGGGAGAGCACCGACAGCACCGAGGTGGTTGCCTCGACCGGGACCTGCGCGGCGCCGTCGGTTGGTGGGTTGGCGCCGTCGAGTGGGCCGACGGCGGGTGGCACGTCGGTGGTGATCTCGGGTTCGGGGTTCACGGGTGCGACCGCGGTCGACTTCGGTGCGACGGCGGCGACCGGGTTCGTGGTCGACAGCGACACGCAGATCACGGCGACGGCTCCCGCTGGGCCGGTGGGGACGGTCGACGTGGCGGTGACCACGCCGATGGGTACCAGCGCGAACACGGTCGCCGACGACTACACCTACACCGCGACCACCTATTACGTGCGCACCGATGGGTCTGACGCGAACACCGGTCAGTCCAACGGTGCGGGCGGGGCGTGGCTGACGATCCAGAAGGCGGCCGACACGATGGTCGCCGGCGACACGGTGCGGGTGCAGCCGGGGTCGTACCCGGAGACGGTGACCCCGGCCAACGCGGGCACGGCGTCAGAGCCGATCACGTATCTGGCCGACGGGGGAGTGGTCGTGGTCGACGGCGGCAACGCGCGCTGCAAGGCGTTCGACGTGGTGGGCACCGGCGATCTGGTGATCGACGGGTTCGAGATCACCGACCACCCTGACTGCGGCGGAGCCGACGCGGCGGTCGACATCAACAACGCCGACAACGTGACCATCCGCAACAACATCATCCATGACACCGGCCGGGACGCGATCTACTTCAAGGGGACGTCCGACAACGGGCTGGTGGTCAACAACCTGATCTATGACATCGACGACGACGGGTCGACGCCGATCGGTGCGGGCAGCCACGTGTACCGCAACAACACCTTCGCCGGCACCATCGGCGGGTTCGCGTTGGAGAACGGCCTGGCGTCGAACCTGTTCGAGGACAACATCTTCTGGGCCTCGACGATCGAGAACACCAGCCTGGGGACGTTCAACTACAACGATTACAACGCCGCGGTGTTGCCGGGCACCGGCAACATCTCGTCGGATCCGCTGTTCGTGAACCCGGCCGGCGACGACTACCACCTGTCCCACATCGCCGCCGGGCAGGGATCTGACAGTCCCGCCATCGATGCCGGCTCCGACACCGCCGCCAACCTCGGCCTGGACACCAGAACCACCCGCACCGACGCCGTCACCGACACCGCCACCATCGACCTCGGCTACCACTACGACCCGGCGATCGTGCCGCCGTCGGTTGGTGGGTTGGCGCCGTCGAGTGGGCCGACGGCGGGTGGCACGTCGGTGGTGATCTCGGGTTCGGGGTTCACGGGTGCGACCGCGGTCGACTTCGGTGCGACGGCGGCGAC
>JAHELV010000152.1 GCA_024644015.1 Nitriliruptorales bacterium
GGCATGCGCACCAACATCGACATCGACGAGCAACTCCTCGCCGACGCCCAGGCCGTCGCCGGCACAGCGACCAAGAAGGCCACGGTCGAGCACGCCTTACGGGAACTCGTCCGTCGCAAGGACCGACAGCGCATCCGCGAACTGCTCGGCACCGTGGAGTGGACCGGCGACCTCGACGAATCCCGCCGCAGCCGACTGTGATCGTCGTCGACACCACCGTCTGGATCGACTACTTCGCCGGCCGCAGCGACGAACCGCACGTCGCCGAACTGCTGCGACTCGTGGACGCCGACGCCGGGATCGCGCTGACCGACGTCATCTTCGGCGAGATCCTCCAGGGACTGCGCGGTGAGCACACTGTCCGCCGCGTCGACAAGCGACTGCAGGCATTCGACATCCTGCGGCTGCGCACGCTCGACGACTTCCGCAACGCCGCGGCGCTGTACCGGCACGCCCGCAGCAGGGGCAAGACCATCCGACGAACCCTGGACTGCCTCATCGCCACCGTGTGCATCCGCGAAGACTGCGCCATCCTCCACAACGACCGCGACTTCGACCACCTCGCCGACGTGACTGACCTGGCCGTGCACGCCGCGCCCGACGACGGCACTACACAGTGAACACGGCGGACACGGCGGACACGGCGGACACGCCGTCGAGCGACAGCAAGCGTCTGGACCGAAGCCACGGACGAGCCGCGTAGCTGCGGTTACGACCTGTACCTGTACTTGAGCCTGGGGGTAGAACGCCAAGACCGTCCGCAAGTAGGGCCGCCTGCCGAGGGCGCTGGCATGACGCCGGGTGGGCGGCCGCTGACGCGCCAGCGGAGTCGGTCTTGGCGATCACTGGGATCCCGGTCGATGGTCCTGTCCGCGGCCACTCCCCGGCGGCGCAGGCGTGCACCGTGGTCCCATTGAACATCGGCCGTGAGCCACCGGCGGGCTGGCGCGACCCATTGTTCGCGGGCGCGCTGCAAGTGGTCACCGATGTCGCTGCGCTCGCCGCGTTTCGGGCTCACGCCTGCTGGCGGCCGTCTTCGCGTCAGCGACACCGCCGAAGGCCCCGAGCGTGTTCGGCGATGCGTGGTTCAGGGCGTCGTCAGGAAACATCATCGATAGCGGTTGGCTCACGACTAACAGTCACGACGCCCGTCCCGACGTAGCCAACGTAGCCAGTTGGCTACGTTCACCAGCGCCGAAGTCCCGCCCGCCTGACTCCCCAGGCCTCTGACCTGCGGTTTGTGTGGAGCTAAGGGGAATCGAACCCCTGACCTCTTCCATGCCATGCACACGCCAAACCGTCCAACGCGTCCGACCGTGTGCCGTGGAGGCCACCCGCGTCCCACCGTATCCGACCGCTGAGCAGTGCAGAAACCGCGCAGGCAAGACGTCATCCGTCCAAAGCGTGCACAAGCGTCCCGCGCTGCCGCTCGCTGTCCCGATGCGTCCACGTGGTCGCTGGTGGCTACGTTGCCGGCTACGTCGAGGCCATCGAGCCGACCGCGATCGACGCCAGTTCGGACCGGCCACGCGAACGCTGGCGCCGTGTCATATCTCCGCGATGGCGACTCACCCGGCGGGTTCGTCGCCGCCGGCGCCGACCAGCACGATCTCACAGCGGGGGCCGATCGCTCGGGCGAGGCGGGCATCCGCCGTGACCAGCGTCGCACCCAGCCACTCAGCGAGAGCGACGTACAACGCGTCATAGCCACGAACGTTGTCGCGCAGCTCCCACGCCCGCTGCAGCAGCGGACGGTGTGACCATCGGCGCGCGGGCCACGACTGCAGGTCGGTGACCGCTTGTGCGGCGGCGCTGTCGTCGAGGCGGCCGCGGCGGTGTTGGGTTTGGATGACCGCGAGGACCTCGGCGTCCACGAGGTGCGGCGCGGCGAGGTCGTCGTCGGCGGCCATCAGCACACGGGCCGGCTCGGCCCGCGCGGTGTCGGCGACGACCTCGAACAGCGGGCCGGCGTCAACGACCAGCATCGGGCCACTCACCCCTGAGCTCGTCGAGGGCCGCGAGCACGTCGCGGCGGTCGATGTCGCTGGGGTGCCGGCGCGTGCGATCGATCCATTCGTCGATGGTCGGACGACTGGCAAGACGTCTCATCTCGCGGCGCAGCAGCTCCGGCACGGTGATACCGGCTGCGGCGGCGTGCCGTCGCAGCCCGTCATAGACCTCGTCATCGACGTCCCGCACCTGCAGTGTCTTCGGCATAGCGCCCACGATACATGCGAACGCGCATCACACCATGCGTTTGCGCATCAACCGTGGCGATCCGACTGGCCCGGCGAAGCGCGGAGCCGAGCGAGCGACCGCTCCGCCACGTACAGCGGCAACAACTCCTACGTGCACGGCCTTGCGGCGTCCGCGGTGCTGCAGATCCACGTGCGCCCGACCCGCGGACGTAGCTCACGTCGGTTGCGTCACTCGGCCAGCGGCACATTCAACACGCGCTGGACCGGCTCCCCGACATCGAACTCGGTCGCGGTCGTCAACGTCGCAGGCAGGCTTGGCAACACCGAAGCCATGGATAGAACCAACGCTTCTGCCGTGCAACACATCTATCCACACACGCGCAGGGGCGGCAGCCCGACACCACACACCGCCCAGCGCGAACGACGCTCTGCATCCTCACCAGTCGACGTACGGTGAGGGCCATGAGAGCGCTGGCGATCGACGACGAGCTGTACGACCACGTCACACGGCGCGCAGCAACCGACGCTGCCATACGCAGCTACCTGAGAGCCGCCTCGATCGCCGAAGTCCGCCCAATTGGGTCCAAGAATGGGTCCAGGACTTGCTGGCCGCTCACGCGGGGCCGGCGGTGTTCGCGGTGAAGGGCGAGGTTGTACGCGGCGTCGACGAGCCGTCTCACCCTGCGAGTGAGGTTGACGCGAGCGTCGTCTGGCTATCGTGATCGCGATCTGCCTCCTTCCAGAACGGCGGTGCCATGTCGA
>JAHELV010000036.1 GCA_024644015.1 Nitriliruptorales bacterium
CGGATGCCGAGTGCGTTGGCCGCGGCCAGGTCGATCGAGTCGACGCCGACACCCGAGCGCACGATCGCCGCGCAGCGCAGCCGGCGCAGCACGCCGGCGCCAAGCCGCGGCCGTGACCCGGCGATTATGACGTCGGCGTCGCCTGCGACGGCGACGATCGCGTCGTCGTCGGCGCCCGCACCGACGACGACGCGTGCCCGTAGCGGACGCAGGATCTCGGCCTCGATCGACAGATCCGGGTACCGCGTCCCCAGCAGCGCCACGACAGGCGATCGGGCCTCGTGCGAGTGCGGTGACTCCTGCCGCCGGTTCCCGGACGGTGTGCGGGCCAGTTGATCGTCGTCGTCGGGTTGCATATGGTCAGACGATACAATCGTTTGTAACGCGTAAAGGTGGCGGTCTTCTTGAGAGCACCGGTAGGCGATCGATCGCTCGTGGGGGATGGACGCTGGCGGCTGCTGGCACTGCTGGCCGGGTTGGTGCTCCTGGTTGCCGGGTGCACGGGCGCGGGCGAGACCGGTGACGCCGACGCCACAGCCGACACAGGCGGCGCGGGCACCGCCAGCGACGCCGCAGCCGGCGGCGAAGGTGCGGCGCCCGCCGGGACCTTCGTGCACGCGGCCGACGACGAGCCGCTGTCGATCGATCCCGCCCAGGTCGAGCCGGGCGAGGGCGGCGAGACGATGATCCTGCAGGCCTACGAACGCCTGGTGGAGATCGACCCCAACGGCCCCGACTTGATTCCCGGCCTGTCGACGGAGGTCCCGACCCGGGACAACGGGCTCATCTCCGACGACGGGCTGACCTACACGTTCCCGATCCGTGAGGGCGTGACCTTCCACGACGGTTCCGAGCTGACGGCCGACGACGTCAAGTACTCGTGGGACCGCGTCATCGAGATGGACCTGCCGGAGAGCGCCGCCGACCTGTTGATCGACAACGTGGCCGAGACCGCGGTCACCGACGACGGCGCCTTCGAGGTCACGCTGACGTCGCCGACCGCGTCGTTCCTGCGTGCCGTGTCCACCGCAATGGTCGCGTCGGTCGTCAGCCAGGACGCCGTCGAGGCCAACGGCGGGATCACCGCCGGTGAGCCCAACGAGTTCATGGCGACCAACATGGTCGGCACCGGGCCCTACACGTTCGTTGCCTGGAACCGCGGTGAGAACATCCAGTTCGAGATCAACAGCGACTACTGGGGCGAACCGGCCAACCTGGACCTGCGGGTCGAGATCGTGCCAGACCCGGACGTGCGGGTGCTCGGCCTGCGAGCCGGTGACTACGACATGATCGAGACCGACCCGTCGTTCATCGGCGACATCGAAGGCGCCGAGGGCGTCGTCATCTACAGCGAGGGCCTGCTGCTCGAGCCGATCCACATCGGGTTCAACCTCAACATCCCCAAGGACCAGTTGCCCAGCGAAGACACCATTCCGGCGGACTTCTTCCACGACCCGCTGGTCCGCCGTGCCTTCAACCACGCCTACGACTACGACGCGTTCCTGCAGGGCGCACTTGGTGGCTTCGGGGACTTCAACCCGCACTACGTGCCACAGGGCATGTTCGGCTACGACCCGGAGGCGCCGCTCTACAACCAGCAGGACACCGCCGAGGCCGAGAAGCTGTTCCGCGAAGCCGGGCTGTGGGACGAGGGGTTCACCGTCTCGGTGATCACCGAGGAGGCGAACCTGTTCGAGATCGCCGCGCTCGTGCTGAAGGACTCGCTGGAGGCGCTGAACCCCAAGTTCCAGGTGCGGGTGCTCGCCGTGGCCGAAGCGCAGTTCGACGAGGCGCACGCATCGGATCCGGTGCCCTACGCGATGTGGGTCAAGAACGCCGACCCGTTCGCCGATCCCGACGCCTACATGCAGGCGTACGAGAACCCGGACGGCGAGTGGGGTCAGATCCACGGCTTCGCCAAGGGCTACGAGAACCCGGAGCAGATCGCGTCACTCATCGACGAGGCCGCGCTCGAGCTCGACGAGACCCGGCGCGCCGAGCTGTACAGCGAGCTCGAGACGTTGCTCTACAACGACCCGATGTGGCTCATCGCTGCGCAGGAGGGCATCGCCAACGCGCACCGCGACAATGTGGAGGGGTTCGTGTTGAACCCGCTGTGGCCGCGACCGAACGTCAAGTTTGCGTTGTTCAACAAGTCCTGAGGCTGCAGGATCAATGACGGCAGGGAGTGCATGCGGCGAGCGGAGGAGGTGAACCGGTCCGCCTGACGGCGGCGGAGCGACGTGCAGATCCGCGACTACGTGCTGCGACGGCTGCTGGTGCTGCCGCTGCTCATCGTTGGCACGTCGATCATCGTCTTCTCGCTGACGCGCATCGGCGGGTCGCCGATCGGGATCTACCTGTCCCACGAGATGAGCCAGGACGAAGTGGCTCAGCTCGAGGAACGGTTCCACCTCGACGACCCGTTGCCCGTGCAGTACCTGTTCTGGGCGTCGGGCGTGGTACGCGGTGACCTCGGCTGGTCGGGGGTGGCTGCCGCACCGGTCACCCAGGTCTTTCCCACCAAGCTGGCCGCGAGCATGGAGTTGGCGATCGCCGCCGCCATCGTCGCGGTCGTGCTCGGACTCGCGCTGGGCACCTACGCCGGCGCCAGACGCAACCGGTTACCCGACCATCTGACGCGCGTCTTCTCGATCAGCGGCGCCAGCATGCCGCTGTTCTGGTTCGCGATCCTGCTGCTGATCGTGTTCTGGGTGAACCTCGGGTGGTTCCCGGTGGGGCGCTCCGACGCCGACATCTACGGTCGCATCGCCCATCCGACCGGCCTGTACACCGTCGACGCACTGCTGGCCGGCGACTTCGCCGCGCTGCGTGACGCGCTGTGGCACCTGGCGCTGCCGGCGATCACGCTCGGCTACGGCGCCACGGCGATCATCGCGCGAATGATGCGGTCGTCGCTGGTCGAGGAGCTCCAGGAGGACTACGTCGACGCCGCCCGCGCCAAGGGCCTGCCAGAGCGGCTGGTGCTCAAGCGCCACGCGCGGCGCAACGCGCTGATCCCCACCGTCACCGTGATCGGGTTGACGTTCGGGTTCCTGCTGCAGGGTGCGGTGGTCGCCGAGATCATCTTCCAGTGGCCCGGGCTGGGCCGGTGGATGGCCGACGCGGTGCTGCGCGGCGACCAGGCGACGATCATGGCGTACGTGCTGTTCACCAGCGTGCTGTTCCTGTTCGTCAACCTGGCGGTCGACGTCGTGTACGCCTACCTCGACCGCCGCGTCGTGCTGGGGGAGTAGCGATGGCCGACATCCCGCGTCGCATGCCGGTCACGGTACCGACCGTCGACTCGGCCTGGCGGGTGCGGGCGCGCCGGTGGCGCGAACTGCTGGGCTCGGTGCTGGCCAACCCGACGACGGTCGTCGGGCTGGTCCTGATCGTCGGGATGCTGGCCGTCGCCCTGTTCGCGCCGGCGATCACCGAGCCCAACACCCCCGATCCCTACCAGATGCCCCGGGACTGGGGCGCGCTCAACGTGCCGCCCGGCTCCCCCGGCCACATCCTGGGCACCACCAACACCGGCGGCGACGTCTACTACGGCATCATCTGGGGCGCGCGCACGTCGCTGCGCCTGTCGATCATCGTCGTGTCGATCACCGTGGTCGTCGGCGTGGCGATCGGCAGCGCCGCCGGCTTCATCGGCGGCAAGGTCGACGAGATCCTCATGCGCATCGTCGACGTGTTCCTGTCGATCCCCGAGCTGATCTTCGCCCTGGCGATCGCGGCCGTGCTCGGCCCGTCGTTCCGCAACATCATCCTGGCGCTGGCGGTCGTGTTCTGGGTCAAATACGCGCGGATCATGCGCGCGCAGATCATCCACGTCAAAGACAACGACTACGTCGACGCCGCGCGCGTCATCGGTGACTCGCGCCTGCGGATCTACCTCAAAGACGTGCTGCCCAACTCGATCACGCCGATCATCGTGCAGGCGACCCTGGACATGGGCCACATCGTGCTGGTCGGCGCGACACTGAGCTTCATCGGGCTGGCCGAAGCCGGGCTTGCAGAGTGGGGAGTCCTGGTGTCCGAGGGTCAGGCGGGCATCTCGGCCGGCCGGTGGTGGGCGTCGACGTTCCCCGGCCTCATGGTGTTTCTGTGGGCGCTGGCGTTCAACCTGGTCGGTGACGGGCTGCGTGACGTCCTCGATCCACGGACGGAGACCGCGCGGTGACCCTGCCTCAGCCGTCGATGTCACCGGCACGCGCGACGGCGACCGACGTCATAGCCAGCGTGACCGACCTTCGGGTCCACTTCCGGGCCAAGGGCGGGACCGTGCACGCCGTCGACGGGGTCAGCTTCGACATCCACGACGGCGAGACGCTGGGCCTGGTCGGCGAGACCGGTTGCGGCAAGAGCGTCACCGCGCGGTCGTTCCTGCGGCTCGTGCCGATGCCGCCGGGCATCGCCGCGGGAGGGTCGATCACGTTCGGTCCAGAAAAGACCGACCTGACCACCGTGGACGACCGGACGCTGCGTTCGATCCGCGGGGACCGGATCGCGATGATCTTCCAAGATCCCGGCAAGGCCCTCAACCCCGCCCTGAACGTCCGTGACCAGATCGCCGAGGTGTTCTGCGAGCACCGCACCGACGACGTGCTCGACCGCGCCGGCATCGACGTCTCCGGCCAGCCCGGGCCGGGACGGCAGTTGCTGCGCCGCCGCGCCGCGGGCCGGTCGCGCCTGCACGAGCGCATGGTGCTCGCGCTGCCGCCGCTGCGCGGCAGGCGGCGAGCCATCGAGGACGCGCTCGACGGGATGATCGCCGACGCGCTCGCCGAGACGCACATCCCCAACCCCCGCAAGGTCATGGACCGCTACCCGCACGAGTTGTCGGGCGGGATGCG
Organism: Nitriliruptorales bacterium; assembly: GCA_024644015.1. Lineage (GTDB taxonomy): Bacteria > Actinomycetota > Nitriliruptoria > Euzebyales > JAHELV01 > JAHELV01. The sequence goes on from JAHELV010000036.1 coordinate 4,863, forward strand.
CCAGCGGGTCATGATCGCGCAGGCCCTGGCGTGCAACCCCGACCTGCTGATCGCCGACGAGCCGACCACGGCGCTCGACGTCACCGTGCAGGCGCGGATCATGGAGCTGATCGCCGACCTGAAGGCTCGTCGTCGCACGTCGGTGCTCTACATCAGCCACGACCTGTCCCTGGTCCGGCGGATATGCGACCGGGTGGCGGTCATGTACGCCGGGCGGATCGTCGAGATCGGCCCGACCGACCGGGTGCTCGCCGAGCCGCTGCATCCCTACACCCGCGGCCTGCTGGCAGCGGTGCCGTCGGCCAGTCAACGGCGTGGCGAACTGGTGGCCATCGAGGGCACGGTACCCGAGCTGATCGACCCGCCACCGTCGTGCCGGTTTGTTGGCAGGTGCCCGCACGCCGCACCGGCGTGCGAGCGCCGTGACCCCGTGCTGGCGCCGATCGACGACGGACATGCGGTCGCGTGCTTCCTGCATCACCCGCCCGAAGATGTCGCCGACGACGACCTGCCGACCGCCGGCTGGGCGGGCCGGTCGTGACCGTCACCGCCCACGACGTCGACGCTTCGCCCGCCGCGCCATCCGGCGAGATCGTGCTGGGAGTGCGACACCTCCAGCAGCACTTCCCGATCCGCGAAGGTGCGCTGCAGCGGGTCGTCGGGCATGTCAAAGCGGTCGACGGCGTCAGCTTCGATCTGTTGCGCGGGCAGACGCTGGGGCTGGTGGGGGAGAGCGGCTGCGGCAAGACCACCCTCGGCCGCTGCGTCAGCGGCCTGCTGACGCCGACCGGTGGCGGCGTCTACTTCGACCTGTCGGCCGACCAGGGCGCGCAGCTCGACGCCCTGTGGTCGGTGCCCGACGACGCGCGCACCGCCCAGCAGCGCGAGCAGCTGGCGGAACTGGACGCCCAGCACCGCGTCGACCTGCTGGGCCGGCAGGCGTGGCGGCGGTACCGGCGCAACACCCAGGTCGTGTTCCAGGACTCGTTCTCGTCGCTCAACCCCCGCCAGTTCGTGAAGGACATCGTCGGCAGGCCGCTGCGCGTGCATCGCGAGGCGTCGGGCAGCGCGCTGCGGGAACGGGTCGTCGAGCTACTCGGCCAGGTCGGTCTCGGCCGCCAGCACCTCAACCGCTACCCGCACCAGTTCTCCGGTGGTCAGCGGCAGCGGATCTCGATCGCCCGCGCGCTGGCGTTGGATCCCGAGCTCGTCGTCCTCGACGAGCCGACCAGCGCGCTCGACGTCTCGGTGCAGGCCCAGATCCTGAACCTGCTCCACGCGCTCCAGCAGGAGCGCAACCTGACCTATCTGTTCATCACGCACGACCTGTCCGTGGTACGCCACATGGCTGACCGCATCGTGGTCATGTACGTGGGCAGGGTGGCCGAGGCAGGACCGACCGGGCAGCTGTTCGCCGCACCCGCGCACCCGTACACGCGAGCGCTGCTGGCGGCCAGCCCGGACGTGCACGACGACGACGCGGGCTTCCGCGGGCTCGAGGGCAGCGTGCCCGACCCGGCACGCCCACCGGCCGGATGCCGCTTCCACACGCGCTGTCCCGTGGCCACCGAGGTGTGCGGCTGGGAGGTCGACGACGTCGTCCGCTGGCTCGACCGCCAGCCGGGGATGTTCGAGGGGCTCATCGGCGTCGAGCGCCGCAACGACTTCGACGCTGCGCTGGCGTTCGGAACCGACGAGGAGGCCGAGCAGCTCGCCGCTGCCCTACGGTCGGACCAGATACCGGTGGCGATGCGTGCGGCGCTGCAGCGGGCCGACGTCGACGGCTCGCGGGTGACCGTCGGCTTCCGCCCTGTCGACGAGGTCGTCCTGACCCGCCGCGGTCCCGACCACCACGCAGCCTGCGTACTCGACGACCCCGACGAACACCACCGCTGACGCGCCGTATCTCGTCGGCTGTGCGCCCGCGTGGCGGTCGGGGCGAGGGTCGGGTGCGGTTGTGTCCGTATCCGGTCGGTGGCGCGCCCGCGTGGCGGTCGGGCTCGGGGTCGGGTGCGGTTGTGTCCGCATCTGGTCGGTGGCGCGCCCGCGTGGCGGTCGGGCTCGGGGTCGGGTGCGGTTGTGTCCGTATCCGGTCTGCGGCGCGCCCGCGTGGCGGCGTCGGATCTGATACAACCGATTGCATGCGCGACGGTGAGGCCGAGGGCCTTCGGCAGATCGGCCACCACGACCTGAACGGCTACGGCGACGGCATGCAGGTCATGCGTGCCGGTGACGCCCTGTACGTCGGGCACTTTGGGCCGTCCGGCATGGGCACCAGCGTGCTCGACGCGTCGGACCCGAGCGCGCTGCGGCTGGTCAGGCAGTGGGCGGCCCCCGATGGTGCGCACACCCACAAGGTCCAGGTCGCCGACGGGTTGCTGCTGGTCAACGAAGAGGCCTTCCGTGGCGGCCGCCCCGCGCGGGCCGGCATGACCGTCTACGACCTGTCCGACCCCTTCGCGCCCGCCGAGATCGGGTTCTGGGACTCGACCGGCAAGGGTGTCCACCGGATCGTCTACGAAGGTGGCGATCTGGCGTACGTCTCGGCCACGCCCGACGGCTACACCGGCCGCATCTGGGTCGTGGTCGACGTGTCCGACCCCGCGGCGCCGGCCGAGCGCGCCCGGTGGTGGTGGCCGGGCATGGGACCCGGCGAGAAGCCCGACTGGCCCGACGACGAGGACCGGTCGGTGCATCACGCGTTGCTGGCGGGCGACCGCGCCTACCTCGGGCTGTGGGACTCGGGCATGGTCATCCTCGACGTCGCAGACCTCGACAACATCCGGGTGGTGTCGCGGCTGACCTGGGAGGTCGGCGGCAACACCCATACCGCGCTGCCGTTGCCCGGCCGCGACCTCGTGGTGATCACCGACGAGGCGGTCACCGACGGCTGCGACGACGCGCCGCCGCACATGGTGCGGCTGGCCGACGTCGCCGACGAGACCGCGCCGCGGGTCCTCGCGGTCTGCCCGGTGCCCGACGGCGACTTCTGCGACCGTGGCCTGCGCTTCGGCGCGCACAACCTGCACGAGAACCGGCCCGGCAGCTATCGCAGCGCCGACGTGGTGTTCGTCACCTACTTCAACGCCGGGCTGCGCGTGTACGACCTCGTCGACCCCGAGCGACCACAAGAGATCGCGCACTGGATCCCCGCGTGCCCGCCCGGACAGCAGGCCGTCCAGATCAACGACGTCTGGGTCGGCGACGACCTGCTGACCTACGTCACAGACCGGGTGCACGGTGGCGTGTACGTGCTGGAGCCGACGCCCGACCTCGCCCGCCGACTCGACGCCGCACGGCTGGATGGAGACGACTCATGACCACACTGGGGTTCGCGCCGTCGGAGGACCCGTTCGTCGTCGAGCACGGCGGCTTCTACCGTCGCTGGCTGTCGATGATCGACGACCTGGATGAGCTGCGGGCGACCGTCGACCGGCTGACCGGCACCACCGAGGACGTGTGGGTGCCGGTGTGGGGCGAGACGGGCCGCCGGCACGAGAACTCCGGCGACCGCCTGGCGGCCGACGGACACGACGCCGCGGCGCGGCGCGAGTACCTGCTGGCCAAGACGTACTACGCGATCGGGCGGTTCCCCGGCGAGATCACACCGGTCAAGCGCGCGATCAGCGACGACTGCGCGCGGGCGTACCGTAAGGCCAGTGCCTTCCTCGACCCGCCGCTCGAAGTGGTCGAGGTGCTGCACCAGGGGCGGCCGATCACCTGCCACTTCCGCGCGCCGGCCGGGGCGTCGGCTGCGCGCCCTGTCGCGGCCGTGCTGATCATGTGCGGAGCCGACGTCTTCAAGGAGGATCGTGGTTGGGCGGCCGACTACGCGTTGGACCACGGCATGGCGTCGCTCGTGATGGACGGTCCCGGCACCGGTGAGAACCCGTTTCCGTGGTCGCCCGACTCGGTGTCGGCGTGGGTCGCCGCCGTCGACCACCTGCAGCTGCGCGACGAGGTCGACGCCGACCGCATCGGTGCGTTCGGCATCAGCCGCGGCGGCTACTCGGTGCTGCAGCTCGCGGGCACCATCCCCGACCGGGTGCGGGCCGTCGTCGCGTCGGCGGGGCATCCGTTCGGCTACCGGATGACCGACGCCGAGCTCGACGAGTTCGTCGCGGTGCGCAATCAGCGGGCGACCTGGCGGTTCGGCGCGCGTGACGATCCGCCGTCGTTTGCCGCCACGTCCGTCGAGGAGGAACGCGCCGAGTTCTCACGCTGGGCGCTGTCCGAGCTCGGGCTGGTCGACCGGATCACCCAGCCGGTGCTGATGATCAACGGCAAGCTCGACCACCTGGCGCCCATCGGCAACATCTACTTCATGCTCGAGAGCGGTCCGCCGACCGGCCGCCAGGCACGCGTCTACGCCGACGCCGGGCACTGCGCGTTCAAGTACTTCGCCGAGTGGGCGCCAGCGTCGTTCGCATGGCTGGCGGACAACCTGTCGGCGGCGTGGGATCACAGCGCTACCGCGCCCTCGTCGTAGCGGATCCCCAGCGCATGCAGGCCCTGCTCCACGACCTGCATGACCGCGATGGTGTCGTCCAACGGCATCGTCGGGCTCTCGGTCAACCCGGCCGCCAGGCACCGGTGGACCTCGTCGAACTCGTGGACGTAGCCCGCGCCGACCGGCGGCGCGGTGATGGTCTGCGGCGGCGCTGCGCGTCCATCGCCGCCGACCGGGTGCAACCGGATCGCGCCGGGGTGGTGGAACCGCGCGGGCACTTCGATCCAGCCTTCGGTGCCGAACGCGCCGGCGACGCCCGGCAGGGGGCTGCGCAGAGAGCATTGGGCGAACCCTGCGCGGCCGTCGCCGGCGCGCCACAGGATGCTCGCCTCGGCATCGACACCGTTGGGGGCGACGGTACCTGCGACATCCACGGCGTCGGCAGCGCCACCGAGCACCGACTGCACGAACGACACGGGGTACACCCCCAGGTCGAGCAGCGCGCCGCCACCCTGCGCCGGATCCCACAGGCGGTCGTTCGGATCGAACGGCTTGCGCAGGCCCAGATCGGCGCGAACCGTGCGGATCTCCCCGATCGCGCCCGCGTCGATCAGTTCCCGCATCCGCACGATCGCAGGCTGGAAGCGGGTCCACATCGCTTCCATGCAGAACACACCGGCGTCGGCGGCGGCGCGTACGACTTCGCGTGCGCCGGCGACCGTGCACGTGAAGGCCTTCTCGACGAGTACGTGCTTGCCTGCCTCGATCGCCGCGAGGGCGATGGCATGGTGCTGGCGGTGGGGGGTCGCGACGTAGACGGCGTCGACGTCGGGGTCGGCGAGCAGTGCGCCGTACGACCCGTAGGCGACCGTCGCGCCATGGGTTCCGGCGAACGCCTGCGCCCGGTCGAGAGACCGCGACGCGACCGCGTGGAGCACACCACCGTCTGACAACGGCAGGCTCTGGGCAGCGCCCGCAGCGATGCGCCCGGGGCCGACGAACCCCCACCGGATCGTGTCCCTGCCCATGTTCTGCCTCGTTTCTCGCCGTGCTCGACCGGTCGCGAGGCCGTGGTCCACGCCCACGGCCGTCGCCGATCATCCTGCCCGAAGTGGCGGCTGTTGTCGGCGCGGATGGCGGCCCATAGTCGTTGACGCGACCTACGGCCGCGACTACGGTTCAAACGATTGCATCACCCCGGCGAGCAGGGTTTGTCATGTCCGAATTTGCGCAGACCGATATCGCAGCGCCCGGTGTCATGGCGGTGGACTGGGAGCAGCGGGTCGACTTCGACCGCCTTCGCTCGTACCGGCTCCAGCGCGCCCGGCAGGCGCTCGACGACTCGGATCTCGGTGCGCTGCTGTGCTTCGAGACGTCCAACATCCGGTACCTGACCGGTACGCACATCGGCTACTGGGCCTGGAACAAGGCGGAGCGCTACGCGCTGCTGACCCGCACCGGCGAGCCGTGGATCTGGGACTTCGGCTCGGCAGCGAAGGCACACCGCCTGCAGTGCCCGTGGCTGGATCCCGAGCACTCCCGCGGCGGCAACAGCGGGCTGCAGGGCGCGATCGCGCCAACCTCGGGACTGCCCGAGCGCGCGGCGCGTGAGATCGCGCAGGTGCTGGCCGACGAGGGTGTCGCCGGTGAGGCGCTCGGCGTGGACATCGTCGAGATGCCCATCCTCAACGCCCTGCAGGAGCAGGGCATCACGGTCCGCGACGGCCAGCAGACGATGCTGCGGGCGCGTGAGATCAAGAGCTCCGACGAGGTCATGCTGCTCAGCCAGGCGTGCGCGATGGTCGACGGCGTGTACCAGGACATCTACGAGGCGCTCAAACCCGGCGTGCGCGAGAGCGACATCGTGGCGCTGGCGACCCGCCGGTTGATCGAGATGGGCTCCGAGCATGTCGAGGCCATCAACTCGATCGCGGGCGAGCGGTGCAGCCCGCACCCGCATGTCTACTCCGACCGGCTGATCCGGCCGGGCGACCAGGCGTACTTCGACATCATCCACGTGTTCAACGGCTACCGGACCTGCTACTACCGGACGTTCGCGGTGGGGCGCGCAACGTCGGCGCACCACGACGCGTACCGCAAGGCGCGGGAGTGGATCGACGCGGCCATCGAACTGGTCAAACCGGGGGTGACCACCGATGAGATCGCCCGGGCGTGGCCCGCGGCGACCGAGTTCGGCTTTCCCGACGAGATGGAGGCCTTCGGGCTGCAGTTCGGCCACGGTGTGGGCACAGGCCTGCACGAGCCGCCGATCATCAGCCGGCTCAACTCGCTGGACAACCCGATCGAGCTGCGCGAGGGCATGGTGTTCGCCCTCGAGACGTACTGCCCGGCCAGCGACGGCCACTCGGCGGCGCGCATCGAGGAGGAGGTCGTGTGCACGGCGGAAGGCGCCAAGCTGCTGACGCTGTTCCCGGCCGAAGAGCTCGTCATCACCAACAAGTACTAGTACCAACTCCCGAGGAGCCCCGTGGTCACCGACATGGCCGAGCCGCAGGACCGCCCGATCAGCGCTGTCGGGCAACGGCCGGACGCCGATACCCGGCTGGATCTGTACCGGATGATGGTGCGCATGCGCCGCTTCGAGGAGCGTGCCTACAAGCTGTTCATGCGGGGACTGGTCAAGGGCACGTCCCATCTGGGCACCGGCATGGAGGCGATCGCGGCGGGCGCGGCGGTGGCGATGCGCGACGACGACTACACGTTCTGCACGTATCGCGGGCACAACCACACGCTCGGCCGTGGGGCGTCGATGACGGCGCTGCTGGGTGAGCTCATGGGCCGCGAGATCGGCGTGTGCGGCGGCAAGGGCGGGTCGATGCACCTGACCAGCACCGAGCACGGCGCCATGGGGTCGTATGCGATCGTCGGTGCGCACCTGCCGATCGCGGCGGGAGCCGCGTGGTCGGCGCAGGTGCGCGGCAGCGGCCAGGTGGCGGTGTGCTTCTTCGGTGACGGCGCGACGAACATCGGTGCCTTCCACGAGGCGTTGAACCTCGCGGCCGTGTGGGGGCTGCCGGTGGTGTTCGTGTGCGAGAACAACCTGTACATGGAGTACACGCCGATCAGCGCCGTCACCGCCGTGCCGCATCCCGCGGCCGACCGCGCTGCGGCCTACGGCCTCGACGCGATTCTGATCGACGGCAACGACGTCGAGGTCACGTACGAGCAGATCGGCGGTGCGATCGCGCGGGCGCGCGAAGGCGGGGGCCCGGCGCTGATCGAGGCGGTGACGTACCGACACGGCGGGCATTCGCGTGCGGATCCGGGCACCTACCGGCCGTCTGACGAGGTCGACTCGTGGCTGGCTCGCGATCCGATCCCCACGTACCGCGACGTGCTCACGTCCGACGGGGTCGACGCGGCCGTGCTCGACGAGATCGAGGCGGACACCGACGCCGAGGTCGACGAGGCGACAACGCAGGCGCAGGCCTCGTCGCCACCGTCACCATCTGTGATCGAGCGTGACGTCTGGGCGGACGGAGGCGCGGCATGGCGGAACTGACCTACCGCGACGCGGTCGCCCACGCGCTCGCGCAGGAGATGCGCCGCGATCAGTCGGTGTATCTGATCGGCGAGGACGTGGCGGCGGCCGGCGGGGTGTTCAAGACCACGCCGGGTCTGCTCGACGGGTTCGGTGCCGACCGTGTGCGCGACACGCCGATCTCGGAGGAGGCGATCACGGGTCTGGTGATGGGTGCCGCGATGACCGGGCTGCGGCCCGTCGCCGAGATCATGTTCTCGGACTTCCTCGCGACCTGCTGGGACATCGTCGCCAACCAGATCGCCAAGACCCGCTACATGACGGCCGGACAGGTCACGATGCCGCTGGTCATCAGGACCGCCAACGGTGGTGGCCTGCGGTTCGGCGCGCAGCACTCCCAGAGCGTGGAGAACTGGGCGATGATGGTGCCGGGGCTGAAGGTCGTCGCGCCGTCGACCCCCGTCGACGTCGTCGGCCTGCTCGCCGCCTCGATCCGTGACGACGACCCGGTGGTCTTCTTCGAGCACAAGGGCCTGTACGCGGCGAAGGGCGACGTGCCGGAAGGCGAGGTCGTCGACGAGCTGGGCACCGCGAAGGTCCTGCGTGAGGGCACCGACGTCACGATCGTGGCGCTGGCCGCCATGGTGCCGAAGGCGGTCGAGGCGGCCGGACGGCTGGCCGACGACGGCGTCAGCGCCGAGGTCGTCGACGTCCGCAGCCTGGTCCCGCTCGACGCGCGGACCTTGTGCGAGTCGGTGTCGAAGACCAGCCGGCTGGTCACCGTCGAAGAGAACCCGCGGTTGTGCGGGTGGGGCGCCGAGATCGTCTCGATCGTCGTCGAGGAGTGTTTCTGGGACCTCGACGGTCCACCGACCCGCGTGACGACGCCGCACGTGCCGCTGCCGAGCGCGGGCGAGATCGAGGACCTGACGTTCCCGACGGTCGACCGGATCGTCGAGACGACCCGCAAGGCCCTGGGGTAGTCAGGGCCCGGCCCTCGGTTCGCACCGGGGGACCGGCTGCGCGACCGGTCCTAGCCGATCAGCGGCAGTCTGGGGTCGGGATGGTCGAGCCCGCGGCCGGACGCCGCCCTGATCCACGTCAGGTCGTCGCGCAGGTCGGCGGGGCGTCCGGCGACCGTCCGTCGCGCGAGCAGCTCGTCGAGGATCTCGGCCGTGAACGCGATGCCATCTGGCGTCGCGGCCGGTTCCCACCCGAGCGCGTCGGTCAGGTCAAGCCCGTGGACGACCGCCTCGAGGATCCTGCTGGCGACGAACTCGTCGAGCCGCATCAGCGCGTAGTAGCCCGGGCCGATGGCGTCCGGAGCGGTCGCCCGGCTCTCCTCGACGGTCTTGCCGAAGGTTTCTTCGAGCACGCCCACCATGTCCGACGGCGCCTTGCCCTTGACCATCGTGTAGGCGTACTCGTACACGACGGGCGCGACCTCGGAGCGGGGGAAGATGAAGAAGCTGACCCGGTCCCTGCCGGGTTGGCCGTCCTGTGGATCGGCAATGAGCATCCTCGTCAAGCCGATCGAGATGTCGAGGTGCCCTGCGAGTTCGAACACCGTCCAGTGTGGCAGAGAGGCGTCGAGGGGCTCGAGGTGCGTCGCAGCCGACCACTGGTCGTCGGTCACCCGGCGAAACCCGTCGAGGACCCGGCCCAACTCCGCTTCGAGGATGTCGACTGCTTCACTGAACGCTGCCACCGTCGCCTCCTTCGGCCGCCGCAACCCGGTGACATCACCTTACGTATGGGGTCAAGCCCGTTGAACACGCCGTTCGGCCTCGCCGTCGGCGTGCGATGCAATCCTTTGCAGAAAGGCTGGACGCGTTGATTGACGCTGCACTAGCCTGCGCATCAGGCGGGCTGAAGGGTTCGTCGAACAACACGAAGGGTGGCCGTATCATGGCGGATCGCATCGTTCTGCGCGACGGTTTTGTCGTCACGATGGACCCGGCGGTGGGCGATCTGCCCCGGGCCGACGTGCTGATCGAGGACGACAGGATCGCGGCGATCGGGCCCGATCTGGAGGTCGGGGACGCGGACGTCGTCGACGCCGCCGGGATGGTCGTCATCCCCGGCTTCATCGACACCCACCGCCACACCTGGGAGACGGCGCTCCGTGGCTGCGCGCCCAACGCGACGCTCGACGACTACTTCGTCGAGGTGCTCGACACCTTCGCCCCCAAGTACCAGCCGGAGGACGTCTACAACAGCAACGTGGCCGGAGCTTTGGAGTGTCTGAACGCGGGCATCACCACGCTGGTCGACTGGTCGCACATCAACAACACGCCCGACCACGCGGACGCGGCCATCGCGGGCCTCAAAGACGCGGGCATCCGCGCGCAGTACGCCTACGGCAGCGCCAACACATCGCTCAACGACTACTGGAACCAGAGCACCATCGTGGTTCCCGCCGACGACGTCCGCCGCATCCGCGACACCTACTTCTCGTCCGACGACGGGTTGCTCACGATGGCGCTGGCCACCCGCGGCCCGGGGTTCTGCGTCGACGATGTCGTCCGTGCCGAGTGGGAGATGGCGCGTGACCTGGACATCCCGGTGACGGTGCACGTCGGCATGGGCCGCCTGGCGGGCCGCTTCGGCATGGTCAAGACCCTCGGTGAGATGGACCTGCTGTTCCCCGGCACGACGTACATCCACTCGTGCTACCTCAGCGAGGACGAGTGGAAGATGGTCAGAGACACCGGTGGCACGATCTCGATCGCCGCGCAGGTCGAGATGCAGATGGGTCACGGATGGCCGCCCACCGGCAAGTGCTACGCGCACGGGCTGCGCCCGAGCCTGTCGACCGACGTCGTGACGACCGTCCCCGGCGACATGTTCACCCAGATGCGTGCCGCGTTCGGGTTAGAGCGCGTGCAGGTCTGTGCGGTCGCGTGGGAGGCCGACGAGCCGCTGCCCGAGTCGGCCGTCACCGCGCGCAACATGGTCGAGATGGCCACGATGAACGGCGCACACGTCGCCGGTGTCGAGGACCGCACCGGATCGCTGACGGTCGGCAAGCAGGCCGACATCGTCGTGATCGACGGCAACGCCATCAACACGGCGCCGCTGTTCGACCCCTACGCCACGGTCGCACTGTGCGCCGACGTCTCGAACGTCCGTGACGTGCTGGTGGGCGGATCGTTCAAGAAGCGCGACGGCGCGCTCGTCGCGGATGTCGCGGCTGCCCTTCGCAAGGTCGGCGAGTCCCGTGACCGCCTCGTGCGCCAGGTGCCGCAGCAACCGGCCTGGACCGCGGTCGGTCAGCGCTGACCGACCGCGTCCGATGGCAGGCAACCACGTGGTCGTGCGGCCCGACGACGCGGACTACGCCGTCCCCGCCGAACTCGACGGGCACTCCGCCGGTTTTCGGCGGTGGGACGCCATCGACGAGCACGGCCCGTCGGTGCACATGGGCTTCGGCGTGTGTGCGCTGGAGCCCGGCGGTCGCGTCGCCTGGCACGTCCGGGCGTTCGAGGAGAGCTTCTACGTCGTCGACGGTGAGGTGGTCTGCGAGACCGACGAGGGCGCGTTCCTGCTCGGCCCGGGTGACTACGGCGTCGTCGGCGTGGGCGCGCCGCACGCGTGGCGCAACGTCGGCACGCAGCAGGCGCGGTGGGCCCAGATGGCCGCGCCGCAGCCGCGGTCGACGGCGCGGCACACCTTCGTCGTCGCGGACCGAACGCCCGGCGCGCCCGTCCGGGTCGACGTGCGCGACCCACGGACCCGGTCGTTCGGTCACGTGTCGCCGGAGAACATGGAGGTCGACCAGCAGACCCAGGATCGCCTCGCGGTCTCGGCAAGCATGCGGACGGCGCTGCTGGTCTACAGCGGGATCACGGTCAAGATGATGGTCGACAGCGATCTGGGGGCGGACCTGTCGACCATGTTCATGGTGCAGTACGTGCCCGGTGGATTCGCGGGCGCGCACGATCATCCGCTGGAAGAGGCGTACATGATCGTCGAGGGCCAGGTCGACGCCGTCTTCGATGGCCACGAGTACCGGATGGCTGTCGGGGACATCGCGCTCGCGGGCGTCGGCTGCGTTCACGAGTTCGCCAACGCCGGGGACGGACCGGTTCGCTGGCTCGAGACCCAGGCACCGCAGCCGCCGTCGCGGCACTCGTACCGCTTCGCCCGAGACTGGACGTATCTGGCCGACGCACTGCCGGCACACGATCAAGACCAGGAGTGAGGGACATGGCAGACAACAGCGTGGTCGTCGTCGGCGGCAGCGCCGGGATCGGCCTCGAGGTCGCGCGGCACTACGCCGCCGCGGGGCGCGCCGTGGTTGTCACGAGTCGCGACGGTGGCAGGGCCGAGGCCGCCGCCAAGGACGTCGGTGGCAACACGACGGGCATCGCCCTCGATCTGGTCGACACGGCTCAGATCGCCGATCGTCTCAACGGCATCGGTCCCGTGTCGTATCTGGTGATCACCGCGATCGATCGCGACGAGAACACCGTGCGCGACTTCGACGCCGCTCGGGCCACCAGGCTGACGACGCTCAAACTGGTCGGCTACACCGAGGTCGTCCACGCTCTGCTGCCGCAGATCGACGACGACGGCGCGATCGTGCTGTACGGCGGGCTCGCCAAGAGCAGGCCCTATCCCGGGTCGACCACCGTGTCGACCGTCAACGGTGGCGTCACGACCATGGTGCACACGATGGCCGTCGAGCTGGCACCCATCCGGGTAAACGCGCTGCACCCGGCGATCGTCGGCGACAGCCCGTACTGGAAGGACAAGCCCGACAGCGTGCTCGAGGGCTTCAGGTCACGGACACCGTTGGGCCGGCTGGTCCGCATGCGCGATGTCGTGCACGCCACCGCGTTCCTGCTCGAGAACGGCGCGGTGACGGGCATCAACCTCAACGTCGACGGTGGCTGGTTGCTGCTCTGAGCCGCCGTCGGGCGCCCGGCAGCGTGCGTGCGGCCGTCGCGGGTCCACGCCCGGTGCCCGCAACTCGGCGCGCCAGGACGGCCTCCGGGCAGCGTGCTCAGCCGCCGGCGTCCAGCGGGACCGCTCGTACGATGACGTTGTTGCGGTACGAGCGCGTTGCCGCGTCGAAGTCGCCGCCGCACGTGATGAGTGTGAGCGTCGCTCCGCCGGTCCGTCGGAACAGCTTGTCCACCGCCAGTGCACGCTTTGCGACCGAAGCCCGCCGCTGCACGACGAACGTCCGCGTCCGGTCCATGGCGAACGCGACCTCCACGCGGTCGCCGGAACGCAGATCGGCCAGACGGAAGAACACACCCTCGCGGCCGTTGTAGTCGACGTGGGCCGCGAGCACCGCTGATCCGCGTTGCCCCGGGCTCGGCCCGTACTCGTACCATGCGACGGTGTCGGCGTCGGTCGGCACGTCCATCTCGCCGCTCCTGGCAACGCCCAGCGCCGCGACCGGCGCGTCGACACCGAGGCGGGCGATGCGCAGCCGCGACGGTCTCGGCTTGCGGGCCTCGTCGATGTCCTCGATGCGGGCGGACCGGTGCCGGACGGGCCCGCTGCCGTCCGGCGCGAGCGGCTGCTCCGACCGTGGCGCCGGAGGTGACGGGCGCTCGGTCGGCAGCGCCACCATCGCCGTATCGCGCGGAGCAACGGGTTGCCGCCGCGCGTCGCGCGGCCGGCCGTCGAACAGCCCCGGAACCGTGGCGAGCAGCGCGCCGGCCGCCACCAGTGCAAGCACGACGACGCCCGGGCGGCCGATCATCCGCCGGACGTCGGCGCCTTCCGTCGACCGACGAGCAGCATCGCACCGAGCGCCGCGAGCACCGCGAGGGCGAGTACCGGCGGACCGTCACCTGGTGCAGCGATCCCGCTGTTGCCCGTCGGCACACCCGTCGGGCTCGACTCGAGGCCCGCGATGGTGTGTGTCAGCAGGCCCAGCGTCTTCTCCTTCGCGCTGCCAACGAGATACACGACGCGCGCGCCTCCCTCGGGGACCGGCACCCGTGAGCTCTCGACCACAGCCCGGCTCGATGCGACATCGTTGACCGCGACGGTGTGTCGGCCAGGTGACACCGATTCCACGAGTTGCATCGTCGGCGCCAGCCGCTGACCGCCAGACTGGTCATCGAGCGCGAGCCGGACGGTGCCGGTCGCGGCGGCGTGGCGCGCGATGAGCTTGCCGGAACCGGCCGCCACGTTGTCACCGGACTCGTCGAAGACGGTGATCGTGCAGTCCTCGACCCGCGTCCAGTGGGCGATCGCCGTCAGCTTGCCACCTGCGGGAACGCTGAACTCCTTGGTGACGTCGGGCTCGGCGTCGGCGGGCGCATCGGCCGCACGAAGATCGATGCGGTGCCGTCCCGCCTTCAGCTTCATCGGCTCAGTCACCCGTTCGGGTGCGAACCCCGCCAGGATCAGCTTGTCGTCGAGGTAGACGTCGGTGAAGAACCCGCGGATGCCGTGGACGAACGTCACTTCCGATGACTTCGTGCGCGCGTCGTCCTGCGCGAACGCGGGCGCCGCGAGCAGCAGCGCCGCAGCGATCGCCATGACGCCGACAACAGACCTGACCACAACCGCTCCCTTTCTGCCGGGGACCCGCGACCCACGCGGACATCTGCTACGTGCGACGAAACCCGCCCGCCGGCGGCAGCACGTGTGTGACGCAGAGTGAGCTGTCCAGCCTGGGTCCAGCGTAGTCTGCGTGCGCCCAGCGGTCGACTCCAGTGAATCCGCGGCGGGATTGTGCGGGGCCGACGGTCCGAACGTGCAGGCGACGTCCGTTGTGCGGGGGCGTCGCCAGTCCGATGTCGCGCTCGCGCCGCGGCGTCCGGCGGCGTCTACCGTGCGCGGGAGCGGGCGCGCTCGATGCGCCACCGCACCAGGAAGTACACGATCGCGACCATGTGGCCCCAGAACACGAAGCGGTTGACGTCGAACGCCGGTCGCCAGCGCGCCTCGCCGTCGCGAATGACATACGCGCCTACGGGACGGGCGATGACGCCGAACCCTCCGCCGCTCCCGCTACCGGACATGGCGCCGCCCACGCCGTCGTCGGGCGCGTCGCCGGCGACGTCGCGATCCGTGGCGTCCGCGGCACCGGTGTCACCCGAGCCCCCTCCACCACCACCGATGATCGACGCCGCCGGGATCACGATCACGCCGTCGCGCTCGACCGGTTTGCCGTAGATACGACGTACCGATGCGGATTCCTGCGCCTGCTCGAGGATCTCGCGAACACGTCCCGCGTCGCGGTCACCGTCTGAACTCAGCTTCATGTGGCCCTCCATGTTGTCGGACTGCGCCGCGGTCGCCGACCCCGGTCCGCTGTCGCCGACCCCGGTCCGCTGTCGTCCATTCGCGCCGTGGCCAGCGCTGCGCGGCGCTTTGGTGACTATCCTGTATTGCCGTCGATTGCGAAAGCCGCGGCCCACTGCGACGACCGTAGACTCGCGGCATGAGCGACGCCCAGGTCGACCAGTTCCAGCGTGACGGAGCCGTCTGTGTCCGCGGGATCTTCGACGCCGACCAGTTGGCCCAGATCCGCCGGGTGGTCGACGACATGCTCGCCAACCCCGGACCGTACGGGCAGACGGCGAGCAGACCAGGCCAGCCGGAGTTCTTCGAGGACTTCTGCAACTGGCGGCGCTACCCGGAACTGCTCGAGGTCGTCGCCGCAGCCGGACTTGCACAGCTGTGCGGCCGGCTGATGGGATCGCCGCAGGTTCGGCTCTACCACGATCACGTGCTGGTCAAGCAGCCCGGCGCCCAGCAGCCCACGCCGTGGCATCAGGACCAGCCGTTCTACAACGTCGAGGGGCGGCAGAACATCAGCGCGTGGATCCCGGTCGACCCTGTGACGCGGGCTACGACGCTGGAGTTCGTCGCCGGCTCCCACGATGGCACCTGGTATCTGCCGACGACATTCCTGGACAAACAGGCCAAGTGGTTTCCCGACGGCAGCCTGCAGCCGGTGCCGCCGATCGACGACGAGCGTGACCGCCACCGCATCCTGGGCTGGGCGCTGGAACCGGGCGATGTCGTGCTGTTCCACATGCTCACGCTGCACGCGGCGGCCGGCAACAGCCAGACCATTCCACGGCGTGTGTTGTCGCTGCGGTTCCTGGGGGCCGACGCCACCCACGCGCCGCGGCCGTGGACCACGTCGCCGCCGTTCCCGGGCCTCGACGATGAGCTGGCAGCTGGTGCGGCGATGGACCACCCGCTGTTCCCGCTGCTGTGGGCGGCCGGCTGACCGAGGATGTGCGAGCCTGCCGACAGTTGCGGCACGCGCCGGCACGCACCCGACTCGGCTGACCTGCCTGGCCACGCAGGTCCGAGCGTGGCGCGACCGGCACACCGGGCAACCTCGGCACGTGGCCTGGAGACGTCGTGCCCTGGGCTATCGTGAGGCCCGCCGTCCGCAGGAGCGTCGTCGTGGTCGAACAACTCGCTGCATCCGTCGCCGTGGCGCTGGCGTGCTTCGCGTGCGGGCGCGCGCACGACGCGGCAGCACCGGCGACGGTGTGCGACGACTGCGGCATGCCGCTCCGGGTCGAGCTCGATCTGCCTCCGGGCACACCCGACGAACGCATCCGCGACGACGTCATGTCGCTGTGGCGGTACGCCGACCTGCTGCCGGTGCCGATGGCCTCCGCCGTGACGCTCGAGGAGGGCTGGACGCCGCTGATCGAGGTCGGCGAGGGTGTGTGGGTCAAGGACGAGTCGCGCAATCCGACCGGCTCGTTCAAGGCGCGCGGCATGAGCGTGGCGGTGTCCGCTGCGGTCGAACGCGGCGCGCAACGACTGGTCGTCCCGTCGGCCGGCAACGCCGCCGGTGCGCTCGCGGCGTACGGAGCACGCGCCGGCATCCCGGTGGGCGTCGCCATGCCCGCTGACACGCCGAGGCCGTTCGTCGAGGAGTGCCGCCACTACGGTGCCCGGGTCGACCTGGTGGAGGGCACGATCGCCGACGCCGGTCAGTTCCTTCGTGACCGTGCAAGTCCGGGCGACGTGGACGTGTCGACGATGCGCGAGCCCTATCGCGTCGAGGGCAAGAAGACGATGGGCTACGAGCTGTTCGAGCAGTTCGACGGCGACCTGCCCGACGTCGTGGTGTATCCGACCGGCGGCGGCACCGGCCTCGTGGGCATGTGGAAGGCGTGGGACGAGCTCGAGCGGCTCGGCTGGATCGGTGCGTCGCGACCTCGGCTGGTCGCGGTGCAGGCCGAGGGCTGCGCGCCGGTGGTCGCCGCCCACCGCCGCGGCGCCGCAGCCACTGTGCCCTGGCAGCAGGCCGAGACGTCCGCGTACGGGCTGCGGGTGCCGTCGCCGATCGGGGGGTTCCTGTGCCTGCGGGCCATCGAGGAGACCGGTGGCACCGCGATCGCGATGCCCGAGTACGAGATCCACCAGGCGGCCGGCGCGCTGGCGGCGTGCTCAGGCCTGGACATCTGCCCCGAGGGCGGCGCGGCGTGGGCCGCGGTCGGTCGGCTGCGCGACACCGGATGGATCGGATCGCGCGAGCGGACGGTCGTGTTCAACACCGGCACCGGAGTCAAGTATCGGTGAGCGACACCCCAATGTTCGCCCGCCGTTCACATGAAGGTCTTGCACGCGGTCGAGCGGTGGTGTAACAACCCGATATGGCGTACAGATTACGGCGGGACGAGACACTATCGGACGGCGTGCGTCGCATCGCGCTCGAGCAGTTGACCAAGGCGATCGGTCTGCTCGACGAACCGGGCGACGACGTCGAGACAGCGGTCCACGACGTCCGCAAGAGCTGCAAGATGCTGCGCGGTCTGGTGCGGCTGGTCCGCCCCGACATGGGCAAGCACTACCGTCGCGCCAACGCCACGTTTCGCGACGCCTCGCGGCAGCTTGCGGACTTCCGCGACGCGCATGCGCTGCTGGACACCTTCGACGATCTTGTCGCCGCGGACCGCGAGCAGGCGGACGTTGACCTGTTGGGCAAGGTCCGCGGGGGGCTCGCGGCTCGCGCCGACGCCGCCTCGCGAGCGGTCGAGGGCGACGACCAACGGGTCGGTCAGGCGCGTGAACTGCTGACCAAGGCGCGCAAATCGGTGAAGCGGTGGCCGCTGACCGACGACGTCGACGTCATGGCGGCCGGCATTGCCAAAACCTACGGACGCGGGCGTGACCGCCTGCGGGACAGCATGGCGGAGCCCAGCGACGAGGTGTTCCACGACTGGCGCAAGCGGGCGAAGTACACCTGGTACCACGTCCGCCTGTTGCGCGACGCGGCGCCCAGCGTGCTCGTTCCGCTGGTCGACCGCTTCCACGACCTGTCGGACCTGCTGGGGGACGACCACGACCTCGCGGTGCTGACCGGCCAGTTCGCTGCCGACCCCGATGAGTTCGGCGGCGCTGACCCCATCGATCAGGCGATGGCGCTCATCGCGCGGCGTCGCGCGGACCTGCAGCAGCGTGCCTGGCGTCTCGGTGCACGGCTGTACGTCGAGTCGCCGGATGCGTTCGCGACACGGCTCGTCGCGTACTGGCAGACGTGGCAGGAACATGGCGACGAGCTCGCGGCGGGCGAGATGTCCGATCTCGGCCCGCCGGCCGACGAGCTCGATGAGCGCTCGGTGCGGCAGCTGTACGCGATCGCGCAGGGCCTCGACATCGCCGGCCGGTCGTCAATGAACCGCGCCGTCCTGATCGCGTCGATCCGCGGGACCGGCTGGACGGAGGGCTAGGCCCGCCCGGCCGTTGGTACATGACGGCGGCCCTCCGCCGTTCACTCGGCTCTCTACAGTCTGCGTCTGTAACTCCTGGTAATTCTAATACTACCGAGAGGATCTACAGATGCGCTGTACCCCTGCGCCCCCGTCAGCGCGTGGAACCCGTCGTCGGCGAGGGACGGCAGCCGCCGTCGTGTGCCTGCTGCTCATGACACTCGCAAGCCCAGCCGCCGCGACCGGTCGTGGGCGACACCGCCACCATCACCATGACGGTCGGTGGTACACGACGGTGGCCGAGCCGACCGGGGAGTCAGCCGCTGGTGGGTCGCAGGAAGCCGAAGATGGCGGGTCGTCTGACGGCCAGGAGCCGGAGGGGACGAACGACGGTGGCGGCGTCGAGCCGGGCGCGCCGGTGGAGGGTGGAGACCCGGGTGCGCCGGTGGAGGGCGGAGAGCCGGGTGCGCCGGTGGAGGGCGGAGAGCCGGGTGCGCTGGTGGAGGGCGGAGACCCGGGTGCGCCGGTTGGCGTTGTTGAGCCGGGTGCGCCCGAAGGTGGCGACCTTGCGGACGGCGCGCTCGGAAGCGGTGCACCGGGTTCCGAGGAGCTGCTCTTCTACCGCCGGACGGCCGGCGACGACGGTCGAGGGCTCGGCGAGTACTACGACGTTGACGGGGACGGGCAGCTCGGCCTGATCCAGGCGCTGTACCTGTGGAGCGTGGACCACAAGAACATCGTGCCGCTCGAGATCGACGGCACCCCGGGCGACGAGCTGCTGTTCTACCGGCCGAGTCCGGAAGGCGGCAGGGGATGGGGCGAGTTCTACGACGTCAGTCCCGACGCGGGCATGCGTCTGATCCGTCGCCTCGAGGACTGGAGCACCGACCACGAGGCGATCGTGCCGATCGACATCGACGGCGACGGCACCGACGAGCTCGTGTTCTACCGGCGTGACCCCGAGGGGGCCGGCGCCGGCTGGGGTGAGATCTACGACGTGAGCCAGTTCGCAGGCATGCGGTTGATCGCGCGCCACACCGACTGGCGTACCGACCACGACATCATCGTCGGGGTCGACATCAGCGGGCGGTAGGTCGCGGGGCGGCGTGCGGACGGTCGCGGTCGGGCGTGACGCCCTACCGCGACCGTCGACCGTCGGGGATGTCTGCCTGCCGCGTCCGCCGAGTGTCGTCGGGGGCTACCCGGTGGCAACCGCGACCGTCCTCGGGCGCCTACCTGGCTGCACCTGCCGGCGTCGGTCCCCGCGGCCGACGTCGCTGGCCTTTCGTGAACTCGGAACGACGCGGCTGGCCCCAGCTGGTGCGGGCGCCGCGCACGCTGCGGGCCAGGCCGCGCAGCCGCCACCAGGCGTGTGCCTGGCGGAAGCCGAACTGCTCGACGAAGGCGGCGACCACGAACCACACGAGGTCGCGCCAGCGGCTGTAGCGGAAGAACGCGAACTCCTCCAGCGCCAGCGACGCCAGCGACACCACCAGCGAGTAGCCGACCGCTACGAGCAGGAACAGGAGTGCGAACGGCACGTTGAGCAGGCCGAACACGAGTCCCAGACAGATCGCGACGATGCCGGTCACCTCGATCAGCGGGCCCATCAGCTCGAACAGCAGCAGGTACGGCAGCAGCAGCATCCCCACCCGTCCGTAGCGCGGGTTGGCGATGGCGCCGCGGTGCATGAACAGTGCCTCGGCCAGGCCCTGGGACCAGCGTGTGCGTTGCCTGCTCAGCGACGACCAGCCGTCGGGCACCTGCGTCCAGCACACGGGGTCGGGGATGAAGCCGATGCGCTCGCCGCGGCCGCGCCGGTAGATGTGGCGGTACACGCGCAGGAGCAACTCGAGATCCTGGCCGATCGCGTCGGTGCGCATGCCGCCGAGCTCGTTCAGCAGGTCGCGGCGGTAGATGCCGAAGGCGCCCGAGATGATCGGCAGCGCCCGCAGCCGGGCCCAGCCCAGGCGGGCCATCAGGAATGCGCGCATGTACTCGACGACCTGGATCCGCGCGAGCATCCGGGAGGGCATCATCGGTTTGGTCACGCGCCCGCGGTAGGTCTGCGAGCCGTTGAGCGGTCGGACGGTGCCGCCGGCCGCGATCACGCGCTGCGGGTCGTGGACGAACGGCGCGACCATGCGCAGCAGCGCGTCCTCCTCCAACAGCGAATCGGCGTCGATCATGCAGACCAGCGGTTTGCTCGCGAGCAGCAGGCCCGCGTTGAGGGCGTCGGCGACCCGCATGGCGTTGCGCTTTCGGACCACGGTCAGCGGCACGCCGGCGTGGGCGCTGTAGACGTTGGTGACGTCGCCCACGAGGGCGATGTCCCCCGTCAGTGCCAGGGGCACCTCGACGAGGTCGAACGCCTCGGTCAGCCGCTCGAACGTGTCGTCGGTCGAGCCGTCGTCGATGATGATGAGCTCGTAGTTGGGGTACCGCTGCTCCATCAACGCATGGGCGCTGTCGACCACGACCTCGGCCTCGTTGTACGCCGGCAGCAGGATCGACACGCCGGGCGTCAGCGGGTTGGCGAACAGGTCGTCGTGACCGACGAACGGCTGGCGGCGGAGTCGCTGGGACAGGTCGACGGCGGCGACCGACAGCAGCAGCACGTACGAGCTGTTCAGCGCCAGGTAGTAGCCGAGCACGAACCAGTCGAACGAGTAGAGGATGGCTTGCGCGAACTCGAGCATCATGCGACCTCCGCTGGCACGGCCAATGAGCTGACTCCCGAGCCGATCCGCTGCTCGAGACCCATGAGCACCACAACGAGCGCCTCCGCGGCGACCGGTTGCCTGGTCGCGGGCTCCTCGAGCGCACGGCGGCCCTCCGGTCCGATCGCGACGAGCGCATAGCTGGCGGCGCGCGCGACCTCCAGGTCGCGATCGTCGACCACGGCGACCAGCGCGTCGATCGCGTGGGGATCACCGATCCGCCCCAGTGCGGCGGCGGCGGCCGCACGCAGACTCCCATCGAACGTCCGCAGGCACCGCATCAGCGGTTCGACGGCCCGTGGGCCGCCGACGCGCCCCAGAGCGTGCGCGGCGCCGACCCGGACCGCGGGTTCCGGGTCGTCGAGTGCCAGGGCGAGCCGATCGACGTCCGACGCCGTGCCCACGATCCCCAGCACCTCCACAGCGACGAGCCGGACGCCGGCGTTGGCGTGGTCGACGGCGTCCGACAGCCGGCTGGCGACGTCGCCGCCCAGGTGGCGCAGCGCTGCGGACACGTGCCCGGGTGTCAACCCGCGGTCGGACTCGATCGCGGCAAGTAGGAACGGCGCGGCAGCGGGGTCACCCATCCGGCCCAACGCGCGGGCAGCGACCTGCACGACCTCCGGGTCGGGGTCCTCCAGAAGCCGGACGAGCGACGGTAGCGTCCTGGGCACGCCCATCCAGCCGAGCGTCTCGGCCGCAACCGAGCGGCTCACCCCGCTGCGGCTGCGCGACCGCGCGAGCGTCCGATCGACGAACCCGCGCTTCTCCATCAACGCGACCAGGTCGTCGCGGGCCTCGCCCCGGACGCGCGGCAGCACGTCGCTGATGGCGCGGGCAAGCACGCGGTCGCTGACGTCGAGCCCTTCGGCGATCTCGGGGCTGTCGTCGCCCGCCACCAGTGCGAGCAGCGCGGGGCGCACGGCATGCGCACGGGCGGTGCGCCACCGTTCGTATGTTTCGCGCAACCCACGACGCACCGCCGTGGCGAACGCCAGGACGACAGCGAGGAAGGTGACGGCGATCAGCGTGATGGTCAGCAACGCCAGGGTGTTCATGGGATGCAGCCTCAGATGGTGGTCGGACCGCGGTCAGACGCTGGGACGCCGCAGCTGCCGCGAGACGCGGCTGCCGAGCTCCACGATGCTGATCGGCTTGGTCATGTAGTCGTCGGCACCGGCCGCGAAACCGGCCTCGATGTCGCCCTCGAGCACCTTGCCGGTCATCATGATGATCGGCGTGGTGTCGCCGTCGGCGCGCAGCGTGCGGCAGACGTCGATTCCCGACATGCGGGGCATCATCAGGTCGAGCAGCAGCAGGTCGAAGTTGCCGGCGCGCGCCTGGTCAAGGCCGTCCTCGCCGTCCTCGGCGCAGCTGACCTCGAGGCCCATCCGCTCGAGTTTGTAGGTCACGAGATCGCGGATGATCTCATCGTCCTCAACGACAAGTGCATGTGCCATGGTTCAGTCCTTTGTGCGTCGGTGTCTGCTTGTGGAAGGTCGGGTCCGCACGGCACGTCACACCGGCCGGCCGGTGGATGCCACCGCGCGAGGCCGCCGGGCGGTCGGCGGGCGTCACGGGTCTGCCCGCCGGTGTCGCGGCTGGGTGAACTCGGCGAGCGCGTCGGTGAATGCCGACAACCCCTTCTTGGGCCGCTCGTGCCATGTGGGCTGGTCCCAGGTCGGCCACGTGTAGCGGGCGCCCTGCCGCAGGTCGCCGTCGACCAGCACGCTGACGGCCACGCCGTCCGTCGCGACGTCCCGGAGGTTGCCGTCGGAGTCGACGTGCAGTGCGCGCCGCGAGGACGGATCGGACAGGCCCACGCCCGCCCACGGCAGGCGGAGCTCGATGGTGCGCCCCTTTGCCATCCACATGTTGCGGGCGTCGAACCGTCGGCCGTCGGCGGCGGTGGGGCCGTGGCGCAACGCTCCGATGTCGAAGTGCTCGGCGCCGTGGTAGACACCTGTGCTGGGTATCAGGATGGGTCGGTTGAGGATGAGGCGCTGGACGTCCCAGCGGTCGCTACCGGGCGCGATGTCGGTCTTGCTGACCCCGGCGACGTAGTCGCGGACCACACCGAACTGGATGAGATAGGGATTGTTGGACGCGCGCGTCGTCAGCCGGGCCCTGCGACCGGGTCCGATCCGCAGCGCGTTGTCGGCCTCGCGGTGCCGCCGCGGGCCGCCCGGCAGGCGGGCACCGCCGTCGAGGACGTCGAACCCGACGGTCACGCCGCTGCGCCGCCACACGTTGCGGTCGGCGACCGTGACGAGCAGGTACAGGTAGCCCTCGTCGTGGGTGGCGAGCACCTCACGCACGTCGCCCGTGCCGGAGTAGATGACCGACGCGGTCGACCGGTCCCACTCGCGGTCGTCTGCGTCGATCGTGATGGGAGGCTGCTTCGCGCCGGGACGCGACGCGAGCAGCCCGAACTGAGATTCGTTGGTCCACGGATTGAACCAGAGCGCCCGGCGCTCCGCGGGCAGTTCCTGTTCGATGGTGTTCCATGTGAACTTGAACCACTCGTCGATCCACTCGAAGACCAGGCCGCCGGCCATTCCGGCGTCGTGGATCGCGCGCAGCATGTCGGCGTTCTGCCGCATCGCCTCCTGCTCCGAGTGGTCACCCTGATCGCGGCCGCGCGCGCCGAGGTGGGCGATACCGGGCCCCGACGGCACGCCGAACTCGGCGACCAGCACCGGCAGGCCCTCGTGATGGCGCCGCAGCGACCGCAGGTAGCCGGTGTACGGGTCGCCGTCGCCGTCGGGGCCGCGCAGCCCGGGCTCGTGGCGCAGGAAGTCGGGGTAGTACGGGTACGCGTGGTAGCTGGCGAAGTAGCCGCCGCGCCACCGTGCGGTGGGCGCGATGTGGTTGGGGTCGATGCTGACGATGTCCTCGAGGCCTATGGGCTCCTCGGGGTGGTCGAGCGGATCGGTCGTCACCCAGTTGACGAACGACACCGGCACCTGGCGGCCGTGCGCCTGCTGGACGTCGGCGGTGTGATCCAACATCCGCGCCAGCCATGACTCGGTCGGCGTGGCACGCGGCCGTGCGCGGAACCAGCGGCCACGGTGAACATCGACGTCGGCGTTGGCGCGATCGCTGCCGCGGACGATCTCGGGGTCCCACTCGACACCGATCACCCATCCCAGCAACCACGGGCTGATGTCGGCGGAGTAGCGACCCGACGCGTGGCCGGGCCGCGGCGCAACGGTCGTCGCGCCGTGCACCGCCTTCACGGCGCGGGTGATCTCACGTTCGAAGCCGCCGGCCGTCGCCGGGTCGTACAGGTCGCGGGTCTCGTAGAACGGGCCTTCGGGGATCCACACGCCGTGCAGGACGCCGATCGGCGCCTTCGGGTGTGCCAGGTTGTGCCGGCGCAGCTCGCGGTAGAAGGTCGGCGCCTGCAACGTGTAGACCCGCACGACCTGGATGCCGTACTCGTGCATGCGGGCGAACCACCGCCGGTAGTCGTCGCGCCCGACCGCCAGTTCGCCCGGCTGATGGCCGGGCACGGTGACCCCGAGGTTGACGCCCGCGAGGAACGTGCTGGTGCCGCGCGGCGTGTCGAGCAGCAGACGGTCGCCCTCGACGCGTGCATGCAGCGGCACCGGCTCGGCAGCGGCGGGCGCCGACTCCGGTGCGCTGGTGGCCGGCGCGCGCAGCGCCGGCAGCAGCGCCACCAGGCCGAGCACGCACACCAACGCGAGAAAACGCAGTTGCATGAACGTATTGCCGTTCGTTGCAGACGACAGGGGTCACAGCACCCCGTCGTCGGCAATGGAGGCAACCTAAGCACGACGTGAAGATGTGATCGCTACTGTGACCCGCCGCACGCGGGTGGCGGGCGAGCGTCGGCGAGCGGGTGGGTGGGGGTGTGAGGGTGCGGGCGAGCGTCGA
Source organism: Nitriliruptorales bacterium (assembly GCA_024644015.1). Classification (GTDB taxonomy): domain Bacteria; phylum Actinomycetota; class Nitriliruptoria; order Euzebyales; family JAHELV01; genus JAHELV01. The sequence goes on from JAHELV010000036.1 coordinate 30,093, forward strand.
CGAGCGGGTGGGTGGGGGTGTGAGGGTGCGGGCGAGCGAAACGCGGGTGCGGGTGAGGTGTTGACGGGGGGCGGCACGTGTAGGACGCTGCCATGCGGGATCGCGCCAGACCGCCGGTCCTGTCCCGGCACGCCGCGGCAACGGAGCCGACATGTACGGATCGCCAGCGATCGGGCGGACGCCTTCGCGTCCGCTGTCGCAGCGACGATGAGCGTCGCGCGTCCCACGACGGTCGCTGACGCGATCGACGCGCTGTCGGCGGCACCCGACGCCGATCTGCTGGCGGGTGGCACCGACTTCATGGTCGAGGTCAACTTCGGGCACCGTCGCCCCCGGCGCATCGTCGCGTTGCGCCGCGTCGATGAGCTGCGTGGATGGCGCCGCGTCGACGGTGTCTACGACCTCGGTGCACTCGTCACCTACCGTCAGATCGAGGACGAGCTCGCCGACGAGTTGCCGGCGTTCGCGGCGGCCGCCCGCACCGTGGGGTCGCCGCAGATCCGCAACGCCGGGACCATCGGCGGCAACATCGGCACCGCGAGCCCCGCCGGAGACGCGCTGCCGCTGCTCGCAGCACTCGACGCGCAGGTCGTGTGCGACGGCGTCGACGGCCGCCGGACGATGCCGTTGCGTGAGTTCATCGTCGGACCCAAGCAGATCGAGCGCCGCGACGGTGAGCTGATCGCCCGTGTGCGCTTCGACCGCTGCCGCGGGCCGCAGCACTTCTTGAAGGTGGGGCAGCGCAACGCGATGGCGATCTCGCTCGTTTCCCTTGCGCTGGTAGCCGACATCGATGCGCGACGCGTCCGCGTGGGGATCGGCTCGGCGGCGCCCCGACCCGTGCGGCCGGCCGAGGCCGAGGCGTTCGCCTCCGCCGCGATCGACTGGACGACGGGCGACATCGCGCCGGATGACGTGGCCGCGTTCGCAGACATGGTGGCAGCGGCGACTTCACCGATCACCGATCACCGCGGCACCGCGGAGTACCGGGTCCACGCGGTGGCGGTGCTGGCCCGGCGGGCGCTACAACGTGCGGTGCGGGACCTGGCGGACGGCCCTGACATCGCGGACGGCCCTGAGATGAGGAGGCAGCGGTGACCCAGCCCAGCACCGTCAACGACGAGTCTGTGACGTACGGCCTGCGCGTCAACGGGCGCGAACACGGCGTGCAGGCGGGCTGGCTCGGCGAGAGCCTGCTGTACGTGCTCCGTGAACGACTGGGTCTGCCCGGTGCCAAGAACGCCTGCGAGCAGGGTGAGTGCGGTTCGTGCTCGGTCCTGCTCGACGACGTGCTGGTGTGCGCCTGCTGCGTCCTGGGGGCAGACGCGGTCGGAAGCGATATCCGCACGGTCGAGGGGATCGGCCAGCCCGATTCGCTGACCGACGTGCAGTGCGCGTTCCTCGCCGAGGGCGCCGTGCAGTGCGGGTTCTGCACCCCCGGGCTCATCGTGGCGGTGCATGACCTGCTGGACCGGTCTCCCGACGCCGACGAACTCGCGGTGCGCGAGGCGATCAGCGGCAACCTGTGCCGCTGCACCGGGTACGGGCGTATCTTCGCCGCGGTCGCGGCCGTCCAGCGGGAGCGGGCGGATGCCTGACGGATCGGCAACCGACACCGCGACGGCGAGCGCGGCGCACGCGTCTGCCACACGCACGGCGACACGTTCACCGGTGCGCGGCGGCGTTGGCAGCGATGCCGACCGGCCCGACGGCATCCCCAAGGTGCAGGGCCGCTTCGGCTTCTCGTCGGACGCCTTCGCGGAGGGCATGCTGTGGGGCCGCACGCTGCGCAGCCCGCACCCGGCGGCGCGGATCCGGTCGATCGATACGTCGGCGGCCGAACAGATGGACGGCGTCGCCGTGGTCATCACCGCCGCCGACGTCCCGGGGCGTGCGACGTTCGGCCTCGACCATCCCGACCAGCCGGTGTTCGCCGCCGACGTCGTCCGCTACCAGGGCGAACCGGTCGCCGCGATCGCCGCCGTGCATCCCGAGGTGGCGTTGCGGGCGTCGTCGGCGGTCGAGGTCGACTACGAAGAGCTGGACCCGCTGGTCGACGCAGAGGCGGCGATCGACGCGGCGCCCATCCATCCCGACGGCAACGTCGTGCGCCACATCGAGATCGTGCACGGGTCACCCGACGACGCCTCCGGCGAGGTCGTGGTCGACGGTGTCTACGAGGTGGGGATGCAGGACCAGGCCTTCATGGGGCCCGAGTCCGGCCTGGCGATCCCCGACGGCGACGGCGGCGTCGACCTGTACGTCTCGACCCAGTGGCTGCACGTCGACCGCGACCAGGTCGCGGCCTGCCTCGGCCTGCCACCCGAGGATGTTCGCGTGACGCTGTCGGGCGTCGGCGGCGCGTTCGGGGCGCGCGAGGACGTCAGCCTGCAGGTGCACCTGTGCCTGCTGGCGTTGCGGACGGGCCGTCCCGTAAAGATGGTCTACTCACGGGAGGAGTCCTTCTTCGGGCACGTGCACCGCCACCCGGCGCACATGCGCTACCGCCACCACGCCGACCGGGACGGCACGTTGACCAAGGTCGAGGCGCGGGTGGTCCTCGACGGCGGCGCCTACGCGTCGTCGTCGACGGCGGTGATATCGAACGCGTGCTCGTTCGCCGCCGGTCCGTACCGGGTGCCCCATGCGCACGTCGAGGGCTGGGCGGTGCGCACCAACAACCCGCCGTGCGGCGCGATGCGCGGCTTCGGTTCGGTGCAGGTGTGCGTCGCGTACGAGGCGCAGATGGACAAGCTGGCCGCCGCGCTGGGCATGGATCCGGTCGAGCTGCGGCTGCGCAACGCGCTCGAGACCGGGGATCGCATGATCACCGGTCAGCGCATCACCGGTGTGGCGCCGGTACGCGAGTGCATCCAGGCCGCGGTCGACCTGCCGCTGCCAGACGACCTCGGCGGGCCGCTGGAGTTCCCCGGCGGAACGGGGCGCACGGCGGACCGCCAGCACGTTCGCCGTGGCGTCGGGATCGCCGTCGGCTACAAGAACCTCATGTACTCCGAGGGGTTCGACGACTTCTCGACCGCGTCGGTCAGGCTGGAGCTCGCCGGCGACGGCAGGCCGGCGGCCACGGTGCACAGCGCCGCGGCCGAAGTCGGTCAGGGGTTCGTGACGCTTGCTCAGCAGATCGTGCGGTCCGAGCTCGGTGTCGAGCGGGTGCAGCTGCGCGCGGCCGACACGGCGATCAGCTCGGCGGGGTCGACGAGCGCGTCGCGGCAGACCTGGATGAGCGGCGGCGCCGTTCAGGGCGCCTGCGCCGCGCTGCGCACGCACCTGCTCGAACGAGTCGCCGGGCAGCGTGGCATCGACCTGGCCGGCGCGCGACGTCAGGTGCTGCTGCTGCGTGACGGCGAGATCCACCACGTCGACGAGGGTTGGAGCGTGCCGCTCGCCGACGCGCTCGTCGCAGGTCCCGTCGAAGAGACATACGAATACCACCATGCCGTGACCGAGCCGCTCGACGAGCGGGGCCAGGGCGACGCGCACGTGTCGTTCGTGTTCGCCGCCCACCGTGCGGTGGTCGACGTCGACGTCGATCTCGGCCTGGTGCGGGTGCGCCAGATCACGACCGGCCAGGACGTCGGCAACGCACTCAATCCGCGCCAGGTCATCGGTCAGATCGAGGGCGGCATCGCCCAGGGCGTCGGGCTGGCGGTGATGGAGGAGATCCTGCTGTCGCAGGGGCGGATCCGCAATCCGTCGTTCACCGACTACCTCATCCCGACCGCGCTGGACATGCCGCAGGTCGAGGCGACGCTGATCGAGCAGCCCGAGCCGGGTGCGCCCTTCGGGGCCAAGGGCGTCGGCGAACCGCCGACGATCTCGTCGACGCCCGCGGTGGTCGCGGCCATCCGTGCGGCGACCGGGCTCGACCTGCGCCGCGTGCCGGTCCGTCCCGACGACATCGCGCTGGCGCCCTCGGACAGCTGACCCCCGCCCGCGCCGGCCGCTACGCAGGTCGCCGACCCCGCCCGCGCCTGATTCGCCGGGGGGCCACTGATCGCCGCTCGCGGGCCGCTGATTCGCTCGCGGGCCGCTGATCGCCCGCCCGAGGGCCGCTGTCCGGCCCGAACGCGTCGCCCGTCGCGTCGGTGGTCAGTCCCGCCGCGCTGCCGCGTCGACCCGGTCACAGACGCGCTGGCGGGTGGCTTGGATGCGATCCAGCAGGCCGCGGGTGTTGCGCAGGCCAAGCCAGCCCGACCACGCCCGCCAGAGCGCGACCGCGCGCTCGAGCCCGCCGACCGCCACGGCACCCGCGATTGGACAGGCGACGAACACCGCAACGGTCCGCACGACGCCGGTGCCCGGCGCGAGGATGGCGATCACGGCCCACGTCAGCGGGAACACGATCAACGCGGCCAGCACACGCACCGTGCCCTTGGTGACCGGGGCGAACGGCCGCCGACCGGCCGTGGCGGTCACCAGGGTGGGCACGATGTTGACCACGATGCCGGCTGCGACGACGACGCCCAGCACCACCAGGTAGGCGGTCAGGCCGAGCGCACGACGCAGCAGCCACGACGTCTGGACCGGTGGCATCACCTGCTCGTCGCGCAGCCGCAGCAGGTCGAGCTGCACCTGGTAGGTGCCGAGCGCGTCGAGCACCTCGCGGCGGCCGGTGGCCGGCGCGTCGGCGATCCGCTGGGCCAACGCCTCGCGGCGGGCCAGCGGCACGATCTCGTTCGGTTGGCTGAGCTCGGTACGCAGCCGGACGCTGGCGGCGCGGTTGAGCATCGCGCGGTCCAGCGCGTCGATGTAGCGCGGGGTCGTCCCGATCAGCCGCTCCCGGACGACGTCGGTCAGCAGCTGAGCGTTGGCGTGGTCGTCAAGCGACGCCGCGTGACCAGCACGGACCCAGGCATCGACGTCGATGGGTTGGCCGACCCTGGCGAGCATGCGGGAGCGCAGCGCCAGCTTGTCGTCGAACGTCAGTCCGATCGGCACGATCGCTACGCGTGCGATGCCCGCCTCGCGCGCGCCCAGCGCGATGCGCGCCGCGCCCGTGCGCACGCGCTGCAGTTCGAGGTGGTCGTGCGTGGTGCCTTCGGGGAAGATCGCCAGCATGCCGCCGCGGCGGAGGATCTCGTGCGCGCGGCCGAACAGCGTGGCGTTGTCGACCGGCCCACTGTGGTCCTCGGGTCGGCTGACCGGCACCACGCCCGCGACCGCCAGCACCGGCCGCAGCAGCAACGACCGCCACAGCGTCGCCGTGGCGACGAAGCGCGGGACCCCACGCACGATGACCGCGAGCAGCACCGCGTCGACCAGGCCGTTGAAGTGGTTCGCGACGATGATCAGCGGTCGGTCGCGGGGGATGCGCGCCGCGCCGGCCACCTCGACCGTTCTGAACAGGCCGCGACTGACCAGCCAGGCCAGGACGTCGAGCGCCTGATCGACCAGCGGACGCTGTCTGGCCACCGCGTCACGCTTCCCCGAGGCACGCGTCAGCCCACGCCACCATCGCGGCGCCGCTGAGCGTGTGCCACAGGCCGTGCAGCTGGATCCAGCTGCCGGGTCGGCACGCCCGCGAGCCGGTCCTGCCGGCGACGTAGGCGGCGACCGCGCCCGCCATCAGCGCTTCCGCCACCCGGTGTGCGCGCTGCGAGTCACCGCGCGCGATGCGCCGCGCGGAGAGCTCCGCGACCGTCGCGGCGCCTGCGAGCACGGCCGTAACGTGCCGGATGGTCTGCGGCCGGACCGCCAGCAGCACGCCGATGCCCGCCATCGCCGCCGAGTACGTCAACGTCGCGGAGCGGGTCAGGTCGGGGCGGACCTCACGGACATCCTCGAGGGCGATGACGCCCAGCATCCCCGCGATCGTGACGTCGTGGGCCCAACCGGCCGCGCGCCCGCCGGGACCGTGGTAGGCCACGCTGCCCAGGCCTGCCGCGGCGACGACGCCGCCGACGAGCCCGGCGTAGCTGTGGTGCCGGTGGCGGCGCGTGATCCACGCGCCGCCGGCCGCCAGCGTCGCTGCGCTCAACGTGTTGGCGGGCTGCACGAAGAAGCCGTCGCGCATGCGCTCGCAGTCGCTGGCGCCCAGCGGCGGGTCGGCCGACGCGCGAGTTGAGAAGCGGTTCCAAACTGCCACGGTTCGTCAGGCTAGCTGCTCGCCGAGGCGCGATGGCTACGGCGACTACCGCGCCACCGGTTCGGTACGCTGCAGCGATGGCTGACGAGGCGGCACGGACGGTGCTTCGCGGCGCCCGCTGGCCCGGTGACGTCGCCTTCTCCGGTGGCCGGATCGAGGCTGTCGGCGACGTCGCGGCGCACCCCGACGATCACGTCGTCGACTGCGCGGGCACGATCGTCACGGCCGGCCTCGTCAACACCCACCACCACCTGTACCAGTGGCTGACGCGCGGCCGTGCGGTCGGGTGCGATCTGTTCGGGTGGCTGACCGAGCTGTATCCGGTCTGGGCTCGGATCACCGTCGAGGACGTCCACGCCGCCGCCCTGGTCGGGCTGGCCGAGCTCGCCCTGTCGGGCTGCACGACGGCAGCCGACCATCACTACCTGGTGCCGTCGTCGGACGACTCGGTGTTCGACGCGCTGGCGCAGGCGGCGCGCACGATCGGGCTGCGCCTGCATCTGGCCCGCGGTTCGATGGACCTGGGCGAGTCCGACGGCGGGCTGCCGCCCGACAGCGTCGTCGAGGACATCGACACGATCCTGGCGTCGACTGAGGCGGTCGCCGGGCGTCTCCACGACAACGACCGGATCGTCGTCACCGTCGCGCCGTGCAGCCCCTTCAGCGTGTCGACCGAGCTGATGCGGCAGTCGGCGGCCATCGCGCGCAGCCTGGGGCTGCGACTGCACACCCACCTGGCCGAGACGACCGACGAGCAGGACGACGCACTCGCACGCCACGGCCGGCGGCCGCTGGCGGTCCTCGACGACCTCGGGTGGATCGCGGACGACGTGTGGGTCGCCCACGGCATCCACTTCGACGACGCCGAGATCGCCCGGTTGGGCCAGGCGCGAACCGGCGTCGCCCACTGCCCGTCGAGCAACGCGCGCCTGGCCGCCGGCACGTGCCGGGTCACCGATCTGCGCGCCGCCGGGGCCCCGGTGGGCCTCGGCGTCGACGGCGTGGCATCCAACGAGGTCGGCGGGCTGTTCCCCGAACTGCGGCAGGCGCTGTACGCGGCACGGTTGCGGGCCGGCCGTGCGGATGCGTTCATGCCCGCCGACGCGCTGGAGGTCGCGACCGCCGGTGGCGCCGCCTGCCTCGGGCGCGACGACATCGGCCGCCTGGCACCCGGGTTGCGGGCCGACATCGTGGTGTGGCCCGCCGACGACCTCGCCGACGTGCCGGACCCGGTGGACGGCCTCGTGCTCGGCCCCGATCGCCGCGCACGTGACGTCTACGTCGATGGGCGCCGCATCGTTGCCGGCGGGGCGCTGGTCGCCACCGACCTGTCGGCGCTGCGCCGTGACCTCGCCGCCCGCGCCCGCCGCCTGTGGCCCTGAGCTCGGCGGCGCGGTTGGCGGCGTGGGTGCGGTTCGGGCCGTATCGGGTCGCGAGTGCACCCGGATGGCGTGTGGTCGTGCGCGGTTGGCGGCGTGGGTGCGGTTCGGGCCGTATCGGGTCGCAAGTGCACCCGGATGGCGTGTGGTCACCTATGCTGATGGCCACGCCCGCCATCGGTCCGCAAGGTAGAGCAGATGTCCGCAGCGACCGGACCCGACGATCCGCTCGAACTGCTGCCCAAGGTCGACCTGCACTGCCACGTGGAGGGCACGATGCGTCCGGCAACGGTGGTCGAGTTGGCCGCCAAGAACGGCGTCGAGCTGCCGACGAGCGACCTCTCGGAGCTGTACCGCTACACCAGTCTCGATTCGTTCCTCGAGGTCTTCTGGCTGGTCCAGTCGCTGCTGGCCGACCGTGACGACTGGGCTCGGCTGGGCTACGAGGCCGCCGTCGACAGCGCGGCGCACGGCCTGGTGTACGGCGAGTTCTTCTTCACGCCGGCTCGCCACCTCGAGGCGGGACAGTTCCTGGCCGACATCGTGGCCGGCCTCGACGAGGGTCTCGCCACCGCCGAACAGGAGACCGGCGCGCAGGTTCGCCTGATCGCCGACTTCGATCGCGCCCACGGGCCGGACGCGGCCCTCGCGCTCGCGTCGCAGCTGATCGACCTGCGGCACGCGGGCAGCACCGGCATGGACCGGATCGTCGGCGTCGGGATGGATTCGACCGAGGCGGGTGTCAACCCCGCCCACTACGTCGCGGCGTACGAGCTGGCCGACCGTGCCGGGCTGCGCCGCACCGCGCATCAGGGCGAAACCACGCAGGCGTGGACGATCGAGGCGGCGCTCGACGTGCTCGGGTGCGAACGCATCGACCACGGCCTGAGCGTGCTCGACGATCTTGACCTCACACGGCGAATGGCCGCCGACGGCATCCCGCTGACCGTGTGCCCGACGTCCAACGTCTTGATCGCCAACCACGTCGAACTGCTGGCGGACCACCCCTACGCCGAGATGCGCGACGCCGGCCTGATGGCCACGCTCAACACCGACGATCCCGCGCTGACCCAGCTGGATCTCGGGGCCGAGTACCGGGCGGTGCGTGACGCCTTCGGCTACGAGTTCGCCGACATGGTCGCGATCGCCGGCGACGGCATCGACGCGACCTGGCTCGACGACGACGAGAAGCGCCGTCTGCACACGCGTCTGCGGGAGGCGGCGCACGAGCTGCAACCGGACCGTTGACGCAGGGAGGCGCCATCGCAACGTCCACCACGCGCAGTCGACAGGGTTCCTCGAACGGCGCTTCCGGCTGACCCAGCGTCACAGCGACCCCCGCGCGAGGTGCTGGCCGGCATCACGACGTTCATGACGATGGCCTACATCTTGTTCGTGAACCCGTCGATCCTCGGCGCGGGCGAGAACGGTCTGCCGTTCGCCGCCGTGCTGTCGGTCACCGGGCTGGTCGCCGGGGTCATGACCATCGCGATGGGGGTCTTCATAGCGATCATCGGCTTCGCCAACTCTGGTGTGGTGATCCCGGTCCCGGGGGTGGCGCGGCGGTCCTGGCCTGCGCCCAGCTGAGCTCGCCACGGGCGTGTTCCTCATCGGCCTGCTGACCATCGTTTTGGTGGCGTTGCGGGTCAGAGGCGCGTTGCTGCTGAGCATCGTCGCGACGACCGTGCTCATTGCGAACGCCCTCTACGGCGGTGCGCTGTGGGGCGGCACGGCGGCGCGCAGGTGCCGTCGCAGATCGTCGCGCTGCCCGAATTCTCGCTGCTCGGTCAGTTCTCGTTCGGCTACCTGGCCAAGCTGGGCGCGCGTGCCACCGTGCGACAGGTGCCAGGGTCCCTGGTCCCACGCGGTCGTACGCGCGTCGTCGCACGTGCATCGTCGTACGTACGGACCGGGGGCGATGGCGGCACAGCCGGTCGCATCGCTAAGGTGTAGCTCACCAGACCGCGTGCGAGGGGACGTGGGAGCGGTATGACACAGATGCTTGATGTGGACGGTGCCGGCGGGTCCGAACAGCCCAAGAGGGGTGTCGACCACCGCGGGTTCTGGAAGGTGCTCGAGCGCTTCGCCGGCACGCTCGTCGAGAGGTTCAATCTCGACGACGTCCTCGAGGAGCTCGGCGACGACATCGCGCGCGTGCTCGGCGTGGAGGGTGCGGGCGTCATGCTCGCCGACTCGCAGGGCAACCTGCGCTTCACGTCGACGGCGAACGAGGTGCTCTACAAGCTCGAGGCCCTGCAGGTCGACCTGAACGAGGGCCCCTGCCTCCTGGCGTATCGCAGCGCCGAGATCATCCTCGCCGAGGACCTGGGCGCCGACCCCCGGTTCCCGCAGTTCGGGCCGCGTGCGCGCGATGCCGGCATGGCTGCGGTGTTCAGCTTCCCGATGCACCTCGATCAGCAGGTCATCGGCGCGCTGAACCTGTACCGCAACGAGCCAGGGCCGTTCTCGTTTGATCAGATCGAGGTCGGTCGCACGTTCGCCGACGTGGCGACCAGCTACCTGTTGAACGCCCGCGACATCGAGCAGAAGGACCTGCTCACCAAACAGTTGCAGCATGCGCTGAACAGCCGTGTGCTGATCGAGCAGGCGAAGGGTTTCGTGGTCGGCTGCACCGGCGTTGAGTTGTCCGACGCGTTCGAGATGATCCGTGGGTACGCGCGTCGGCAGCAGCTCAAGGTGCGTGTCGTCGCACACGGGTTGCTCCACGGCGACCTCACGCCGCAGGATCTGCTGCGGGGCTGACCAGCACGTCGGCGTCGAGCCGGCGGGTGGCTCCGGCACCGCCGGAGGCGTGATCGACCCGGTCGCTGGCTATGACATGCCCGCGGCGGGCTCGTGTCGCCGGGGCAACGCGTAGCGGACGAAGGAGACCGGCATGCTGTCGAAGTGGCTCGCGACCTCATGGGAGGCCGCGGGCCTGGTGGTCCTGTCAACCGTGTTGATCTTCATCGCTGTCCTCGTGGCGACGCGCATCGCCGGTCTGCGCAGCTTCTCGAAGATGTCGAGCTTCGACTTCGCGATGACGGTCGCTGTCGGGTCGGTGATGGCGACCACCAGCCTGACGTCGACCACGCCCGTCGCACACGGTGTGCTGGCCCTGGTCGGGCTCTACGGATTCCAGGCGCTGATTGCACGGATCCGCGAGCACTCGGACCGCTTCAGCGACCTGGTGGACAACACTCCTACTCTGCTGATGGCCGGTTCGACCGTGCTGCACGACCACCTGAGGAGCGTGCGCGTCACCGAGTCCGACGTGCGTGCGAAGCTTCGCGAGGCGAACGTCATCGACTACGACGACGTCCTCGCCGTCGTCCTGGAGACCACCGGCGACATCAGCGTGCTGCACGGTGACGGCCCGCTGCAGCGCGATCTGCTCCGCGGCGTCCGCGGTGCGCACCTGCTCGACGACGTCGCCGGTTAGGCTCGCGGGCCTGCGGTTGCCGCGGGGTGGACGCAACAGTGTGGTCACGTCCGGACGTTGTCGTCGGCGGGTGACGTAGCCTTGGGTGGCTGGTGGGGCGGGCTGGCCGGCAGGACGGAAACGATCAGGAGGTCAACTGATGCGGGTCGTGCTGGCGCAGTCG
>JAHELV010000037.1:0-14414 GCA_024644015.1 Nitriliruptorales bacterium
ACAATCGAGGACCCCGCCCTCCTAGCCGGCGGTAGCTGGATTGGCAGCGTTGCTGCGAGACAGCCAGAGGGGCGGGGTTTCTTGCGTTACGGGGTTGTTGCTAGGGCGCCGGTGCCGTGGGCACGCAGACGAGCACCGTCGCTGCGGTCGAGCCGCTGAGGTTCCTCACGGACAGGCTTCCGTCGGGATTCAGCCACACCGTCAGCTCGGCCTCGTCCTGACCGGGAGCGCAATGCGCGTTCAACTTGTCCTGAACGGCGGTGGACAGGTCGGACTCCTCGACGCCACCGTTCTCGATCTCGTCCGACGAGACGGCGTTGTCCTTGATCTCCGACGGGCCAACGCTGTTGGTTCCCAGGTCCCATGACTGCAACGACTGGTTGCGGACCTCGCTCGACGCGACGCCGCCCTTGCCGATGTCGACCGACTTGATCGTCTGATTGACGATGTCACCGCTTCTGATGAACGCGCCCGCCTGCGCGTCAGCCGGGGACGGGGCGAACAGCATCGCGAGTGCGATCGTCACCACGGCTGCCAACAGGATCGCGCCGAACCTTCGTGTTGTCTGGGCCATTCAGGGTCCTCCATTCATCGGGACTGATTGCCTGACGACCCGGATCGTACGAGAGGGTGTAGTACAGGTCGGACCGGCCTAAACCTGTACGAACAGGCCGTCGCAGCTCATGAGCTTGGCGCGCGTTCAGCCGGTGCCCGCGGCAGTGGCCGCGGCGAGGGTCGACCGGTCGCTGTAGGCCAGCAGCGCTGCACCCGCCAACGCGACGCACGCCGCCAGCGCCGTCGCCAGACGCGGCCCCGCGAGGTCCGCCAGCGCGCCATCGACGAGCGCGGCGATCGGCCGGACGCCAAGGAACGTCACGCCCCACAGCGCCATCACCCGACCACGGACGTCCTCGTCGATGCCTCGCTGCATCCGCGTCGTGACCGCCGTGATCGCGCCCAGGAAGGCGATGCCGGCAAGCGCGAGCGACGCGGCAGCCAGCCACGGCGTGGGGCTGACCGCGAACAGCATCATGCCGGCGCCGAACCCGGCCAGACCAACGACGCCCAGGCGGTGCAGTCCCAACCGGTTGCGCACGCGGCGCAGGAACACGCTGTGCAGCGCGGCGCCGCCGCCGAAGCAACCGACGAACACGCCGACCATGGCCTGCCCAGCGCCGAACTGGTCGGCCATCGGCGGTGTCAGCGTGTTGATGGGGTCGCTGGTCCAGCCGATCGCGGTGGTCGCCGCCAGCAGCACCAGCAGGCGCCGATCGCGGCGTACGAGCCGGAGGACCTCGCGGACCGAGCCGTCGGTGTCGCCGCGGCGCTCCACCTCGCGCTGGCGGATGACGAGCAACACGATCACCAGCGGCAGGAACGTGCCGGCGTTGACGACGAAGCCAAGGGTCGGTCCGCCCACCAGCAGGATCACCGCGGCGATCGCCGGTCCCAGGGCACGGCCCAGCGTGAACGTCACCGCGTTCAGCGCGATCGCCTGCTCGAGGTCGGCCGGCGGCACGAGGGCCGGCACGAGCGCCTGCATGGCGGGGATCGAGATCGCATTCCCGACGCCGATGAACAGGGTCACGCCGATGATCGGCCACGGCCCGGGCAGCCCGTCGATGCCGACCGCGACCGTCCACACCGCCAGCACGATCGCCGCCACCAGCGACAGCGACTGTCCGAACAGCAGCATCCGCCGGCGATCCACACGATCGCTGACCGCACCGGCGTACGGCTGCAGCACCAGCGAGCCCAGCCACAGCGCACCCGATACGACCCCGGTCAGCGTCGCCGAGCGGGTGATCGAGAAGACCGCCGTGGCGGCCGAGACGTTCTGGATCCAGTTGCCGCAGTTCGAGATCAGGTTGCCCGCGAAGTACCGACCGAAGGTCTCGTCGGTCAGCAGTTCGCGGACGCTGCGCTCAGCGGGCGCGACGGCGGATGACACGGTCGTGGCCACCAACCGACGGTACCCGTCGTGTCCCGAAGGCGATGGTCAGTTGGCGAACGCCTGCATCCCGGTGATCTCGCGGCCGAGCAGGTCCCGCGGGTGGTCGGCACGCTCCCAATGGTCGTTGGCGATCGGGGGTGCGAACGCTGACGAACTTGTGGAGAGTCGCTATCTTTTGATAGTGACTACCAGCGAAGAGGCCGCACTGTCTCTCCGCGATCGCAAGCGTCTGCGGGCGATGAAGCAGGTGCAGCGTGTGGCTGTCGGGCGCTTCACGAGAGACGGGTTCGACGCGGTCACCGTCGAACAGATCGCTGCCGCCGCCGACGTGTCGCCCATGAGCGTCTACCGGTGGTTCGGCACCAAAGAGGCGCTGGTCATCTGGGACGAGTTCGACCCGCCGATCTTCGACTCGGTGACCGAGCGGCTCTCGCAGGGCCATCCACCACTCGCCGCGGTCCGCGGGACGTTCGTCAGCCTGCTCGACGAGGTGTACGACCGCGAACGGGCACTCGCACTCGCCCGAACACGGTTGCTCTTCCGTGAGCCGGCCCTGATGGCCGCCGCCGCCGCGAACGTGCGCGCGCTGCGGGCCGCACTCACGCCGTTGTTCGCCGTCCACGGCGGATTGTCGGCGACCACGGCCCGCATCGCCGCGACGGTGTCCACCGCGTTGCTCGAGAGCGCGATCGACGCCTGGCAGCGCGAGGAAGGGCAGCGGTCACTGGCACAGTTGATCAGCGAGTCGTTCGACGCGCTGGAGCACCTGTCATGACGGCTGCTGGTGTCGCCGGAGGCGGCGGACCCGCGATCGAGGTCCACGATCTGACCTACACCTACGCGGGCGCTCGCGCGCCGGCCGTGCACGACATGGCGTTCGCGGTCGAACCGGGCGAGATCTTCGGCCTCCTCGGCCCCAGCGGCGCAGGCAAGACCACGACCCAGCAGATCCTCATCGGGCTCATCCGGGGTTGGCAGGGCAGCGTCCGGATACTGGGCCGCGACCTGCGGGGCTGGGGCAACACGCTGTACGACCGCATCGGTGTCAGCTTCGAGCTGCCCGCCGGATACCTGCGGCTGACCGTCCGCGAGGACCTCGAACACTTCGCGCTGCTGCACGGCGCGACACCCCGCGACATCGACGGACTCGTCGACGCCGTCGGGCTCACCGCCGCGCGTGACCGCGCAGTCGGCGCGCTGTCGAAGGGCATGCGGGTGCGCCTCAACCTCGCCCGAGCCATGCTGCACCGGCCGCAGGTGCTGTTCCTCGACGAGCCGACCGGCGGCCTGGACCCGGTGACGGCGCGCAGCATCCGCGCCGTGATCGCGGACGAGCGCGAGCGGGGCGCCACGGTCTTTGTGACCACCCACGACATGACCACCGCCGACAGCCTGTGCGACCGGATCGCGTTCGTGGTCGACGGCCGCATCGCCGCGTGCGACCGCCCGCGCGAGCTGAAGCTGCGCAACCGGTCGCGCCAGATCCGAGTCGAGTACCGCAGCGGCGGCGAACTGCAGACCCGTCTGTTCGACATCGACGCCACCGACGGCGCGCTGGCCCGGCTGCTGTCGGCGTGCGACATCGAGACGGTGCACAGCACCGAGGCCAGCCTCGACGACGTGTTCGCCGACGTCACGGGACGGTCGTTGTGACCGGCCTCGTCGGGGCGCCGCCGCACGGCATCGTCGACCCGGCGCGCGCCGCGCGGCGCCGGGTGCGCCAGCTCCTGCGAACGGAGGTCCGGCTGCTGCGCAGATTCCACGTCGTGACCGCGACGATCATCGTCACGGCGCTGTGGGTCGCGGTACTGCTGCTCGCGCCGGCCGGCGCCAGGCGCGTCGTCGCACCGCTCGTGCTGCTGACCGACGTCACCGCACTGAGCTTCCTGTTCGTGCCCGCGCTGCTGGTGCTCGAACGGATGGAGGGCGTCGAGGCCGCACTGCGGATGACCCCGGCTTCCGCCTCCGAGCGGATCGGAGTGCGGGTCGGTGCGACGGCAGCGTTGTCGCTGATCGCCGGCGCGGCGGTCGGCGTCGGCGCTGGTCTGCCCGACGTCGCGCCGCGCCTCGTCGCAGTGGCGACCATGAGCGTCTTCTTCGGCCTGGTCGCGGCCGCCGCGACCGGCCGGGCGGCGACGCTGACGACGTTTCTGATCCGCGCGCCTCTGATCGCCGTGCCCCTGCTCACGCCGGCGCTGGTGTACCTGCTCGGGTTGGCCGACGCGCCGGTGCTGGACGTGTCGCCCGTCACGAGCGCGGTCGACATGATGTACGGACGCTGGCACTGGACCGGCCTGACCTGGCAGCTGACGTGCATCGCGGGCGTCGCGCTGCTGGTGGCCCGGACACCCGTCGGACAGCCGGCAGCCGCCGCGCCCGCCGGCGTGCGGCGCGCACGACGGCGTCGGACGCACCCTGGCAGGTACACCATCCGTGCCGCCGTCGGTTCGTTCGCCCGCACCGACCGGCGGACACTGCCGGCCGACAGGTTGGCGCTCATGTTGCTGGCCAGCGTCCCGCTCGTCGCGCTGGTGGTCCGCGTGATCGGCACCGTCGGTGTCGACTGGGCGCAGCGCCGCTACGGCGTCGCGCTCGAGCCGTACCTGCCGCTGGTCCAAGTGGTCCTGCTGGTCATCCACACGCCCGTGATCTTCGGTGCGCTGAGCGGCCTGCTGCTGCTCGAGGACCGCGATGCGGGGCTGCTCGGCCCGGTGGCGGTCACGCGGGCGACCGTCGCGACCCTGGTCGCCTACCGGCTTGCGGCGTCGGTGCTCGCCACCGCCCTCGCGTTGGGCCTCAGCCTTCCGGTGGCCGCCGTCGGACACCCTGCCGGCGTGGCCGGCTACGTGTCGACCGCGGTCGCCGCGGGAGCCGCCAGCGTGGTCCCGGCCCTGCTCATCGCCGCCGTCGCCCGCAACCGCGTACAGGGTGTCGCGGTCATGAAGGTGATGAGCCTGCCGCTGTACCTGCCGATCGCCGCGTGGTTCGCCGGCGCGCCGGCCCGGTGGCTGCTCGCGCCGGTGCCGACCGCATGGGCAGCGTGGGCGGCGTGGGCCGCCACGCCGGGTCGTGCGGTCGCCATGGCCCTGGGCGCCGGCCTGGTCAGCGCCGGCCTGGCCGTGCCACTGGTCCGCCAGGTGGTGCGCAACCCCAACAGGTCATGATGTGGTGACGGGCGCAGCGCCAGGCGTGCTGCAGCCCAGGTGTCGTCGCCGGCATGGAGGAGCGGTTGCATGACCCGACACGTTCGACCGCAGCGCGGTGCAACTCGGGGCGGCGCACGATGATCGTCGAGGTCATCGCCGTCGGAACGGAGCTCCTGCTCGGTGAGATCGTCAATTCGAACGTGGCGGTGATCGGCCGCCGCCTCGCCGACGACGGGTTCGACGTCCACTTCCAGGTGACCGTCGGTGACAACCTTCAGCGTCTGACCGAAACCATCGGCCGGGCGGTCGAGCGAGCGGACGCGGTCATCGTCAGTGGCGGCATCGGCCCCACACCCGACGACCTGACCCGGGACGCCCTGTGCAGCATCGGCGGCAGGACCATGGCGCGTGACGCCGCGCACGCCGAGCTGATTCGCGACCGGATCACCGGCGTGCTGGGCTCGGTGTCGGACACGACACTGCGCATGGCCGACTACCCAGCCGGTGCGGAGACGCTACCCAACCGCAACGGCGCGGCGTTGGGCATCGCCATGGAGCACGCGGGCGTGGTGGTGTACGCGCTGCCGGGGGTGCCGTCGGAGATGACGGCGATGCTCGACGAGCAGGTGCTGCCACGCCTGCGCGCTTCTACTGGCGCGCCGGCGGTGCTGCGCAGCCGGTTGCTGCGCACGTGGGGCTGGGGGGAGTCCCGCGTGGCCGACGCGCTCGACGACCTGTCCGCGACCGCCAACCCGTCGATCGCGTTCCTGGTCGACGGCGTCGAGGTGCGGGTCCGCATCAGCGCGAAGGCGCCGGACGGGGCGACGGCCGACGAGATGATCGGCGAGTTCGACGCCGAGGTCCGGCGCCGCCTGGGGTCGATCGTGTTCGGGCGCGACGACGACACGGTCGAGGTGCTGCTCGCGAAGCACCTGCACGCCCGCGACTGGCGATTGGCGACGGTCGAGGCGAGTACGCGCGGCCGCGTGGCGACGACGGTCGCGGCGACCGGCGGTGCCGCGTTTGCCGGAGGCCTGGTGGTGCCCGAGCAGCCGACGAGCGGGGCGGATCTCGAGCACGCGGCCGGCGCGCTGCTCACGCGTGGGGCCGAGACGATCGACGCGGACGTCGTGGTCGCGGTCAGCGACGCCGACAGCGAACTCGACGCGACCCAGACGAAACGGTCGGTCGCCATCGGCGTGCAGACGCCGGACCGTCGACAGATCCGCACGGTGTCGCTGCTCGGCGACGCCGGGCGTTTCCGCGAGTACGCGGTGGGCACGACGCTGCACCACGCCCGCCTGGCTGTCGCCTGACCCGTGCCGCAGGTCGCCGACAGCCAGACCCGGCCCACGGACGACGCGCGTCACTCCACCGGTTCGAGTGACCCCAGCAGCGTCGGGATGAACTCGGCGACGGTCGGGTGGATCGGCAGCGCGTCACGCACCTGCGGATAGCGGATGCCGGACTGGATCGCGGTCCCGATGATCTGCGCGAGGTCGTCGCCGTGCATGCCGAGGAAGGTCGCGCCGAGGAACTCCTCGGAGTCCGCGTCGACGAGGATCTTCATCAGCCCGTCCGTCTCGCTGTCGAGCACGGCTCGGCTGACAGATGACATCGGCAACGTTGCCATGAGCACCGAACGGCCGCTGCTGCGCGCCTGCGCCTCGGTCCAGCCCACCCGGCCCAGCGGCGGATCGGTGAACATCGCGTACGCCGTGATGCGGCCGTCGACCGTGCGCGACTCGTCGAGCAGTATCTGGGCGTCCTGATACGCGGTATGGGTGAACGCGCCGTGCCCGTTGACGTCGCCCAGCGCCCATATGCCCGGGACCGACGTCTCGAAGCGCCCGTTGATCTGCAGATAGCCGTCGGCGTCGAGGGCCAGACCGACGGCGCCCGCGTTGACGCGGTCACCATTGGGCACCCGGCCGGTGGCCACGAGCAGATGGCTGCCGGCAATCTCGTCCCCGTCGTCGGTGTCGACCGCGACACCACCCGCGACGGCGCGGACACCGACCGCCCGTCCGCCGGTGATCTCGACGCCCTCGGCGGTGAGGATGCCAGTCAACGCCTCCGACACGTCCGCGTCTTCGCGTGCCGCCACCCCGCCACCCGCCAGGATCGTGACCTGTGAGCCGAAGCGGCGGAACATCTGACCGAACTCGAGACCGATGTAGCCACCACCGACGACCACCAGATGCGGCGGGAGGTCGGTCAGCGCCAGCAGTTCGACCTCGGTCAGGTGATCGACGGTGTCGAGCCCGTCGATCGGCGGTACCGAAGCCCGGGCGCCCACGTCGATGTAGACCCGATCGGATCCCAGCACCTGCCCGTCGACCCTGACCCGGTGCACGCCGTCGCTGGAGCCGTCGAATGCCGACGGCCCCCCGTAGACGTCGATCCGCTCCTCGCCGGCGAGCCAATCCTGGATACGGGCGCGCATGTCGTCGATCATGGTGTGCATGCGTCCCATGACCGCTGTGAAGTCGACGGTGACGTCCCCGGTCCGCACGCCGTAGTCGCCCGCCCGGCGAGCCAGATGGGCGATGCGGGCGCTCGCGCGGAGCGCTTTGGTTGGCCGGCACCCGTGGTTCAGACACGTGCCGCCCAGCTGGTCGGCCTCCGTCAGCGCGACCTGTTGGCCGTCCGCCGCGAACGCGCCGGCCACCCCCGGTCCTGCCTGTCCGGCACCCATGACAATTGCGTCGTAGCGCTTCACAGCTGCTCCTGTCCCACCCCGGTCCCCAAACCAGGGTCGCCGGTGTCCGCCGCACCTTCACATGCGACCACGCAGCATCGTGTCATGAACCCACCGCCGTCGCGACCGCGGGCGCCAGCGCATCCGCCCAGAAGCCGTAACCGATGGTGCTCGGATGGAACTCGTCGCCGCTCATCGACTGCGGCACCCCGCGAAACCTGGGGCTCGCGAGCGCTGCGATGTCAACGAAGGTCACCCCGGGCACGGATGTCGCCACGTCACGTTGAACGTCGCGGAGCACGGCGGCGTAGCCGTCGACGATCGCCCGCAGCGGCTGCGCCAGCGCTCCCACGCCATAGAACCGAGGGATTCCACCGAGGACGACCGGCGCGCCCGACGCCGACGCCTCCGCGAGCAGCTCGGCCGTGTCGCGGCGCAGCCGGGCCCGGCCCGTGAGATGGATGACGTCGTTGCTGCCGATGACGATGACTACGACGTCCGCGTCGGCGATCTTCGGCAGCTGGTCGCTGGTCACGTCGGACGTGCGGGCGCCCGACACCCCGAGCCCGATTACCCGCACCGTGCGGCCCGTGCGTGCGGCCACACGGTCGGCGAGCAGCACGGGCAGCGCGGCATCCGCGGCAGTCGTACCGACGCCGGCGGCCGTGGAGTCCCCGAGGACGCGCAACTGCAGGGGCTCGCGGTCATCGAACGCGGGCCCGACCGTGCGATCGACTTCGAACGCCACATCGACCAGATACGTCCTGCTGCGGGCGACGACGATCTCGCCTGCGACGAGCACGACCACGGCGGCCGCCGCCACACCCAGAAGTCCAAGGCTGCGCATGTACATCACGACGGGTGATGCTAGTCGGCGGGTGTCACGTGCGCGCAGCGCTGCCGCTATGCTTCCGAGACGGTCATCCTGTCGCCTCGTCCCGTCCGGCTGCGCGCATGCTTGAAGCTCGTCCCGACACGCTCGACGTCACCGTCGTGCTGCCCGCGTACAACGAGGCGGGACATGTGGTCGCGGAGGTCGACAGGATCACGGCGGCGCTGAAGGCATCGGACTACTCGTTCGAGATCCTCGTCGTCGACGACGGCTCGACCGACGACACCGGCGACCGGGTGGAGGGTCGGCCGTTCGTCCGGCTGCTGCGCTTCCCGACGAACCGCGGATCGGGGACGGCGCGGCGCGTCGGCACCGCCGAGGCCCACGGCCGCTACGTCGTGTGGACCGACGCCGACATGACCTATCCGAACGAGCGCATCCCCGAACTGGTCGACCGGCTGGTGGCCGGCCAGGTGCATCAGGTCGTCGGCGCCCGCAGGACCGAAGCGGGGACATTGAAGTTCCTGCGCGTACCCACCAAGTGGGTGATCCGGCGGCTCGCGGAGTACCTGACCAGCACACGCATCCCCGATCTCAACTCGGGGTTGCGCGCCTTCTCCAAAGAGCACGCCCAGCCGTACCTGGGGCTGCTGCCCGCCGGGTTCTCGTGCGTGACGACCATAACCCTGGCGTTCCTGGCCAACGGCTTGTTCGTGGAGTATGTGCCGATCGACTACGCACCACGTGCCGGACGATCCCACTTCCACCCGATCAAGGATGCCTATCGCTACATCCTCCAGGTGGTGCGGATGGTGACGTTCTTCGAGCCGCTGCGGGTGTTCGCGCCTCTGGCGCTGACACTGATCACCGCTGGGGTCCTGAAGATCATCTTCGACATCGTCACCAAGTCGCTGCGGATCACCACCAACGCCACGATGCTGCTGCTCAGTGGCCTCATCCTGTTCAGCCTCGGGCTACTGGCCGATCTGATCGTCCGGACAAACCGCCATGACTGAGACCGTGCCGCAGACCGACGCCCCTGCTCACCAGCGAGAGACGCCGGACGTCATCACCGGCAACCACCACCACAAGTACGAGTCGCGCAACCCCGCGATCCGACTGCTGACCCGCCGCTTCCTCGAGCGCCTCGACGACGTCCTCGACCAGGTCATGGCCGAGGCGCCGCGCGGTCGCGTGCTGGAGGTCGGGTGTGGTGAGGGCATGATCGCCAAGCGCCTGCTGCAACGCTGGGCGAACGTCACGGCACTCGATCTGCCGGATGCGTCGCTGCGCAACTGGTGGCGTGAGCACCCGGGCCCGCACTACCTGCACGCGGACGCCGGTCGGCTGCCGTTTCCAGACGGGTTCTTCGACGTGGTCGTCGCGGTCGAGGTGATGGAGCACCTGACAGACCCCGAACAGGGCCTCGCCGAGATGGCACGCGTCAGCCAAGGCCATCTCGTGCTGTCGGTCCCCCGGGAACCGATCTTTCGCACTGCGAATGTGCTCGGCGGCCGACACCTGCAGGACTGGGGGAACACCCCTGGGCATCTGAACCACTGGTCGACGCCGTCGTTCGTGAAGTTCGTCA
This sequence comes from Nitriliruptorales bacterium, assembly GCA_024644015.1. GTDB lineage: Bacteria > Actinomycetota > Nitriliruptoria > Euzebyales > JAHELV01 > JAHELV01. Next base: position 10,225 of record JAHELV010000037.1, read on the forward strand.
GCCAGGCCGGTGGCATACGCGCGGTGGAGAAGCCGCTGCCGTGGACCATCGCCTGGGCACGACGGGGCTAACCACCGGCTGCGACGGCAAGCCCGTCGCCTGCCTAGTGCCCGACCGGCGGTGCCGGCGGCCGAGCGCGACGAAGGCGCGCCAGGTCGATGGACGCGACACCCGCCCACGCGGCGTCGGCTGCGGTCAGTGCCAGTCGTGACACCAGCACGACGAGCAGCGCTGCGGCGGCGGTGACCGGCAGCAGCGCGACGATCGCCGCCTCGCGGGGTCCGACGCCGGCCGGGGCGACCAGCAGCACGAAGCCGGCGACCCAGCCCGCCGCGAACACGCCGATGGCGCGCAACAGCCCGATGGGTTCGGCCACGGCGACCGTCAACACCTGGAGGTGGGCGCCGTAGCACAACCACATGAGGCCCGCCCAACCGCAGGCGGCCATCAGGTGGCGCAGGTCCGGCAGCTGCCGTAGCGGCTCGCGCCGGGCGAGGCGCAGCAGCCGCTGCAGCGTCCACCGCAGGATCCCGGGGGTCAGCAGCGCCAGCAGCGGCGGCAGTGCGGCAAGCGCGGCGAGCGGCAGCACGCCTGTCGCTGTCAGGGCCACGATCCCCACGATCGCGCCCGTGATCAGGTGGATCCACAAGAACAGGGTCGCGGCGGTCACCGTCGCGCGGGGCGCGACACCGTGCGCTCGCGCAAGGGCCGCCTGCGTGACGACGGGCCAGACCGCGCCCGGCAGGTATTTGCCGATCTGCCCGACGAAGAACACCCGAAGCGACACCGGCAGCGGCAGCCGTTCGCCGATGCCCAGCAGCATCGCGTGCCAGATGCCCGCGCTGATGCCGACCCCGACCAGTCCGAGGACCGTCGACAACGCGAGTTGCCAGGCATCGAGGGTGGCCAGCTGATCGCCGACCTCGGCCCACCGTGACCGCAGCGCCAGCCAGAGGGCCGTGACGAGCAGGACGAACCATCCCACCCGCACGACCCGCCGAATGAGTACCCGCCGGCCTTCCGCAGGCCGGTCGGAGACGCGTGCCGTCGCGGGCTCGGTGTCCAAGGTCACAGCGACCGATCGTAGCCGTGCACCGGCGGACGGCGGCGCGCCGTGTGCGCTTGTGGTGCGCCCGTGTGCGGGCCACTCAGAGCAGCGTCACCGGACACCCGTGAGATCCACGCTGGAGACGGCGCCGACGTCGTCAGCCGTACATCGACAGCTCACGGCTCGGCGTACTCGCGGAGTCCTCAGCCGAGCACGAGGGTGTCGTCGACCAGGTCGACCTTGACGGTCTGGCCCTCGGCGATGCTGCCGTCGAGCAGGGCGAGCGCGGCGCGATCCTCCAGCTCCTTGCGGATCACCCGTTTGAGCGGCCTGGCACCGTAGACGGGATCGAACCCGCGGTCGGCGAGCCAGTCCTTGGCCGCGTCGGTCAGCTCGAGCGACAGCTCGCGCTGCGCGAACCGCTGGCGCACGCGTTCCAGTTGGACGTCGACGATCTTGCGCAGATGGTCCCGTGTGAGGCGGTTGAAGATCAGCACTTCGTCGAGCCGGTTGAGGAACTCGGGCCGGAAATGCTCGCGCACGGCGGCCATCACCCGCTCCCGGATGACCTCGTCACCCTCCGTCGGGTCCAGGATGAACTGGCTCCCGAGGTTCGAGGTCATGATCAGCACCGTGTTGCGAAAATCGACCGTGTGGCCCTGCCCGTCGGTCAAGCGACCGTCGTCGAGCACCTGCAACAGGGTGTTGAACACGTCGGGGTGCGCCTTCTCGACCTCGTCGAGCAGCACGACCGAATACGGGCGACGGCGGATCGGCTCGGTGAGCTGGCCGCCCTCCTCGTAGCCGACGTACCCGGGCGGCGCGCCGACCAGCCGGGAGACCGTGTGCTTCTCCTGGAACTCGCCCATGTCGAGCCGGACCATGGCGCGCTCGTCGTCGAAGAGGAACTCCGCGAGCGTCCTGGCGAGCTCGGTCTTGCCGACGCCGGTCGGACCGAGGAACAGGAAGGTCCCCAACGGCCGGTCGGGATCGGCCAACCCGGCTCGGGACCGTCGCACCGCGTCGGCGACAGCGCTGACCGCCTCGTCCTGCCCGACCACGCGGTCGTGCAGGGTGTCCTCCAGGCGCAGCAGCTTGTCCCGCTCGCCTTCGACCAGCCGCGACACGGGGATGCCGGTCCAACGCGACACCACCTCGGCGATGTCGTCCGCGTCGACCTCCTCGCGTAGCATCCGACGCTCGCTCTGGAGCTCGGCGAGGGCGGCGTTGGCCGCGTCCAGCTCTTTCTCCGCGTTCGGAATCGTGCCGTACCGCAGCTCGGCCGCACGCTGCAGCTCGCCGTCACGCTCCGCGCGCTCGGCCTCCTCGCGTGCCTGCTCGATCGCCTGCTTGCGGTCGCGAATCCGCCCGATCGCGGCCTTCTCGGCCTCCCAGTGCGACTTCAGACCGCCCAGCTGATCCTCGAGCTCCGCGAGGTCGGTTGCGATCTGCGCGAGCCGGTCGGCCGCCGCGGGGTCATCGCCGACATTGCCTTCGAGCGCCGCCTTCTCGATCTCGAGCTGCTTCGCCCGACGATCGAGCACGTCGATCTCGTGGGGCATCGAGTCGATCTCGATGCGCAGCCGGCTGGTGGCCTCGTCTATCAGGTCGATCGCCTTGTCCGGCAGGAAACGCTCGGTCAGATAGCGATCGGACAGCTTCGCCGCTGAGACCAGCGCCGAGTCCGTGATCCGTACGCCGTGGTGGACCTCGTACCGCTCCTTGAGACCCCGCAGGATCGCCACGGTGTCCTCGATGCTCGGCTCGCCCACCATGATCGGCTGGAAGCGGCGCTCGAGCGCCTTGTCCTTCTCGACGTCGCGGTACTCGTCCAGGGTGGTGGCGCCGATCATGCGCAGCTGGCCGCGCGCCAGCATCGGTTTGAGCATGTTGCCGGCATCGACGGCACCCTCCGCCTTGCCCGCGCCGACGATCGTGTGTAGCTCGTCGACGAAGGTGATGATGCGACCCTCGGCGGACGAGATCTCCTTGAGCACGGCCTTGAGCCGCTCCTCGAACTCACCGCGGTACTTGGCGCCGGCGATCATCGCCGACAGATCCAGTGCAACCAGCTGACGATCGGTCAGGCTCGACGGCACGTCGCCCGCGACGATGCGCTGGGCGAGCCCCTCGACGATCGCCGTCTTGCCCACACCGGGATCACCGATCAGCACCGGGTTGTTCTTGGTGCGCCGGGACAGGACCTGGACGACGCGACGGATCTCTTCGTCACGACCGATGACGGGGTCGAGCTCACCCTTGCGGGCAGCGTCGGTCAGGTCGATCGCGTACTTCTCCAGCGCCTGGTACGTGCCCTCGGGCGTGGGTGACGTGACCCGCTGGTTGCCGCGCACCTCCCGCAGCGCGGCCAGGAGGGCGTCGCCGTGGACGCCGGCGTCACGCAGGACCGTTCCGGCCTGCCCGTCGTCCTCCGCAAGGGCGAGCAGCAGGTGCTCGGTCGACGTGTACTCGTCGCCAAGGTCGGTCGCGCGCTGCTCGGCGCGGTCCAGGGTCGCCGACAGCCGACGGTTCATTCCCGGCTGCCGGGTGGTCGACCCACGTGCCGCCGGCAAGGTGTCCAGTGCCGTAGTCGTCGCGGCGCGCAGCTGCGTCGGCGCCGCCCCCAACCGCAGCAGCGTCGGCTGGACGGCTCCCTCAGATTCGTCGAGCAGCGCGTGCAGCAGATGCAGGCTGTCGATATCAGGGTTGCCCCGCGCGGCGGCCAGCGAGACCGCCTGCTGAAGGGCATCACGAGACTTTATAGTAAGACGCTCAGGATTCATGAGCCCAGCATAGCCGCTAAAGGAGGACCCGTGCACCACGACCGACTCGCCGACCGTCTGGCCGAGCAGGAACGCGCCCTGCGGTTCCTCGAACGGCTCATGGACCGAGAGGAGGGCGTCATGCCCTACACCGTCACGCTCAAGGAGACGGCCCCGCAGACCGTCGCCGCGCTCCGGACGCACAGTTCGCGGCGGAACGGTGAAGCGTCATTCACACCGGTCAGCGCCCGGAGCTCAGCGCGACGAGGTCCGCGGGTGTGACGTCCACGGCGAAGGGCGTAGTCGCGCGATGCACGTCGTCGCCCTCGACCACGGCGATCTCGCGGTACCTCTCGCCCTCGAGGCGCAGCGCGGTCAAG
>JAHELV010000037.1:14514-15859 GCA_024644015.1 Nitriliruptorales bacterium
CGGCGTCGCCGACGCGGTCGTCGCCGGGATCTGTGGACATCGGGGGATCGCTCCACTCGAGCCGTCCCTGCGAGCGTACCGAGCGTCCCGACGTCAGGCGATGGCCTTGCGCAGATCGGCGATCAGGTCGTCGACGTCCTCGATGCCCACGGACAGCCGAACCAGGTCGCCCGGAACCTCGAGCGGCGAGCCCGCGACCGACAGGTGGGTCATGCGGCCAGGGTGCTCGACGAGCGACTCGACGCCGCCCAGCGACTCGGCGAGTGTGAAGACCTCGAACCGCGCACACGCCCGTACGGCCGCCGCCTCGGTCGCCACTCGGAACGACACCATGCCGCCGTAGTCGCGCATCTGCCTCTCGGCCACTTCGTGACCCGCATGATCCTCCAGCCCGGGCCACAACACCTGCCGTACCGCGTCCAACTCCGACAACGCGGCCACGACCTCATGGGCGTTGTCGCAGTGCACGCGCATTCGGGCCGCGAGCGTCTTGAGACCGCGCAGCACCAACCAGGCGTCCCAGGGTCCCGGGACCGCACCCACGGCGTTCTGCAGAAACCGCACCTGATCGGCCAGGCGCTCGTTGCTGGTGACCAGCGCGCCGCCGACGACGTCGCTGTGCCCACCCAGGTACTTGGTTGTCGAGTGCACCACGACGTCGGCGCCCAACAGCAACGGCTGCTGCAGGTACGGGGTCGCGAACGTGTTGTCGACAACCGCGAGCGCCCCCCGCCTGTGGGCGACCTCGGCGAGCGCCGCGATGTCGAAGACGTTCATCAGCGGGTTCGTCGGCGTCTCGATCCACACCATCCGGGTCTCAGGCCGCCACGCGGCTTCGACGGCCGCGAAGTCGGCGAGGTCGACCGGATCGAACGCCAACCCCCACGGCTCGTGCACGCGGGCGAACTGGCGGTAGGTCCCCCCGTACACGTCGTTGGCGAGCAGGACGTGATCGCCGGGCTCGAGCGTGCGCAGGACCGCGTCGCCCGCCGCGAGCCCCGAGCTGAAGGCCAGCCCGTGCGCTCCACCCTCCAACGACGCGAGCGCGGTCTCCAGCGCATCGCGCGTCGGGTTGCCGCTGCGCCCGTACTCCCAGCCCCGGTGCTGACCCACCGCCGTCTGCGCGAACGTCGAGGTCTGGTACACGGGAACCGTCACCGCGCCGGTGCGTGGCTCGGGATCCTGTCCCGCATGGATCGCACGTGTGGCGAACCCCGCCGAGCTCCAATCAGTCATGATGTGTGACCTACCGCTCCGCTACATGAGGTCATGACCTGTGACCTACCGCTGCCGCTACATGAGGTCATGACCTGTGACCTACCGCTGCCGCTACATGAGGTCATGA
>JAHELV010000037.1:15959-40919 GCA_024644015.1 Nitriliruptorales bacterium
CCGCTACATGAGGTCATGACCTGTGACCTACCGCTGCCGCTACATGAGGTCATGACCTGTGACCTACCGCTGCCGCTACATGAGGTCATGATGTGCGACCGTCTCCTCGGGTGTGCCGTCAACTCGGTCGCACCAGGTAGTCGAGGACGTCCGAACGCGTGAGCACGCCGATGGGAACCGCGCCGTCGCACACCAGCACGGCCTGCCACTCGGCCGAGAACCAACCCATGACCAACTCGACGCTGTCGCGGCTGCTGACCATCGGCAGTGCGTCACTCATGACATCGGCGACGGCCGCGTCGAGCACCTGGGGATCCCGGTAGACGCGTTCGAGCAGGCCGCGCTCGTGGATGCTGCCGATCACGTCGGCGCGTGACTCGAGCGTGTCCCGCTTGACCACCGGCATCTGACTGACGTCGAACTCGTGCAGGATCGCGATCGCCTGACGGACCGTCTCGTCGGGGTGCATGTGCACGATCGCGGGAAGCCGCTGCGGCTTGGCGGCCAGCACGGTCGCCAGGCGCGTTGCTGCGCCGCGACGATCGAGGAAGCCGTTGGCCTCCATCCAGTCGTCGTTGTACAGCTTCGTCAGGTACCCACGGCCCGAGTCGGGCAGCAACACGACGATCACGGCGTGCTGCGGGTAGTCGGCGGCGACAACTCGCGCGGCGTGCGCCGCGGTCCCGCCGGACCCGCCGGTGAGGATCCCCTCGATGTGGGCCAGCTCCCTCGCCGCCAGGAACGAATCGCGGTCGCTGACCGTCACGTAGCGGTCGACGACGTCGCGGTCGAACGTCGGGGGCCAGAAGTCCTCGCCGACGCCCTCAACCAGATAGGGGTGGGGGTCGTCGCCCGAGTAGATCGATCCTTCGGGATCGGCACCGACGATCTGCACGTCAGGGTTGCGGGCCTTGAGGAACCTCCCGACGCCCGTGACGGTGCCGCCAGTGCCCACGCCGGCGACGAACACGTCGATGCGTCCGTCGGTCTGGCTCCAGACCTCGGGCCCCGTCGACGCCTCGTGCGCCGCCGGGTTGGCGGGGTTGGCGTACTGGTTGGGTTGGAACGCACCCGCGATCTCGGCGGCGAGACGGTCGGCCGTGCGGTAGTAGCTGCGCGGATCGTCGGGCTCGACCGCCGTGGGGCACACGACCACCTCCGCGCCGTACGCGCGCAGCAGATCGATCTTCTCCCCACTGACCTTGTCGGGTATCACGAACACGCACCGGTAGCCGCGTTGCGCGGCCACCATCGCCAACCCGACACCGGTGTTGCCGCTGGTCGGCTCGACGATCGTGCCGCCCGGCTGCAACCGCCCGGCGCGCTCGGCCGCCTCGACCATCGCCAAGCCGATGCGGTCCTTGACGCTGCCGCCCGGGTTCAGGTACTCGACCTTGGCGAGGATCGTCGGTGCCACGCCGGCCGAGAATCGGCGCAGTCGCACCAGCGGCGTATGGCCGACAAGCTCGACGAGGGAATCCACGGTCTGCACTGACCCCACCTCCTGAGCCGAAGACTAACGGTCCGGCGAGCCCAGGGCCGCCCGATCTGGCAAGCGGGCGAACTGGCGCACGCGACGGAGCCCGCCGCCGTCATCCCGTGCCGTGCTGCTGACCCACCGCCCGCCGTCGTGACCGCCGGTCATTGTCGCGCGATCGGGGTCAGCGGGTGACCTGCTCCGGTGCGAGGTGGTTCACGTCGCCGAAGCCGGTCATCCCGAACGCGACGGCATGCGCGACCTTGCGCGCCCGCAGGGTCGCCACCGAGGTGTGCTTCGATTCGAATCGATCCCACTCCCAGGGCGTGGGCGCGGCGCCGAGCAGGTGCGTCAACGCGACGGCGTTGGTGCCACCATGGGCGACGAACAGGACGCTGACGTCCGACGGTGCGCTCCACAGGTTCGGATGTTCGTCGTCGGTGACGATCGGTGCGGCGCCGTATTCCTGCAGCGTCGTGGTCAGGCCGCGAGTGACACGCAGGTGGAAGTCGCGGAACGACTCGCCACCCGGCAGACCCTCCCACAGCTCGTCGATCGCTCGGAGGTTGAACTTCTCGAAGAGCTTCTCGAGATGATCGACGGGACTGCCCTCCCAGTCGGCCGGCGCCGTGATCTCGTGCATCCAGTCGCGGGTGATCGGCGCCAGGCCAAGGCGCTCGGCCAGAGGCTCGGCGGTCTGTCGCGCGCGCACCATCGGCGAGACCCAGATCTCATCGACCCGTCCCCAGTCGCGTCGTGCGAGACGCTGCGCCTGGGAGCGGCCGCGCGCGGTCAACTCGGGGTTGTTGTACAGCACGCCATCGACGACGTAGGCGGGCTCGGCGTGACGAATCAGGCGCAACAGCACGCGAATCCCTCGCTCGACTCTCATAGGCACATGACATGGGGGGCGGCCGCCTGCGGCCGGGGACGCATCCGATCGCCGCATACGAGTGTGACAGCTGCCCGGTCGGGCGCACCCGCGGCCCGGCTCCGGCGGACCTGCACCAGCCGCTCCGGCGATGACGATCCGCGGTCGAAGCGCGGCGCGCGAGACGCGACGCGCCGACGCCGTGGCATCATGCGCGAATGACGCTCGAGATCGCAATCTTCGACATCACCGCAGGCGACGAGGACGCCTTCGCCGCCGCGTACGGCCGCGCCCGCCAGCTGCTGCTCGCCGCCGACGGCTGCCGGACGGTACGCATGACCCGCGGCGTCGAGTCGCCATCCCGCTTCGTGCTGCTGGTCGAATGGGACTCCGTGGAGGCGCACAACCGGTTTCGTGCAAGCGACGACTTCGGGCGCTGGAGAGGATTCATCAGCCCGCACTTCGCCACGCCACCGGTCGTCGAGCACTTCGACAACGTCAGCTAGTGCCGGACATGGGCGTCACCACGCGACCCGCGTCGACGGTCGTGGTGATCCGTGACGGCGCCCGTGGTGTCGAGGTGTACCTCCAGCGGCGCCCGCACCAGATGCAGTTCGCGGGTGGGCTGTGGGTCTTTCCCGGTGGGCGCGTCGACGAGGCGGACCACAACCCGGAGATCGACGAACACTGGGCGGGTCCGTCGCCGGCCACGTGGGCGGCGGTGATGGGCGTCCCGCAACAGGTGGCGCGCGGACACGTCGTCGCCGCGTACCGCGAGACCCTCGAGGAGGCGGGCATCCTGCTCGTCGCCGACCCACGCCCTCCCGCCGACGTCGCCGCCGCCCGCCGGGCACTGCTGGCCGGCACACACACGTTCGTCGACGTCGTACGCGAGTTGGATCTGTGCGTCGACACGACGTTGCTGCGCTACTGGGCCTGGTGGGTCACCCCGGCCGGCGAGCCGCGCCGCTACGACACCAGGTTCTTCCTCGCGAGGCTTCCTCCCAACGCGGTCATCACGCCGCACGACGACGAGGTCATCGACGAGACGTGGGCGGCGGCCCCCGGCGCTGCCCCGACGATGCTCCCGCCGACCTACTACACGATGCATGCGCTCACTGCGCTCCCGTCGGTGGAAGCGGCGATGGCCAGCGCGACCGAGCGGGACGTCACGCGGGTGCAACCCGCGATCGAGGACGGCCAGATCGTCCTGCCGTGGGGCGACCGCTACGACCTGCCTCCCGGGTCAGGCAATCCCGGATGACCAGCCGCCCGCTGCGGCGGGCCCGCGTTTCCGGTCCACGCACCGCGCGTACGCTGCACCGTGTACCTCGCCAGGCCAGGCGCGTGCCCGCGAGCCGTGATGATGACTTGCCGCACCAGAGGCCACGGACAGCGGACGACAGTAGGTGAATCGACAGATGAGCGGCCACTCCTTCACGCTGACGGACCAGCACGGTGACATCGTGTCCAGCGACGACTTCGCTGGACGCCACGTCATCGTCTTCTTCTATCCGAAAGCGATGACCCCGGGATGCACGGGCGAGGCGTGCGACTTCCGCGACCGCTACGACCAGTTCGCCGCGGCGGGATACGCGGTCGTGGGCATCAGCCCCGACCCGCCGGACGCGAACGCGCAGTTCGCGGCAGTCAACGGTCTGAAGTTCCCGTTGCTGTCCGATCCCGACCACGAGGTGGCGACGCGGTACGGCGCCTGGGGCACGAAGAAGAACTACGGCCGCGAGTACGAGGGGCTGATCCGGTCGTCCTTCGTGCTCGCTCCCGACGGCACGATCGAGCACGAGTGGCGCAACGTGCGTGCGGCAGGTCACGTCGGCCGGGTCGCGCGTGCGCTCGGACTGCCGGAGGAGTGACCCATGCCGACGCCCACGACCGGTACGCCAGAGCTGCTTTGGAGCCCGCCGGACGACGCCTGGGAAACCACCCGGATCGGAGCGTTCGCCAAGGCGATCGCGACCCAGCGGGACGTCGACATCGACGCATACGACGATCTGTGGACCTGGTCTGTCGGTGACCTCGATTCGTTCTGGACCGCCGTCGTCGAGCACTTCGACGTCCGGTTCCACACACCCGCGTCACGGGTGCTCGACGACAGGCGGATGCCGGACGTGGCGTGGTTCGCCGGTGCCACGCTGAACTACGCGGAACACGCCCTGCTCGCTGACGGCGACCACACGGCGATCATCGCGCGGTCGCAGACCCGCGACGAGCGGCGGCTGACCTATGCGCAGCTGCGCGACCAGGTCGCCCGCGCGGCCGCCGGCCTGCGCCGTCTCGGGGTCGGCCATGGCGACCGCGTCGCCGCCTACCTGCCCAACATCCCCGAGGCCGTCGTGGCCTTCCTGGCCACGGCGAGCGTCGGCGCCGTCTGGTCGTCGTGTGCACCCGAGTTCGGGGTCACGTCGGTCATTGACCGCCTGGCACAGATCGCACCGAAGGTCCTGTTCACGATCGACGGCTACCGCTACGGCGACCGGGTGATCGACCGGACCGCGGAGATCGCCGCGATCCGCGAGGGCTTGCCGGCGCTCGAGCACACCGTGCTCGTCGGCTACCTGGACCCGGACGCAGACCGGTTCGCCGACGTGGTCCGGTGGGAGGCCTTCACCGCCCACGCCGCCGAGCTGACCTTCGAGCCGGTCGCCTTCGACCACCCGCTGTACATCCTGTTCTCCAGCGGCACCACCGGCATCCCGAAGGCCATCGTGCACGGCCACGGAGGCATCACCGTCGAGCACCTCAAGTTGCTGGGGTTGCACCACGACCTGGGTCCCGACGACGTCTTCTTCTGGTTCACGACGACCGGGTGGATGATGTGGAACCTGCTGGTGTCGGGTCTGCTGGTCGACACGACGCTGGTGCTGTTCGACGGTGACCCCGGACATCCTGACCTCGGCACGTTGTGGCAGCTGGCGCAGGACACCGGCATCACGCTGTTCGGCGTGTCGGCGCCGTTTCTGATGAGCTGCCGCAAACAGGGCGTGGCGCCCGGCGCCGACTACGACCTGTCGGCGCTCCAGCAGATCGGCTCCACGGGCGCGCCGCTGCCGCCCGAGGGCTTCCACTGGGTGTACGACGACGTCCGGTCCGATGTCCTGCTGGCGTCGGTCTCGGGCGGGACCGACATGTGCACCGCGTTCGTGGGCGCGTCCCCGGTGACGCCGGTGTACGCCGGTGAGATCTCGTGCCGGTGTCTGGGCGCGAACGTCGAGGCGTACGACGAGGACGGATCCGCTGTGATCGGCGAACGTGGCGAGCTGGTGATCACCGCACCGATGCCGTCGATGCCCGTCGGGTTCTGGGGTGACGACGACGGGGCGCGGTACCGCGACGCGTACTTCGACACGTACCCGGGGGTCTGGCGGCACGGAGACTGGATCAACATCACCGACCGTGGCACCTGCGTGATCACCGGACGGTCGGACGCGACGTTGAACCGCGGTGGCGTGCGCATGGGCACCAGCGAGTTCTACCGCGCCGTCGAGGATCTCGAAGAGGTGGCCGACGCGCTGGTCATACATCTCGAAGACGCCTCCGGTGGCGCCGGCAGGCTGGTGCTGTTCGTCGTGTTGCGCGACGGACGCCACCTCGACGACGACCTGCGGTCGCGGATCGCCGGGCGCATCCGTGCCGATCTGTCACCGCGCCACGTGCCCGACGAACTGCATGAGGTGCCCGACGTGCCGCGGACGTTGTCCGGCAAGAAGCTGGAGGTCCCCGTCAAGAAGCTGTTCGCCGGCGCCGAGCTCCGCGCGGTGGCCAGCGAGGGCGCGCTGGTCAACCCGGAGTCCCTCGAGGCCTTCGTGTCCCTGGCGCAGCGCAACGACCCGGGCGCAGCGGCCGACAACTAGGGCCTCCTGGCGACGGGACCGGCGGTCACGCGTCAGCCGGCGAATCGGCCATCTCGCGCTACGGCAGCCGGCGGCAGGAGGCCAGGGCGTGGCGCACGACCCGGTCGTGGCCCTGCGACATCTCAGACACGACCGCGCGGCTGGTCACCTCGTCGACGGTCAACCAGGCGAAGTCGAGCGCGTCCTCGGCGGGTCGGCACTCACCGTTGACCGGCACCACGTACGCAAGGCTGACGGTGTGCTGGCGGGGGTCGTGGAAGCCGGTGCGGCTCGGGTCGGGGAAGTACTCGATCACGGTGAACGGCGTGATCGACGCCGGCAGCGACGGATCGCAGTCGGGACCGAGGTCCTTGGTGAGGTGGCGCCACAACGCCTCGCGAACGGTCTCACCGCGCAGTATCCGCCCAGTCACGATCGCCCGGCTGACAGTGCCGTCGGGCAGCGCGCGCAGCAGCAGTCCGACATTGCGTATCTGCCCGAGGTGATCGAGGCGGACGGGGACCGCGTCGACGCACACCAGCGGCACCCGTTCGCGGACCCACGACAGCTCTTCTTCCGCCAGCCAGCTCGGTGCGGTGGAGATGTCCTGCACGAACGCGTCCTTGATCAGCTGCGCAACGCAGTCCCGGTCCGGTCGCCACACGCTACGCCGTCGGCACGCCGACGGCGCGCAGCCCTGTGGACAGCGTGCACCGGCGAGCACAGCAGGCCGGCACGCGGCCTACTGTAGTGCGCACGCACCGCGGACACGGACCACGGGACCGGGGAGGACATGATGCGCCGCACCATCTTCGAGCCCGAGCACGACAGCCTGCGCCGGGTCGTTCGCGACTTCATCACCGAGCACGTGACGCCGGCCGTCGACGACATGGACGCGAAAGGGATGATCGACCGGCGTCTGTTCGAACAGGCCGGCGAGCTGGGCCTGCTCGGCTTCGCCGTTCCCGAGGAGCACGGGGGTGCGGGCGTCGACGACTTCCGCTTCAACGCGGTCATCACCGAGGAGTTCGCGCGGGCGGGCGCCAACTCGGTCGGGCTGTCGTTCAGCCTGATCAACGACATCGTGTTGCCCTACCTGCTGGACATGACCGACGACGACCAGAAGGCCCGCTGGCTGCCCGACGTCACCACCGGACAGGCGATCCTCGCCGTCGCAATGACCGAGCCAGGGGCCGGAAGCGACCTCGCAGGTATCCGCACGCACGCTGTGCGCAACGGCGACCACTACGTCGTCAACGGCACCAAGACGTTCATCTCCAACGGCCAGCACGCCGACCTCGTCGTCACGGCCTGCCGCACCGCCGACGACCCGCACGGCGGCCTGACCCTGCTGGTCGTCGAAGCCGACACGCCTGGGTTCTCGCGGGGGCGCAACCTGCACAAGCTGGGACTGCACGCCCAGGACACCAGCGAGCTGTCGTTCAGCGCTGCGCGGGTACCCGTCGCCAACCGTCTCGGAGACGAAGGCTCCGGCTTCGGTGCGCTGGTGTCGCATCTGCCGCAGGAGCGGCTGGCCATCGCCGTCAGCGCGGTCGCGGCAGCCGAGGGTGTGCTCGAGCGGACGCTCGGCTACGTCAAGGAGCGGACCGCGTTCGGCACGCCGATCGGGTCGTTCCAGCACAACCGGTTCCTGCTCGCCGAACTGGACACCGAGGTCTCGATCGCACGGGTGTTCATCGACGAGTGCATCGCGCGGCACGTCGACCGCGAGCTCACACCCCAGGACGCCGCCAAGGCCAAGTGGTGGGCGACCGAGCTGCAGGTCAAGGTGGCCGATCGCTGCCTGCAGCTGCACGGCGGATACGGCTACATGCGCGAGTATCAGATCAGCCGAGACTTCGCCGACGCGCGGGTCCAGACGATCTACGGCGGCACGACCGAGATCATGAAGGAGATCATCGGACGCGGGCTCGGGCTGTGACGGCGGCGCCGGGACCGCTCCACGGCATCCTCGTGCTCGAGCTGGCGGGTCTGGGTCCCGCGCCGTTCGGCTGCATGATGCTGGCCGACCACGGCGCACACGTGCTGCGTATCCAGCGACCTGGTGGTGGCACCGCGCTGATGCCGGCCGAGTACGAGGTCACCGACCGTGGGCGCGCAGCGGTGACGCTGGACCTCCGCGACGAGGACGACCGCGCGACGGCGTTGGATCTGGTCGGGCGTGCCGACGTGCTCGTCGAGGGGTTCCGTCCAGGGGTGACGGAGCGCCTCGGGCTCGGTCCCGACGTCTGTGTCGAGCGCAATCCTCGCCTGGTGTACGCACGGATGACGGGTTGGGGCCAGACCGGCCCGCTGGCCGAACGCGCCGGACACGACCTCACGTACCTGGCCGTCTCCGGTGCGCTGTCGCTGATGGGTCCCGCTGCGGGCCCTCCGATGATTCCGCTGAACCTCGTCGCAGACTACGGCGGTGGCGGCATGCTGCTGGTCGCCGGCGTGCTCGCGGCGCTGCTGGAACGCGAGCGCTCGGGCCGCGGGCAGGTCGTCGACGTCGCGATGGTCGACGGGGTGTCGCTGCTGCTCGCGCAGACGTGGGGACTGCGCAACGCCGGGCTGTGGCAGCAGGGGCGGGCAGGCAACCTGCTCGATGGCGGCGCACCCTTCTACGACACGTACCTGTGCGCCGACGGCCGCTACGTCGCGCTGGCCGCGCTGGAGCCCCAGTTCTACGCCGCCTTCCTCGACGGCGTCGCGGACGTCGCACACACCGCGTCGTGGCCGGACCGCGACGACGCCGGGCGCTGGGACGAATTGCGGGTCTGCATCGCTGCCGCGTTCCTGCAACGACCGCGCGACGAGTGGACCGCGCGCTTCGCGGACACCGACGCGTGCGTGGCGCCGGTGCTCGACCTCGACGAGGCCGCCGAGCACCCGCATCTTCGACACCGCGCCACACACCGGCCGTGGGCGGCCGGTGGCCGGCAGCCAGCGCCCGCCCCACGGTTCTCGCGATCGCCTTCGCGAGCGGCCGACGGCGTCGCTGACGACCCCGCCGTCCGCGCCGCGTGGGGGCTCGACGCGGTCGGGTGACCGGCCCGTGGACGCACCGGATCATCGGGCGCGACGGTCGCCGCGCGGCGCGCGCGGGCCGATCCGATCAGCGTTCCCGCACGGGGGTCACGTCTGCGCTGCTGACTCCAGGATCATGAAGCTGCCACCCATCGGGTCATGCAAGGTCGCCATCCTGCCAACCCCCGGCATGTCGTCGGGCCCCCGCACCACCTGCCCGCCGAGCTCACGGGCACGCTCGACCGTGGCGTCGGCGTCGCCGACCATGAAGTAGACGACCCAGTGGTTGGGGACCATGTCGGGCATGCCGGGAGGCATCGCCATCATGGCGCCCCGGCCGCCCTCGTCGCCGCCCTCGACGACATGGTACGCGCCGCCCGGCATGTCCATCGTCTCGTAGGTCCAGTCGAAGACCTCGGCGTAGAACGCCGACGCCGCGTCGACGTCGCGGGTCAACAGCTCGTTCCAATGCCACGTACCGGGCTCGTTGCAGACCTGTGCGCCCGTGTGCGCCCCGGCCTGCCACACCGACACCATCGCGCCGGTCGGGTCGGCGTAGATCGCCATGCGACCCTGGTCCATGACGTCCATCGCCGGCATCATCACGGTGCCGCCGGCGGCCTCGACCTTCTTGCTCGTCTGGTCCACGTCGGCGGTGGCGATGTAGGTGTTCCAGATCGGCGGCGCACCCTGCATCTCGGGCTGCTGGGGGCCGGCGCCCGCGACGAGCTGCCCCTCGCGGGTGTAGTTGGTGTAGATCCTGGTGCCCTCCTCGTCGAACTGGTCGTCGGCATCCCAGCCGAAGAGACCCGAGTAGAAGGTCGTGGACGCGTCGACGTCGGGGGACATGAGGTCGACCCA
This sequence comes from Nitriliruptorales bacterium, assembly GCA_024644015.1. Lineage (GTDB taxonomy): Bacteria > Actinomycetota > Nitriliruptoria > Euzebyales > JAHELV01 > JAHELV01. Next base: position 26,050 of record JAHELV010000037.1, read on the forward strand.
GCAAGGTGTGCCGGGCTCGTAGCTGCTGCGTGTGGACATTCGGTTCACCAGGCTCCGTGGAAGCGGTCAAGTCGTGGATGCAGCCTAGCGGAGGGCCATGTCGATCTGCGCAGCTCGCAGTGCCACCGTCACTCGGGCGTCTGACCAGTGCGGCGTTGAGGGGCGGTCACCGCAGCACCAGCCATCCGCCGGCCAGCAGCAGTGCGACGCCGGCGACCTTCTGCAGCGTCACGGGCTGGACATCGGCGCCGAACCAGCCGAACTGGTCGATCAGCGCGGACACGATGAACTGTGCGAGCGTGACCAGCAACAGCCCGCGGATGACACCCAGGAGGGCGACACTGGTCGAGATCGCCCCGATGATCACCAGGCCGAACGCGCCGGCCAGGTAGGCGTAGGACGGCAACTCGCGCCACTCGGCCAGGTTGCCCCCTCGCGCGATCATCATCAGCACCGCCGCCAGCACACCGCCGATGCCGTATGTCAGGAAGATGGCCTCGAGCGTGCCGAGCCGGGTATCGACGAGGCCGACCAGTTGCGCCTGCAACGCGACCGCCGCGCCACCGGCCGCGGCGACGAGCACGATGACCCAGACAGCCATGGCACACCTCCGGCGCAGAAGCCTATTGGCGGCCGTCTGCGGCGTGTGGAAACCTCGACGCTGAGCCCGTCAGTTCGTGGCGCGCCCGGTGCGGACCGACGGAGGCGTCGACGACCTTCTCCAGGTACACCAACGACACGCGGTCGGACTGGGGTTCGACACGGACGCGCCGGTAGCCGGCGCGCTCGTACATGCGCAGGTTGCGCTCGCTGCGGTGCCCGGTACACAGCTCGTAGCGCCGCACCGGCGCGGTCACGCGCTCGATGACGTCGAGCAGACGCCGGCCGATGCCCTGACCGTGCAGTGACGGCAGCACCGACAGCCGGGCGATGTGGGCGGTCTCGTCGGCCACCCGGGCTCGCACGGTGCCGACGATGTGATGAGCCGGCGTCGTATCGCCCGCACGCGCCCGGCGCGCGACCAGCACCGTGTGCGTTCGGAGCGCGGCCAGCAGGTCGGCGCGGCTTTCGGTCAGCGGCGGCAGCTCGAAGTCGTCGTAGCGCTCCGCCTCGATCCGATAGGCGGCACGCTGCAGGATCAGGATCTGGTCGACGTCGCCTGCACGCGCCGGCCCGATGCCACTCACGCCGGACACAGCCAGCTGACATCGCCGGGCAGCGGCTCGGCGTCCTCAGGCCCGAAGGGCACCTGAAAGGTGAATGCGCGCGGTGACGGTCCGTGCCGCCGCAGGTGGTCGAGGCGATCGCGCGCCTCCGCCGGCGTCGGCCGGTGGCCGCTGCGCACCCACCACATGGCCAGATGATGCGCCGTCAGGTGGATGAACCACTCACGGCGGCGACGCATCACCGCGACGTGGTCGGAACGGTACACGTAGGCCGCCAGCGCGTCGATCGACGTCCACACCGACAGATTGACGATGAGCATGTCGTCGTCGAACGCGCGGACCGCGGTCGCGTCGCCCTCGTCGGTCTGCAGCCGCCACACGAAGCCCGAAGCGGCGTCGGCGAGCGCGTTGACCGGCTCGAGCGCGGCAACGAAGTCCTGTAGCCGCGGCGTTTCGAGCGGCTCGACGAGGCGGGCGACGTTGACCTGCGCGAGCTGCATGGCTGGTCGCTGATCAGGCGTCCGCCATCGTCGTGCCAGCGGACCGCAGCGCCTCGCAGGCCTCCACGACCCGCGCCGCCATCGCCTCCTCGGCCTTCTTGCCCCACGTCCGCGGGTCGTACGTCTTCTTCACACCGACCTCGCCGTCGACCCGCAGCACGCCGTCGTAGTTGCGGAACATGTGGTCCACGATCGGCCGGGTGAACGCGTACTGCGTGTCGGTGTCGATGTTCATCTTCACGACGCCGTAGTCGAGCGACTCGCGGATCTCGTCGAGCGACGAGCCGGACCCGCCGTGGAACACCAGGTCGAACGGCTTGCTGCCGTCACCAAGCCCCAGCTCCTGCGAGACCGTGTCCTGACCGCGCTTGAGGATCTCCGGGCGGAGTGTGACGTTACCCGGCTTGTAGACGCCGTGGACGTTGCCGAAGGTGGCGGCCAGCAGGTAGCGGCCCTTTTCGCCAGTGCCCAGCGCCTCGACGGTGCGGACGAAGTCGCTGTCGGCCGTGTAGAGCTTCTCGTTGATCTCCGCGACGACACCGTCCTCTTCGCCTCCGACGACGCCGATCTCCATCTCCATGACGATGTCAGCCTTGGCGCACTCCGCGAGCAGTTCCGCGGCGATGTCGAGGTTCTCGTCGAGCGGCACCGCCGACCCGTCCCACATGTGCGACTGGAACAGCGGCAACTCGCCTGCCGCGACGCGCTCCTGGCTGATCTTGATCAGCGGTCGCATGAACCCGTCGAGCTTGTCCTTCGGGCAGTGGTCGGTGTGCAACGCGACCGTCACGTCGTGGTGGTCGGCGAGGACGTGGGCCAGGGTTGCCATCGCGACCCCGCCAGTCGTCATGTCGTTCACCGTGGATCCCGAGAAGTACTGCGCGCCGCCGGTCGACACCTGGATGATGCCGTCACTGCGCGCCTCGGCGAAACCACGAAGCGCGGCGTTGAGCGTCTGCGACGACGTGACGTTGATGGCTGGGTAGGCGAACGCGCCGTCCTTGGCGCGGTCGAGCATCTCGTTGTATGTGTCGGGCGTGGCGATCGGCATCGGCAGCGTCCTTCGTGAGTGGGAGTGCTGCGATCGTATCGGCAAGTGACGTACGGATCCCCTGGAAATCGCCAAAATCCGCGGTCGGGCATGTCTGCACCGCGTCGCGGTGAGACCAGGGCCCGACGAGTCCGGCACAGGCCCGAAGGCCGCGTCGGGCCTGCGGGCGGGACCACAGTCGCATTTGACCGAACCTTGACGGCTCGATGGGCAGGGCACTACACGGCGTGCCCTAGTGTCGAACAAGGCGCGTGGCGTGTCCGACCGCGACAACCGTCCGAGGAGGCGACCAACTCATGCGTACGGCGAAGCGGGTAGCTCGTGTGCGACCGGGTATGACAGCCCGTTGCGTCGGCCCGCGGCGCAGGTCGAGCGACGTCGTCGGGGTCTTCGACAGCCTCACAGCGGCCGAGAGCGCCGTGCACATCCTGTCTGGCCGGGGCGTGACCGCGCTTCGGATCTCGCTGGTACTGCCGCCCGCTGCCTGCGCCGGCGCTGCGCGCGGCGGCGCCATACGGAACGGCGGGGTGGGACGAACCGGCGCCGCGGACCTGATCGTCCTGCTGCACGGCACAAACGGACAAACCGACCGTGCGCGCGAGATACTGGCCGATGAGGCCGCACGCGCGCATGATGAGTGCAGGTCGTTGACAGACTGACCGCCGCTCGTCCCTGCGATGCCAGCCAGCGGTTCGTCGGTGCGTCGTGCTCAGGCGGTCCGGGGGCGTCGCCCCGCGGCCGCCAGGAGCAGCGATGTTCACGACCAGACCCGAGCTGTCGGGCACCTTCGGGATGGTGGCATCGACCCACTGGCTGGCCTCGTCGGCCGGGATGGCGGTGCTCGAAGCCGGCGGCAACGCGTTTGACGCCGCGGTGGCCGCCGGTCTGGTGCTGCAGGTCGTCGAGCCTCACCTCAACGGCCCCGGCGGCGAGGTGCCGATCGTCTACTACGACACCGTGCGCGACGAGGTGCGCGTGGTGTGCGGTCAGGGGCCGGTCCCAGCCGCGGCGGACATCGCAGCGTTCCGGGCACTGGGTCTAGACCTCATCCCGGGGACCGGGCCCCTCGCCGCGTGCGTGCCCGGCGCGTTCGATGCGTGGATGCTGCTGCTGGGCCGCTGCGGCACCCTGCCACTGCGCCACATCGTCGGCTTCGCGATCGACTACGCCGCCGGCGGGTATCCACTCGTCGACCCCGCTGTCGACACCATCGCCGCCGTCGCCGACACGTTCCGCACCGAGTGGCCCACATCAGCAGCGATCTACCTGCCAGGCGGCGATCCACCTCGGCGGGCCAGCCTGTTCGTCAACCCGCCGCTGGCAGCCATGTACCGCCGCGTGGTCGCCGAGGCGACGGCCGCCGCCCGCGACCGCGACGAGCAGATCCAAGCGGCGCGCGACGTCTTCTACCGCGGTTTCGTGGCCGCGGCGATCGACGCATGGGTGCGCGACACCGCGGTCACCGACACCAGCGGACGGCGCCACCGGGGGCTGCTGACCGCCGACGACATGGCTGCGTACGAGGCCCGGCTCGAACCGCCTGTCACCTTGGACCACGGGGACTACCGCGTCTGCAAGGCGGGCCCGTGGACGCAGGGCCCCGTGTTCCTGCAACAACTGGCGCTGCTCGCCGGGTTCGATCTGCGCGGCATGGGCCACAACTCCGCCCCGTACATCCACACCGTGATCGAGTGCGCGAAGCTGGCGTTCGCCGACCGCGAGGCATGGTACGGCGACCCGGAGTACTTCGACGTGCCACTGGACGGTCTGCTGGCGGTTCCGTACGCCCGACAACGCCGCGCGATCGTGACCGAGCGGGCCAGCCTGGAGCTGCGGCCCGGCCGGCCGGCGGACCGCGAGCCGCGCCTCCCGCCACTCGTGGCGGCAGCGGCGCCCGCGGTGGACAAGCCGTCACGGCCGCCTGGCGGCATCGTGGTGGCGCCTGAGCGCTGGACGGGCGGCGACACCTGTCACGTCTCGGTCGTCGACAGGTTCGGGAACATGGTCGCCGCGACGCCGAGCGGGGGCTGGTTGCAGAGCTCACCGGTGATCCCCGACCTCGGCTTCTGCCTGGGCACGCGCGCGCAGATGTGCTGGCTGACCGAAGGGCTCGCCAGCTCGCTGCGCCCCGGCGCCCGTCCCCGCATCACGCTCACGCCCTCGCTCGCCCTGCGCGACGGCGAGCCGTACATGGCCTTCGGCACGCCCGGCGGCGACCAGCAGGACCAGTGGTCGTTGCAGCTGTTCCTCGCCCACACCGTGTTCGGCATGAACCTGCAAGAGGCCATCGACGCGCCGGCGTTCCACACGACGCACTTCCCCAGCTCGTTCTACCCTCGCCGGTCACGCCCAGGGCAGATCCACGTCGAGGGACGGCATGCTCCACAGGTGGTGGCCGATCTGCAGGCCAGAGGGCACATCGTCGACGTCGTCGGGGACTGGTCGTTGGGCAGGCTCAGCGCGGTCAGCCGGCGAGGTCGCCTGCTGCGCGCCGCCGCGAACCCTCGTGGCATGCAGGGGTACGCGGTCGGGAGATGACGGCAGCCGATGTGCAATGCGCCCCGCACCGCCAACACCACCCCGCACCGCCAACACCACCCCGCACCGCCAACACCACCACCCTGGACGTTCCCCGTACCACCCCTCAGCCGACGACATGTGGAAAAGGTGGTCACCGGAGTGCCAGGGTGGTCGCGGCGGTAAGTCCCAGGCACGCCAAACGCCGACCACCACGCGATTCGTGCAGAAGCTGGTCGGCGTTTGGGGAGGGTGGTGGGGATTTGGTGGGGTGGTGCCGGGCGCGCGGGGGGTTGGGGGGTGGGGATGGGGATGGGGTCAGGCCGAATCAAGGAACTCGTAGACCTCGGGCATGTCGACTCCTGGAAAGGAACCGACCGGAAGTGCGGCCAGCACATGGCTGTGCGAGCTGGCCAGCGGCCGGGCGTGTCCGTTCCAGCGGTCGGCGAGGGTGGGTAGCGGTTCGCGGCAGCAGGGCTCGTCGGGGCAGCCGGACGTGGCGCGCTGACGTGTCTCGCGTCCGCGGAAGTGCTTGGCATCGCCGAAGCCGACGCCCACGGTCACGGCGTGCTCGGGCTGGCGGCCCGCCTCCCGCACGGTGACGCACCAAAAGGTGCCTGCCGGCGTGTCCGTGTACTGGTGGCGTACGGTGCGGCGCTGGTCCGATTCGAACACACGGCGCGTCCCCCAGCGGCGGCAGACCCGCTGCCCTTCGATCGCGCCGTCGGGATCCGCAGGGAAGGGCACACCGTCGTTCTCGTACGCCTTCCAGATCACACCCTCCTCGTCGGAACGCAGGAAATGCGTGGCGATGTCGAGGTGCCGCGTCGCCAGGTTGGTGAAGCGGTGGGCCGCCATCTCGTAGGAGACGAAGAAGTGCTCCGCAAGGTCCTCGATGCACAGGTCGTGCGCCTCCTTCGCGCGCTGGAGGTATCCGACAGCCGCGCTCTCGGGCACCAGCAACGCGCCGGCGAAGTAGTTGGCCTCGACCCGCTGCTGGAGGAACTCACCGAAGCTGGCCGGCTCGCCGTGACCGAGCGCGAAGTGGCCGAGCGACTGCGCCACGATCGAGCGTGACAGCAGCGTGCCAACGCGCTCGCGCTCGTGGACGAACAGCCGGCCGCCCCGCAGATCGGCGAGCGACCGCAGACCACTGGGCAGGTGCGACACGGCCATCACGCGAAACCCGAAGTGCGACGCCAGATCGTCGATCACGCGCGCGGTCAGGTGCCCGTCACCGGAGTACTCGACCGCGTCGAGCGCACTGCGAGCCGACGCTTCGATGTCCGCGAAGTAGTTGGAGCGTTCGCGCATCATCGATCGGAGCCGGGCATTGTGTTTGCGGGCCTCCTCCGGCGTCTGTGCACGTACCGCGCTGACGCGCCGCAACTCGGTGTACAACGCCAGCACGTGTTCGAGCACCTCGTCGTCGACCTTGCGTGACAGTGGGAACGGATCCAGGTCGAGCCGCCGGTAGACCGGATCGCACTGCGCGCGGGCGAGCGAGACCTCGAGCTCAGCGCGACGCGTCGGCGGCGTGGGATCGAGTAGGTCGCCCGGTGTGACGTCGAGCGCCTCCGCCAACGCGCCGATCAGCGACAGGTTGGGTTCACGCTTGCCGTTCTCGAGGCGCGACAGATACGGCGCCCGCCGGCCGACCCGGTCACCCAGCTGGTTCAGGGTAAGCCCGTGCTGCTGGCGGAGGTGACGCAGCCGCCGACCGAACACGAGCGCATCAAGCGACGAACTTCCGACGTACTCCGCAGTAACCGCAAGATCGTCCATAGTTGCTCCGAAGTCGGCTTGGTATGTCAAGCATCTCTCAACAACACTACAGGTTGCCAGGACTTGCGGGGTCGCGTACGCGGCTCCCCGATTTGAGGAGCGGCAATGGACGACATCGCACACCACAGCGACGCCGAAGCGCTGCGGCAGGAGTGGGAGACCGACCCCCGGTGGGCGGGCATCCAGCGCGACTACACCGCCGCCGACGTCATCACGCTGCGGGGCTCAGTGCATGTGGAGCACAGCCTCGCCCGCGCAGGCGCCGAACGGCTGTGGCAACTGCTCCAGCGCGACGAGCCGGTGCGGGCGCTCGGCGCCGTCACCGGCAACCAGGCCGTCCAGATGGTCCGGGCGGGACTGCAGGCCATCTATCTGTCGGGATGGCAGGTCGCGGGTGACGCGAACCTGGCGGGCAACACCTATCCAGATCAGAGCCTGTACCCGGCCAACAGCGCGCCGACGCTGGTCCGTCGCATCAACTCGGCACTCCGCCGAGCCGACCAGATCGCGACGGTCGAAGGCCACGCGGACCGGCACTGGCTCGCGCCGATCGTGGCCGACTGCGAGGCCGGATTCGGTGGTGCGCTCAACGCGTACGAGTTGGCGTTGTCGATGATCGAGGCCGGCGCCGCAGGCGTGCACTTCGAGGACCAGTTGGCCAGTGAGAAAAAGTGCGGGCACATGGGCGGCAAGGTGCTCGTGCCGACCAGTCAGCACATCCGCACCCTGGCAGCGGCGCGGCTGGCGGCCGACGTCGCGGGCGTGCCGACCATGCTGGTCGCGAGGACCGACGCCCAGGCGGCCACGCTGTTGACCAGCGACGTCGATCCGCGGGACGGGAAGTTCGTGACCGGAACCCGCACGCCCGAGGGGTTCTACGAGGTCCGCAACGGCCTCGACGCCGGTATCGCCCGTGGGCTGGCGTACGCCCCGTACGCCGACCTGCTGTGGCTCGAGACGTCGACGCCCGACCTGGCCGACGCGCGCAAGTTCGCCGACGCGATCCACGCGGAGTTCCCCGGCAAACTCCTGGCATACAACTGCTCGCCGTCGTTCAACTGGAAGGCTCGCCTCGACGACGACGTCATCGCGAACTTCCAGCGCGACCTCGGCGAGATGGGCTACCGCTTCCAGTTCGTCACGCTCGCAGGCTTCCACTCGCTCAACGCGGCGATGTTCGACCTGGCCCGCGGCTACGCCGACCGGCACATGAGTGCCTACGTGGCGCTGCAGCAGCACGAGTTCGACATGGAACGTCACGGCTACACCGCCACCCGTCACCAGCACGAGGTCGGCGCCACCTACTTCGATCGCATCGCGCAGACCGTCAGCGGCGGTACCGCGTCGACTCTGGCGATGCACGGCTCGACCGAGGAGGAGCAGTTCAACGCGGCCTGATGTGGCGTACGGGCCCGGCCGGCCGGTTCGTCGTCGACGTCCGGTCGGTCGGCGCCGCTCAGGCGGGTCGGTCGGCGAGAGCGGTGCGGAACTGCGCGACCTCCGGGGCGCCAAGCGTCGTCAGCCGCCAGTTAACGTACGCGTAGGTCGCTACCAGTAGGACCGCCAGCGCGGGCAGCCCGGTCGCGATGCGCACGAACGCCAGGACGCCGGCGGCGTCGCGTTCTACAAGCCAGCTCTGCAGTCCCGCCTTGGCCAGATACGTCACGGCCCACAGCCAGGTGATCTCGCTGTACGCCGGCCTGACCCGGTCATGCAGGTACCAGGCCCACGGCCAGCGGTAGATCATCCTGCTGCTGTACGCGATCATCGGCCGGCGCACCAGGATGCTCGCGACGCACGCCACCCCGAAGACCGCGTTTCCGACGATCCCCGGCACGAAGTACACGGCTGCGCGACCGCTCAGCACCGCCAACGCGACGCTGATCCCGGCACCTGCAACGCCGGCCGCCGCGTAGACCGTCCGTTGCCCGGTCGCCACCCGCCACCCGAGCGTGATGACGGCGAACCCCAGCGACAATGCCGCAGCCCACTGCAGGCCGGCGAGCGCATCCGCCCCCACGAACAGCAGCGGGGGCGCGACCGAGTCGACGAGGAGCCTGCGGTCGGCGAGCAGATCACCTACGCCGGCGGCCTCGAGCGGGGACGAGCCGTCGTGATCCCGATCCGTACGCGTCATCGCCGACGGGATCCGGCGAACTGACTACCCGGGCGCCGGACACGACGCGGGGCGGTCAGGTGGCGTCGAGCGCGGTGCATGCGGAACACCCTTTCGCGCGGACGTCGGACGCGTCCACGCTACGCCGCCGACGAGCGCCGTGCCCCGCGGCAGCTGCCAGGGTGAACGCTGCCGGACATGGCGACGCGGTCCCGTCAGTGCCGACGGGACCGCGTCGCGGGACCCCTAACGGAACCGCTCGGTGTAGTACAGCCGTCCGGAGCTGTCCTTGCACACCCCGACGCCGTACTCGGTCCAGCGGGCGTTCATCCGATTGTCGCGGTGTCCCGCCGAGTTCATCCAGCCGTCGTGCACCTCGGCGGCTGATCGCTGGCCCCACGCAATATTCTCGCCGTTGACACCGGCAGCCCGCAGGTCGGCGTGGCGGAAGTTGCTGGACTGCGCCATGGTGCACGCCCATTCGCGGGCGCCCGCGGAGATCTCGGGACTGAGCGTCAACGCCTTCAGACCGGCCTGCCGGCGGGTTGCGTTGAGCTTGTCGGAGATCTGCTGTTCGATCGCGGACACCGCGCCGCCGGAGGCGCCGCCGGTGTCTGTCGAGGGCTCGTCCTTCGGCGGCGCCGTCGGGGTCTTCGCCGGCGCCTTCGGGCTCTTCACCGGCGCCGTGGCGCCCGCATCGCCGTCACCGCCCTTGTCGGCCGGGGCACTGGTCCTGCCGTCACCAGCGGCCGCGCCATCATTGGTGTCGGCAGCCGCGCCGCCGCCAGCGCGGGCCTTCTTCTTCGGGGCCGTGTCGCCGGCGGATGCCGCTTTCGGCGCCCGCTGCCGCGGCTGGCCATCCCTGATGCCCTGGAACTCCCGCGCCTCGGTCCTGCCGCGAGCGTCGGCACCCTTGTCTGCCTGAGCGAGGGCTTCTGCCGCCGCAGTCATGTCCTGCTCCACCGGGCGGTCGCCGAAGAGCTGCATGACGGCGTCCGAGTCGCACGCCGTGAGCATCAGGCTCAGGCAGAACAGCCCGCCGACGACTCGGATCGCGCGCGTGGTCATCCAATGTCTCACGAAACAGCCCCCTTGGCAGGTCGAGTCCGGGCGCGGCCGAAGGTCGGACACGTCATTGCACTGCGAACCTACGCAACCGGTCGCACCGCCGTCGTTGTCCGAATGGGGCAACCGGTCATGACAATTCAGTGGATCCGCGCAGCCATGGGTCGATGGGACATGTCGAGCACTCCCCGGCCGCGTCAGCGCGGTGACGGTTGCGACTCGATCCAGGCCATCGCGGCCGTCGCGGGATCGAACCGTCCGGTGCGGCCGAGCCCGTGCTGCCTGGTCACTGCTTCGGCGCGGACGTTCGATCGGCGTACTCCTCGGCCGCGCGGTCGTCGACGGCGACTGGCGCGCGCCGCGGGGTTCCGAACAGGCCGAGGCCCGAGGTCAGCAGGTATGACGTGACGACCGCGACCCCGGCCGGGACGGTCTCGATCGGCCCGATGCCGACGGTGTAGGCGGCCAGCAGCACCATCGAGAACGGGGCTTTGAGGGTGGCACCCGCGACCGCCACGAGCAGGCACGAGAACGTGAGCGCGACCGGCAGGTCCGGGACGAGCTGGTTGATCGCCAATCCCGCGGTGCCGCCGATGAACAGCGTCGGCATGACCGGACCGCCGATGAAGCCGGTCGCCATGCTCACGGCCATAGCGACGACCTTGGCGACGACGATGCCGATCAGCATTGCGGCGCCCAACGTCTCGGCGTCGCGGATCGTGGCCGTGAGCTGCAGCTTGCCGGACGCCAATGTGAGCGGGAACGCAACCCCGATGACGCCCAGGACGGCCCCGCCCAGCCCGGCGAGTGCGACCGGATGCAGCCGCAGCGACGCGGCCACGTGCCGGGCCACCCTGAGCGTGGTGCCCAGCAGTGCGGCGATGACCGCTGCGACCGCCCCGAGGCCGACCCCGGCCGCGATGTGCCACGGCTGCAAAGTGAAGCCGGGGACCTCGAACAGCCGGAGGAACCCCACTCCGACCGTCGTGAAGAACACGAGGAAGCCAAAGATGGCGCCGACCATGTTCGGCACCAGGAACGTGTAGAACCTCTTCGCGTCCGGCCGGGCGATCTCCAGCACCAGCAGGGACGCGAGGATCGGCGCGGTCAGCAGGCCGCCGATGCCACCGCTGATCCCGGCGAGCGTGTTCACTTGGCGCATGTCCTCGGGCAGGCCCCTCCGTTCGGACACCCACTCCGCGAATGCGCCCCCGGCACGCGTACCGGCGTCGAACGGACCCAGGCTCGCGCCCCCGATCAGGGAGACCCCCGACACGATCACGGTCTGCACGGCGGTCCGCCAGTTCACCGTGGCGGACTGCATCGCCGCCAGCGCCCCGGACGGGTCCCGTGTCACGCGCAGCCACCGTCGCAACAGCCCCACGAGCAGTCCTGCCGCGGTCGTGATCAGGATCCACGATGGCTCGCCCTGGAGGAACCCCAACGCGAGGTCCTCCGGCCAGAGCAGATCGGTTCCCAGCCTGACGACCGTGACGAAGACCAGCCCCGCCGCACCGGCGAACAGCCCGAGCGGCGCGGCATAGCCCACGAGCGCCCAGAACCGGCGGTCGCGGGCGAACGGGAACATCAGGCGCTCTCGGCGAGGCCCTCGGAGTCGGGCGCGCCGATGCGCCAGAGGACCGCCTCCCAGGCGGCGAGCAGCACGATCAATGCGAGGAACCAGCCCCACGACACCTCGAACAGCAACAGCAGTGCGACCACGAACAGCGCGCCACCGACCTGCAGCGCGCGACCGTGCTCGCCGATCCACTGCACTGCACCGCTGGTGTCTGTGCCTTCGGCGAGGCGACCGCCAGCGTCGGACACGGCCCGCCCCGCCTGCACGACACCGCGACGCAGCGCAACCGCGGACCGGTACGGGCCCGTCACGTAGGCGACCGCGGCGATCGCCAGCCCGATCGCGATCAGCACGCCCGCGAGGTCGAACAGGCCACCGAACAGCTGGTCGGTGACCGCCTGCACGGCGGTGCGCCCGGCGGGGAGAGGTGGCAGCGCGACGACGTCCTCCTGCACCCGCAGCAGCACCCGGCGGACCAGCACGAGCAGCAGCACGCTGCCGACGCTCAGCTGCACGATGGTCGCGCGCCTGTTGCGTGACAGCCAGATCGCGCCGGCGATCAGCACCGGCGTGGCGATCAGCAGCAGCAGGAAGATCTGGTCGAACAGCCGCAGCGCCTGCTGCGCGGCGAGCAGCTCGTCTGCGTCGTAGACCGGGATCTGCCCGACGTCCTCCGGCAGCTCGACGCCGAGTGCCGCGTTGATCTCGGCGCGTGCCACCTCGGGCAACTCGCCGCTGGTCACGGTCGGCAGAGTGACGTTCTCGCCGAGCAGCCCGGACGCGACGTTGGCCACCTGGGCCAGGACCGCGTTGACGACCGGAAGCAGGTTGAGGGTGACGGTCTCGCCCTCGGCGCGCACGACGTCGCTCTCGCCGCGCAACACGCCCAGCGCCTGCTCGTGTGCCACCCGGTTGCTCTCGACCCACAGGTCGGCGAACGCGTCGCTGGCGAGGAACGCGCCGACCTGCTCGTCGACGAAGTCGCGGACGGCTGTCGACAGCGGGACGGCAAGGAACGCCACGTCCTGTGGCAGCGCGTCGGCGATGAGTTGCTCGGCCGGCACCGCGGAGAACACCGCCTCGGTCACCCGCGGCCGCAGTGCCGCGGTCACTGCCGGGTCGGCGCCCAGTGGCCCGACGGTCTCGACCCAGCCGTCGGTCGTCAGCACCGTGCGGTTGGCCCACACCGCCACGGTGGTTGCGGTGACTGACACGCAGGCGAGCACGACCAGCACCACGACGGCGACGCGACGCAGCACACCGGTGCGCCGCTTTCGCTGGCGCAACGTCGCCACTTGCGCCTCCAGCGCATCACGTTCGGCCCGCAGGCGTTCGACGTCGCCATCATCCACGTTGTCGCGGTTCTCAGCGCTCATCTGGGCCCTCCGCTGGCCTTCTGGGCAGACGTGGCCATGACGCTACCGGATTCGTGCGTCTACGCCTCACCCGCGGGGTGACACGGGCACCCCGGATGACGATGGGCACGCGACTCCCGATCGTCTGCTCGGCCTACTGGACCGCACGCCAGCCCCCTTCTGGATGCACCTGCGCTGAGCGCCCGGGGCGCCACAACCGTTGCGGCACGCGTCACCCGACGGGTGATGCGATCTGGTTGGGCTCGGTCTTGAGTGCTGTGGACCCCGCAACGCGACGGCGGCGCACCGCCGCAGAGAGAGAACCCGCACATGAGCAATGGCAGACGTCCGAACATCCTGGTGCTGTGGGGCGACGACATCGGCTGGTACAACATCAGCCACAACAACCGCGGGGCGATGGGGTATCAGACCCCGAACATCGACCGCATCGCGCGCGAGGGCCTCGAGTTCACCGACTACTACGGGCAGCAGAGCTGCACGGCGGGGCGGGCGGCGTTCATCACCGGCCAGAACCCGGTGCGCACCGGGCTGACCAAGGTCGGGATGCCGGGCGCCGACATCGGGCTCCAGGCCGAGGACCCGACCATCGCCGAGCTGCTCAAGCCGCTCGGATACGCCACCGGGCAGTTCGGCAAGAACCACGTGGGCGACAAGGACGAGTACCTGCCGACGAATCACGGGTTCGACGAGTTCTACGGCAACCTGTACCACCTCAACGCCGAGGACGAGCCTGAGCATCCCGACTACCCCAAGGACCCGGCGTTCCGCGAGCGCTTCGGCCCGCGTGGGGTGATCCACTCCTTCGCCGACGGCCGCATCACCGACACCGGCCCGCTGACCAAGGAGCGCATGGAGACCATCGACGACGACATCACCGACCGCACCAAGACCTTCATCCGGGAGGCGCACGAGGCCGACACGCCGTTCTTCATCTGGTGGAATGCCACGAAGATGCACCTGTGGACACGCATCAAGCCCGAGATCGAGGGCATCTCCGGGCAGGGCTTCTACAACGACGCGATGGTCGACCACGACCGCCAGGTGGGCGACCTGCTCGATCTGCTCGACGAGCTCGGTATCGCCGACGACACCATCGTGCTGTACTCGACCGACAACGGCCCGCACTACAACGGGTGGCCGGACGGTGGGATCGCCCCGTGGCGCAGCGAGAAGAACACCAACTGGGAGGGCGCGTACCGCGTTCCGTCGTTCGCCCGCTGGCCCGCCCGGTTCCCCGCCGGCACGTCGCTGAACGGCATTGTCACCCACCAGGAGTGGCTGCCCACGCTGCTGGCGGCCGCGGGCGACCCCGACATCGTGGACAAGCTCAAGAAGGGCCACCAGGCCGGCGACAAGCACTTCCGTGTGCACATCGACGGCTACAACTGCCTGCCGTACTTCACCGGCGAGACCGACGTCTCACCGCGCGAGTGGTTCTTCTACACCAACGACGACGGCCAGATCGTCGCGATCCGGCTCGGCGACTGGAAGGCCGTGTTCTACGAGCAGCGCGCGACCCGAGCGCTGCTGTGGGCCGAGCCGTTCGTGCCGCTGCGCCTGCCGAAGATCTTCAACCTGCGGCGCGATCCGTTCGAACGTGCGGACGAGAACGCCAACTCGTACTGGGACTGGGTGCTCGAGCACCTCTTCGTCATGTACCCGATGCAGGCGCTCGCGGCGGAGCAGATCCAGTCCTTCCGCGACTTCCCGCCGCG
>JAHELV010000075.1 GCA_024644015.1 Nitriliruptorales bacterium
TGCCGTGACCGCAGCATCGAGTGCCAGCGTCCCTTGGACGGGCCACGCCCAGTAGCCGAGGGTGCGATGGGCTGCACCGGGGTTCGGATGCGTGGGACGAACCGTCGCTGCTGCGGTTGCGTAGCTATTGAGGACGTCGCGCGCCGCTCCGCGTCGTAGATGGCGCGCGTCGTGCTGGCGCGATCTGCCAGTGTCGCGCTCGAGGACCTCGACCACCTCGTGGCGGATGCGGTGCTCGACGCGCTCGGCGAGCTCGAGCGTGATCCGATGGTCGGGCATGCGTTGCGTGGGCGACTGACCGGTCTCCGGTCGTACCGTGTTGGTGCGTACCGCATCGTCTACCAGCTGCACGTCGAATCGACGGTGCGGGTGGTCGCTATCCGGCATCGCGGTGACGCGTACACGACCGACCCGCAGTGACCGCAGGCGACTTCGGGAGCAGGGCGGGCGTCACACCGTGGCAGTCTCCGCATCGAGGATCCGGCTGTATGGAACGGCCGCCAGCGGGCAGTGACGCAGCCGCTGGTCCACAGCACAAACCGGCGTCGAGGCCGACGTCGGACCGAGCCCTGACCACGACCCTGACCCGTCACTGGCGGCTACCCAGCCGTCGAAACACGAGGCAGGACCATTGTCAACCGTGACGCGCATCGGCAGTGGCGGCACGCCACTCGTCGAGATGGTCGAGCATCTGCTGGCCACAGCTGCGCATGGATCCGCGGCCGCACGCGTCGAAGGTGGACTCCTGGTAGGTCCGTAACAGCCAGCGGTCGAAGTAGTCCAGGATCTGGGGTTCGGAGAGGTCGGCAAACGCCTCGTCGAAGCCGTCCGGGACCGAGTCGAGCACGAGCAGCTCGCCACGCGGTTCCTTTGGAACGGTGATCCGACCCGCGACGATCGAGGCCTTGAGCTGGGCGAGTCGGTCGATCATCTCGTCGCTCAGCCCGCCGCCGCGGGTGGAGAAGTCCATGACGTCGTCGCTGAGGTCCAGCTCCTCGGTGCCGGCTGCGAACTGACCTTCCACCAGCTGACGGACCAATGTGTACGCCGCGACGTCTGCACGTTTGATCATCGACGTGAGCACATGGTCGCGCTGGCGGGGCGTGGCCTGCAGCCACTGGTCGTTGTCGACGCCGATCGCCCACAGATGCCGACTCTGTTGGTCCGACTGCTCGACCGCCGCATCGAACACGCCGAACCCCGACTCGCTTGCCACGTGGAACACGACGTCGGCGCGCTCGTAGAGCACCTCGGCACGTTGCCGACCGAGGTCGGGCCGGTTGAATGGCCCCAGGAAGAACCCCATCGCCCCCGCGAACGGTTCCTCGATGTAGGTCGCGAGCACCTCGACATCGCGATCGATGCTACGGGCACCGGCCTCGAAGCCCGCGCGGAACCGCTCGAGTCGGTCGAACCGCTCGCCGCCCACATAGCCGACGACGCCGGTTTCGGACTTCAGCGCCGCCGCGGCGCCCACGAGGAACGCACCCTGTTCTGTGGCGAAGGTCACCCCTGAGACGTTCGGAGCGTCGAGTGACCCCTCGATGACCCCGAACTTCACGTCGGGGAAGTCGCTGACGACGTCAGGCGCCAGGCTGAGCGTCCCTTCGCTCACGATGATCATGTCGGGACCGCTGGCCGCCAGCTCGCGGAGCTGTCTGTTGACGTCGACGATCGGCTCGACCTCCTGGAGCTCGATGTCCAGCTCCCTGACGGCGCGGTCGAGGCCGGCGGCGATGTTCGCCTCGAAGGCGTTGTCGTCCCGCAACCCGAAGAACCCCACCGTCGCCCGGGTGCGGCCGGCGAGGACCGTGGTCGTCAGGACCACCGCGACGCCGCCGAGAACCACGAACGTGGCGAGCAGCGCCCACAGGCGGCGCCGGGCCCGTCTGCCCAATTCGGCCTCCTGTTGCAGGCGTCGCTCTTCGGCCCGCGCGGCAGCGTCCCGGCGGGCGACGCCGGCTTCGAGGAATGACCGCTCGGTCGTCGTCAGGCTGATCACGGTGGTACCGGCCCACTGCTCGTACTCGGCCAGCCGGGTCCCGCTGAGCAGATAGTCCGGGTTGTCGCCGGCCAGCTCCCACTCGCGGAGCGCCACCGCGAACGACGCGTGGCGGCGAAGGTCGTCGCGACTGTCGTCGATCCACCCCCGCAGGCGGGGCCAGGCGGTCAGCAGCGCCTCATGCGCGACCTCGACGGTGGGTGCACCGGTCAGCGGGTCGGCGTCGAACGCGAGCAGGCGCTGGCGGCCGAACACCGAGATGACCTCCTGCATGGTCACCGCGTCAACGTTCAGCGCGAGGATCTCCGACGCCTGCACGCGGCGTCGGGTGTGCTCGTCGTGCTCGGTCACGGTGACCAGACGCAGGAACAGCTGCCGTGCGGCCTCCTGCCGGTCGGGTGTGAGCTCTTCGTACAGCTCAGCCGCTCTGCGGTTGAGCGCACCTTGCACGCCCCCCATCGCGCGGTAGGTCGACATCAACAGCATGTCCCCCGCCCGACGGTCGAACAGCTCGGTCAGGGTGTACTGGAACAGCGGCAGCGCGCCGGGTTGCCTGCCGACGTCGGAGAGCAGCTGTCCGAGCAGCGCCGGCTCGAACGACATCCCGGCGCGGCGTGCAGGCTCAACGGCGGCGGCCTCGAGCTCCTCCGCTGTCAACGGCGTGACGTTGATCACGCCCGCGCCGAGGCGCGCGCCGAGCGCGGGGTGCTCCAACGTGTCGCCGTAGAAGTCCGCGCGCAGCGTCAACGTCACCGCCAACCTGCTGTGCGGGTCGTCGATCGCCACGACGAGGTTGGACAGGAACCGACGGCGAACCGCTTCGTCGTCGACAAGGGTGAACAGTTCCTCGAACTGGTCGATCAACAGCAGCAGGCGCGACGCGTCGTCGGGCAGCACCCGGAGCACGGCGCGCAACATGCCGGCTTCGTCGCCGCTCAGCTGATCCGCGAGACTGGAGGGCGCATCGAGCGTGGCGCGCAGCAGCGCCGCCTCGAGCTCGGCGAACGGGTGCGAACCGGGGACCATGCGGGCGGTCAGCCAGTTCTCGGAGCCAGCCACGCCGCCCTTGCGGACCGCGGGGATCAAGCCGGCACGCACCGCGCTGGACTTGCCCGACCCGCTCGCACCCACAACGGCGACCAGCTTCTGACCGCTTGACAGGCGCCGCAGCATCTCGGCGACAAGCGCGTCGCGACCGAAGAAGTCCTCAGCGTCGCCCTCCGAGAACGGGCGGAGACCTTTGAAGGGGTTGACCCGTTCGAGGTGAACCCCGGTGGACTCGCCGATGGCGGGCCGCCGTTGCAGGCGCTCGTCGTGGAGCAGGATCTGCTCCTCCAACTTGCGCACCTCGGGCGACGGATCGATGCCCAGCTCTTCGCCGACCTCCCGCCGGAACCCGTCAAAGGCGCGCAGCGCGTCCGCGGCACGGCCGGACCGGTACAGCGCCAGCATCATCTGGCCGACCGGCCGCTCGCGGAACGGATGGTCCTGGCGGATCACCTCGAGCTCGCTGACCAGCTCACCGGCGAGTCCGGAAGCGAGGTCGGCGTCGATACGGTCCTCCAGCACGGCGATCCGAGCGTCCTCGAGACGAGTGATCTCGGCCTGCGCGAAGTTGTCGTAGCGAAACTCGTCGTGTGGCGGACCACGCCACAGGCCCAGCGCCTGTCGGAGGAGATCACCGGCTGCTGCGGGATCGGACGCGAGCAGTGCCCGGCCATTGGCTGCGAGCTCTTCGAACCGGGCGACGTCGTACGCGGCGGGGTCGACCAGCAGCATGTAGCCGCCACCCCGGCGCAGCAGCACCGCGCTCGCGCCACGACCGACGCGGTCCGGCTCCAAGGCCGAGCGCAGCCGGGAGACATGGACCCACAGCGCGTTCTCTTTGTCCGCGGCATCCGGACCCCACAATCCCTCGAGGATGCGCTCGACGGGAACGACCTCGTTGACGTGGATCAGCAGCAGCGCCAGCAACGAGCGCTGCATCCGAGGTCCCAGGTCGATGACGTCGCCTCGACGCAGGACCTCCAGCGGTCCGAGTGCTCGGAACTCCACGCCGCGAACCTCTCTCGCGATCATCGGCAGGAATACCGCACCACCGTGCACTTTCGCCGGACTTAACGCGCAGGTCAACAGGCTCTGGGGCACTCACGGGCCCCACGCCGGCGGCTGGTGGTGAAAGCCGCAGGCAAGTGACAGAACGTGCCGCGCAAGTCGTGCCGGCCACCGTCGGGTTCCACCATCTCACCCCTGGACAGCCGGGGGTGCGAACCAGGAGACAGCGATGACCCATACAGCCCACTCCCCGATCCCAAACCTCCGGACCAGACGGCCACTTGTCGTAGCCGCCGTGATCATCGCGATCGTCGTTGCGGTGGCCGCCGTCGTCGCCCAGCGGACCGCCGACGTCGGGTCGACCGACGCGCCGCGGGCGGGATCGCCCGCGGTCGTCGCGCCCAAGGAGTTCAGGGACTACGCCCGGACCCATGACCTGGCCGGGCTGTCACCCGCCGGCCTGACACAGCGTGGCGGTGCCGTCGCCCTGTCGTCAGATTCGGTCGCGGCGTACAAGATCTACCGCGAGATCGCCCGCTACGCGAACACCCACGGCCTGACCGGACTGTCACCCGCCAGCCTGGCGCAGGAGCCGCAGCAGCCGTCGATCCGGCAGCTGGAGCACGCGCAGCAGGTTCGCGCCGACTCCCTCGCCAGGATGGAGTACAGCGAGCTACGCCGATTCCGCAACCGGGCACCCGTGACGGCCACAGCGGCGCTGGACGCGGTAATCGCTCAGCTCAAGGCTGCGATCGCCTGACCATCGCCGGCGGGCACGCGACATCGGGTGCCACGTCCGGCCGCAGCCAGCGACAACGACGCTCCGCCCGTGTGGAGCGTCGTTGTCGTATCAGCTGACGTGACGAAGCGCGACCCGCATCTTGGGGTCGCGCTTCGATTCGCGTTCGTCGTTCAGGCGACGGGCAGCGGTTCGCGCGCCGGCAGTGGCTGGGCCGTGGTCGGCGTGACCGGCGACGGGTTGAAGCCCTTGACGGCCATCCAGATGCCAAGCGACAGCTCCCAGATGAAGATCGGAGCGACCGCGATCACTGACCACGCAGAGACGTTGTCGATGAGGCCGAACAGCTGCGCGATGCCGGACGCGAGGAGGAGAGGCGCTCCGATCAGTCCCAGCGTGGGAATCACACGCGGCACGAGTCGGGACCGGTACATCAGGGAGCCGAGCAGCAGTGCGTTGATGGCGGGCATACACGTGGGTCCGAGCAGGAACGTCCAATCCCGGACCGCGACGAGCGACCGACCTGTGGTGACCAGCGACCCGGCATCGACCCCGGCTGCTCCGGAGAGGTCCTGGCGCAGGGTCACGACCGAGAAGATGCTCACGACGCCGATGATGATGACAGCGGCTTCGAAGAGGCGGGACGTGACGAAGCCGAGGGCGGAGGCTTCGCCGTACCGCTTGACCACCGGGAACAGCACGACGCCGGTCCCGACGCAGGCGAAGGCGTTGGTCAGATCGAGGAGGCCACCCATGAGGACGCGGGTGTCCGCGCCGGCGCTGACGATGTAGTTCGGGTTGTTCAGCACTGGGCCGAGCATGCCGACTGCCGGGATGGAGGCAACGAAGGTGAGGATGTACAGCCCGCCCGCGACCAGCGCGGTCTTCCTCATCGAGTCCATCGGGGCCCGCTTGTGCAGTGTGGTTGTCATTTCGTCTCCTTCGTACGGTCATGGACGCCGGCGCTGGACGCGTCGGGTTGGTCTGGTTCGACCTGTAGAACCGAGACCAGCGGCAGACCGACGTCCCGCACCTTCCGCAGCAGGCCGTGCAGTGCCGCCTGGTCGACCACCGGGCCGGCGATGACGCTCGTGCCGTCGTTCTCGTTGGTCAGAGTCAGTCCGTCGAACCTGGCAGCCCAGCGGGAATCCAGATGGCCCTGAAGCCGGATCTCGTACCGCCGGCAGCGGTGCTGGTGACCCGTCGATGCGTTGCTCATCGTGCTCCCCGCTGTCGCCTGCCAACGGGCGTCAACGTAGGAAGCGATGTGGTGATCAGGCGTCACCACGGGTGGTGATTCGAGGTGGTGATCTTGCGGTCGGTCGCGGCCATGTGGACCAGGCCCGACCGGGCGACGGGGAGGAGCGTCGCCTCGCGGATCGCTACAGCAGGTTGAGAGACTCGCCCCGGCGGACCGCGGCTCGACGGTTGTTCACGCCGAGCTTGGCGTAGATGTGCTTGGTGTGCGTCCGGACGGTGTTCAGGGACACGACGAGCTCACGAGCGATGTCCGGGCCGCCGAGGTCCGTTCCGAGTAGCCGAAGCACCTCCAGCTCACGTGCGCTCAGCGGCTCGACCAATCCGGGTTGCACGGCGCCGGCCTGCTCCGTGCTGCCCGTGGCTGTCAGCAGTCGACGGACGTAGCTGGGGGAGATTCCCTGTTTCGCGGCAGCTTTCAGCAGGGAGGCCATCGGAGCGCCTTCATCTGCGAACACCCGGACGTAGCCCTCCGGCTCGGCCAGCGTCAGCGCACGTTCCAGCGAGCCAAGTGCGGCAGACAGCTCACTCCGCATCTGCTGCGAGACCGCCTGCAGCACGAGGATCTCGATGACGCTTCCGGTTCTGTCGCCTTGTTCGGCTGCCGCCAGGAGGCGCCGCAGTAGCCGAGTCGCCTCGTCGATCGAGCGCGCCGCATGCTCTGCCGTGTGCTGCGCGAGGAGCACCCTGGCCAGAGTGATGTGGTCGAACTCGTGAAGGTACGTGAGGTCGTCGTCAACGGACAGGGCTCGCTCCCGCGCCCAGCCCACGGCGTCACCCAATGCACCCTGAACCGCGTGCAGCCGGGCCCGCAACGCAGGAACGGGCCGCACGTTCGGGGAGAAGTCACCCACGTACAGGCGGTCCGCCTCGTTGAGCAGATCGATCGCGCCGTCCAGATCACCTTCGGCGCGGCGTACCCCCGCCATCGCGACCCGCCAGCGGTACCGCTGCTGCGGCAACCCGGTGTGCTCCCCGAGTTCCCGGCTTCGCAGCAGGTGCTGCGTAGCTGCGGGCAGGTCGTTGCGCTCCCGGAGGACCTCGCTCATCCCGACGTGCATGTCCGCCGTTCCCCGCAGCACCGGTCGGCCGTGTGCGGCTGCATGCTGCAAGCCCCGCTCGTAGGTGTGCAGTGCGTCGTTGAGACGGCCTTGCGCGAGCCTGATGTCAGCCAGCGCCAGCGCGCATCCGAGGACGTCCGAGACGTGCCCGGCCCGCTGCAGCATCGCCATGGATTCGGCGTACGCCTGGTGCGCGGCGTCGAGGTCGCCTCCCGTCCATGACGCGAGCGCGACGAGCGCCGTTCCTCCTGCACGGGGAAGGTGATCCCCCTCGGGCGACAGGTCGATCGCCCGACGGGCATGCGTCACCGTTGCGAGCACATCGCCCCGGACGAGAGCCATTGCGGCGCGATACATCTCGATCGTGCCGGGTAGCAGGCGGAACTCCTGTTCATCGACGACCACCATGTCCGCCGCTGAAGCCCGGGGTCCCGGCACTGTCCCTGTGGCGGTGTCCAGCAACCGCTCAACGTCTTTCAGCTGACCCTCCACGCCCTCGAACTCGCCGGCAGACGCCAGTGCACCGACGAAGCCGAGGCGGAGTACGGGTCGGACACGGACAACTTCTTCGGGAAGCGCGGTCAGCCAGCCGCGGATCACGGGTTCCCGCCTGCTGCGCCGCAGGGCCGGCAGCGCCAGCTCCATCAAGCTCGCCGCCCGCTCGTAGTCCCCGGCGGCCAGCGCGTGACGGATCGCCTCGGACGGCTCGTCGTGCTGCTCGAACCACGCACTCGCCCGCCGGTGCAGGTCAGCTACGTCGTCGGGCTGCTCGTCCAGCAGGTGCGCCTGCAACACCTCGGCGAACAGATGGTGATAGCGATACCACCGGCGGCGGTCATCGAGCGGCACGAGGAACAGGTTTCCTCGGTCCAGCGCCGCGAGCCTGGCCTTCCCGTCGCCCCGACCGGTGACCATGTCACACAGTGGACCGCTCAGCCGGTCCAGGATGGACGTCTCCAGCAGGAAGTGATGGACGTCTTCAGGTTGGCGCTGCAAGACCTCCTCGGTCAGGTAGTCGACGATGTACCGGTCGTCACCAGCGAAGCCCGAAATGAACCCATCGAGGTCGTCGCGCCCCTCCAACGACAGCGCCGCAAGCTGCAACGCCGCGATCCACCCCTCCGTCCGGCTTTCGAGCGCTTCGACATTCCGTGACGTCAGCGCCAATCCCATCGAACCATTGAGGTACGCGGCGGACTCGTCGGGTGTGAAGCGCAGATCGGCGGCGCGGATCTCGACGAGGTCGCCGCGTGCCCGCAGCCGTGCCAACGGCAACTCCGGATCGGCACGCCCGGCGATCACGAGGTGCACGTGCGGGGGAAGGTTGTCCAGCAGGAACACCATCCCCTGCTGCACGTCGCGCGCCTCGATGACGTGATAGTCGTCGAGTACCAGCACGACATCATCCACGACGGCGTGCAGGTCGTTGACCAGCGAGCCGAGAACGACGTCGACCGGGGGCTGCGGTGGCTGCAGGAGCGCCAGCACACCAGCCCCAACCTCTCCAGCGACCACCGCCTGCAGCGCCGCCACGACGTAGGCCCAGAACAACGCTGGATCGTTGTCCCGCTCGTCCAGCGAAACCCACGCTGCCAACGCTCCAACAGTCGGGGCGGCTGCAACCCACTCCGCCAGCAGGGTCGTCTTGCCGAACCCGGCGGGAGCAGAAACGAGCGTCAGGGGCGACTCCGCCGCCCGACGCAGGCGCTGGCTCAGCCTCGGGCGCGCGACCAGGTCACTGCGCCGCCTCGGGACGTGGAGCTTCGACTCGAGCAGTGTGCCCACCTGACCACTCCTCTCGGGAGCCAGCGGTCACGGGCCGTGTCCGAACGCCCGTTGGCAGCGACCACGGTAAGTTCACGAAACCAGCGACGCCGCTTCTTCACGGAGTTTCCGCGCACGGGTCCGTTGCGCTGGACACGTTGACGAGCCCTGCGAGCTGGCTTCATCGGCAGGCGGTCCTCGGGGTTCTGACCGACCGACTCCGCAGACTCAGCCTCGGTTCATGTGCTCGCGCTGCGGCGGTCGTTGGAGGATGCCGTCGCCACGCCAACCGTCACGGCTGAAGTCAAAGAAGAGCCGGAGCCCCGGTCGTGCCGCACTGCTTGGTGTCTGCGGATCGAAGTCGCCGGCGGATTCCTTGGCTCGAGGGTCGCGGACAGCAGCGTCGGCGGTGTCGTGGACGTGTCCGGTGTCACGGCCGCTCCGGGCGATGAGTACCTTTCAGCGGTCCGCGGGACGCATCTGATCCACCATGCGGTCGGCTTGCAGCGTGGCGATCTCGCCGGCTCGTGCCCGGCCCGCAGCAGTGGCCAGCTCGGGCGGAAAGACAAGCGTGATCGCCGCCAGCACCGGACCCCGGTTGAAGGCCACGAGCTCGTAGGTCAAGCCGCGGGCGGCCGCTTGCTCGGCGTCCTGCACCTGCAACTCGAGCACGACTGCGTCCGGCAGGCCGTCCAACTGGCGCGTCGTCAGCAGGATGTCGGCAGGGCCACCGGTCAGGAGCTGCTGCCAGGCGTCGCCCCGCTGCGCGGCCGACCGCGTGTCCAACAGCTCCGCGACCCGGTCGACCACACCGGCAGCGGCCTCAGGATCTCGGAACCGGAACAGTTGGATGCCGAGCATCGACGGTCTGTCCGATTCGGAGATGAGCCAGCGACGGTAGTACTCCTCGACGAAGCCTGCTTGGACGAACAGATCGGCCATCATGTCCGACTCGGTGCCCTCGACCGCACCGGTGAACAGTGCGAGGTCGCCAACTGCCTCCGGCACGGCGACGTAGCCATCGCCGTCATCGCGCACCCCCGCGTCCGACGGCGGCAGCCCGTCGATGACCAGTGCCTCGAGTGGGCCGATGTCGCCCGCAGGCGTGGCTCCGGCGCCTTGCGTCCCGTCGGTGCGCGCGGCCCCCGGCTCGGCCGACGGCGACACGGGCGCGCCCGGCAGAGCCGACGCGTTGGTGTCGGCGTCGCTCACCGGGCCGCCGCCGCAGGCGACGAGGACCACACCGACGGCGACTGCGATCAGGCCTCGCATGGGAATCCTCGGGTGGCTGTGAGTGTATCCGCGCGGACTGAGCGCAGGCAACGCCGCGGTGGCGCTCCCGGCGAGCTGTACTGTCGCAACACTGCATAATCGCCAGATCGCCCGGCGCCGACACGGCCCGATGGAGCGGGACCGGGACTCCGCAGAGAGGCCACCATGGGTCACGCGCAGACCAGGATGTACCGCAAAGGTGTGCTCGAAGCCGAGGGCTTCCCGGTCGCTGACGTCTCCGAGCACCTGGAGCAACCTGAGACGATCGTGTGGGTCGACTTCTGCGGCCCGAGCAAGGCGCAGCTCGACGAGCTGGCCGACGAGCTCGGTCTGCACGAGCTCGCTGTCGAGGACGCCCTCGAGCCACACCAGCGGCCGAAGCTCGACCACTACGCCACCCATCAGTTCCTGTCCTGCCACGCCGTGCGCGTCGACGTCGACGCGGCTGCGCTGGACACCACCGAGGTACACGCGTTCATCAACGCCCGCTGGCTGATCACGGTCCGACCGGACGAGCGCTTCTCGATGGACCCTGTCGTCCGCCGCTGGGACCGTTCACCCGACCTCGTCGCGCAGGGCGTGGGCTTCCTGCTCTACGGGCTGCTCGACGTGGTCGTCGACGGCTACTTCGACACCGTCCAGGTCTTCGACGACTACTACGACGAGATCAGCGAGGGCATCTTCTCCGAACACCCCCTCGCGCCCGCGCAACAACGCGGCTGGTTCAACATGCGCCGCGCCCTGGTCCGTTTCCACCGGCTCGTCGTTCCCATGCGAGAGACGCTGAGTGCGCTCATGCGACGCGAGCACGGCGCCGTCTCGGCCGAGCTCTACCCGTACTACCAGGACGTGTACGACCATCTCCTTCGGGTCGGCGAGTCCACCGACGCGCTCCGCGACCTGGTGTCGACCATCGTCGAGACCAACCTCAGCCTGCGCGACTTCCGCCAGAACCAGATCGTGAAGAAGGTCACCAGCTGGGCTGCGATCATCGCCGTTCCGACTCTTGTCACCGGCTACTACGGCATGAACGTGCCGTTTCCCGGCTTTCAGGAGCCGCTTGGTGCCGTCGTATCCGCCGCGCTGATCGTCGTCCTGTCGGGCGGGCTGTATGTCCTGTTCCGCTCGCGGGACTGGCTTTGACCTGGAGTCCCGCGACCTGTGTCAGGTGGCGGCCACTCCAACGTCGCGCAACGCCTCGACGACCCGCCGGCGGTCCGCCGGCGTCTCGAGGGCGTCGAGTTCGCTGGCGATCGCCTGCAGTTGGTCGTCGATCCCCGACAGATCAGCCGACGTGTGTCCGGTTGCGTCCACCGTCGCGCGCACCATGGCGAGCGTACGGACGATCGTCTCGAGCACGCGTG
>JAHELV010000153.1 GCA_024644015.1 Nitriliruptorales bacterium
GCGCATCAGCGGCGACGCGGTCACCGTGCTCGACCGCGACGTCAGGCTGTCGCCGGGGCGCCGCGCGCGGTTCTCGAAGCTCCGTCCGACCGACGCGGGGTACGTCGCGGCGTTCGACATCGACTACCGGGTCACGTTCGACGCGCTGACGGTCGGCGGTGAGCGGATCGACACCGCCCGCGCCAGCCGGATCTGGCTGCGCAGCCCGTTGACGGGAGAGCGCAAGTCCGTCCGCGTCGGCGAGGACGTCTGGCTGCACGGCAAGCGGGTCGTGGCCGAGCTCGGCATCGTGCGACCACGCGACCTGCCGTGGACCGTGCAGCGCTTCGCCGTCGACGGTGAGCAGGTCGTCAGCCCTGGACAGCAACGTGTGGTACCGGCCGCACTGCCGCCCGACGACCGGGTGGTCACCGTGCAGGCCAGGCTGTTCACCGCCGACATCGCGGTCCGCGACGCACTGCTCGGGACGGCGACCGGAGCCGCAGTGCTGCTGACCCATCCGGACGGCGACCGTACCCGCCACGCGCTCGACGCCGACGGCACCGTAAGCATCCCCGACCTGATACCGGGCGCGTACGAAGCCACCGTGACGGGGTCCGGTCCACACATCGCTCGACCGGTGACGGTGAGCAGTGACCAGCAGATCGCGCTCGACGTGTACAGCTGGTGGGACGTCGCGCTGGTCGTCGTCGTCGCCGTGCTGTTCTTCGCGGGGCTCGCGGTCGTGGGACGCCTCCGTCGAACGACCGCGAGGCCCGTGCCCCACCCGGTCGACGAGGCCGGCGTCGGCGTGTCAGGCCCCCAGGTCCCCAGCAGCCCCGGGAGCCGATGATGGCCGGCCTCCGCTCCTACAACCGACGGCCATGCCCGTGGCGCATGACCGTCGTCCTGCTGCTGGCGGTCGCCGGTGCGGTGCACTCCCCGCCGCACGCTGCCGCGACCGTCGGCGTCGAGAGTCCATCCACGCCGGCGACAGGCGAGATCGGACAGCCCGCAACGATCGAACCGGGTGCCGAGTCGCCGCCGCGCGCACAGCTCTCCGCGCCGACGGATCCGCCGGTGCTCGCCCACTACTACATCTGGTTCGAGGCGACCTCCTGGAACCGGGCCAAGACCGACTACCCCGCCCTGGGCCGGTACACCAGCGACGACGCCACCGTGATGCGCGACCACGTCACGGCAGCCAAAGCCGTCGGCATCGACGGCTTCATCGTGAGCTGGAAGAGCACCGAGGTCCTCGACCCGCGGTTGGAGCAGCTGATCGCCATCGCCGAGGAGGAGGACTTCAAGCTCGCGATCACCTATCAGGGCCTCGACTTCAACCGTGATCCGCTGCCCGTGCGGCGCATCGGCGACGACCTCGACGTGTTCGTCGAACGGTACGCCGACTCCGAGGCCTTCGACCTGTTCGACAAGCCGCTCGTGGTGCTGACGGGCACATGGGAGTTCACGGCTGACGACGTCGGGCGCATCACCTCGCCACGACGCAACAGCCTGCATGCGCTGGCGACCGCGAGGAACGTCGACGACTACCGACGGGTGGCGCAGTACGTCGACGGCAACCTCTACTACTGGTCGTCGGTGAACCCCGGCACCCATCCGGGCTATCCGCAGAAGCTCGTGGACATGGGTGGCGCCGTGCGCGCGCACGGAGGCATATGGCTCGCGCCGGCCGCACCCGGCTTCGACGCCCGCAAGGTCGGCGGGACATCGGTCGTCGAACGCGCAGAGGGTCAGACGCTGCGCCGCCAATGGGAAGGCGCACTGGCCTCGCTGCCCCACGCGATCGGCATCATCAGCTGGAACGAGTTCAGTGAGAACACCCACATCGAGCCGAGCGACCGCTACGGCACGCGCTCCCTCGAAGTCGTCGCCGACCTGACAGGGGCACCTGAACCGACCGCCGTGCAGTTCGACTCCGACGGCTCGCTGAGCGACGAGCCCGCAGCGGCCGGTCTGTTCGACACCGGGCCGGCGCGCATCGCCACCACCCTGGGTCTCGCAATTGCGATCGCCATCGGCGCGCTCGTCGGGGGACGGCGGCGACGCGAACGGTCGGAACAGTTCACCGGCGAAACGGCCTAATCCAGCGCTGCAGCGGCCGACCGGACCACCGGGACTGCACGCTGCCAGGAGGGCGGATGGGGTCGAGGCGGGTCTGGCGTTGGACTGTACTCGCGGTCGTGAGCATGCTGACGGTCGTCGTGCTCCCCCCGGCGCCGGCGCGCGCGGGCAGCGGGGAGTTCATCGTGTTCTGCGGGTTCTCGCACCGGGCCCCCGACGATCCGATCGTCTCGCCCGGTCGACCCGGCGCCGCGCACATGCACGACTTCGCGGGCGCGACCACCACCGACGCGTTCTCGACCCCCCGTTCACTGCGGCGGTCGCCCACGACGTGCGACCGGCGCGCCGACCACTCGGCGTACTGGGTGCCGACGCTGTACCGCAACGGCAGGCCCGTTCGCGCGTCGGCGCTGCCGGGCATCCGCGTGTACTACCGTGCGCGCGGCAAGGATCCCCGCTCGCTGCGCCCGCTGCCCCGGCGTCTGCGGATGATCGCCGGCGACGCCCACCTGCACCACGAGACCGGCAGGGTGCAGGACACGCATGTGGCCTCGTGGTCGTGCTCGGCTCAGCCGTTCGCCACCCGCACCATCGGGCCCGCGCCCCCCGCGCAGCGTGACTGCGCGGGCGCCGGCGACGCGCTGCGCCTTCGCATCCAGTTCCCCGACTGCTGGGACGGCCGGCGCATGGACTCGCCCGACCACCGCAGTCACATGGCGTACAGCAGGCGTGGGCGGTGCCCGACCACACACCCGGTGCCGGTGCCCGAGATCACGTTCACCGC
>JAHELV010000154.1 GCA_024644015.1 Nitriliruptorales bacterium
GATCGGCTCGTGCTGACCGGCCCGTGCGGTGCCGCACCGTGGCTCATCGAGTCCGGAGCGGGCGAGCACCCCCTCGACACCGTCCGCCGGATCGTCGGAGGCAACGTCGAAGGCGCGCTTCTCGTCCATTCCACGTCCTGGCGCTACGAGCACGGCGCCGTGATCTTGAGCTTCGTCGTCGTGATCGACCCGGAGGCCATCGGAGCGATGGACTCCGCCCCGGTCGTGCGGGCGGATCTGGCTCGCAATTCGCCACACGCTGCCCCCGACACGATCGGCTACGTTCAGGTGGTCGAGCACGGCTTGCGCCACCTGGCCTGGCTCGCGAAGGAGGACGAGGTGGTGCGGACCACGCTCGACGACGGATGGCATCGGCTGCTCGCCGGTTACGTGCCAGAGCCGTTCCGCCAACTGGAGACCTCGGATCAGGAAGGCACGACATGACCCGCTGGATGTTGACCTGTGCCTGCGGGTGGGAGACCAGCGGCACGAAAGAGGAGATCGTGACCGCGTCCCGCGAGCACGGTGTCGCGGTGCACAACATGGACGTCACCGAGGAGCAGGCCATGGCGATGGCCTCGCCGGTCGAGGACTGAGACGCCCGCTCGACTCCGTATCGACGGGGCTCAGTGCCGGCCGGGGGTCACCAGGCCGCGCTCGTAGGCGTAGATGAAGGCGGCGACGCGATCGGGCAGACGCAGCTTGGCGAGCGCGGGGGCCACATGCGTCTTGACCGGTGACGGCTCGACGTAGAGCGCGTCGGCGATCTAGGTGTTCCGAGCGACGGCGTCGACCAGCGCTCAAGTCGAACTCCGTGACCCGAGGAGTCCGCGATCGTGCCCAGTCCGCCGCTGGTAGCAGCGGTGATCCACGCCAACCGATTCGTCGTGTCAGAGGCGAAGTCGCGGGTCAGCCCGTCACCGGCCGAAACGTGCTCGACGCGGCCGGTCGCACCGAATCCGAGCGCATCGGCGACCGCATCGCCAATGGCCAGGCGTTCGTCGAAGAGTGCCAGGCCGAAGTCGACGTGCTGCACGGCTCGACCTAGGCCGGAAACAGGTCCTCCACCCGCACCTCGAGGCCGTCGATAACAGCGGCGACGATCAGCTCACCCGGTTCGTGGACGATCGGAGGTCCGTACCGCCCCCCGCCGAGTCGGTATACGGCGACGTGGTCGGCGTCAAGGTCGACGAACCAGTACTCCTCAACGCCGAAACGCTCGTACTGCCGCCGCTTGAGCACGATGTCCAGTCGCCGGGTGGATCGCGACGACACTTCAACCACCAGGTCAGGTGCGCCCTCGACGTACCGCTCGCCGAGACGATCGAGATTCTCCGCGCGCACGTACAAGACGTCGGGCTCGGGCATGTCCCGATCCGAGAGGCGAACGCCCGTCGGCGCAGTCAACACCTCGCCCCCATGCGCGTCCGCGTGCCTGAGCAGTGCCGCGAACATGCGGGCCACAACCCGCTGGTGCCTGATCGTCGGCGGCGTCACGACGTAGAGATCGCCATCGATGAGGTGGCGGATGACGGTGTCCTCGGGGGCCGCTTCGAGGTCGGCGATCGTGAGCCCCGTCGCCGAGGGTGTGGCCATGTCATCGCTCCTGTCACGCATCTGCACGCTAGTGAAGCACCGGATCACGCACACGTCGACCTCCCGGCGCCCTGTGGACTCAGGACACGAAGACCCTCGCTGCAAGGTGTCGCGCGTGTAGCCGAATGGTCGTGGCGTTGCCGGGCAGCGTCCTCCGCCGACCGCGCGAAACACCACCGACGTCGAACCCTGATAGTCGCCGACCATGAACCGCGATGTGCCATTCTCCCCCAACGCCACCACATCACCCACGAGCGAGTAAGGCAGTATCGGTGCGTTCGTACGCGCCGTCGCCCTTCATTGTTCCTGCATCTTCAGGGCGAGTACGTCCGCGCTGCGCATACGTGTCCAACGCGCTCGTGCCCGTCGAGATCTTGGTCTCCTGCAGCAACGGACGGCCGCACCCCCGACCACACCAGAAACCATCAGGACAAGAACACCAACGGGTTGCTCCGGCAGTACTTCCCCCGCAAGGTCGTCGACTTCCACGCCGTCACTCAGGCCGACCTCGACGCCGTCGCCGCCGAGCTCAACGGCCGGCCTCGCAAGACCCTCGAGTTCATGACACCATCAGAGAAGTTCAACGAGGCTGTTGCAGTGACCCGTTGAAATCGCAGTCACAACGCGACGAGCTGCAGCGCGTTGCGGACCGCGTCGATGGCCGCGTGTGCGAGGGCCGGCACCGCCAGGTTGCCGGTGCGGCGCCACCCGTAGGAGAGACCGACGCCGACGGCGCAGTGCACCAGCAGCAGCTGCGCGACGGTCGCGACCAGCGGCGCGCCGGCGGGCGCCAGCGGCAGGTGCCACAGCCCCCACAGCGCGGAGACGAACAGCGCCGACGGCCATCCGTGACGCGCGTGCCGGTCGTGCACGTGGGTGTCGAGCAGTCCCCGGAAGCTGACCTCCTCGAGCACGAACTGCACCGGTAGGTACAGCAGCATGTACTGCAACGCGACGACGATTGCGGCCGCGGGGCCTGCCGTTGCGACCGTTGGCGGCCCTGCGAGCGCGAACGCGACCACCATGATCGCGATGCCCGGCGCTGCGGCGGCCGCGATCCAGCGCAGCCAGACGCGCGTGTCGGAGCGCCGGAAGCGACGCAATGCGAACGCCGCCGCCGCCGCACCGACCACACACGCCGTGAACCAGCCGGCCTCCACCCATTGACCCACCGCCACCGCTTGGACGAGCAGCACCAGCGGCAGCGCAGCCAGCAGCATCGCGACGATGCCAC
>JAHELV010000155.1 GCA_024644015.1 Nitriliruptorales bacterium
TCCTGCCGCTCAGCGAGACGGTCGACGACCTGTCGATCGCGGACGCCTACGCCATCCAGCAGGCCTTCGTCGACCTGCTGCGCGCGGACGGGTCCACGATCGTCGGCTACAAGCTCGGGCTCACGTCCAAGCCGATGCAGGAGATGTTGGGTGTCGACCAACCCGACCACGGGCCGGTGCTCAGCTCGATGGTCCACGACGATGGCGCCGCGATACGGGTCGACGAACTCCTGCAACCGCGCATCGAGGCCGAGATCGGGCTGGTGCTCGACCGGGACCTGCGAGGTCCCGGTGTCAGCGCCTGGCAGGCCGGGACCGCCATTGGCGGGGCCATTGCCGCCCTGGAGGTCGTCGACAGCCGCATCGAGGACTGGCGCATCACGATCGTCGACACGATCGCCGACCTCGCGAGCTCGGCGGCCATCGTCCTGGGCACGCGCGTGGTGCCGGTCGAGGGGTTCGACCTGCGCACCACGGGCATGGTCATCCGCCGCGGCGGCCGTGTGGAGGCGACCGGCGCGGGCGCGGCGGCCATGGGCAACCCCGTCGCCGCCGTGGCGTGGCTGGCCAACACACTGGCCGAGTACGACGTGACGCTGCCCGCGGGCCATGTGATCATGACCGGCGCCCTGCACGCCGCGTTCCCGATCGCCGCCGGAGACGTGATCCGCACCGACTTCGACCGCCTGGGATCCGTCACGGCCCGGTTCGTCTGACAGGGGCATCAATGGTCACCCGCTGCGCCATCGTGGGGTCGGGCAACATCGGCACCGACCTGCTCCACAAGCTGCGGCGCTCCGAGACGCTCGAGCCGGGCCTGGTGATCGGCATCGATCCCGCCTCCGACGGGCTGGCGACCGCCCGCGACCTGGGCATCGAGGCCACCCACGAGGGCGTCGATCGCCTGTTCGAACGCGCCGACGAGATCGACCTGGTCTTCGAAGCGACCTCGGCATGGGTGCACCGTGGCAACGCGCCGCGCTACCGCGACGCGGGCCTGCCCGTCATCGATCTGACGCCCGCCCGGCTCGGGCCGCTGGTGGTGCCGACGGTCAACCTCGGCGAGCACGCCGGCGCCGACAACGTGAACCTCATCACATGCGGCGGGCAGGCGACCGTGCCCGTCGTGCACGCGGTCGCGCGGGTGACCGACGTGCCCTACGCCGAGATCGTATCGACCGTCGCGAGCGTCTCCGCCGGTCCCGGCACGCGCCAGAACATCGACGAGTTCACCAAGACCACGTCGGCGGCACTCGTCGACGTCGGCGGCGCGCGGCACGGCAAGGCGATCATGGTGCTCAACCCCGCCGACCCGCCGATCCTGATGCGCAACACGGTGTTCTGCGCGCTGCCCGACGGCTACGACGCCGACGCCGTGCGCGGGTCGATCCTGGAGATGGTCGACGAGGTGGCCGCGTATGTGCCCGGGTACCGGCTCAAGAGCGAGCCGGTCATCGAGACCGACGTCTACGGGACGCCGGGCGGGGTCGTGCCGGCGCGCGTCGTGGTGCTGCTCGAGGTCGAGGGGGCGGGAGACTGGTTCCCGCCGTACGCCGGCAACCTGGACATCATGACCGCCTCGGCGGTCAGGGTCGGCGAGGCGTTCGCGCGCCGGCACATGGCGGTGCCGGCATGAGTGCGGGAGCAGCCGCCGCCGGCAACGGTGACCCGCGCCCGGAGGCGCCGTCGTTCCGGCTGACCGATTCGACGCTGCGCGACGGCTCGCACGCGGTCGCGCACCAGTTCACGGTCGAGCAGGCGCGCGACGTGGTCGCCAGCCTTGACGCCGCCGGCGTGCCGGTCATCGAGGTCTCGCACGGCGACGGGCTCGGTGGGTCGTCGTTCAACTACGGCTTCAGCCGCACGTCGGAGCTGGACCTGATCCGGGTCGCGATCGAGACCCGGACGACGGCGAAGATCGCGATCCTCATGCTGCCGGGCATCGGCATCCGTGAGGACCTGCGACGCGCCGCGGACCTCGGCATCGACGTCGCACGCATCGCCACGCACTGCACCGAGGCCGACATCTCCCAGCAGCACATCACACTGGCGAAGGAGCTCGGACTCGAGACCGTCGGCTTCCTGATGATGTCGCACATGATCAAGCCCGACGCGCTGCTGGAGCAGGCGCGGAAGATGGCCTCGTACGGCGCCGATTGCGTCTACGTCGTCGACTCGGCGGGCGCCATGACCATCGACGACGCGCGGCGCAGGGTCGCGCTGCTCAAGTCGGAGCTGGACTGCCAGGTCGGCCTGCACGCGCACAACAACCTGTCACTGGCCGTCGCGAACTCGATCGCCGCGCTGGAGGAGGGCGCCGACCAGCTCGACGGGTGCACCACCGGTCTTGGGGCAGGCGCCGGCAACTGCCCGACCGAGATCCTGGTCGCCGCGCTCGAACGCTCCGGCATCGCCACCGGCGTCGACCCCCTCGCCGTCATGGACACCGCCGAGGACGTCGTGCGGCCGATCAGGCCCGACCAGGGCGTCATCGACCGCGACGGCCTGCTGCTGGGTTACGCAGGCGTCTACGGGTCGTTCCTGCTGCACGCGAAGCGGGCCGCGGCGCGCTACGGCGTCGACGCCAAGGACATCCTGCTCGAGCTGGGCCGGCGCAAGGTCGTCGGCGGCCAGGAGGACATGATCATCGACGTCGCCGTCGAGCTGGAGCGCAAGGCGGCCGACGCCCAGGCGGCGCGCTGATGGACACCGACCGCCTCGCGCGACGCCTGCTCGACGCGACCGCGGCGCGGACCCCCGTACCGCCGCTGACCGACGACGTCGACCTGTCGGCCGACCAGGCCTACGACGTGCAGGAGGCGGTGA
>JAHELV010000076.1 GCA_024644015.1 Nitriliruptorales bacterium
GGTTTAGGTCCTGGTGCCCGCAAGGGCGTGCAGGTTCGAGTCCTGTCTCGCGCACCTGGCTGACCTGCAAGGATGCGTGAATCGGCTTCTCGCCCGTTCCCGGCAGGGCGGCGATTGCTACCCGATCTGCTACCCATAGGTCTCGCCATCCGGGATGCGGACGCCCACGCGACTGGACGAGGCCAGGAACCACGTGGGTCGGCGGCGTGCGTGCTCCGCAGGGCAGCGGTTCAGCGCAACGTTGCATCGAGGCTCGGCATCAGTGCGGTGCCGATCCTGGATGGCCCGCTGACTGTTTCGTTAAGTGGATGATATCGTTCACTTTATGAAAGTGAACGCCCCGCCGTTGCTGCCGATCCTGCGGTCGGGGGTACAGGCGCGGTTGCTGACCGCGTTGTTGCTCGACCCGGAGCGCGAGTTCTCGGTCAGTGACCTGGCCGACATCAGCGAAACCTCCGTGCCCACGGCGGTCCGCGAGGTTGACCGTGCGGAGCAGGCTGGCATCGTCCGCAGTCGCAACGTCGGCCGTACGCGGCTCGTCACGGCGAACACCCGCAGCTTTGCGTACGAGCCCCTACGGGAGCTGCTGCTCCGCGCGTTCGGGCCGTTGTCGGTTGTGACTGACGAGTTTGCCAACCTCGATGGGGTCGACAAGCTGTTGATCTTCGGGTCGTGGGCCGCGCGGTACACCGGTGACAGCGGCCACGAGCCACGCGACGTCGACGTCCTCATCGTCGGAGCGCCGGATCGTGGAGCGGCGTACGACGCGGCCGAGCGCGCCGAGCGCCAGCTGCATCGCCCGGTGCAGGTGACGATCCGGACGGCCGCACAGTGGGAAAACCCGGGATCTGATTCGTTTCTCCTTGAGGTGCAACGTCGACCACTCGTTGAAATCGACCGGGACGCCGACGGCGAGGCGTCGTGACCTGGCAGACCGGCAGGAACGAGATCGACGGCATGATCTCGCAGGGTGAGCTCGCGCAAGTCGTGCCCAGCGACGAGCTGGCCGAACGCTTCTTCGAGGAGGCGGATCGGCATCTCGCTTCTGCCAGGGCGATCAGGGCCACGGATCCGACGGGCAGCTACCAGCTCGCCTACGACGCGGCGCGCAAGGCGTGTGTTGCCCTACTGGCGGTCCAAGGTCTGCGGGCAACGAGCGCTGGCGGGCACATCGCAGTCCAAGACGTGGTACGCGCTCAGTTCCGTGGTGTGTTCGCACGGTTCCCGGAGCTGTGCCGCGTCCGCAAGCAGAGCGAGTACCCAGAGGTTACGACGCCGACGACGACGGTCGACGATGCCTCCTTCGCGATCGACGCGGCCGGTGACATGCTGAACTCGGCACAGCGGCTCGTGCAGTCCGGGCGCCTCGACCCGTTCTGACGTATCCGGAGCAGCGTTGACAGGATCCCAGCGCGCGATCCGCTGCGGCGCTCCGCACGATGTGGCGCTTCGCCGTGTTCCTCTGCGACATCGACGCGGGCGTGCCGTCAGCGGTGTGCCGGTGGGAACGCTGGATCACCGCGCTCATCTGCTAACCAACGCATCCAGACGGGTTGGTACGCGGTTGTACGCGATGGACAGCGGACGCTGCGAAATGCCTGGTCAGCGGGATTTCAGGGTACTGGGTGGCACTCGGTAGGACGTGGTCGGGTGGGTTTGGGTCCTGGTGCCCGCAAGGGCGTGCAGGTTCGAGTCCTGTCTCGCGCACCCCATCTGAACAGGGCAAACGCGATTCTGACGGCGGCTGTCCACAGGGACGCCGACGCGATCTGCTGACCATTTGCTAACTTCGTCGCGGCTCATAGCGCGACGAGGGTGACCGAGGCCCACCGCCGCGCCGAGCAGTTCGCCGCTACGTGGCAGCCCAAGTATCCCGGGGCGGTCGCCTGTGTCATCGACGACCTGGAATCGTTGACGACGTTCCTGCGGTTCCCGCGCGAGCACTGGCGACGGATCCGCGAGACCAACCTCATATCGGTAACCGGCCATGGCGGTCGGTGACCGGTGGGGGTTCCGCCGGGACGACAAGTGACGGGGTGGATACTCGTCGCAGCCGGTGGAGGACGAGCCGACGACGGTGCTCGACCGTGCGTCGCGCGGCTGGCGGGGCGTGGACATGAACCCGGCCAACGTCAGGTTGCTCCAACAGCTCCGTGCCGACGTGTTCCACCCACACGATGCTCGACTCGAGCAGGCGAACGACCTGGCCGAATCCGCCACCGCCGTCGCGTAACATCACCGCTCAGGAGCCCGCGCGCAGACTTCATTTACACCAGCGCTGAGACGCCACCACCTCTGGTGTTGCGCTCCCGAAGGCATAAGAGAGTACGCCGGCAGCAGTCCATTCGCCTACCAACGTCAAAGCGTCAAAGACGGTTTGACGCATGATCGGTGCGTTCGGCGTCTAGCGACACGCCGCCACGGATCACTTCGCCCCGGTACGCCTTGTCACTCGACAGCGCCCGTCCCGCGGATAGCGATCTGCGAGCCACGGTGACGCGTTCGGCGGGCCGGCCCTCCTTCGGATGGATGTCACCGGACGTGACCTCCAGGCCGCCGTTGCACCATCAGCGGGACGCGGGCCTGCATCGGTCGCGGGCGTCAGAGCAGAGCAAGGCCAGTCCCGCTCCCGTCGTGACGAAAGCCTCTAGTCCCGCTCCCGTCGTGACGAAAGCCTCTGGCCCAACGTCACAGCGACCCGTATGGTGCTAGTCGCAGTGATCCCACTTCGTCACAGCGAAAGGGGCGAGAAGGATGACTGACGTAAGAACGAGGGTCGAGGAGTCGATCCACGTCGACG
Organism: Nitriliruptorales bacterium; assembly: GCA_024644015.1. GTDB lineage: Bacteria > Actinomycetota > Nitriliruptoria > Euzebyales > JAHELV01 > JAHELV01. Next base: position 2,801 of record JAHELV010000076.1, read on the forward strand.
CTCCACCGAGCGCGGTCTTCGGCTACTGCCTCGACCCGCGGCAGCTGTTCGCGGGAGACCCGAAGCACGTCGTGGATGCCCAGGTGACCGATGGCGGCGTGGGTACGACGGTGCACCTGTCGATCAAGGTCGGTGTGTTCGAGGAGGATGACCGCCTAGAGTATGTTGAGGTCGTCCCGGACCGCCGCATCGAGATCGCGATGCAGCCCACGGTGTCGCCGCGCGGACTTGCCAAGCCCCGACACGAGACGGCTCTCTACAGCTTGATCCACGAGTTCGAGCCGGAAGGTGACGGCACGCGGATGACGCTCAAGGTTCAGGTGCACGATGCCCCTCTGTACGAGCGGATGATCGACCGACTGGAAGGCAAGGGGCCCGACAAGATGGTGCACAACCGCCTCCAGCGCATCGCGAAGGCCGTCGAGGACGCCGCGGCTGGCGCGTGATGGCAAGACCCGAGACCGCCGAGAGTCCGTCATACAGACTCCGGCGTGCCGCTGACGTTGAGGGCATCGGAGCGCCGGCCGAATGCTGTATCGACCGACGTTCCGTCTGCCAACCGATCTGCTAACCAACGCAACCCGACTGGCCGGTACGTGGTTGTACGCATTGGACACCGGGTGCCGCGAAACGCCTGGTCAGCGGGATTTGGTGGTACCGGGTGATACGCGGTGGCACGTGGTCAAGTGGGTTCAGGTCCTGGTGCCCGCAAGGGCGTGCAGGTTCGAGTCCTGTCTCGCGCACCTGGCTGACCTGCAATGCGTGAATCGGCTTCTTGCTCGTTCCCGGCAGGGCTGCGATTGCTACCCGACTTGCCAGCCAACGGTGCGGCGGAGGTCTTTCATCAGAAGCATGAGCGCTGCGGGGTCGCCGGGGAACGGCGCGAACTCGGCCTGCTTGAGGTACCAGTCGCGGACCTCGTCGTTCTTGGCATGGACGAGCAGTGCACGAACGCCCACATGTTCTGCGGCGGCGAGCACGCGCAGCATGCTCTCGCGCAGCAGCGCGCGTCCGAGACCCGACTGCCGGTGTCGGTCGTCAACGGCGAGACGGCCGAGCACCACAACGGGGATGGGCCGGGCCGGCACGCGCCTGCGAGCGCGGGCCGGGCGTCGGTGTAGGCGACCGATCCGGCCGACAGCGTGTAGTACGCGACGACGGTGCGGCGGTCGTCGGTCGTGACGACATAGACGCGTGCGTCACCACTGGACTGGGCCTGCGCGGCGATGCGTTGGACGTACCGGTCGAGTGCGTCGGTGCCGGACGTGAAGTCGCCGACGTCGTGGCGGGTCGGGTCGTAGCGATGCGGTGGCTCGTACTCCACTCATCGCTCCCAGGGTGCCGGCTCAGCCAGCAGTTCGCGCAGGCGTGGCAGGTCGCGTGGCGGCGCGTCGAGCGCAGCCTGGAACGCCTCCCATTGCTCTTCTGTGACGTCCCAGCGTGTGCGGTCGGCCAACACGCCGCGAGCCCGCTCTGTTGCGGCGGTCAGCACGAAGTCAGTGCGCGTGACTCCGAGGGCCGCGGCGGCGTCGGCCACGAGTTCTGCGTCCTGACGTTGCACACGCATCTGCCAGCGGGTCGTGCGATGCTCGGTCGAGACATGCGGCGCTCCTCTATCTGTACTCCGTTGTACACACTCCCGTCGGCTTCGGGATCTGAACAGAACCGTCCGCGAGCGCGGTCCCTACCGCGACTGTCTTCGTCGGCGGTCACTTCTGGATGAGCGGCTCGACGGGACTGGGCCAGTCCCGAAGATTCGTTCAGGGATGTAGACGCCCACCATCAGGACTTCGACGGCATCATGTCCCAGCTGGTCGACTGCTTGACGAACCGACGTGTCGAGACTATCGCTTGCCGCGGCGGGACTTTAGTATGGCGATCGACACTGGGCTGTGGCGCTCAGGACACCGAGACTCTCGACTCCAGTTGGTTCCCTGCGGCGCGCGGCCCACCAAGAGACCAGCACGCAGTGTGGCGGCGCGAGGTATCAGCCGGGCGCATTGGGAGCTCATGAAGGGCGACACATTCCTCGCAGCCAATGGGGGCGACCATGGCAGCACCTCGACGTGTGCTAGACCCGGTCGGGCCATTCGGAAATCCTGATGGATCGAGGGCCGATCTTGAGGACATGTTGATCGACTTCGTCGACTTCGACGGTGACCCCGCTTTCGGCGGACTTGCGACGCGCGCGAACGACTCGAAAGTGCGGGTTATCGTCGGCCGACTTGGGGCCGGCAAGACCGTGTACATGCGCCGGCTTCAAGACTTTCAGGCGCACCAGGAGTCGGTGTATGCCGATGTGCCGCAGCAGAGCCTGCCAGGGACCGACGTGGTGGTGAAGGCCTGTCAGTGGTTCCCGGAGCGGGTTCTCGTGGAGAAGTGGATTCAGATTTGGGAGCGGGCGATCCTGCGATCGCTCGCGTCGCATTTGCTGCGCCATCGTGAGTTGCGCGACCAGGTCTCCGAGGATGAGGTCGAGGAGATGCATTCTTATGGGCGGCTCCTCGACGACTTTCGCCGTCCCCGGTCGATCTACAGTCAGGTTCGTGAAATCGTCAATCAGCACCACACGGCCCATCAGCTTTCACGCTATCTGGACGACCCCCTGTGGGATGACCTAGAAGACCTGTTGAGCGAGATCGTTGCTCACTGCAAGCCCATCTTCTTCTATCTTGACGCGGTCGACGAAGAGTTCGGGCATGCGCCGATGTACTGGCTCAAGTGCCAGGAAGGTCTGTTCTATCAGGTGATGCGTCTGCTCCGTGACCACAAACTGGGCGGCCGACTACACGTTGTGGTGTGCATACGCGACCTCGTGATGTCGTCAGTTTACCGTTCTGAGCATGCGCCCCGATATTACAACGAGCCGCACATCAGGGTGTTGTCATGGGATCGGACGTCGCTGCGGTATCTGCTGCGCGATAAGGTGCGCCGTCTTCCGCAGTCGCTGCTGATGGCCAAGCGCAGCAACGGTGGCAGCGTCCGCGAATGGCTAGGATTCGGGACCGTCACCGTCGAGCGTGGAGAGGAATCGGTCGAGGATTACCTGATTCGGCACACACGTGTAATTCCTCGTGATGTTATTTCGCTCGGCAACGAATTGTCCGAGGAGATTCTGCGACAGAAGCGAGCGGGTCACGTGCAGATGCCGCTGACAGCGCTGCAAGATGTCGTGGCTCGCTGTACGAAGCGCTTTGGCGACTCGCAGCTAGCCCAGTGCGCGAATCAGGTAACTTCCGACCTGATGCCCGTCAATGCTGTGCTGCATAACTACTCGGAGGTCTACACAAGCACGGAGTCGTACATCCGTGGAGTGGTCGAGGACATTCGGTCACTCATTCGACTAATCGGTACTGACCGCTTCCCGCGATCCGATCTTGATGGACTGAAGGAGGTGGCGGACTCTCACTTCCAGAGCGCCACGGACCTGGCGTCCGTGCTGTGGCAGAATGGTTTGCTCGGTTATGTCGATGGCGAGGGTCAGGCACGGTTCTTCGCCCTCGGAGATGTTGAGGAACTCTACCTCACACCGGATGTCGACACCTATGTACTGCACCCTTGTCTTGCGCGCAGTGTAGGAATACCGACGGATGCGAGCGCGCTCTTGGCGGTAATGTGACGTGACTATCCGTGTGCTGGAGTACGCGAGCTGGCCGGAGTTCAAACGTGACTTGTTGATAGAATTGTTCGGCTCCGCCCCCTTCCGCCCCAACGTGTACCTCTTCCGTGGCATGGGCAGTGCAGACTGGAGGCTGGCGCCATCGTTCGACCGCCAGTTTGGCGGCCTCCCGCAAGATCGACGGCAACAGTTATGGAATCAACTCCTTGTCGAGTGGCGACGCAGCTGCCTTGAGGTTGGTATCGCCGAGGCGGTGGTTGACGACGACAACAAGCTGTGGGCCCTAGGCCAGCACTACGGGTTGCCCACCCGACTCCTGGACTGGACGATGAGCCCATACGTCGCGGCGTTCTTCGCGTTCCACCACCGACTGGTAGGCGAGTTAGAGGGGTCCGGCCACGTCGCCATCTGGGCGCTTCACGAGGAGAGCGCCGTGTGGTCACGGGAGGTGGGAGTGGAGATCGTCAGCGCGCCGTCGCTGCAGAACGTCCGCTTGCAGAACCAGAGTGGCAAGTTCACGCTGTCCCGGACGCAATTCACAAGTCTGGAGGAGTTCGTCGAGCGCTGTGCGACGGACGTAGCGCTGACGAAGTGCGTACTCCCCGCCTCCGAAGCCGTGCAAGCGCTGCCCGACCTGGACTCGATGGGTATCAATCACTACCATCTGTTCCCCGACCTCACCGGGCTGGCGAGTCGAGCCACACTGCGGATCTCCTTGGCCGAATTGGCGGCGGGATGGCCTTTCGGGCCCCACGCCGCGCGGCGACCGTGAGCCGGGGTGGCTCTTCGGTCTCGAAGCGGGAATGTGGGTGTATCGGGGTTGCGGTGGACGTAAGACCAGCGGTCGGCGGGTTGTCAAACATGCACTGTTCAACTCGCATTCACCCGACACATAGGGTCCCGATCCGGCTCGTTCAAGGTTGGACAGTTTGCGGTCCGTCTGCTAACCGATTGGTGGGCGTCCGCGCGATGGTGTTCCCGTGCTGGTGATCGACGCCGCTAACGTCATCGGGTCTCGGCCAACCGGCTGGTGGCGCGACCGGCCCGGTGCGGCACGACGCTTCACGGACCGAGTGCGGGCAACGGTGACCGCGGGACGTCTGGACCCGCCCGTGACGCTCGTGCTCGAGGGCCAGGCCCGGGCGGGAGCCGACGAGGCCGTCGTCGACGGCGTCGAGGTTGTGCATGCGCCCGGCGAGGGCGACGACACGATCGCCGCCATCGCCGAGGCCAACCGCGAGGTGATCGTGGTCACGGCCGACCGGGAACTGGCCGAGCGGGTCCGAGCGGCGAACGCCGAGGTCGTCGGGCCGAGCTGGCTGCTCGACCAGCTCGCGGACTGAACGTGCGGGCGCGCGGACCATGGCCGGACAACGGCACACCACAGCAGCGGCGCTTCACTCGCCAGGGCTGATGAAGGTCTCGCGCTCGGCGGTCTGCGATCGTCGATTGGGGTTGCTGCTCGCGCGAGCGGTGCCCGACGAGCCGGGCCGTCGGCAACTCGCGCCGGTGCCCACCCCGTTTGACGCTCACACCATGCCGTCAGCTTCCGCCCACTGGCGGGCCTGCTGGGCGTTCTCGGCTCCGGGTACGCCGGCCTCGTCGCCCGAGGCGTAGATCACGTGGTGCAGTTGGTACTGGTCCCGCTCCCCGGTTTCGGGGTTCTCCGGGTCCTCGGTCCGGACGCCATGACGCTCGCTGAGGTGCTTCACGTTCTGGAGCTGGCGCAGGGCCATGACCGAGTCGATCAACGGGACCAGCAGGAGGCCGAGCCACCTGGTCGGGCCCGCCGCAGCGAAGTCGACGCGCATCAGCAGACGCGAGCCGTCACCCTGTGGCACCACCGTGTACTGCCACGCCGACCAGGTCTGCGCTCCGAGGAGCGGATCGTTCGGGGCCCACCAAACGATCTCCCGGCCCGGCTCGAGGTGCCGGAGGTAGCCGATCGACGCGGCGTCACCGACGCACGGTTCGGGAATCCACCCGACGATGTGGTGCGCCGACGCGCGGCCGCCGTTGTCGAGACGGTCGTGGCTGTACCAGCCCGCGCCGCGGCCGTTCTGTGCCAGCCACGGCCACACCGTCTCCGGGGGAGCACCGATCGAGATCCCACGCGTGATGCGCACGCGTGAGCCGGGCACTCCCTCGAACCAATCGTCGCCGGTGCCGGTTGAAGCGATCTCCTCCGGCGTCGCACCCCAGCGCATGCCACGACGCGTCCAGACCACCACGGCCGCGAGAAGGCCCAGGCAAACCCCGACGATGACTCTGATCAAGCGCACGTCTCCCTCTGGCGGCCAATGCTACGCGCCCATGCGGAGCAGTACCCCGGCCGGATCGATCGACAGTGCGGCTCTCTGGTTCCGGCGCAACCGGAGGGCCCCATCCATCCCGATGTACGTGTCCGGATCGTGTCCGGCTCGAGTCGGGTCGTCCTTTCGGGGCGACGACAAACGATCGGATGGCCGAACTGGGGTTGCGGCACCTTCGGTAACATGGACTGATGGCCAGCAATTCAGACACGCCGGTCAGCGGGTTCCTTCCTCCCCGCTGGTTCATTCGTGCTGCATGGAAGATCCACAAGGCGCTGTACCGGTGGAGCGGAGGCCGGTTCGGGCTTCGCGCTCCACGATCTGATCGCTACGGGCTCGCCTACCTCACCACCACCGGACGCCGCAGTGGCGTCGAACGCAGCGTGATGATCGGCTACTACGAGGACGGAAACGGCGTCGTCACGATGGCGATGAACGGGTGGGGCGCACCAGAACCTGCCTGGTGGCTCAACCTTCAGGCACAACCCGAGGCCATACTCGCCCTGGCCGGAGGAACGACCATCTCCGTTGTCGGTCGCCGCGCAGTTGGCGAGGAACGTGACCGGTTGTGGGAACGCTGGCGACAACTGGACAAGGGGCTCGATGGCTTCGCTGCTCGCCGCCCAACGGAGACCGCCGTCGTCGTTCTGGATCGGCAAGCCGACTAACGACCCACCGTCCAACCGGCCGAGAGACAGCGCCAGCGCCGGATAGCGCATGTCAACCTCTCCGCGGTTGGCCAAGACCACTCGCGATCGCCACATATGGCGCACCTGGTCGATCACGTTGCACACACGCCACAACAGCACCTCTCGCGTTGCCGCAAGCCGTGGCGTGAATGGCGCCTGTCCGTACTCGCAGCGTCCGGGCGACCATCGGGCAACCCCGGTAGCGCGACGGCTCCGGCCACGCGAACACCAGGTCGTCGCGGTGGGCGCCGCGCCAGTCGGTCTGGCGGGCCTGCCATGCCGGACCGGCGTACAGCCGCTCCTCGTTCTGGCGGGCAAGGTGGGCGCGGAGCGCGTCGACCGTCGCGGGGTCGAGCGCCATCACTCGCTCGCCAGCGTCGCTCTTCAGACGCGACTTCACGTCGGCTTCGCGTCGACGACGCCGAGGGTCCACCTGATCCGCACCGTGCCGGCATCGAGGTCCAGGTCCTCGCGCGTCAGGCCGGCGACCCTCGCCGCGGCGCATGCCGGTGGTCGCGAACACCAGCCAGGCGGCGTACGCACTTCTCGGATCGTGACCGCTCGCGTCCACCTGCGCACTGTCGGCGCAGGTGATGCGGCGCTTGGCCTCTGCGCTCGCACTCGGTGCCAGGGATCGCAACCGCGTCGCTGTCGAGTCCCCTGACCGATGACCCGGGTCCCAGCGGCAACGACCGCCTGTGCGGGACACCCCGTCCGCGCCGCGTCGTGCGACTCAGGGCACGACGACCACCGGTCCGGGTGCGTGGTGCAGGACCTGATGGGTGGTGGAGCCGACGATTGCCCGCCGCAGACCCCCGAAGCCACGTGTGCCGACGACAAGGAGCTGATCAGAATCGGTGTTGTCGAGGATGGCCGCGGCAGGCGTGGCTGCAACCAGCAACGGCGACACGGTCGTGCCTTCCGGTACCGGCACCGCTTCCATCGCGCCCTGCAGGACCGCGTTGGCGTGCGCCTCGGCGCGCGCGTGCTCGGCGTCGATCTGCTCGGCGGTCGCCATACCGCTGAGCAGCGCAGCGTCGGGAGCGGACCAGCCGTGCCAGCCGTGCAACGCAGTCACGTCGATGCCGCGCAGCGCGGCCTCGGCGACCGCCCACCGCAGCGCGCGGACCGCCGCCCGCGACCCGTCGATGCCAACGACGATCCCTCGGTACGCATCGGCGTACGACGGCTGATCGCCTCGGACGACCACCACCGGCACCTCGGCGTGGGTCGCGACCCGATTGCTCGTCGAGCCGAGCAGCAGCTCGCGGAACCCCCCGAAGCCACGGGAGCCGACGACGATGAGGTCTGCAGCCTCAGCCGCGCTCAGGACCCCGTCAGCGGCGGGGCTTGTGAACAGCGGCACGACCGTCGTCTTCCACTGCACCCGCTGCAACACGGCGCTGTTGCGGTTGGCGATCGCGTCCATGGCCTGATCTGCGATCTCCTGACTGGGCGTCGTTGACGGTGCCCGGTACGCCTCGAACCCGTAGCAGAGCACCAACTCGATCTCATCTCCGCGTAGCGCTGCCTCGTCGACGGCCCAGCGCAACGCGCGGTCCGCGACGGCCGACCCGTCCACCCCGACAACTATGCGACCCATGACACACCTCCGGTGACGCTTTCCTCTTGTCTCGAGTGTCCAGCTCGGACCGGACACCGATATGGCAACAGGTCCCGGCTTCCAGCGGCGTTCGACCCTCCACGCGGCGAGACGCCGTCGTGGCCACCGACCGTGC
>JAHELV010000038.1:0-6317 GCA_024644015.1 Nitriliruptorales bacterium
GCGTGACGCCCGGCACGTCGGGAAGGCGGATCCGTCTGCCCGACGACGTGATGACCACGTTCTTTCGGCGTACGGCGGGAAGTCCCATCGCGGGCACTGTACCGGGTGTGGCGGGCCTGTTCGAAGGCCCGGCGCGCCGATCGGCCTACAGGTACAGGCCGGTGGGTCCGACGTCGCGCTCGCTGGACGCCACGGCGTGCACATCGCGTTCGCGCACGATCAGGAAGACGTCGCCACGCACGTCGACCTCGATCGCGCTGTCGGGCAGGAACAGCACGACGTCGTCGACGTTGATGCTGCGTACCAGTGGACCGATCTCGCTGACCGTGCCCCACAGGCCTCGCCGATCAGCGGTCTTGGCGGTCGCCGGGATGATGATACCGGCCTTCGAGCGACGGTCATCGGCGTCCGGCAGCGCGCACATGATGCGGTCGCCGGTAACGCGGACCGCCAGTTTGGCGTCGTCCTGATCAGGCATCGTCGTCTCTCGCCGGGTGCGGTGGCCAAGCATAGACCTGATGTAGCGCAGCGGTAGGTCGCGTGTCGAGACCTGATGTAGCGCAGCGGTAGGTCGCGGATGTTGTGCACATGGCGGCGGACCGCGCTCTACGCTGTGCCTATGCGTAAGACAGTCCGCCTGTTCTCCGCAGTCGGTCCGGCCGAACGGCTGGGCCGCGCGATCGTGACGTTGCCCACCGGTGTTCAGCGCACCCTTGCCGACGTCGCAGGTCGCGATGACCTGCCGTTGGTTGCGGGTTCGTGGACCGGTGACGACAGCGGCTGCCTCGTCGCCAACGCGGTCGCCTGCGTCGATGCAGCAGACGAGGGTTACGGGGAAGCCGGGCTCGGCCGACGGTCTGATGAGGACCGGACGTTGGACCTGCGGATGCTCGACGCGTTCCCGCAGCTGTCCAGTCGCGATCTGAACATGTTGATCGTGGCGTGGGACGAGTCCGCTGCACAGGCGGCCGCTACGACCGACGCGCAACTACGCGCACTGCTGCGCTCCGGTCTGACCTGGGCCGGGGTCGACGTGTCCGCGCCACCGCCGGAGGGCGACGGCGGCGCGGAGGTCGTGGCGGTGACGCCGAGCGGGCGCTTCGGCTAGTTCGCGGGGTTCGGCCGCTCTCCGAGCGTGATGGTCAGCTGCTGCTGCTCACCGTCGCGGACGATGCCGATCGTCGCTTCTTCACCCGGCTGTCGCACGAGCACGCGGCTCTGCAGGCCGAGCATCGAGTCGATCGCTTCGCCATTGAACTCGACGATCACGTCCTCCGCGCGGAGCCCGGCCTTGTCCGCGGCACTGCCAGGCGTGACATTGACGACGACTGCGCCCTCTGGGACCCCAAACGCGTCGGCGGCCTCGGCGGTGACGTCCTGGCCCTCGATGCCGAGGAACCCGGGGTTCACGCTGCCGTTCTCGATCAACTGGTCGGCGAGCGCCTTCACGCTGGTCGACGGGACCGCGAAGCCAACGCCGGAGCTGGTTCCCGACCCTGACAGGATCGCGGTGTTGATCCCGATCACGCGGCCACGATCGTCGGCCAGTGCGCCACCGGAGTTACCGGGATTGATTGCGGCGTCAGTCTGGATCAGGCCTCCGAGGCTCTCGCCGCCACCCGACAACTCACGGTCGGTCGCGCTGATCACGCCGGCGGTCACGGTGGCGTCGAGACCGAAGGGCGAGCCAATGGCAACCGCCGTGCTGCCGATGGCGGGAATCTCGCTGGCGAAGGTCGCGGCCGGCAGGTTCTGCTCGTCGATCTTGAGCACGGCGAGGTCACTGAAGGGTGCGGTGCCGACGACCGTGGCGTCACGACGCCGCCCGTCCGCCAGAACCACCCGGACCTGCTGCGCGTTGGCCACGACGTGGTTGTTGGTGACCAGGTACCCGTCGGAGCGGTAGATGACCGCCGAACCCGCACCCTGGTTGACCTCGACCTGTGCGACCGACGGCAGGACCGCATTCGCGATCTCGGGCACCGGCGACGGAGCGTCGAGGACGGCGGGCGCGTCTCCCGTGCCACCTGAGGTATCACGCTCGGCCTGCGAGGCCGTGGGCGTCGTTGGCTCCTGCTGGGCTGAGCGCTGGCCCGCCGGGTACGCGACCGCAGCCGCGATGAGCGCGACGATCACGACGAGCAGCAGCGTGGGCGCTCGGCGCCGTCGCGGTGATGGGGGAGGTGGCGGCAACTCCGGAGGACGGGTCTCGGTGGTGACGGTCGAGTCGATCGGCTGTGTCGATTCAACTGAGGTGTAGTCCGTCATAGCCATGTCGCTCCCGTGAAGGCGGTCGGATATCGTCGGGTGGCGTTCGGTACTCCAACGCTATGGGGTCAGTCCCAAGGTCATAGTGTGGGGTCGCAAAGTTCCGGTAAAGGTGATGCAACCGCGAGGTCTGCGCTCGCCGGACACGCAGCTCGAGGACTGGGACGATGGACCGAGTCGACGGACGTGCGCCGATCATCCTGCTGGTCGAGGACGACGACGGCATCGCGCGCCCGCTCGTTGCGGCGCTCGAGGGCAGCGGCTACACGGTCACACGCGTGAGCTCAGGGCAGCAGGCCCTTGCCAGTGCGGCCGGGGTCGACGCCGTCGTCCTCGATCTCGGCCTGCCGGATCTCGACGGTGTCGAGGTCTGCCGGCGACTTCGGCGGCGTGCACCGCAGGCCCGGGTGCTCATGCTCACCGCGCGCACAACCGAGGCCGATGTCGTCGTCGGACTGGACGCGGGTGCCGACGACTATGTCACCAAGCCGTTCAGGCTCGCCGAGCTTCTTGCCCGGCTGCGGGCGCTGCTGCGGCGAGGAAACGAGACCGCGCCGCCGGAACGGTCTGTGCTGGTCGCGCAGGATGTCCGCGTCGACCCGGCGGCGCGCCGCGCTTGGCGCGCCAACGAGGAGCTCGAGCTGACACCCAAGGAGTTCGAGGTGCTGCGGCTGCTCGTCGAGCACGCCGGCCGCGTCGTGTCACGAGAGCAGTTGCTCCGTGACGTGTGGGAGACGACGTGGGGTGGATCCTCGAAGACGGTGGATATGCATCTGTCGTGGCTGCGCAAGAAGCTCGGCGACTCTGCCAGCTCGCCCCGCTACATCACGACCATTCGTGGCATCGGCTTCAGGTTCGAAGATGATGGGGAGGACGAACCGCGGCCCTCCACCCCGGTCGCGTGATCCTCGGCCCGGTGGTGTCGCGGACGGATTGCCGTACGAGGCGGTGGATGTGACGTCGACGAGCGCGCGTGTGGCGGCGCCCGCCGGCATTCGTCGCCGGCTGATCACGTCGATGTTGGTGGCTGTCGGCGTCGCGGTGTTGCTGCTGGGTGTGCCCTTGGCCTCGGTGGTGCGCCAATGGGTGTACGGGCAGCAGATCGCGCAGGTGCGACGTGAGGCGGAGCAGATGGTCGCCCTTCTGGATCGCAACCTGACGCTTGATCAGTTCGGCATGGTCGTCACGCTCAGCGCGGAGGCGCTCGATGCGCGGGTGACCGTGCTCGACGCCCGCGCACGGGTGATCCGCGACTCGAACGGCGTGCCGCCGGGCACGGTGTTCGACGACCGCCCGGTCCGGCTCGCGTTGGCCGGCGTCGCGGGAGGCGAGGTCGTCGGCAACAACCTCGTGGTCGCCGCGGGCGGCACGGCACGCGGCGCCCCGATCGTTGTGCGGCTGGCGGAACCCGCCGATGCGGTCGGGAGGGTCAACAACGCGCTGCTCGCAATCCTGGGTCTGGGGATGGCGGCCCTCGCGCTCGGCGCAGCGCTGGGATCGTGGCGCGCGCGGCAGCTCGCCGAACCGCTGGAGGCGCTCGCGGTCTCGGCCCGCCGCCTGGGCGAGGGGGATTTCAGTGAACGCGCACCGCGCACCGACATCGTCGAGATCGACGAGATCGCCGAGGCACTGGACACGACGGCTGGGCGGCTTCGTACCGCGCTCGAGCGCAGCGCGTCGTTCTCGGCGGATGCGTCTCATCAGCTGCGGACACCGTTGACCGCGTTGCGGCTCAATCTCGAGGCGATCGCGTTGGAGCTCGACAGCGGGTCGCCGTCAGTGCAGGCCGCCGAAGCGGAGATCGACCGCCTCGAGGCCACGATCGCCGAGCTGCTCGCGCTCGCCGATGCCGGCGCCGGGCCGGACGAGGTCGACCTGCGCGCCCTGACCCGCGCCAGACTCGACGCGTGGCGCACGCTCGCCGACGCGGCAGGCCGTTCGGTCCGGGTGACACGTGAACCCGTGCCGCTGGTCCGGGTACGGCCGAGCGCGGTCGGCCAGGCACTCCAGGTGCTGTTGGACAACGCGCTCACCCATGGGAAAGGCGACGTCACAGTCTGGCTGGAACCGGTACGCCGCGGCGGACGCGTGTGGGTACGACTGTGCGTCGGCGACGAAGGGCCCGGCGTGCAGCCCGACGACCTGGTCGACGGCGCCGGTCGGGGGCTGCCGCTGGCGCGCTCGCTGATCGAGTCGGAGGGCGGCCGGCTCGTGATCGATGCCGACCGCGACAACCGGGTCTGCCTGGTCTTGCCGGCTGTGGATGACCCGACGGCCGGGCCTGTGGACGACGCGACCTCCTGACGTGCCAAACGGCCCCCGAGACAGGCTCGCAACCCCTTCCCCTTGGGCTACGGACCGCGTCTCGATGAGGGCCGAATGGAACGAGAAGGACAGTACGGTGCGGACCAGCCGTTCGTCAACCTGGTTTTCCACAACCCGATCCACAGGTTGTGGATGTTCGATCAGAGACACTGCACTTCGCCTGCCACGGCTGGGGACAACTTCTGTGGACAATCCGAGGGGCGGTCGTCGTCCGATCGCGAAATGCCGCCGTGAACTGGGGAAACGAGTCCGCGGGGATGCCGCGCGAAAAAAACTTCCGACATGGTGTTGCATCGCATCGATCGAACAACTCGTGGTGCACCTGGCATGCACGCGCGATGACAGCGTGTTCGCCTGGCGGTCAGTCGGTCGGTGTGTCGGCGCCAGGGTCGTCAAGTTCGAGCGCCGCCATCCGCACGAGCCAACGACTGGGATCGGCGAAGTCGTCCGATGTCGGCAGGCGGCTCGAACTGTGCCAGACACGGTCGAGCCCAGCCTGCTCCCGCGCTGCGATCACGGCGTCGCAGAACGCTCGCGCGTCACGCACCTGGCGTGGCAGCAGATCCAGACCGATCAGCTGGTGCAGCGTGCGCTCGCCTGGCCCCTGTGCCGCACGCCTCCGCCGCATGGCCTCCTCGATGCGGGCCAGCGCGGTCAATCGGGTACCGGCAGCGCGGCTCACGACGAGCTCCGCGTAGGCTTCGACGAACGCAACGAGCGCCTGCAGTCGACTCAGTACCTGCTGCTGTGCGGCGGTCGGCTCGACGGCGAACTCCGAGCCACCCAACGCGTCGGACAGCGACTCGACGTTGCCCGGGTCGAGACCACCGGTCCCGAACTGTTCCATCAGCTGCTCGGGGTTGAACTCGGCCGCGGCGGCGAATTCCGCGATCAGGCCGGAAAGTTGGGGCTGCAGCCAGTCGACTCCGGCCCACATGCGCCTGAAGGTCGCTTCCCGCAACGCCAGCCAGTGGCGCATCTCGGCCGGCTCGACGTCGTACTCGGCGGCGAACCGCTCGTGTTGAGCGCCGACGGTGGCCACGGTCCGGGCGTCGATGACTGGGACGCCGAGATCGTACGCACCAAGCAGCTGACCAGACAGGCTGCCCGCGATCGTCCCGATCTGCACGCCGTACATCATGGCGCCCATCGCGCCGAACGACTGGCGCAGCGCGTCGGCAAAGCCAGGCTGGCCTTCCATTGCGCGTAGTTGTTCGGGCATGCCCTCGGACAACGCCCGGCCCATGCCCGCGGCAAGTGGCTCGACGAGCAGACCCAGTCCGGTGTCGGCGGCGGCCGCGGCGACCCACTCGCGAGCGGTCAACGTTCGGACCGGCCCGTCGACGGCTTCGAGTCCGGTCACCTGATCCAGCCACAGCTCGGCGACCCGCACCGCGTCCGAGAACTCGTGCTCGTCGCGATCGGTGCGTGTCACCGGGTCAGTTGCGAGCGACTCCGCCGTCTGCAGTGCCAGATCCCAGTTGACGGGACCCTTGGTCCACGACATCACCTTCGCCAACTCTCGGAACAATGGCACTTGTTCGAACATCCGCGGGTCGAAGCCGCCGCCGAAGGGATCGCTCATGTGGTCATGGTAGACCCGCATCGTGCGGCCGGAGCCGTCCATCTCGTGAGAGGATGCAGGCCGATGCCCATGCAGTCCGACAACAGGTCGTCGTGTTGACCTCAGGTAGCGTCAGCGGTAGGTCGTCGTGTTGACCTCA
>JAHELV010000038.1:6417-25555 GCA_024644015.1 Nitriliruptorales bacterium
AGGTCGTCGTGTTGACCTCAGGTAGCGTCAGCGGTAGGTCGTCGTGTTGACCTCAGGTAGCGTCAGCGGTAGGTCACAGCCGTGACCGTCATCGCCGTCACCGGGGTCCACAGCATCGTCGGAGGCCGGCTGCTCGCGCGGCTGGCTGCCGACGAGGCGGTCGACCGCCTCATCGCCGTCGATCGACTGGTCCCGCCGCGCCTGCCCGGCGAGGTCGCGTTCGTGCGGGCGGACCTGCGTGATGCGGTGCTCGCGCGGATCATTGGCGACGTCGACGTCGTGGTCAATGCCGCGTTCGCCGACGATGTGACCCGCGACGACGTCGACGTCCTCGCACGGCGCGTGCAGGGCACACGGCGGGTGCTCGATGCGGCGCGCGTCGCCGGTGTGCCCGCGGTCGTACATCTGTCGTCCGCGTTGGTCTATGGAGCGTGCGAACACAATCAGGTGCCGTTGACCGAGACGCAGCCCCTGCGGGCGGATCCCCGCTTCGTCGCTGTGCACCACGCGCTGCTCGCCGAGGAGTCGGTCCGGGCGTTCGCCGGCGAGCACCCCGAATGCCGGATCGTCGTGCTGCGGACGGTACCTACGCTCGTGCCGCAGGTGGACTCGGCTGTCACCCGGCATCTGGAGAGCCCGTTGCTGCCACGGGTCCGCGGCTTCGACCCGCCCGTGCAGTTCGTGGATGCCGACGACCTGGTGGAGGCCGTTCGGCTGGTTGCGCTGGACGACCGGGCCGGTGGCGTCTACAACGTCGCGGCGGACGGATGGTTGACCAGCAGCGATGTCCGCCGGATCCTCGCCCGTCCGGGCTTCCTCCTGCCGCAACAGGTCGCCATCGGTGCGGCGACGGCGCTGCACCGGGTGGGGTTGTTCACGGTGCCACCCGAAGCGCTGAGCTACCTGATGCATCCATGGGTGGTCGACACGACGCGGCTACGTGCACTCGGCTGGACTCCGGCCGCGTCGCAGCGTGACATCCTGCACCAGTTCGTCATGGAGCATCGTCGCTGGGTCAGCTTCGGCCGCCTGCGGCTGCGCGTGGAAGTACTGTTCGCGACCGCAGCGGGGGTGTGGGCACTCGTAGCCGGTAGCGGTGCGAGGTTCGTGTGGCGGTGGTGGAAGACCCGCTTGCCGGACGACTGACCGGGGCGGCGCGTCCAGCCACGTCGCTACTTTGGTGGGATGAGCGCTCGGGTCCACACCGCCATCACGCACGATCCGCTCTCGGTCGATTCGGCGCACTCGTTCGTCAGCCAGCCCAGCGCTGGTGCGGTGGTGGTGTTCACCGGAGCCGTGCGCGATCATGCCGAGGGGCGCAGTGTGTCCGGACTGACGTACGAGGCGTACGTGGAGCCGGCAGCGGACCGCTTGGCGGCGTTGGCCGACGATGTCGTTGGCAAGTGGCCGTCGGTCCGTGCCGTGTGGATGGTGCACCGTCTGGGCGCGCTGGCCGTGGGGGAACCCGCGGTGGTCGTCGGGGTGTCCGCGGCCCATCGCGACGAGGCGTTTGCGGCGGCGCGGTTCGGCATCGACACGCTGAAGACGACCGTTCCGATCTGGAAGCGGGAGCACTGGGCCGATGGTGGTGCGCACTGGCCGGGCACCGACTAACGAAGTGTGACAGCCGACCAGAGATGGGTTGCATGCGTGTCACTATGAGTTATGCTGTGACTACAGCGAGGTGAACGGCTCAAGCCCCCGCGGCCGTCACTTTGCTCCGACCGTCCGGGCGAGCGCCGACGCCCGGACGGTCACTTTTTGTCCGGATGTTTCCGCGACCCCCGGTTGCGAGCTCGCGGTGGCACGCGCGGCGTCGATCGAGGCGTCCGGCGGCCGCGCGCTCGCACGCCGGTCGTGCGCGCCGCCGTAGCACGAACCGACCCTCGCGAGGGCTGCATTGTGACAGGCACCGTGAACCCGGCATGTCCAGAGAGCTGGTGGCGGACGGCGAGGTCGCGGGCACCCGTCGGTCGAGGTCCTCGCTGAGGAATCGGCGCCCGTCCGCGCACTGCTGTGAGACGGTCCGGCAGCCGCCGTCGCGCAGCGGGTCCGCCGGTGTCTCGACGACATCATGGCCGCCGCTTCGCGGCTATTGTTGCAGGCATAGGGGAAACCGAGCTGTCGAGGGCGTACGAGCACGGCAAGCTGGCCATGTTGGCAGGGGCGGCGTCGCAGCCCGGCGTCGGGCCCTGAGCTCGCCAGGCCACTGTTCCGACGAGGCGCGATGCACCGAGGTCGGCGCGGGCGCGATGGCGGTCTCGAAGCCGTTCCCGTCCGACGGACAGACTCTGCCCCGACGGGATAGTCGCAGCCACACCACCGCTGCCGCAGACGAGGAGAGCAACCCCTGATGGAACTGTTGCAGGCCCTACGACAGCGATGGTGGCTCGTCGTGGGGATCCTCCTGATCTTCGCCCTTGCACTGTCGACCCGGCTGGCGACCTTCTACACCGACGTGTTGTGGTTTCGCAGCATCGGTTTCGTCGATGTGTTCTGGACCCTGCTCTCCACGCAGTTCGGGCTCGGCCTGGCCGCAGGTCTGTTCCTGACGGCGCTGCTCGCCGGCAACATGCTCCTCGCCCGCCGGCTCGCGCCGCGGTACCGCATCCCGACGCAGGCCGAGGAGAGCGTCGAGCGGTACCGGACCCTCGTCGAACCCATCGCCCGGCCGCTGTTGCTTGTCGTGGCCGCGGTGGTCGGCGTGCTGTCGGGTCTGAACATCGCACCCCAATGGCCGCGCTACGTGCTGTGGGCCAACGCGACTGAGTTCGGACAGGTCGATCCGCAATTCGGTCGCGACCTCGGGTACTTCGTGTTCATTCTTCCGTTCCACACCCTGGTCAACTCGTGGCTGTTCACCGCGCTCGTGATCACAGTGGTGATGACGCTGGTGGCGCACTACGTCTTCGGCGGCATCCGGCCGCAGGCGCCCGGTCAGCGCCTGACCCCGCAGGTCAACGTGCACCTGTCGGTACTGCTCGCCGCGCTGGTCGCCGTCCGCGCATGGGGATTCTGGCTGGACCGCTACATGCTCAGCTACTCCGAGCGCGGACAGGTGACGGGCCTGTCATACACCGACGTCAACGCGCAGCTGCTCGCGCTGCAGCTGCTCACCATCATCGCCGCCATCTGCGTCGTGCTGTTCCTGGTCAACATCCGGTTCCGCGGCTGGCTGCTGCCCGCAGCCGGCGTCGGGATCCTCGTCGTCGCCGCCGTCGTGCTTGCGGGGGTCTACCCGGCCATCGTGCAGCGCCTCCAGGTCGATCCGCAGGAGCTGCCGCGCGAGGAGCCGTACATCGAGCGCAACCTCGAGCTCACGCGCTTCGGCTTCAAGATCGACGACGTCACCTTCGAGGACTTCCCGGCCAACGCTGAGCTGAGCGACACTGCGATCCAGAACAACAAGACCACCCTGCAGTCGATCCGGCTGTGGGACCCGGCCACGCTGCAGAACACGTACCAGCAGCTTCAGGAGCTGCGGCCGTACTACGACTTCCGCGACGTCGACGTCGACCGCTACAACCTCGACGGCGACGTGAAGCAGGTCATGCTCAGCGTCCGTGAGGTCGCGACCAGTGACCTGCCGGCGCAGGCCCAGACCTGGCAGAACGAGGCGCTGGTGTACACGCACGGGTACGGCGTCGTGTCCAGCGACGTCAGCACCCGGCGCCGCGACGGTCAGCCGGTGTTCTTCATCAAAGACATCCCGCCGTCGGGTGTGGCCGAGCTCGAGCTCGAGAACCCGCGCATCTACATCGGTGAGCAGCCACCGCGCTACTCGATCGTCGGGGCGACCGAGGATGAGCTCGACTTCCCACTCGAGGAGGGCCAACCGGTCGAGCGCTTCCGGTACGACGGGGCCGATGGCGTCGAGGTGAACTCGTTGGTGCGGCGCCTGTCGTTCGCGCTGCGGTTCGCAGAGCCCAACATCCTGCTCTCGAGCCTGATCACCGACGATTCGAAGATCATGTACAACCGCTCGGTTCGTGAGCGCGTGCAGGACGTCGCGCCGTTCCTCAAGCTCGATCACGACGCCTACCCGGTCGCGGTCGACGGGCGGGTCAAGTGGGTGCTCGACGCCTACACCACCACCGATATGCTGCCCTACTCGGAGCGCACGAACCTGGCGACGGCAACCGTGTCCGAGCAGTTGCAGTTGACGGCGGCACCCGACGAGAACGGCCAGTTGGTCTTTCAGGAGCGATCGGTCCAGGTGCCGGGGCTGCGGGGCACCGCCAACTACATCCGCAACAGCGTGAAGGCCGTCGTCGACGCGTACGAAGGCACGGTGACGCTGTACGTCGTCGAACCCGACGACCCGATCATCCAGGCGTGGCGCAAGGTCTTCCCCGACAGCTTCACCGACGGCACCGAGGCGTCGGATGCCCTGCTGACGCACTTCCGCTACCCCGAAGACATGTTCCGTGTTCAGGCGTCGATGTTCGAGACGTACCACATCCCGGGGCCGGAGGCGTTCTACAACAAGGACGATGCGTGGACCGTGCCTGTCGACGCGCCGTTCCAGGCGAACAACGCGGACTCGCAGGACCGCCGCGACATGCGGCCGTACTACCTGCTGATGCGCCTGCCCGGCGAGACAGACGAGGAGTTCGCTCTCATCCAGCCGTTCACGCCTCAGGGGCGCAACAACCTGATCGGCTGGCTTGCGGGCCGCAGTGACGGGGAGCAGTACGGTCAGTTGAAGGCCTACCGCATGCCGCCGACCAAGACCGTGTTCGGACCCGAGCAGATCCAGGCGCGTATCAACCAGGACGACGCCGTCAGCGAGCAGATCACGTTGTGGAACCAGTCAGGATCCCGGGTGCGCTACGGCAACCTGCTCGTGATCCCGGTCGAAGATTCGCTGCTCTACGTGCAGCCGCTGTTCCTGCGGGCTGATCAGTCCGAGATCCCGGAGCTGCGACGTGTGGTGCTGGTGTTCGGTGATCAGGTGGTGATGGAGGACAGCCTGCAGTCGGCCCTCCAGGCGCTGTTCGGCGACGCGGCGCCCGGTGTCGAGCTGCCGGCCGGCGCGGACCAAGCGGTTGCCGGTGAGGAAGCCGCCGGTGAGGGAGTCGTCGGTGAGCAGCCGGCGGTGCCGGGCACCGGTGACGTCAGCGACCCCGCTGTCGCCGCCGCGCTCAGCCGGGCGATCGAGGCCTTCGACGCCGCCGATCAGGCCCTTGCCGACGGCGACCTCGGCGAGTACCAGGCGCGCACGCGTGAAGCCGAACGGGCACTGCGCGAGGTCGAGCGGTTGCTCGGCGGCGGGGGTTCGGGCGGCGGCGGGACCGATGAGCCGACGGCGGCGGCGACTGAGCCATGACCGCGCCGCAGCTTTGCGGGGGCCATCCGATGCTGCTAGTTTTCTGGCCGCGAGGTGGAGCAGTTCGGTAGCTCGCCGGGCTCATAACCCGGAGGTCGCAGGTTCAAATCCTGCCCTCGCAACCCCTCCCCCAGGCCCCGTCTTCCGGCGGGGCCTGTTTCGTACGACGGGCCGTGCACCACCGTCATGACCGCGCCGACCCGGGCCGCAAGCGCACGGGCGTGGCAGGCCGGGTGCCGCGCGTCGAACGGCGTCAAGGCCCTCCGCGCGTGGGGCAGCAGCAGGTGCAGGATCACGCCGTGGCGCGCATCTGCTCGGGTTCGGCTCCCGTGTGTCGGGTTCAGGCGTCGGCGCGCATCTGCTCGCTGTCGAGGCCGACGTCGACGCACCACTGGCGGTACGCGATCGGGCTGATCTCGCTGGGTTTGATCTCGCTGCGGCCACCCCAGAAGACGTTCGTGTACCCGACGGGAATGCCGACCCTTTCGAGGTGGGCGTCGATGGCGGCCTTGTGCGCCAGGACGCGCTGTTTGTCGGTGCCGTGGGACACGCCCATGATGTTGACGTTCGAGAACTCCGGACCGCCCTCGCGCCAGTAGGCGTGTGTCATGCAGTGGTGGCGACCGACCTCCCGGCCCGCACGCAGCTCCTCGCCGGGGGGCACACGCCAGTGGAACAAGGCGTTGTAGCGGGTGACCCGGCTGCCGTCGCGGTGTTCCTTGACGTGCTCGAGAAACGTCGAGAATCGGCCGATGACCCGGCGCTCGTTGAGGCTCGCTGCGATGGCGCAGAAATCCTCGATGGACTCGCCTGCCTCATCTGCCCGGGGGATCCAGATGTCCTCGCGGAGCTCGCCGGGTCCGAACTCGCGCTTGAGCGCCATGAGCACCCGCCACTCGCGATCAGTCAGATCGATGATCTTCGTGTCGAGCACCCGCCCCGGCTCGCGAGTCTTGTCGCCGGGCTCGATCGTCCGCCGTCGGACGTGGCCGACGCCCAGTGCGAACAGCTTTCGTGCGGGCAGCAGCGTGAACGCGTGGGCGCCCACCTGCTCGCGCAGATAGGCGCAGTGTGCGTCCATGCTGTAGGGCCGCGGGACCTTGATCGTGGTCCACAGCCGATACTGGCTGCCGGGCGTCTCACGGTCGGTCGTGCGCAGTACAACGTGGCCTGAGAACGGATCCTGGTCGAACATGAAGTCGAACGCGCCGCGCAGTCGGTCGCCGGGGACGTTCCAGGCCACCAGCGCGCCCGGTGCCAGGCTCGTGGACATGAGGGTCTGGCGAACCCGGCGGACGGTCCCGGCATCCAGCATGGCGGCGATGCGCTCGATCACCGTGTCGATCGGCACGCCCGACATGGTGGCGATCTCGCGCAGCGGATAGCGCGTGAAGCCATGTATGCGGTCCTCGGACACTGCCAGGATGCGGGAGTTGACGGCGTCGTCGACGTGTGCCGGAACGGTGGCGGTGGACATGGCGCAAGTGTAGGTCGACGTTCAACGAGCCGGCTCGCCGGACCTGGCGGCAGCCGACCTGGGCCCGGTCCGGGGATGCGTGATCGAGGTGGCGCTCAGACGCTCCCCGTCAATACGAGCAGGTCGACCGCGAGCGGCTCGGGTTCGGTGCCGACGCGTTCGATCGCCGTCGCTCTGATCGCGTTCCGTCGTGCAGCCGGCTCGTTCGACAGGAACACAGCATGCTGCGCCATACCGAGGCGCCACTCGACGAGGGCCGTGGGAGCGTCCACGCCCGTTGCGACCCGCGCGTGGTCCACGGCGAGATCACGCAGACCCGCCGAGGCGCCGAGGCGCTCGAGTGCGTCGGGCGTGCCGACCTGCGGCTCGGCTGCCGTCTTGAGGTGCCGGTACCACGGCGGTCGCTCGTAGCCGTATTCCCCGAGCACCGACTCGACGGCGAGCCACGCGGGATGTGAGGCCGCGGAGTTCGGGAACGAGCTGAACACGACGGCGCCGCCCGGTCGGGTCACACGTGCGGCTTCGGTCAGCATGCGTTCGGGGTCGAGCACGTGCGACAGCGAGCAGTTGCCCGCCACGACATCGAAGCAGCCGCTGCGGAACGGCAGTTGGCGGCCGTCGGCGCCGACCGCCCGGCGTGGTCGTCGCACTGTGTGTCGCAGCATCGCGACGGCGACGTCAGCGTCGACGCAGGCTGCGCCGCGCGCAGCTGCTTCGTCGCCGAGTACGCCGGTCCCGGCGCCGACGTCGAGCAGCCGGACACCATCGAGCGGAAGGGGACACCGGTCGAGCAGGGCGGCGGCCAAGGTGGTGTACACGCGTTGGGGACCGGACGCCCATGCGGCTGCCGCAGCCTCGTAGGCGCGGCGGGTGTCGCGCTCAAGGTGGTTCACGGCCGGATCCTCACATGGCCGTCGCCACGGTGCAATGGCAGCCCGGCGGGAGCGAACCTCGACACGGCGTCCGTGCTCACCACGCCTTCGCGACGTGCCTGGGGTGTCTCGGGGACCCGTCTACGGCCGCCGGGTGGGGGAGGCGCCGTCAACGTCGGCTGGGCGGCGTGCGCCGCGGCGGGCCGTGCTGGCGCGGAAGCCGGCGTACATGATGGCCACGCCCGCGGACAGCGCGACCGGCACCAGCGCATCCATGTCGTTGCGCACGAACGCCGAAGACGACCCGGCCACCGCCACCCCGAGCACGATCAGCAGCACCGCCGGCCGTCGCCGCCGCAGCGCCGACCAGACGCTGCCGAGCAGCACGATCGCCGTGCCCGTCAGGGTCAGAGGTTGCAGGGCGGCGTAGGCCGGCTGGCCTGCCAGGACGTCGGCGCCCTGCGGGATGCCACCGACGGCCGTGGCGGCCCGGAGGGCGTCCTGGTCGAAGCTCGACACGAGCACGGCGACCGCTGCCCATGTGACCGCAGCGACGGCGACCGTCCACCACAGCCGCCGTCCTGAGGGGACCAGCAGATGCAACTCGCCGACGGCGAGCAGGGGGACGTTGACAAGTGCACCGGTCAACCAGTACGCACCGTAGGAGCCGGGGCTCCAGCCGAGCAGCAGCCCGACGACGAGCGCGACCATGCCCACGGCGTACAGCGTCAACGACCACGCCCACGCCAGCGAATGGTGCCGGCGGCTGGCATCCCAGTCGCGCCACAGTCGTGCAGCGAACGACCCTGCGACGAGCGCGCCGGCCAGCGCGAGGACCACACCTGTCATTGCCGCGGAGCTTAGCGTGTGGCTCGGCCGGCCCGGCCGGTGACGTCTCGCGCTGGGCGACCATACTGGTGTGCAGTGCCGCGGTGCGGCGTGGCAGCTGATCTGCTCCGGAGGACACACAGCCATGAGCCAGCTGATCGATGCCACGGAGATGTATTTGCGGACCCTCTACGAGTTGGAGGAGGAGGGCATCCGTCCGATCCGGGCCCGCCTCGTCGAGCGGCTCCACCTGTCGGCGCCGGCGGTCAGCGAGACCGTCGCCCGACTGGAGGAGGAGGGCCTCATGCGGCTGCGCGAAGACCGGACGGTCGAGTTGACCGCCGACGGGCGCGCGCGGGCGGTCAGCGTGATGCGCAAGCACCGGCTTGCCGAGCGTCTGCTGGTCGACGTGATCGGCCTTCGGTGGGATCTCGTGCACGCCGAGGCATGCCGTTGGGAGCACGTGATCTCGGACGAGGTCGAGCAACGGCTGGTCGCCGTGCTCGACGCTCCGACCCACGACGCGCACGGCAACCCGATCCCGGGACTGGGGCCGGTCAGCGAACCATCCGACCTGCTGAGCCTGTCGGACGCGGCGTCGGAGGACGAACCGGTCGTGGTCGACCGGATCTCAGAGCACCTCCAGGCCGACGCCAAGGCCATCACCCGTCTGTTCGAGCAGGGGTTGGTACCGGGTACCCGGCTGATGGCACATCACGACGACGGTGCCGTCCTGGTCGAGACGTCGGAGCGCACGGTGCGGCTCGACGAGGACACCGCGCGCTTCGTCTATGTCCGACCGGTCCCGGCGTAGGCTGCAGCGCTCGATGGCCCCGATGGCAGTTGGAACGCGGCGCGTGTGCACGCTACTGTAACGAACTATGGTTCACCTTAGCTCAGTGCGCCGGTCGCTCGCGCAGCGCTCGCGTACCGCGGCGCCTGGAGCCGTCGCGCTGGACGTGCGTGTCGAGGGGTTGGGCGTCCGCTACGACGACCAGCAGGTGCTCGACGACGTTTCCCTGCAGATCGCCGCGGGGTCGGTCCTGGCGCTGCTGGGGCCCAGTGGGTGCGGCAAGACGACGCTGCTGCGGAGCATCGCCGGACTCGTCGAGCCGCAGCGGGGCAGCATCACGCTCGGCGGTCGGCAGGTGGCCGGCCCTGGCATCTTCGTTCCCCCCGAGCGCCGTCACGTGGGCATGGTGTTCCAGGACTGGGCGCTGTTCCCGCATCTGAGCGTGGCCCGCAACGTCGGATTCGGGCTGTCGCGTGGCTCCCGGCGCACCGGGGATGTCGGGCGTGCACTGCAACTCGTCGGGCTCCTCGACTGCGCCGACAGGTTGCCGTCGACGCTGTCGGGAGGTCAGCAGCAGCGGGTGGCGCTGGCGCGGGCGCTCGCGACCCGGCCCAGGGTGCTGCTGCTGGACGAGCCCTTCTCGAACCTGGACGCGACGCTGCGGACGCAACTGCGCGAAGAGGTCGTCGACCTGCTGCGGTCGGTCGGCACAACCGCCATCTTCGTCACCCACGACCAACAGGAGGCGTTCCTGTTGGGCGACGAGGTCGCGCTCATGCTCGACGGACATGTGCAACAGCAGGCGCAACCGGCTGATCTGTACGAGTCGCCCTGCAGTCATCGTGTCGCCGACTTCGTCGGCGATGCGAACCTGCTGCCGGGCGACGCTGCCGGCTGGATCGCCACGACCGTCGTGGGTGACCTACCGCTCAGGTCACCTCTCAGTGGCAAGGTCAGCGTCCTCGTACGCCCGGAGCAGCTGCGCGTGCTCGCAGGCAGCGATCTGATGGTCGAGCGTGTCGAGTACTACGGCCACGATGCGGTCTACGTGCTCGGTGACGCCGTCGGCGGTCGGCTCCGGGTCCGCGTTCTGGAGCGCCCGACGTTCCGAGCGGGCGACCGGGTTTCGGTGCGCTACACGGGTGGCCCGACGCTGGCGTATCCTGCCGCCTGAGCCGGCGACCATCGACGAATGACGCCGCTGGGGTCACGTACGCGGTCGTCGTCGCCGCCTCCCGCTGACACGCGGGAGACGAACAGGCGCCCCCGGGGGCGAGCCCGCCCGCCGGTGCCGCTGGTCGCGGTGTGCGTTGCGATCAGCCTGGTGTTCGTCGCTCCGCTCGCGGTGATCGTCGTCCGCGGTATCGGCGTCGGGCTGCGCCTCGACGCCGATACGCTTGCGCCTGCAGGGCGCAGCCTGCTGCTGGGTACCTCGGTCGCGGCAGCGACAGGTCTCATCGGAACCGCAGCGGCCTGGCTGGCTGCGCGCAGCGATCTGCCCGGACGGCGGGTCTGGGCGGTGCTGTTCGCCCTGCCCCTGGCGATCCCCTCGTACATCGGCGCCTTCTGCCTACAGGCGGCGTTCGCGACGGGCGGCCTGGTCGCGCAGGTCTTGACCCCGTTGGCGACGGTCCGCTTTCCCCGGATCGAAGGGTTCTGGGCGGCATTCGTCGTGCTGACCATGTTGACGTACCCCTACGTGTACCTGCCGGTGGCGGCCCGCCTGCGGCGTATGCCGCCGTCGCACGAGGAGTCGGCCAGGTTGTTGGGCTCCGGCCCCGTGGCGACGTTCGCCCGGATCGTGTTGCCCCAGGTCGCCGGTGCCATCGCTGCCGGCGCGCTCCTGGTGTTCCTGTACGTGCTCAGCGACTTCGGCGCCGTCCAACTGCTGCGCTACGACACGTTGACCCGTGTCATCTTCGCCAACCAGCTCGACCGGCAGGTGGCGCTGCCCGCGGCGCTCCAGCTGAGCGCCCTCGCGCTGCTCGTGGTCATCGGCGAGCGGGCTGCGCGACGTGGCGGCCCGGACCGGTCCCGGGTCGCGCACGGGGTCGGACCGTTGCGCGTACGTCTGCGGCGTTGGAAGCTACCGGCGGTCGCGGCGTCCGGGATCGTGGTCGGTGTGGCACTGGTCGCTCCACTGACCGTGCTGGTCTACTGGGTCGTTCGCGGTCTGACCGCACAGGATCGCCGTCCCGATCTGGGCCAGCTCGTCGAGTTGATGGCCAACACCGCGGCGGTGAGCGTCGCCGCGGCGGTGGTGGCGGTCATCGTCGCGGTGCCGCTGGCGTTCCTCGTCGCCCGCTACCGCGGCGCGCTGCCGGCCACTGTCAACGCCGTCGTGGTCGTGGCGTTCGCCGTGCCAGGGCTGGTCCTGGCGCTGGCGCTCGTCACGGTGGCGCTGCGTGGGGTCGGCGTCCTGGCGGCGCTCTATCAGACAGCGCCGCTGCTGATCGTGGCGTACGTCATCCACTTCGGCGCACAGGCGTTCAGCAGCGTCACGGTCGGCGTTGCCGCGCTGCCCGACAGTGTCAGCGATGCCGCTCGCCTGCTCGGCGCGCGCCGGTTGCGCCGACTGCTCGCCGTCGAGCTGCCGCTGCTGCGCCCGGCGATCATGGCCGGTGCGGGGCTGGTCGGGCTGTCGGTCGCAAAGGAGCTGCCCGCCACGTTGCTGCTCGCGCCGGCGGGGTTCGCCACGCTGGCGACCCAGATCTGGAGCGCGACACAGGACGCGTTCTGGGCGGATGCGAGCGTCATGGCGTTGACCCTGGTCGCAGCGTCGGGTGCGCTGACGTGGGTGCTGGTCGTGCGCCGGTCGGACGGACTGGGTTGAGCCGCGTAGGGATGTCGCGGAACAAAGTGGGCATAAGGAGCGTACGCGGCCATCGAGGGCGGCCGCCCGGAAATGAGGAGACGCAATGGGTATCGGCGGCATCATCAGCGCGATCATCGTGGGTCTGATCGTCGGCGCACTCGGGCGCCTGGTTGTTCCCGGCAAGCAGGACATCGCCATCTGGTTGACGATCGTCGTCGGCATCGTCGCCGCGCTCATCGGCTCGGCCATCGCTGGCGCGCTCGGGCTGGGTGGGCTGCTGACGCTGATCATCCAGGTCGTTCTTGCGGCCGGTGGCGTGTACATGATCGCCAACGCACGCAGCGGACGTTCTGTCGGCCGCTGACCGTTACGCGGCGATATCGCGCCGGATGAACGCCGCGGCCGCGATCGCGTAGGCGGCCGCGGCGTACGCGACGAGCACGGTGACTGCCTGCCCGGCGTCGATGGTGACGGCCGGGCCACCGAACGTCTCGGTGCTCTGAGGTGCGACCGCGACCACGAGCGCGGCGATGTTGTTGGAGATGAGTGCGCGGGCCACGAGGTCGCCGATGTCACCGGCCAATGGCAGGATCCCCAGCACTGACTCGATCGCCAGCGCGTACAGCAGCCCGAGGCCGATCGCCCATGCGGTGCTGCGGAACACGGTCGCGAGGCATACGCCGATCGCACACCAGACGCCGACGGTCAATGCCGCGACCCCGTAGGCCGACGCCAGGTCGGCAATCGGCGGTCCAGCGTTGTCGGTCGGCTCCAGCACTGCTATCAACCCGGTGCCCAGGGCGCCGCCGGCGAACGCGGCGAGCGCCAACACCAGGCACGTGAGGCCGACGGCGAGGACCCGACCACTCATGAGCGCAAGGCGCCGTGGCCGCTGGGTCGCCATGGTCGCCACGGTCCGCCAGCTGTACTCGGCGCCGAACGCGAGTGCGCCGACGATCAGGCCGATCGCGCCGCCGAAGCCGGCCACCATGCTGAGCACCTGCGCCGCCAGCGACGCGGGTCGCAGGCCGTCGAGCAGCGCGGCCGCGTCGAGCCCCTGCACCGCGTCGGCCGGCGCCTGCGTCGCGAGGACGTACAGCAGCACGTAGCCGAACAGCAGCACGACGCCGGCCATCGTGCCCACCAGGATCCACACGCCCGGCCGCTTGCGCAGCTTGAGTGTCTCTGCGCGGAACGCGGCGACGACACTCATTGCAGCTCCGCCGCGGTCATCTGAAGGAACACGTCCTCGAGGGACTGTTGCTGGACGCTGAGGTGGCTGACGGTCACACCCTGCCCGACCAGCGCGGTGTTGATCGCAGCGGCGGCATCGGCTGGCGCGGCCACGATCAGCGTGGCGCCGTCCTGGTCGACCGACTCGACGTCATCGCGCTCGCACAGCAGGCGGCGCGCGCGCTCGACCGGCTCGGCGTCGATTCGGACCGTCAGCGCGCCGCGAAGCTGGCTGACGGGACCCTGCGCGACCAGCCGGCCGTCGCGTATGACGCCGACCCGGTCACAGATCTGCTCGACCTCCGCAAGCAGATGGCTCGATAGCAGGACCGTCCGGCCGTCGGTCCCGACGTCGCGGACGAGCTCGCGCATCGCCGCCATGCCCTGCGGATCCAGCCCGTTGGTGGGCTCGTCGAGGATCAGCAACTCGGGATCCTTCAGCAATGCCGCGGCGACACCGAGCCGCTGGCGCATGCCGAGCGAGTAGGTCTTGACCTTGTCGCGGGCGCGTGGCAGCAGCCCGACGAGGTCGAGCACCTCGTCAACCCGCGCCGCGCGGACACCGCTGTACCGCGCGAGTGTCCGCAGGTTGTCCCGTCCGGACAGATACGGATACAGCGCCGGCTCCTCGACCAGCGAACCGACACGCCGGAGACCACCGGTTGTGCCGGGTGCGGCGTCGAGCACCAGCACCGAGCCTCTGCTCGGCCGGACCAGCCCGAGCAGCATGCGCAGCGTCGTGGTCTTGCCGGCTCCATTCGGACCGAGCAGGCCGTACACCTCGCCGCGCTGGACCGTGATCGACAGGTCGTGCACTGCATCGCGGGCGCCATAGGCCTTGGTCAGCCGGTCGGTGACGATCACCCCGGACCGCGGGCTCGGTAGCCCGCCCGGCAGATCGAGCTCGCCCGTGATCGTCGGTCCGTTGGGCACCATCAGCCCCTCTCGAGCAGGTGGTCGAGCCGGCGATACCCGACGATCCGGCCGAGGCTGACACCTGCGGTCTCCCGCAGCAGGAAACGCCAGTTCTTCACACCGCTGATCGCGCTGTGTGGCGTGGGCGACACGGCCGCGTCCAGGTTGACCTCGTCGCTGATGGCGCCGATCCGGTAGGCGTGGAACGGATCGGAGACCAGCACGACCTCCGATATCCCGCGGTCGCGCAAGAAGCGCGCGGTCGCCGCGAGGGACTCATACGACGTCGCGCCCGTCGTCTCACGCTCGACCGCCGCCCCAGGCACGCCGTGCTCGTGCAGGTACCGTGCGGAGGCCGACGCCTCGGTGTAACGGTCACCATCGCGCCGCCCGCCGGTCACGACGACCAGCGGCGCGACGCCCTGGTCGTACAGTTCGACGACGTGTCGCAACCGCCCCTCCAGGACCGGCGACGGCCGGCCGTCGTACTGGGCTGCTCCGAGTACGACGATGGCCTGCGCAGGATGGGCATCGTCACGATGGGCCGCCCACCAGACCTGGACGAACGAGACCACCAGATACAGCATGAAACCGAGCAGCACGACGCTGCTCACCCGAAGCCCACGAGCGGCCATCGATCCAGTGTGGCGTGATCGTTCGCCGCGCACCGTCAACACGGACATCGATGCAATGAAGCAGGCGACCGACCGACAGGTCAAGTTGGTGCAGCCGCAGGCGGTGCACCGGACGACGTTGCGCGTGTGGCAGCCGAACGAGCCGCTTCGGCCGGTGGGTCTGCTGCTGGGACACGGCGCGGGCAGCGCACTGGACGAGCGGGTGCTCGTGACCGTCGCCGGCGGGCTCGCGACGCGTGGCGTCGTGTGCGGCACCTTCAACTTCGCGTACCGCCAAGCGGGCCGACGCGCACCCGACCGTGCTGAACGGTTGCTGCGCGTGTACAGCGACGTGTTCGATGCCTTTGCCGCGCAGACCGCGGTCCCGCGCGTCGTGGTCGGGGGTCGATCGATGGGAGGGCGCATCGCCACCATGCTCGCCGCCGACGGTCGTGGAGACGGCGTACTCGCACTGGCGTATCCGCTCTGCCCCGCCGGACGACGCGCACCGGATGCCCGTCGTACCGCGCACTGGGCGCAGATCACCGTTCCGATCCTGTTCATCCACGGCGATCGCGACCGGCTCTGCCCCGTCGCTTTGCTCGACCGCGCGAGACATGAACATTTGTCCGACACGGCGCACTCCGCGCACGTCGTGTCCGGTGCCGACCATGCCTTCGAGCTCAGGAAGCGGGATGGCCGGTCGGCCGCGGCGGTCGCGGACGAGGTCGTCGACACCGTCGATGGCTGGTTGCGCGCAGTCGAGGAGGGCCCCGATGGCTGAACTGGAGCTGGCCGACTGGCGCCGGCAGGTCACCGAGCTGTACGCCCGTGTCCGGGCGGCACGCGAGAGCGATCCGCGTGCGGCGCACGACGACTGGCGCGAGACACGCGATCGGTTGTTCCGTGGCCACACCGAGACGCCGTTGGAGGACCAGACCGGCTTCGCAGGTCTGGCGTACCAGGCCTACGACCCATCGTTCGCGTGGCACGCCGACGTCGACACCGACGTCGAGCGTGATCGCTTCCCGGTTGCGACCAGTGGAGGTGGGCAGATGGACTTCGTGCGCTTCGGCCGCGTCGACCTGCCGCTCGGCTCCCTCGATGTGTTCTGGCTGGACGCGTACGGCGGTGGGATCTTCCTGCCGTTCCGCGATGCGACGGCGGGTCGGACCACGTACGGCGGTGGGCGATACCTGCTCGACACCGTCAAGGGCGCCGACCTTGGCAGGCATGCCGACGGCGGGCTGATCTTGGACTTCAACTTCGCCTACCACCCCTCGTGCCACTACTCGCCGCACTGGAGCTGTCCACTTGCGCCGCCGGGCAACCAGCTGGACACAGCGGTGACGGTCGGGGAGTTGCGGTACACGCCGCCGGACCACGACTGACCTGGTGACTTGCGCCGCGCGCCACCGGGGTGACGGCGGGATGCGGTCGGTGGTGCGCCCGCGTGGGCGTGGTGGGGTCAGCGGGCGCGTTCGTCGACGAGTTCGCGCAATGCAGCGATGTGATCGGGTCCGATCCGGCAACACCCGCCGATCAGGTTGGCCCCCTGGTTCAGCCAGGTGCCTGCGATCGCGGCGTACGCGTCCGGGTCCATGTCCGATCGCTCGCCGAGCTGGTCGATGCCGACCGTCATCACGTCCCACCCGTCGGGGACGCCGACGAACGCGTTGGCGTATCCACCCACGCGTTCGGCTCCTGAGCCGATCACTTCCGGGATCGCCCGGCTCACCGCCTCGGGCGGTGCGCAGTTGGCGAGCACGCCGTTGATCTTCATGCCGCCGACCGCCGCACTGACCGTCTCGCCGCCCAGCAGGCGCCCGTCAGCGTCGACCGTCCAGCCGATCCATATCGGGCGCGCGACGCTGACCGCGGCGCTTGCCGCCGCCCGCGCCTCGGCCGACGTCGACAGGGTCTCCGCCAGCAGCACGTCGACGAATGGGGCGAGTGCCTGGGCCATCTGCCGGTAGTGGTCGACCATCCACAGATCGTCACCAACCTGATCTGGACGGTAACTGCCGCCGAGTGGGGGCAGTGAACCCGCGATCAGCACGTCGCGGCCGTGCTCGTCGCGTGCCTGTATGGCCAACTGGCCGGCGGTCTCGTTGAGTTCGCCGAACCGATCACCGATGCCGCTGCCTTCGAGGCTGGGCAGCGACGTCGAGTAGGTGTTGGTGGTGATGACGTCCGCGCCGGCTTCCAGGTAGCGGCGATGGATCTCCCGGACGGTGTCGGGGGCATCGATCAGTGCGCGCGCACCCCACAGACGGTCCGATCTGGCCAGCCCGCGTGCGAACAGCTCCTGACCCATACCTCCGTCGAGCAACAACACGGCGTCGTTCGTCATCGTCACCTCCGGCAATGGCACGTGGCCGGCCACCATATGGTGCGCCGGCCACGCCGAGGGGCGTGATCGCCTACGAGCCGGCTTCGGATGGCCCCGCCGCGCCGGAGCCGCCGCCCACCAGGCCCTGCTCGGCCAGGAAGTCGGCCGCGACATCAGCGGGCGCCTCCCCACCGTCGATGCGCTCGTTCATCGCGGTGACGTTCTCGGTCGTGAGCGTCGCCGACACCCCGTTGAGCAGCTGCTCGACCTCGCCGTTGAGAACCTCTTCCCGCACCGCTGGGGTGATGTTCTCGGCGGGCTGCAAGCCCATGTCGTCCTCGAGGACCGTCCAGTCGTTGGCCACGATCGCGCCCTGCGTCGAGAACACGAGGCCGACGTCGATGTCGCCGCTGTTGAGCGCTTCGGTCGTCAGCGGGCCACCGGCGTCCAGCGCCTGGAAACTGGCGAACTCCAGGCCGTAGGTCTCCTGGTAACCGGGTAGGCACAGCGGCCGCTGGGGGCACTCGGGCGGGCCGCCGAGCACGAGGTCGGCTGCCTCACCCTCGAGGTCGGACACCGTCGAGACACCCAGCTCGCTGGCGCGGTCGCTGGTCATCGCGAGCGCGTTCTTGTCCTGCGCCTCGGACGGCTCGAGCACGGTCACCCCATCGGGCAGCTGATCGGTCAGCAGGCCCAGCGTCTCGTCGACGTCGCTGGTGGCCTCGCCGGCGCCACCATTGATGAACTCGAGGAGCGTGCCGATGTACTCGGGCGTCACGTCGAGCTCGCCGCCCTGCAGCGCGGGAAACACGACCTCGCGTGATCCCAGCTGAAAGCGCTTGTTCACCGCGTACCCCGCGTCTTCGAGGACCTGGGCGTACATCTCGGCGACCAGTTCCTGCTCCGGGAAGTTCGTCGAGCCGACGACGACCTCGCCGCGTTCGATGTCGCTCTCCTGCGCGGCCGGCTCGCTGCCGGTGGCGGGCTCGGATGCAGCTCCCGCGTCCTCGCTCTCACTGCCTCCGCCGCACGCCGCCACGAGCAGCACCAACGACGTCAGTAGGACGAGCAGTCGTCCCACACTTCCAGTGTTCATTGTGATTGCCTTCCGGCTTGACGGATGCGGTGAGCCTACGCGGACACCGCGGATTGCTCTGATGACCGCTGCGCTGTGTCGGCTGCGGCCGCGCCTGGTGGCGGTGAGCCACGGCGCTCCTGTTCGTGCTTGCGCATCAGGCCCGTGGGCACGATCGCGCGCTCGGCCAGGCCGAGTAGCTGCTCGGTCAGCACCGCCAGGATCGCAACCAGGATGCACGCCACGACCAGGAGCGTCTTGGCGTCGGGGTTGAACTGTGGTCCGATGGCCAGACCGGTGAAGATCGGCCGGCCCAGCCCGCCCAATCCGATGTAGGCGGCGAGCGTCGCGGTCGCGACCACCTGCACAGCCGATGTGCGGACGCCCGCCATGATCACCGGCATCGCCATCGGGATCTCGACCCCGCGAAGGATCTCCCATCCTGACAGGCCCATGCCGGCGGCCGCATCGCGGATCTCGGGATCGACCTCACGGACGCCGACGTAGGTGTTCGTCAGGATCGGTGGGATCGCCATCGCGGTCAGTGTGATGTACACCGGTATGAAGCCGGCGCTGAACGCGATGAAGGCGATGATGATGATTCCGAGCGACGGGATCGCTCTGCCACCGTTGGCGATGTTGATCGCCAGGGTGCCGCCCTTGCCGATGTGGCCGACCCACAGCCCGACGGGGATCGCGATGGCGAGCGCGAGCACGAGGGGCACGACGACGTAGAGCAGGTGCTCGTACAGCAGCGTCGGCACGCCAGGCACCCCGGTGTTGGGATACTCCTGACCTGCGAGCCAGGGCAGCACGTGCTCCCAGTTCATGGCGTATGACCTACCGCTTCGCTAC
>JAHELV010000038.1:25655-34029 GCA_024644015.1 Nitriliruptorales bacterium
TGACCTACCGCTTCGCTACATGAGGTCATGTCGCCCCTCCGCGCGACTGGGACCACGGGGTCAGCGCCCGCTCGGCCCACACCAGCAGCAGGTCGACGAGCACCGCAAGGAGTACGGACGCGACGACGCCGACCGCCACCTCCATCGTGTACTGGCGCTGGAACCCGGTGATGAACAGCTGTCCGAAACCACCCTGGCCGATGAACGCGGTGACCGTCACAAGTCCCAGAGTCGTCACCGCGGCGATGCGGATGCCGGCGATGATCACCGGCAGCGCGAGCGGGAACTCCACACGCAACAGGCGCCGGCTCGGCCGGAACCCCATGGCGGTGGCGGCCTCGGTGACGTCGCGAGGTACCGAGTCGAGGCCTGCGACCGTGTTGCGGAACAGGATCAACAGGGTGTAGATCGTGAGCGCGAGCACCGACGTCCTTGGCTTCAAGCCGAACGTCTGGACGGGAAGGAAGGCGAACACGGCGATGATCAGCGCCGCGGACGGAATGGTGAACAGCACCCCGGTCAAGTTGAGCAGCGGGCTGTAGAGCCGGCGCCACCGCACCGCCGCGACCGCCAGCGGGATGGCGATGAGCAGCCCGAACAGCAGCGCGAGCCCGGTCAGCTGCACGTGCTCGACGAACAAGTCCCGCAGCCGGTCGACGTTGCGCTCGTCGAACCAGGCCCAGTCCGGGAACGGGCGGCCGCTCTGGGCGAGCAGCGTGCTCACAGGCGGGCTCGTGCGTCGTCGTGCAGCTCGGCGGTCAACAGCTCGCGGGTCAGCAGGCCCTCGTAGCGGTCACCGCCGCTGACACGTACCGCGACGCCCGTCCACGAGCTGACCAGCGCGTCGAGTGCCGTGCGCAGCGAATCCTGCGCCTCGACCTGTGTGACGAACGGCTTGGCGGCGTCGCCATCGACGGGGTCGGCCAGCTCGTCGGTCCAGCTCCAGCCCCGCAGCGTGTCGTCGTCGCCGACGATCACGACCCAGTCGGCGCCCTGACTTCGCGCGACCTCGCGGGCGTCGGTCGCGTTCGTGCCGACGGTCACGACCGGACCGCGATCTGCTGTGACCTCTTTGACGGGGATCAGTGACAACCGCTTGAGACCACGTTCCTCGCCGAGGAAGTCCTCGACGAAAGCGTTGGCCGGATGGGCCAGGATGCTGGCCGGCGTTTCGTACTGCTGCAGCACCCCGCCCTCGGACAGGATGGCGATGCGGTCACCCATCTTGATCGCCTCGTCAATGTCGTGGGTGACGAACACGATCGTCTTGTGCACTTCGGCCTGCAGCCGGAGGAACTCGTCCTGCAGTCGGCCGCGCACGATGGGGTCGACCGCTCCGAACGGCTCGTCCATCAGCATCACCGGCGGGTCCGTCGCCAGCGCACGCGCGACGCCGACCCGCTGGCGTTGTCCCCCCGACAGCTGATGCGGATAGCGATCGGCCACGCCGTCGGGGAGCCCGACCGTGTCGATCAGCTCTGCGACCCGCTCGCGTATACGCGACCGGTCCCAGCCGACCAGCTCGGGGACCGTCGCGATGTTCTCGGCGGTCGTGCGGTGGGGAAACAGGCCGATCTGCTGGATGACGTACCCGATGTCGCGGCGCAGCTTGACCGGATCGGTGGACATGATGTCCGTGCCGTCGACGGTGATCGTGCCACCCGTCGGTTCGATCATGCGGTTGACCATGCGCATGGTCGTCGTCTTGCCACAGCCCGACGGGCCCACGAGCACGACGACGTCGCCTTCCTCGACCTGCAGGTCGAGGTCATCGACGGCGACCGTGCCGTCGGGGTACTGCTTGCGAACGGCGTCGAAGGTGATCACCGGCGTTTCCCCTTGCGGTTTGTGTGCCCCGGTTCGGCCCCGTCACGCAGGTGCTGCGTACCGACGAGCCGTCGCGCTCAGTTGAGTTACCAGCATGCAACGATGCGCGTCGGTGTGCTAGTCAGGTTGCAGACCCTGGCGCCGTCAGCGCGGTGGGCACTCCTGCCGCTCGAGATGGGCGAGTAGGCCGCGCAGCCCCGGATCGGCGATCGCGATCGCCGCCTCGGGTGTGAACCACGCGACGTCCTGGCTCTCGTCCGCGGGCGGTCGGGGTTCGTCGGCCGGTGCGTGCAGCAGATAGCGCACGTCGAGATGGGTGTGCCCTCGGCCACCGGGGTGCACGTCCACGTGGATGATGCGCGGAGGGTCTGTTGCATGCTCGGCGAGCAGGCCGGTCTCTTCGAGCGACTCGCGGCGCGCGGCGGCCGCCGGCGTCTCTCCGGCGTCGACGTGCCCACCCGGCTGCAGCCACCGTCGCAGGCGCCTGTGGCGGTGCAGCAGGAAGCCGGCGGAGCTGCGGACCACGGCGGACGCGGTGACGTGCGTGGGATCGGCGTGCTGGTCGAACGGCCGCTCCAAACGGTCCAGGGCGGCCACGAACGCCGTCAGCGAACGCTGCTCACGCCCGTCGATCGGCGTCCGGCTGCACAGCTCGTCGCGCAGCGCTGTCACACGGACATCGGCGGTCACGTGACGACCGCACCCTCCCGGCGCGCGATCTCGGCGACGGCGGCAGCGACCGCAGGCACGACCCGTTCGTCGAACGGCGACGGGATGATGTGCTCAGGTGCCAGCTCGTCCGTGCCGACCAGACCGGCGATGGCGTCCGCCGCGGCCAGCTTCATCGTCGTGGACACCCGTGTGGCGCCGGCGTCGAGCAGCCCGCGGAACAGGCCCGGAAAGCACAGCACGTTGTTGATCTGATTCGGATGGTCGCTGCGTCCGGTCGCTACGACGGCCGCGTGGCGGCGCGCGAGCGCCGGTTCGATCTCGGGCACCGGGTTGGCCATCGCGAACACGATCGGGTCGCTCGCCATGTGCTGCAGATCCCGCTCGGTGATCGTGCCGCCGGCGGACACGCCGATGAACACGTCGGCACCGTCGAGCGCCAGTTCGACGGGACCGGTCAGCTCGCGAGGGTTCGTACGCTTACCCAGGCGCCGGAAGATCGGGTCGCGCGCGGTGCTGCGTCGCGCGGTCACGATGCCGTTGCGGTCGACGCCGACCAGATCGGTCACGCCGGCGGCCAGAAGCAGTTCGGACACGGCGATGCCGGCGGCGCCGATGCCCTGCACGACCACCCGCAACGTCGGTCCGACGGTCTTGCCGACCAGCCTGGCGGCGTTGCGCAAGGCCGCCAGCACGACGATCGCCGTGCCGTGCTGGTCGTCATGGAAGACCGGGATGGCCAGGCGGCGCCTCAGCTTGCCTTCGATCTCGAAGCAGCGGGGTGCGCTGATGTCCTCGAGGTTGATGCCTCCGAAGCCGGGTGCGATCGCCGTCACGATCTCGACGATGCGGTCCGGGTCGCGCGCGTCGAGGCAGATCGGGTAGCCGTCGACCCCCGCGAGCTCCTTGAGCAGCAGTGCCTTGCCCTCCATGACCGGCATCGCGGCCTCGGGTCCGATGTCGCCCAGCCCGAGCACCGCGGACCCGTCGCTGACGACCGCGACGCTGTTGCGTTTGATCGTGTATGACCGGGCGAGCGAGGGTCGGTCGTGGATGGCGAGGCAGACCTCGGCCACGCCGGGCGTGTACACCAGCGCCAGGTCATCGCGGTCGCGGACCCTGGTGGTGGCGGCAACCGCGAGCTTGCCGCCCTCGTGGACGCGTCGTACGTCGGCGCTGATCGCCGGGCCGGTGGGGGTGGGTAGTGTGATCTGCTCTGACATTGCGGCCTCGACCACTGAGCGTTGTTGTCTCTGTCCGCCCGGTGGGGCGGTCATGTATGTGTTTCGTGGTATCAGACTCTGCGAAGCTCACGTGCGAGAACTGCGGCGTCCGCCACAGGACCGTGATCCTAACGCCGGCGCAGGGTTGCGCCCGACGCGGCCGGGTCCTCGCCGCGGCTACCATGCGGTGCACACCGTCTGCGACGAGAGCGACAAGTGGCCACCGATCACAGCGATCAGCTGCACCAGTACCGGGCGAAACTCGCTGACGTGAAGGAGTATCTTTGACGTCGCGGGCAAACGCGTCCAGCTGGGCGAGCTGAACAAGCGGGCCGCGGCTCCCGATCTCTGGGACGACCAGGCGCGGGCGCAGAGGACGATGGCCGAGCTGTCGGCCATCGAGAGCGATCTGCGCTCGTACGACGAGTTCGAGCAGTCGCTCGAGGACCTCGAGGTCCTCAACGAGCTGGCCGGTGACGAGGACGACGAGGCGACGGCCGAGGAGGTCGCGGCCGGCATCGCCCGCCTGCGCGACGTGCTGGCCGAGCTCGAGATCCTCGTGCTGCTCGGTGGCGAACACGATCAGCGCGATGCAATCGTGACGGTGCACGCGGGAGCCGGCGGCACCGATTCGCAGGACTGGGCGCAGATGCTCGAGCGCATGCTGCTGCGCTGGGTGGAGCGCCGTGGGTTCAAGGCCGACCTGCACGACGAGCAGGAGGGCGAGGAGGCAGGCCTGCGGTCTGCGACGTTCACCGTGCACGGGACGCGTGCCTACGGCCTGCTGAAGGCCGAGCGGGGCGTGCACCGCCTGGTGCGCATCAGCCCCTTCGACTCGCAGAGCCGCCGGCACACCGCGTTCGCGAGCGTCGATGTCGTTCCGGTGCTCGAGGACGTCGACGAGGACGTGGCGATCAGCGACGACGATCTGCGCATCGACGTGTACCGCTCGTCGGGTCCCGGTGGCCAGGGCGTCAACACGACCGATTCGGCGGTGCGCATCACGCACCTGCCGACGGGCATCGTGGTGTCCTGTCAGAACGAACGTAGCCAGCTGCAGAACCGCGCGACCGCGATGACGCTGCTGCGTGCGAAGCTCGCCGAGCTCGAGCGGGCCAAGCGCGAAGAGGAGCTGACCGCCTTGCGCGGCGAGCAACACCAGGTCGCCTGGGGCAGCCAGATCCGTTCGTACGTCCTGCACCCGTATCAGATGGTCAAGGACCACCGCACGGACTACGAGACGGGCAACACCACCGCTGTCCTCGATGGCGACCTCGACGGCCTCATCGATGCCTATCTGCAGTGGAGGGCGCGACGCGACTGAGCGTCTCGGTCGCGGTGTGCGGTCAGCGATCACCGCGCTCAGGGGCTGTGCGCCCGATCGCTAGTGGTCGATCGGTCAGGTCGTGGGTGGGTCCGACACACGTCGTACCGCGGCGAGGCGACAACCCGGTGGTAATCTCCCAAGCTGTGCTGTGCCCGCATTCTCCGGGGCGGCCCATCTCGCACATCAGGGCGGTGGAGCACTGATGATTCGTCTCGACAACGTCAGCAAAACGTACAAGAACGACGTGATTGCCCTGCGCGATGTGTCTGTCAACATCACGAAGGGCGAGTTCGTCTTCCTCGTTGGCGCGTCGGGTTCCGGCAAGAGCACGTTCATCAAGCTGCTGATCAAAGACGAGGAGCCCGACGCCGGCGACATCATCGTCGCTGGCAAGCGGCTGCGAAACCTCCGCAACTGGCGGGTGCCGTCGTTGCGACGCGAGCTCGGGTGCGTGTTCCAGGACTTCAAGCTGCTGCCGAACAAGACGGTCTTCGAGAACGTGAGCTTCGCGCTCGAAGTGATCGGCAAGCCCCGGGCGCTGATCAACCGCACGGTCCCGGAGGTGCTCCAACTGGTTGGTCTCGGCCACAAGTTCGAGGCGTACCCGCACGAGCTGTCCGGTGGCGAGCAGCAGCGGGTGTCGGTGGCGCGGGCGTTCGTCAACCGCCCACGGATCCTGCTGTGTGACGAGCCGACCGGCAACCTCGACCCGACGACCAGCGTCGGCATCATGAAGCTGCTCGACCGTATCAACCGCACCGGCACGACCGTCGTCATGGCCACCCACGACCAGCACATCGTCGACTCGATGCGGCGCCGCGTGGTGGAACTGCAGGCCGGCGAGGTCGTGCGCGACCAGAGCCGGGGGGTGTACGGCTATGGCGCCTAGGTGGCGCTACCTCCTCGCTGAGGTCGGCATCGGCCTGCGGCGCAACCTGCTGATGACCCTGGCAACGGTGGTCACCGTGACCGTCAGCCTGGCGCTGCTCGGTGTCGGCATGCTCATCCGCACCCAGGTGGACCTTGCGCGGACGATCCTGTACCAGGAGGTGGAGGTTTCGATCTTCCTGCTGGACAGTGTGACCGAACAGCAGCGCACCGCCTTCGAGCAGGAGCTGACAGGCAATCCAGAGGTCGAGAGCGTCATCTACGAGTCGAAGGAGCAGGCCTACGAGCACGCGCAGCAGATCTTCGCTGACGACGAGGCCGTGCTCGACGCGATCGGTCCGGAGGATCTGCCCGCGTCGTTCCGCGTGTCGTTGAACAACCCCGAGAACTTCGACATCGTCCGCTCGCAGTACGTCGAGTATCCGGGTGTCGATGACGTCGTCGATCAGCGCGACACGCTCGATCGCTTCTTCACCCTGATGAACTCGGTGCGTCGTGGCGCGATCGCGGTCGCCGTACTGCAGTTGATCGCGGCCGCCGCGCTGATCTCGAACACGATCCGGATCACCGCCTTCGCGCGCCGTGACCAGACCGGCATCATGAAGCTGGTCGGTGCCACGAACTGGTACATCCGGCTGCCGTTCATCCTGGAAGGCATCGCCGCCGGTGTCGCCGGTGCGCTGCTCGCCGGTGGTCTGTTGCTCGTCGGTATGGTCACGATCGTTGCGGGCATCCGCGAGCAGATCCAGTTCGTCCCGTTCATCGGCGTCAGCCAGGTGATCGCGGTGGTGCCGTGGCTGGTTGCGGTGGGCGGCGGCATCGCCGCGATCGCGGCCTTCCTGTCGCTGCGGCGTTTCCTCGACGTGTAGCCCGCGGCGTCGCTGCGTGCGCCCCACGTGGCATTCACAGCAACAACGCTGCACACGGTCCTCAAGTGCACCCTGTACGAACCGACAGGACGAAGCGGTCCCTGATGCTTTGTTCTGGAGAGTGCATCCAATATGTTCCAGGCTGTGCGCACGAAACTTCCCCGCGTGCTCGCGGTCTGTGCCGCTGCATGTCTGCTGATGCAGGCTCCGGCGGTCGCGTCCCCCGACGCAAGCCTGCGGCAGAAGCGGCAGCAGACCGATCGTCGATTGGATGCCACGCGCGCAGACCTCGCTGACACCAGGCGCCAGCGCCAGGACACCAGGTCGACGCTTCAGCGGATCGACGCCCGGCAGACCCGGCTGGCGGACGAGCTCGCCGCCCTGATGGCGGATCTGAAGGCAGCCGAGGGCCGTCTGCGTGAGGCGCAGCAGGCGCTGCGTCGCACGCGGGCCGAGATCGAAGCGAACACCGCCGAGCTCGAAGCGACCGAGCAGGAACTGCGCGGGCGGCAGAAGCTGCTACGGGCTCGCGCGCGGGCGTCGTACATGCACGGCGGCATCAACTACGCCGAGGCGGTGCTCGACGTGCAGACCGCCAACGAGCTCGGCACGTCGCTGCAGTACATGCGCTCGCTGATCACCGAGGACCGTGACAAGCTCGAGCAGATCTCGACGCTCGAACGCAAGTACGAGGCGACCCTCGACCGTCTCGACGAGCTCGAGAGCGCGCAGGACGAGGCCCGCGAGCAGCGCGCTGTGGAGCGGGACAGGGTCGCAGGGCTGGTGGCGACCAAGCGCGATGTCGAGGCCCAGCTCGCGGAGCAGCAACGCCAGCATCAGGCGTTGTTGGCCGAGCTGGACAGCGATGCGGACCGCTACCGCGCGGCGATCGACGATCTGGAATCCGAGAGCCAGCGACTGCGCCGGCGCCTGGCGGCCCTCGCCAACACCGGTGGCGGCGGGTCCTCGTCGGCGGCCCCGCCGACGCGACGTTCTTCGGGGTTCCAATGGCCCGTGAGCGGGTCGATCACGTCGAGCTTCGGCTACCGGACGCACCCCGTGCTCGGCTACCAGCGGCTCCATGCCGGAACGGACTTCGGAGCACCGGCGGGTGCGCCGATCGTCGCGGCGGACGGCGGTGTCGTGGTGACCGCTGGCTGGCTCGGTGGCTACGGCAACACGGTCGTCATCTCCCACGGAGGGGGCATCGCGACGCTGTACGGGCACCAGTCCCGTCTCGCGGTCGGTGTCGGCGCCCGGGTGCGCCGCGGTCAGGTGATCGGGTACGTCGGGTCGACAGGCATGTCCACAGGACCGCACCTGCACTTCGAGGTCCGGGTCAACGGTGGGCCGGTCGACCCGGTGCGGTACCTGTAGGAACCGTCGCCAGGAACCCCTCGCGCCGCCGCTCCACAGGAGCGTTCCGTCCCGCGGTTGCGGGTCCGCCGCGTGTTCTGTGGAACCAGGCTCCGCAGAGTTTCCGTCCCGCGGTTGCGGGTCCGCCGCGTGTTCTGTGGAACCAGGCTCCGCAGAGTTTCCGTCCCGCGGTTGCGGGTCCGCCGCGTGTTCTG
>JAHELV010000038.1:34129-39660 GCA_024644015.1 Nitriliruptorales bacterium
GGAACCAGGCTCCGCAGAGTTTCCGTCCCGCGGTTGCGGGTCCGCCGCGTGTTCTGTGGAACCAGGCTCCGCAGAGTTTCCGTGCCTCTGGCGACGATCGGACGGTGACGCCACCACAACGTGGCAGGCTGGTGGCCGATGGCAGGCGAATTCGAAGGTCCGCGTTCGCGGCGGTTCACCGGCATCCTACCGGTCACTGTGGGAGTCGTGCTGGCGCTCGTCGTTGCCGCCGGACTCTATGTGCTGGTCACCGGCAACCGCGCCGCCGGTGCCGATGCCGACGCCGCTGCTCAGCTGGAGCCGCTGACGGAGCTCTATGACGCGTTGACACGCAGCGCTGTCGACGCGCCTGATCCGTCCAAGCTCGTGGAGGGTGCCATAGAAGGCATGCTCGATCAGGTCGACGACCCGTACGCGAGGTACTTCGGGCGCGAGGATTTCGACGAGTTCAACGCATCGCTCGACGGGACCTTCTCCGGCGTCGGTCTGATGCTGGAGGACACCCCGGAGGGGCCGGTCATCGTCAGCGTGCTCGAGGGCACACCGGCGGAACGCGCCGGCATCGTGGAGGGTGAGCGCATCGTCGAGGTCGACGGCGAAGACGTCTCGAACGACCCCTTGGAAGCGATCGTCGCGAAGGTGAAGGGGGCCGCCGGCACGAAGGTGACGCTGGGCCTGTCCGGTGGCGACGGCGGCCCACGGACGTTGAAGATCACCCGCGCCGAGTTCGATCTGCCGCTGATCGAGTCCGAGCTGCTCGACGACGACATCGGCTACGTGCGGCTCCTCCAGTTCGCGGACGGCAGCGCGCAGGGCGTGCGCCGTGAGGTCGAGACGTTGATGGGCGACGGCGCGAAGGGGTTCGTGCTCGACCTGCGGGGCAATCCCGGCGGCCTGCTCGAGGAAGCCGTGGCGGTCGCGAGTGTGTTCATCGAGGACGGCGAGATCGTGGCCGTGCAGGAGCGCGGCGGCGCCCGGGAGTCGCTGGCGGCGGTCGACGACGCCTTCGAGGAGGTGCCGTTGGCC
Organism: Nitriliruptorales bacterium; assembly: GCA_024644015.1. GTDB lineage: Bacteria > Actinomycetota > Nitriliruptoria > Euzebyales > JAHELV01 > JAHELV01. The sequence continues at coordinate 35,156 of JAHELV010000038.1, forward strand.
GTGCTGATCGACGAGCGCTCAGCCAGTGCGAGCGAGATCGTTGCAGGTGCGGTCCAGGACGCCGACCGCGGCACGCTCGTTGGTGAGACGACGTTCGGCAAGGGCACGGTGCAGACCATCGCGCAGTTCTCCGACGGATCGGGAGCCAAGTTCACGACAGCGCGGTACTTCACGCCGTCGGGTGACTCCATCGAGGGCGTCGGCGTGAAACCGGAGGTCGATGTGGCGCTGTCCAACGACGAGCGTCCCAGCGAGCTCGCGGACGATCCGCAGGTCTCGGCCGCTCTCGCCGAAGTCAACGAGAGCATCGCGGCGGGCAACTGACAGTGGCCGACGACACAACCATCGCGGTCAACCGCCGCGCCCGCTACGACTACGACATCGTCGACACCGTCGAGGCGGGGCTGGTGCTGACCGGCACCGAAGTCAAGTCGCTGCGGGCGGGCAAGGCCTCGCTGGCCCAGGCGTTCGCCATGGTGCGCGACGGCCAGGCGTGGCTGGTCCAGGCGCACATACCTGAGTACGCGTTCGGCAACCGCGCCAACCATGACCCGACCCGGCGGCGCAAGCTGCTGTTGCACAAGCGCCAGATCGCCGAGCTCGCCGCGTTCACCCAGGAGCAGGGCCGCACGTTGGTGCCGATGCGGCTGTACTGGCGTGACGGTCGTGCGAAGGTTCTGCTCGGGTTGGCCCGGGGCAAGGCCCAGCACGACAAACGCGCAGCGATCGCCGAGCGCGACGCCGAGCGTCAGATGCGCCGCGCCCTGCGCGACCGCGAACGAGCCGGCTGAGTGTCATGGTGCCGCCAGCGTCGCCGACGTGAATCCGACAGCGAACGCGCGGCACCACACCACGGCGTTGGGCAGCGCGTCGACGTCGACGTCGTCGGGGATCTCGTACTGCTGGTCACCGACGTTTCCCTTCAGCGCGCCGAGGTCGACGAAGTCGCCGATCTCGCCGTCGGCTGACGGGTCCTGCGCCGTCAGGTACACCCGCAGGTCGGGCCCCGAGTCGGTCTCGAAGTCGGTGAGCGTGAGCACCATGCCGCCGTCCGCAAGGTCGACGACGGTCGCTATGCCGCTGCCTGGGTGTGCCAGGTCGACGAACGATCCCGACGCGACCGCCGTGTTGCCCGGCGGCGCAGCATCGTCCGGTTGCTGTTCGTCTGCCGCAGCGGCGTTGCCACCGGGCTCGTCGGCGGGGCCGCCGGCCGCCGCGTCGCCCTCGGCGGGCTCGTCGGCGGGCTGGTTTGCCCCAGCATCGCCTCTGGCGGCGGCAACGCTGTCAACCGTTGCCACCTGCTCGTCGACGGTGGTGTCGCGCAGTTGTGGCAGGCCGAGCAGCACGCCGGCGGCGATTGCGCTGAGGCCGTACCCGACCGCCAGTGGCAGGATCAGGTGCCGGTGACGGCGCGCGACGAGCGCCGCGCCTGCCAGCACCGCCAGGAACCACAGCCCGGTCAGCGCCATGGCGACCATCTCGGTCGGGGCGACGCGACCCCACACCAGGACCCCGACCGCCAGCAGCAACACGACCGCGGCGCCTGCCGCAACGCCGACCAGCGCATGTCGGTGCGGCGGGTCCTCCGCGGGGTTCAACGCTGTGGGTGCCTGGCGGTCGTGTGTCTGCATCGGTGCGGCCTCTCGCTCATGTCCGTGTCAGAGATCATCAACGCGAGCGGATGCAAGGATCATCCTGGGTGTCGATCAGTCCCCGAGCCGATAGGTGAACATCTGCGAAAGTTCGTGGAACCCGGCGCGGCGGAACGCGAGCGTGTGCCTCGGGAGGCGGTCCGATGCTGAGAAGGGCGATGACGACCCGCGGTGGTGAGGCACGCCGCCGTAGGCGATCCGTCGACGTGCTGCGGCCACCGTCACGGCCGTGAAGCCCTTCGCGACCCGGGCCACCCCTACGGCCTGCGTCGTCCGTCGGCTCGCCGTCGCCGTGCTGTTGCTGGCGGCCTGCACGCCTTCAACGTCTCCGGAGCGTCCGGCTGACGTGGCGGCCAGCGGGTCCACGGCTCCGGCGGCCTCCACGCCTGAGGCTGCCGAGCTGGCACCGGACGCCGAGCGCCGCTTCCCGCCCGCGCCGGCTGTGCCGGCCGGGACGCTCGCCGACACGACCGTTGACCTACTGGATGCGGTGTTCGGATCCTTGGAGTCGACGTTGGACACCGCTGCGATCCGGGAGCTGGGTGCATCCGGTGACTCCCGCGTGGCTTGGCTACTGGTCGACCTGCTGCGGTTCCTGCCGTCGGGACCGAACCGCGACGCCGCCGTCCGCAGCTTCGAGCGCCTGACGGACACCAGCGTCGATTCCGGCGATCCGTGGACAGTCGCGACCGACCGGCTGATCGCGTGGGACCTGCCGGCGCCGCCCGGCTACGTGGGTTGGAAGAGACAGCTGTACGAGCTGGTCGAGCCGGGCTGGGCCCCGTTCTTCTCCGATCCGGGTGCCGACATTGACTGGCGGCTCGTAGCGTGGGGTGGCGTGCCGATCGACGACCGCCCCCTCGACGCCGTTGGTGCTCCCTGCCCGCAAGGCTGCATCCCCGCGCTTGACGACCCGGCAGTCACCGACGCCGACGGGGGCAGCTGGTATCCCGACCACTTCGTCGTCTTCGGGGTCGTTGTCGGGGGCGAGGCACGCGCCTACCCGAAGAACATCATGGAGGTCCACGAGATGGTCAACGACACTGTGGGGGGTCGTCGCATCGGAATGCCGTACTGCACGCTGTGCGGATCGGCCCAGGCGTACCTGACCGACGTTGTCGTCGACGACGTGGATCTAGCGGGAACCGGCAGCTACGAACTGCGCACCACCGGTCTGCTGTCGCGGTCGAACAAGGTCATGTACGAGTTCCACACGACGTCGGCGTTCGACACGTTCACGGGGGAGGCGGTCACCGGCCCGCTGCACGACGCCGGTGTCGTGCTCGAACAGATCAGCGTGGTGACCAGCCGCTGGGGTGACTGGAAACGGGAGTATCCCGACACGACCATCGTCGCCAGAGATGGTGGCATCGGGCGCGAGTACCCCGAGGACCCATTGCGCGGTCGCGACGACCGCGGGCCGATATTCCCGATCGGCGACGTGGACCCGCGGCTGCCGGTACAGGAGCAGGTCGTGGGCGTGGTGACCCCGGAGGGCGCGGCGGTCGCGTTTCCCGTTCAGGCCGCCCGCGCGGCGATCGATGCGGGCGAGGTCGTCGCGCTCGATGGCGTCCGGCTCCAGGCGACCGCGGGTGGGTTGACCGCCACGCTCGACGACGGCACCGCGGTCACCAGCCACCAGGCGTTCTGGTTCGCGTGGAGTCAGTTCTACTCCGACACCCGGTTGTGGAGCGCGGCTCTCGAGCAGTGACATCGGGGGCCCGACATCGGTGGAAGCTGATGCACGCGCCGGCGGGTAGAGTCGCTTTGTGGTACTTCACAACTGCATAGCCCGATAGTGATCTCGGGGGTGACTGGTTTCGACAGATGTCGGTCGGTTTCGAGAGAGCGAGCCGAGTACACCTGGTCATCTCGTAAATCTGCCCAGGTGACCTTATAGGTGCCGAAGATAACTTCGCACTGGCAGCCTAACTAGGTAGCCTGTCCGCCTGATCTCGCCTGGAGTGAGGGGTCGGACATCGTGAACCAGGCTCACCGCGTGGTCGCCGTCACCGGCGACGCGGAACACCTCTTGTGACGTACGGTCGTCCAGCCGCTTGGCTCCGGAGCCGGACGACCCGACAATCTGCCGGAACCTACGCTCGTAGCGCTCTCGAGAACGAGACACCTGGACCGGGGTTCGATTCCCCGCACCTCCACTGTTTTGCATAACTCTCGTTGTCTGAGATGCACATGCGTGATTCTCGGCGGTCTTAGGCCCGCTCTGGCCGGTCCGATGGCCGTACGAGATCGGATTGGGGCATGCCGGTACGACGCCGCGGACCTGGCGAGGGACGGTCAAGCGGTGCGCGAATGGCTCGTGGCGCCGATCGATCGGTCCGCGTGGCGCGCCAGTCGAGTTGTGTGCGACCGCGCCGACGCGTCAGGCCGCGGTCGATCGACGTGCGGAGAAGGTCGCGGCGTTCGAGCGCGACCAGGACGTCGAGCTGACGGCGTCGACGTCGCTGGCCGGGTATTTGCCGTGGTGGACCGATGTCGAGCAGGCCGAGGATGGCCGGCTCACGGCCACCTCTCGCAAGTACTACGTCGGGCGGTCTCTAGCCTCATCTTCGGCCGCCTCGGCGGGGTCGCGCTACCGGATCTGCGGCTGGTCGACCCGCCGCGCATCGCGCGGTCCCGGCGGGACGAGATCACCGTCGACCAGGTCCGCGCGCTGCTCGCGGCGACCGCGGACAACCCGCGGTTGGACGCCATGCTGCAGATGGCGTGCCACGTGCCACGTGCCACGTGCCGCAGCGGCCCGGCGAGCTTTCGGCTGCCGAGTGGGACGCGATCGACCTGGATGCGGCGACGTTCGACATCAGGGCACAATCTGGGGGATCAACTCGTTCG
>JAHELV010000156.1 GCA_024644015.1 Nitriliruptorales bacterium
ATCCCGCTGACCGTGGCGTTCGCGGTGCTTGGCACCGTCGGCGTCTGGTTCAACGGTGGCGCGTCGGTCTTCTTCGTGTTCGCCGCGGCCAACGCCGGCACGTTCACGCCGCGGTCCCGCGCGCGACGCTGGCTGGTCGGGCTCACGGGCGTACTGGTGGTGCTGATCCTGCTGTCCCCGCTGCCCCTGTTGTACCGGCTCGCCTCGTTCGCATTCCCGCTGGCGTTCGTGTGGATCGTCGGCCACCAGGTCATCGACGCCGTCGAACGCGAACGCGACGCCGCGCGACTGCGTGTCGACAACGCGCGGGTCGAGCGGCTGACGACGCTGAGCGAGCGCGAGCGCATCGCCCGCGACCTGCACGACCTGCTCGGCCACACCCTGACCGGCATCGTGGTCAGGGCACAGCTGATCGAACGTCTCGCCGACGCCGACCCGGCGCGCGCCGCACGCGAGGCGAGCGACATCGAGCAACTCGCCCGCGACGCGCTGGCCGAGGTCCGCGCCACCGTCAGCGGATGGCGCCATCACGCGCTTGACGCCGAAGTCGACGCCGCCCGCGATGCGCTCGCGGCCGCCGGTGTCACGATGGTCGTCGAGCAGGACACCGCGGCGTCGCTGTCGCCGGCGGTCGAGGCCGCCCTTGCGCTGGCGGTCCGCGAGGCCGTGACCAACATCGTCCGCCATGCAGGCGCGACCACCTGCACCATCGGCATCGTGGCGTCAGCCGGTCAGGTACGGCTCACGGTCGCCGACGACGGCGTTGGCACGGCGCGACCGGACGGCTCCGGGCTGACCGGCATGCGCGAACGCATCACCGCATTGGGCGGCAACATCGATCGGCACACCGACCGGGGCACCACGCTGACCGTAACCGTGCCCGCCCAGCAGGTCGGCCCGTGACCATCCGCACCGTGCTCGCCGAGGACCAGAACATGGTCCTCGGCGCGTTCGCCTCGCTCCTCGAGCTCGAGCCCGACATCGACGTGATCGCCACCGCCCCGGACGGCGACGCCGCCCTCGCGGCCGTCGTCGAGCACCACCCCGACGTCCTGCTGACCGACATCGAGATGCCCGGGCGCACCGGGCTGGACGTCGCCGCCGAGCTGCAGCGCCGCGGCCTGCCGACCCGCGTCGTGATCGTCACGACCTTCGCGCGCAGCGGCTACCTGCGACGCGCACTCGACGCCGGCGTCGCCGGCTACGTCCTCAAGGACGCACCCGTCGACCAGCTCGCCGACACACTGCGCCGCGTGCACAGCGGCCAACGGGTCATCGCCCCCGAACTGGCCGTCGCCGCCTGGGACGCAGAGGATCCGCTGACCGACCGCGAACGCGACGTCCTGCGACTCGCCGCCGACGGCGCACCCAACGCCGACATCGCCGCGCAACTGCACCTGGCCGACGGCACCGTCCGCAACTACCTGTCCGCAGCGATCACCAAGCTCGGCGCCCGCAACCGCACCGACGCCGCCAACCGCGCCCGCGACCGCGGCTGGCTCTGACCCACACACCGGGCAGGCGCCCCACGGCGGCGCCGGACCCGGCGCCGCTCGCGGCCTGGCGGGGGCGTTCGAGGTTCGCGGTGGCGGCGGCGCAATGACATCCGTCACGACCAGGTGTTGACGCCCTCCACTACCGGGCGCGGGCCGCCATGGTCACAGTGAGCACATGGACACCACAGCCAGGACCCAGTCGAACATCACGCAGCCCGCGCCGCCGACAACCGCCGGGCTCGTCACCGCTCTGCTGCCCAGCGCCGCGTTCGTCGCCGCCAACCAGACGGCCGGACTGGCCGCGGGCATCGTCACCGCCTCGGTGACGTCGGCGACGCTCATCGTCATCCGTCGGCGACGCAACATGAGGACCGGCGTGGTGCTGTGGGCCTCCCTCGCCTACGTGCTGGTCCGGGCGACCGCCGGCATGCTCACCGACTCCGACGACGTCTACTTCGGGTTCGGACTGGCCATCAGCGCCGCGACCGCGCTGGCCATCGCGGCCACCGCGTTCACGGCCACCCCCGCAGCCACCCACCTCATCCCCGCAGTCGTCCGCTACCGCGACCGGACACGGCGCCATCCGCTGTACCGCCGCGTCGCGGCCCACACCACCCTCGCGTGGGCCGCCGCCGAACTCGCCGTCACCGGCTGGGAAGCCGCCCACCTGACCCACACCACCGCAACCCAGTTCGTGCTCGTCCGTACCTTCGTCGGCTGGCCGCTGATGGCCGCATGGATCTGCGGTCTCATCTTCTACATCCGCCTCCGCCTCGACCCCCTCGACCACCACCTCGCCCATCGCCACGCACAGCCGGGACAACGCTGGCCGTCGTCCGCGCCGACGAGCTGAACTGAGGCGAATGCTCGGCGGCCTCGTCGAACCGGGGAACGCGATCGCGGTGCAGCGATCCGGGGCCGCCGCAGGCCGCTTCGGGCTCAGTCCGAAGCGGCCGCGTCGTCGGCGAACTCGCGGAACTCAGCCAGCGCGCGGGGTGCGTAGTCGCTTGCTGCCGGGCCTCCACCGAGGAGGATCGTGACGCCCAGAGCCTCGGCGACCTCTTGCTCGCTTGCCCCCCGCCGGGCGGCGCCACGGGCGTGGTACGCGATGCAGCCCTCGCAGTGCTGGGACACGCCGAGGGCCAACGCGATGAGCTCCTTGTACTTTGCGGACAGCGCGCCGTCGACCATGGCCGTGCGCGACGTCTTCAGGAATCCGTCGTAGACATCCGGGATGCGTCGCCGCAGCTGCTTCGTCGGCTCACGCAGGTCGGCGAGCCTCTCGG
>JAHELV010000157.1 GCA_024644015.1 Nitriliruptorales bacterium
ATGACGGAGGGGGAGCGTCGGCGCGATGATCGTTCTGCGGCTGACCGTGTTCGTCATGGCGATCGTGATCGCGGCAGCCTGCACGTCGGGCGCTGCCCCGACCGCGGCGCCGACGATGGCCTCGCCGCAGCCCCCTTCGGCTCCCTCCGCCTCGCCGACGCTCACAACCCCGCAGGAGGCCGCCCTTGCAGCGTACGAGCAGTACCTGGCGGCGACCCTCGACGCGATGTCCGCGGGCGACACCGATGCCGCAACGCTCGACGCGGTGGCCGACGGCCAGGCGCTCAGGCACGCGAGGCGGCGGCTGCGTGCGAACCGTCGCGACGGGGTCGTCGTGACAGGGACGCTGGAGTCGTCGGCGACGGTCGCCGACGTCGAGGTCGACGGTGGCCAGTCCTCGGCCACGGTCACCGACTGCGTGCTCAACGGTCTGGAGCAGGTCGCCGCGGACGACCCCGACGACCTGGTGTCGGAGGCGACGGGCTGGCGCCAGCCGGTGACCGCGACCGTCGAACTGCGCGACGGGGCACCGATCGTCACCACGTTCAAGGTGCCGTTGCGCGACGGCAGCGGTTCGGTGCCCCCGCCGCCCGACGACCCGCCCTACCTCCGCGGCCCGGCCCAGGGCCCAGCACCCCCGAGCTGCGTCCCCCCCGACCTGGCCCAAGAAGCCGTCGCCGCATACGAGGCCTTCCGCGACGCTTACGACGCGGCGCTGGGTCTCGGTCGGTCCGGCCCAGCCGACCCCGATCTCGCCGCACTCGCCGACACCGCCGTCGACCCCCAACTATCCGCCGCACGCGATTTCATCTCGTCATTGGCCGAACAGGGAAGGACATTCCGCGGCGAGAGGGACCTTCTTGATCCGTGGGCGATATCAGCTCGCCAATCCGATCAAAAGGTCGTCATCTTCGATTGCGTGACAGTTGGTTCCTACGGCGCAAGTGACGCCACCGCATCAGATCCGGTGAAGAGGAATGCTGATTCTGGAACGCAACGACTCGACGGTGCTGACGTCCTCTTTGCTGACGGCCTGTGGAAGGTGAGCGGCGTTTCGGTGTTGGAGGAAGGGCTAGAGGAATGCACCTCACCCGCGCGGTAGCGGCAATGGTCGCACTGCTGGTCTGCATGACGCCGGCCGGGCGGGTCGGCGCTCAGCTGCCTGAGACTTCCCGTCACACCGACGGCTTTGCGGGCGCGGCCGGTGCTACGGCGACGGCGTCGTACAAGCGGCAGGTGGAGTCGGTTGAGTTCGGCACCCAGGGTGTGTCGGGGCGGCTGGTGTCGTCCGCCGAGCGGGCGGCCGGGAGTCCGGCGGCTGGGGTGTCGGAGGCGCGAGCGCGGTCGAGCATGTCGGCGCTGCCGGGGTGCTACAACCACGTTGTCTCGAGCAGCGGCGGCCGGCTGCGGTACGGGCACATCTGTCCCGGCTACGGCGGCTATCAGGGCGGACAGACCGCCGAGTTGTTCGGAACCGGCGAGATCGTGCTGCGCGACCCGGTCACCGGCGCGATCACCGGCACCATCCCGTTCAGCGAGCTGACGGCCGGCACGACGACGATCGCGATTTCGTCGGCGATGTTGGCGGAATTCGCGCTCGCCGAGCTGACGTTGCCCGCGCCTCGCATCGGCATGAGCCCGGACGGTGATCACATCGTGCAGCTGGCCTCGTGGTTGTGGGTCGATCGGACGCAGTGGGTGCCGCAGGACCGCACGGCGAGCGCCGGGCCGGTCACGGCGACGGTCACCGCGACCCCGGTGCGTGTCGAGTGGGACATGGGCAGCGGCGACACCGTGGTCTGCAACGGCCCGGGCCGCAGATACCGGCCGCGGTTCGAGGGCCGGCCGGGTGCGACCGACTGCAAACACACCTACCGGCACTCGTCGGCGGCGCAGCCGGACGAGGCCTACGACGTGACCGCAACCATGGTGTGGGAGGCGTCGTGGTCGGGTTCTGACGGCGGCGGCGGCGACCTCGGCGAGCTGACCAGCCAGACGAGCGAAGCGGTCCGCGTCGCCGAAGTCCAGGCGCTCGTCCAGTAGCCGGCGCCGCCACGCGGGCGCGCTGCCGTCCGTATGCGGTCGGATGTGCGCCCGCGTGGGAGTGGGTGTCCGATGTGGGTGCGTGTGCGCCCGGATGCGGTCGGATGTGCGCCCGGCTCGCGGGTGGTCTCGGATGTCGGTGGCGTGGGTGCGCTGCCGTCCGTATGCGGTCGGATGTGCACCCGGCTCGCGGGTGGTCTCGGACATCGGTGGCGTGGGTGCGCTGCCGTCCGGATGTGGTCGGATGTGCGCCCGGCTCGCGGGTGATCTTGGACGTCGGTGGCGTGGGTGCGCTGCCGTCCGTATGCGGTCGGATGTGCACCCGCGTGGGAGTGGGCGTCCGATGTGGGTGCGTGTGCGCCCGGATGTGGTCGGATGTGCGCCCGGCTCGCGGGCGAATCGGTTTCCCCGGCCGGCAACCGTCCAGGCGGCGTGAGGGCGGAGGCGGGCAGACTGGCGGCCATGCGACGCGCCGACGTTCTGTGGCTGGCCGGGCAAGTGGTGCTCTTCGTGTTGGCGTTCATCGTCATCCCGTCGACCGACGGGTTGGTCGGACGGCTGCCAGTACCGGGTGCGGATGCCATTGGCGTGGGGCTGATGGGGATCGGTGCTGCGGTCGGGATCGTCGCCATGATCCAGCTCGGCCGTCAACTGGTGCCCCAGCCCTCACCGGTACGCGGCGGCCGCCTGATCGAAACTGGCCTGTACGGCGTGGTGCGCCACCCGATCTACACGGCGG
>JAHELV010000007.1:0-17431 GCA_024644015.1 Nitriliruptorales bacterium
GAGCGCGCGGAAGATGCTCTCACCGCGCTGGTCGGTCGCGCCGAGCTTCATGTTCTGCATGCACGTCAGGCGGCCCAGCGCCTTGGTCAGCTGGAACGTCCGCACCATCCCGCGTCTGGCAACCGCGTACGCGGGTACGCCCGACAGCGAGCCGTCGTTGAAGCTCCACTCGCCGGTGTCGGGCGTGTCGAAGCCGCTGATCAGATTGAAGAACGTGGTCTTGCCCGCACCGTTGGGACCGATGAGCGCGGTGATGACGCCACGCTGCACTTCGAGGTGCGCGACGTCAACCGCTCGGAGACCTCCGAAGCTGCGGGAGATCTTGTCGACCTTGAGGATGGCATCGGGCTTGCCGACACCGGGCTCGTGCGCAATGTCAGCGAGCGACCCTCCCACCGCGTCAGCGTTCAAGTGCGAGCTCCCTTCGATCACCCAAGATGCCCTGCGGTCTGAAGATCATCAAGAGCATGAGACCCAGGCCAACCAGCATGAACCGTACCTGGCCGACCTGCACACCGTCCATGATGGCCGCGGGGATCAGGTCGGCGCTGACGGCCTGGCGGAGGAAGCTGTCGGTGGCCGCGAGCAGGGCCCAGAACAACATCGACCCGATGATCGGTCCGACGACGGTTGCGGCGCCGCCGAGGATCAAGGCGGTGAAGATGAAGAAGGTGACCGGGGGTGAGTACGTGTCGGGCTGCACCGCCTGCTGGTTGACCGCGAGCAGGATTCCGCCGACGCCACCCATGACACCGCCGAGCACCAGGCTCTGCATCTTGTAGACGAATACGTTCTTGCCGAGGCTGCGTGCCGCGTCCTCATCCTCACGGATCGCCTTGAGGACCCGTCCCCACGGGCTGTTTGCCAACAACCAGATCACGACTGCCAGGACCGCCACCAGCGTCCAACCGACGACGAGCAGCCACAGTTGGCGCTCGCTGAACGACACGATGCCGAACGAGTACCGGCTCTGCGTGAACGGGTTGATGTCATAGAACGCTCCAGCGAACCCCTGCAGCCCGAAGGAACCACCGGTGACCTCGCGCAGCGCGACCGACCGGAAGGTCAGGCGGAGGATCTCGGCAGCGACGATCGTCACGATGGCGAGGTAGTCGGCGCGCAGCCGCAACGTCGGAATACCCAACAGCAGGGCCAGGACGACGGCCGCAAGCAAGCCGACCACGATGCCGGGCCAGAACGACAGGCCGAGGAACGTCACCGTGATCGCCACCCCGTAGGCGCCGACCAGCAGGAAGCCGATCTGGCCGAAGTTCAGCAACCCGGTGTAGCCGAAGTGCAGGTTGAGGCCGATGGCGGCAGCCGCGAAGTACACAGCCGAATCACCGATCGCGGCTGCGACGAACCGATTGAACACGGCGGCAAAGTCCATGATGTGTCCTTCCTACCCGACCCGCTCGGCACGACCGAGAATGCCCTGTGGCCGGATCAGCAGCACAAGGATCAGCACGAGGAACGCACCGACGTTCTTGAGCTCCGGTGAGAAGAACAGCGTCCACAGCTGCACGAACAGACCGACGACGATGCTGCCGACCAACGCGCCGTAGGCGGTGCCCAGGCCACCCAGGATCACGCCGGCGAACATCAGCAACAGCAGCTGGAAGCCCATCTGCCAGCTGACCTGCTCAGCCAGGCCGAAGAGCACGCCACCGAGCGTGGCCAGCCCACCCGCCAGCACCCATACGAACAGGATGACGCGCTCGACGTCGATGCCCGACGACTCCGCGAGGTCGCGGTTGTCGGCGACGGCGCGCATGGCCTTGCCGATCTTGGTGCGCTGCAGCATCAGGCCGACAGCGATCAGCACGACGAGCGAGATGACGACCGAGATGATGTCCTTCGGCGCGATCTGCACCGGACCGATCGGGATCGCGCGCTGGATGGCGTACTGCGCATACGGCCGGGTGCGGCCGCCGAACTGGTAGAGCATCGCGTAGCGCCAGAAGATCGACAGGCCGATGGAAACGACAAGCATTGCGATCAGCGTGGTGCCGCGTCTGCGCAGCGGGCGCCACAGCCCGAGGTCCTGAGCACCGCCGGCAAGTGCTCCGAAGATGATCGCGAGCACGGTCGCGGGAATCACGTGGATGCCGAGCGTGCCGTTGAAGAACCACGCGAGGATCGCGCCGAACGACACCAGCTCACCGTGCGCGAAGTTGACCAGGCCCGTGGTACCGAAGATCAGCGAGAGACCGATCGCGCAGATCGCGATGATCAGTCCCAGCTTGAGCCCCTCGACAGAAAGCTGGAGGAAGCTCCGGAGGAAACCACTGCCGCTCGCCGACGGCTCACCCAGGCGGAACAGCAGTGGCCGCGACTGACCCGGCGCGATGCTGAACGCGAGGATGTTGGCGTCCTCGGCGTCGCTGGTCAGCGTGGCGCCCTCCGGGAGCGAGTCGAGGACCAGTTCGGCCTCGTAGTCGCCCGGTCCGGGCAGTCCGAACTCGAACGTGCCGTCGGCACCGGTCTCGACCGTGCCGACCTCCTGACCGTCTTGGCGGAAGATGATCTGCGCCCCCACGACCGGGACGTCGTCCTCGCCCTCCTCCCCCGGCTGGCGGAGGATGCCGCGAACCGACTCCGCGGGCTCCTCGACCGCGGCGCCCTCCGATGCCGTGCCGTCGGACGGGGCGGGCGTCTGTGCCAGACCGGGCGCGGCGAGAACGCCCAGGAACAGCAAGGTCGACACCGCGAACACGAAATGTCGAACCCACCCTGCCCGCATGGGCGCTCCTATCGTCCGCTGGCGTTCGCGTGACCCGGCGTCGACGCGATGGTCTCCGAGCGGCATCGTAACCGATGGCGCAAGGGGGGCTGGCTATCCCTGCTCAGGTCGTCGTATAGCGCTCGATCACCTGCCCCGCCACGACACGCATCGTGACACGTCGCTGCATGGCCGTCTTCTGGATCCAGCGGAACGCCGCCGCCTCGGTCATGGCCTCGTGCTCCTGCAGCAGACCCTTGGCGCGGTCGACCGCCTTCCGTGACTCGAGCCGGTCCGACAGGGTGCCGACCGCATCCTCGAGACCTTGGAGGTCGCGGAACCGCCCGCTGGCGATCTCGATCGCGGGAAGCAGATCCTGCTTCTGGAACGGCTTGACGAGATAGGCGAGAGCGCCCGCCTCCCGGGCGCGCTCGACGAGCTCGCGCTGGCTGAACGCGGTCAGCATCAGCACGGCGGACAACCGCTCGGCCGTGATCTGCTGCGCCGCGTCGATGCCATCCATCACGGGCATCTTGACGTCGAGGATGGCCAGATCCGGGCGCAGCTCCCGCGCTTTGCGCACCGCAGTGGCGCCGTCGGAGACCTCCGCGACCACCTCGAACCCCTCCTCGGTCAGCATCTCCTTGAGGTCCAACCGGATCAGGGCTTCGTCCTCAGCGATGAGAACGCGTACGGACTGGTCCTCGTGCGCGTCGTCGATGTCCAGCGCCCCACCTGCTTTCCTCGGGCCACACGCACGCGGGCTCTGCGCGGGCCAGGCGCGCATCGGATGTGGCGATGTGTCGATAGCGGCACGCGACGTTGCCCGAAGGCCGTCATCGCTCGACGAAGTGTACGCCCACGTCAAGGGCCGTCGATAGCCAGTGCTCCGGGAGGGACTCGAACCCTCACACCCGTAGGTACAGGTTTTTGAGACCTGCGCGTCTGCCTGTTCCGCCACCGGAGCGCGATATCACCATACCGCCGAACCGCGCACACCCTGCCGATTGGACACCCCGACCCTGGTGGGTTCAAGCTTGACCGATGAACGTCCCAGAGCTGGTGATCGCCGCAGCGGCCGTGCTCGCGGTCTTCGCCTCGACGTGGGGTGCGCTGAACGCAACCCGGGCGGCCAAGGCGAGCGTGGCCTCCGCCGAGGCCGCGCGGGACCTCGTCGCCGTCGAGCGTGCGCGGTCCGACGTGGAGCTGCGGCCACGGTTGACCCTCGAGTGCTATCTGACCGCCGACCTCGACTGGGCGCTGCGGATCACCAACCACGGACCGCGTCCGGTAGAGCAGCTGGAGGTGCGCCGCAGCGGAAGCCGGCACCCACTGCACGCCCTCGCCGGTGAGATCGTGGGCGGCGACATCGTCCCCGCGGACCCTTCGGCACTCACCCTGGGCGAGCGGGTGACGATCACCAAGCCGGTGCAGGTGGCGATCAGCGACGCCTACACCTTCCACGACCTCGCAGTCGGTGACGAGCGTCTCCTCCGACTCAGCCGCGACGATCAGGGTCGAGGCGGCAAGGTCACGGTCCAGTTCGACCTGAAGATCACCGGACGCGACTGGACGGAGCTGCGTTCGTTCTACATGCCCCAGGCCCCGTGACCGCGCACCGGGCGTGTGCCCGACGGCAGTGATGGCCACAATGACCGTCGATCGACAGCGCGCACGGCACTGTGCCGTGCGCGTCCGCGAACAACAAAAGGCGCACGACATGCACGTGGCCATCACCGGCGCAACCGGCTCGATCGGCGGTGCGCTCGCCGAGTCGCTGCGGGCCGACGGCCACACGGTGACCGGCATCACGCGGTCGCAGCCCGGTACGGGACAGCTGCAATGGTCGCCCGCACAGGGTCGGATCGACGCCGCCGGTCTGCGCGGCGTGGACACGGTGGTCCACCTCGCCGGTGAGAAGATCGGCTTCGCGTCGTGGCACCCACGCGCAATCGCCGCCGCCCGCTGGACACCCGACACCAGGCGCGAGATCCTCGACAGCCGTGTGGAGGGCACCAGCCTGCTGGCCCGGACGCTGGCGGGGATGGACGACGGTCCGCGGACGTTCGTGTCGGCCTCGGCGATCGGCTACTACGGCGACCGGGGCGATGAGACGCTCACCGAGTCGAGCGCGTCGGGTGACCTGTTCCTGTCGAAGGTCTGCCGTGCGTGGGAAGCCAGCGCGGACCCCGCCCGTGATGCCGGAATCCGGGTCGTGCATCCGCGCATCGGCATCGTCCAGACGCCAAAGGACGGCGCGTTGCAGCGTTCGTTGCCGTTGTTTCGTCTCGGGCTCGGAGGTCCGTTCGGCTCGGGACGTCAGTGGTGGAGCTGGGTGATGCTCGAAGACGTCGTCGGTGTGCTGCGCCACGCGGTCACGAACGACGGCGTGACCGGTCCGCTCAACGTCACCGCTCCGACGCCGGTCACCAACGCCGAATGGACCAAGACCCTCGGGCGGGTGCTCGGCAGACCCGCGATCCTGCCCGTGCCGCGGTTCGGCCCCCGGCTGATCTTCGGCCAGATGTCCGACGAGCTGATCTACGCCAGCGCACGGGTGCTGCCCGAGGCGACGCTGGCCAGCGGCTACACCTTCCGGCATACAGACCTCGAAGCCGGGTTACGCTCCGTCCTGTAAGGACAACGCCCACCGGCGGCAGGACGCCCGTCTCCGCCCCCGAACCGCATGGAGGCAGGCCACATGAACGATCGCCCGGTCATCATCGTCGGCGCGGGGCTCGCCGGGCTGCGCTGCGCCGGCGTGCTGTCCGAGCGCGGCATCCCGTGGCAGCTGATCGAATCACAGGACGGCCCGGGCGGCCGCGTCCGCACCGACTACATCGACGGGTTCCAACTGGACCGCGGGTTCCAGGTCCTGTTGACCGCGTACCCGCAGGCACAGGCCGCACTCGACTACGAGACGCTCGATCTGCGCTCGTTCGAGCCGGGTGCGCTGATCAAGCTGCCTGAGGGGTTCCGGCGCGTCAGCGATCCGCGTCGTCGACCGGCGACAGCGCTGTCGACGCTGCGCGCACCGATCGGGAGTCTGGGCGACAAGTTACGCATCGCGTGGCTACGCCGGCGTCTGGGCCGCATGTCGATCGACGACGTGTGGCGCCGTCCCGAGCGCACGACCCGTGAGGCACTCGCCGACTACGGCTTCGGGCCCGAGATCGTCGAACGCTTCTGGCGTCCGCTGCTGGCCGGGATCCAGTTGGACGCGTCGCTGACGACGTCCAGCCGGATGTTCGACTTCGTGTTCAAGATGCTGGCGAACGGCGACAGCGCACTGCCCGCGGCCGGCATCCAGGCCATCCCCGATCAGCTGGCGGCCAAGCTACCGGCGGGCCAGATGCGCTACGGGACGACGGTCGTCGCCGTCGACCCGGGTGGTGTCTGGCTCGAAGACGGCGAGCTCGTACGCGGTCGGCACGTCGTCGTCGCAACCGACGGCCCGACTGCCAGCCGGCTCGTTCCGCTGGTGCCGACACCGCCGTCCAACCGCGTCGCGTGCCTGTACTTCGCAGCCGAGCGCCCCCCGGTGGACGAGCCGATCCTGGTCCTCAACGGTGAGGGCGAGGGAGTCGTCAACAACCTGTGCGTGCCCAGCGTCGTCGCGCCCAGCTACGCCCCTGCCGGCGTCAGCCTGGTGTCGGTGTCGGTCCTTGACACGACGTCGGACACCGAGCAGCTCGAAACGGCGGTGCGTGACCAGCTACGCGGGTGGTTCGGACGCCGTGTCGACACCTGGCGCCTGCTGCGCCGGTACAACATCGCGCACGCGCAGCCCCGGCTGCGACCACCCGCGCTGGCGACCCCACAGCGCACGATCGAATTCGACGGCGTGTTCTGCTGCGGCGACCACCGCGACAACGCGTCGATCGACGGCGCACTGCAGTCGGGCGCGCGGACGGCGGACGCGGTCGCGTCGGTCGTCGCCCATGCCTGACAGGCCGACGCTCCGGCGGCCGGACCGCCTGGTCCGGCGCCGCGCGCGTCGGTGCCGACCCTGGCCGACCGGCCTCGTGGCATCACAGCCGCCGATGATGCAGTCTGGGGGTAACCATCTGCTGGAGGACGTCATGCGCAACGTCGCGCTGACCCGCAAGCACACCCGGGTGCTCCAAGCCGCCGCCTCAGCCGAGGCGGCCCACCAGCCGCCGTCGCTCGCGACGATCGCGGCGCGGATCCCGCTCCGACCGGACCTGGTCGAGCCGATCGCCGTCGACCTGTCGGCGCGGGGCCTGCTCGCGTGCTCGGGGGAGTTCCCGATCGACGACGATCCCTATCAGCCGGGACCCGAGTTCCGGGTCACCAGTGACGGTCACCGGGCGCTGTCCGAGTTCGCCACGGCGCCGTAGCCTCGGCGGCACCCCGCCGCAAGACCCTCCACCAGCCGGGCCACCGCCGCCGGCCCGCCGTCGGCGGCCGCTCGCACCACCGCGGACCCGACGATCACCCCATCGGCGTAGCGGGCGACAGCTTCGGCGTGCTCGGCCGTCGACACACCGATACCGACGCAGACGGGCTTGTCGGTCACCCCACGCAGCCGGCCGACCAATGGTTCGGCGCGCTGGGACAGTGACGCACGGGTACCGGTGACCCCCAGCGTGGACGTCGCATAGACGAAGCCTGTGGTCACCCGTGCCGCATCCGCCAGATGCTCGTCGGTCGAGGTCGACGCGACCAGGAACACACACGCGAGCCCCGCGCCCTCGGCGATGTCGAGCCAGGCGCTGCTCTCGGCCACCGGCAGGTCCGGCACGATCGCGCCGGCGAGCCCGACGTCGGCGGCCGTGGTGGCGAAGCCGCGAAGCCCGTCCGGCGCGCCGTAGTGCCAGCAGATGTTGTAGTACGTCATGACCAGCGACGGGACGCCGATGTTCGCGTTCAGCCGCTCGCACATCGCGAAATCGTCACGTGGCGTGTAGCCGGCCTCCATCGCGATCTGGTTGGCGTGCTGGATGATGGGGCCGTCCATCAGCGGGTCGGAGTACGGGAACCCGACCTCCAGCAGGTCCGCTCCCGCCTCGGCGGCGGCCTCGAGACACGCGCGCGAGGTGTCCATGTCGGGGAACCCGGCCGGTAGATAGACGACCAACGCGGCCCGCCCATCGGCATTCGCCTTCCGTACGGCATCGCTGACCGCACTCACCGCTCCTCACCGCCCGAGCTCGAGATGGTTGTCGCCTGCTGCGGGACGTCGGATGATCGTGCGGAGGAACTCGGAGGGTGCGTGGGTGAGCGGTCCGGAGCGGCGACATCCGACGCCCCGCCGGGCGACGGCCCGTCGCCCGGCGTGACCATCTCGAGCACGCGCGCCACCTCGTCGACGTCCTTGTCGCCGCGGCCCGACAGGTTCACCACGATGATCCCGTCGCGGCCGAGCTCGCGGGCCAGCTCGACCGCCGGCACGATCGCGTGGGCCGACTCGAGCGCTGGGATGATGCCTTCCAGCTCGCAGAGCAACCGAAAGCCCTCGAGTGCCTGGGTGTCGGTGGCCGCCCGGTACTCGGCGCGTCCGGTGTCGCGCAGCCACGCGTGCTCGGGGCCGACTCCGGGATAGTCCAACCCGGCGGAGATCGAGTGCGTAGGGTGCACCTGGCCATAGTCGTCCTGCAGGACGTACGACCGCGCGCCGTGGAGGATGCCCTCGGTGCCGGCCACCAGGGTCGCCGAGTGCTGATCGGTGTCGAGGCCGTGCCCTCCCGCCTCGACGCCGATCAGTCGCACGGTTTCGTCGCCGATGAAGCGATGGAACACGCCCATCGCGTTGGACCCGCCGCCGACGCAGGCCATCACCGCATCGGGCAGACGGCCTTCCCGCTCCAGCAGCTCGGCCCGGACCTCCTCGCCGATGACCTTGACGAACTCACGCACGATCATGGGGAACGGGTGCGGCCCGACCACCGAGCCGAGCAGGTAGTGGGTCGTCTCGACGTTCGTGACCCAGTCACGCATCGTCTCGTTGATCGCATCCTTCAGCGTGCGCGTCCCGGCCGTGACGGGGATCACCTCGGCGCCCATCAGCTGCATGCGCACGACGTTCAGGCGTTGGCGCCGACAGTCCTCCTCGCCCATGTAGACACGGCATTCCATGCCGAGCAGCGCAGCGATCGTCGCCGTGGCCACGCCGTGCTGGCCGGCACCGGTCTCGGCGATCAAGCGGCGCTTGCCCATTCGTTGCGCGAGCAGGCCCTGACCCAGCACGTTGCACAGCTTGTGGCTGCCGGTGTGTGCCAGGTCCTCGCGCTTGAGGAAGATCCGCGCGCCACCGGCGTGCGCCGTCAGGCGCTCGGCCTGGTAGAGCCTGGTCGGCCGGCCGCCGTAGTCGCGGCGCAGCGCGTCCATCTCGGCGGCGAACGTCTCGTCGGCCTGCGCCTTGGAGAATGCCGCCTCGAGCTCGTCGAGCGTGGTCGTGAGCACCTCGGGGACGAAACGTCCGCCGAAGCGCCCGTAATGGCCGTCGTGCACAGCGGGTCCTTCAGGTGGTGTCGGACAGGGCGGAAGGGCGGTGCAGACCGTCGACGGCAGCGACCAGCGCACGCGTGGCCGCCGTCGGGTCATCCGCGGACATCAGGTGCTCGCCGACCAGTACGGCGTCCGCGCCGGCGCGCACGTACCGTTCGACGTCGGCCGGTCCGGTGACACCGCTCTCCGCGACGACGATCACCCCGCCGGGCAGCGCGCCGACCAGATCGGCGAACCGTGAGGGGTCGACCGACAGGCGGGCGAGATCGCGGGCATTGATGCCGACCGCCCAGTGGCGGTCGCTGCTCATGGCGTCGAGCACCGCCGTCACACGGGCGATCTCGTCAGCGTCGTGGGTCTCGATCAGCGGCTCGATGCCTGCCTCGTCAGCGACACCGAGCAGATCGGTCAACTGGGAATCGTCGAGCGCTGCGACGAGCAGCAGCGCCGCCGCCGCGCCGGCTGCGCGGGCCTCGAAGAGCTGGTAGGCGCTGATGATGAAGTCCTTGCGCAGAACCGGGACCGGCACCGTGGCCGCCACAGCCTCCAGATCGGCGACATTGCCGCGGAAGTGCGCCGGCTCGGTCAGGACGCTGATCGCTGCCGCGCCGCCCGCGACGTAGCACGCCGCCTGCGCCACCGCGTCGCGATCGGCGGCGATCACCCCGCGCGACGGGCTCGCGCGCTTGATCTCGGCGATGACGCCGCCGACGATCGCCGCACCGAACGGTGGCGGTGCAGGTGTCGCGGCTGCCCGTGCACGCAGCGCCTCGAGCGACTCAGCACGCGTCGCTTCGGCGACACGCTCGACCGCCTCGGCGCACACACGCGTCAGGAACTGCTTCACCGCGATGACCGCCTCGTCCGCCGCATGCTCACGCCCGCTCAGGGTAACTGGTCGTGTCCGCACCATCGTCGGCGGCCGGGTCGCTGGCGATCTCCCACTCTGTGTCGTCCGACGGTGCGTCGACATCGTAGCGGGCTGGCATACGCCGCCCAGGACGTCCGAAACCGGTAAGGCCCGCCACAAGCATCCCGGCACTCGCAAGTGCCGCGAACCACGGTGCGACCGTCGGCTCGCCGTCGCTGCCCGACAGGCGGGCGAGCCCCACACCGACCGCGACCACTGCACACACCCCGGCGACGGTGGCCAGCAGCGACACGATCCGCCGGCCTGCGGTGCGGGCGAGCAGCAGCAGGACGGCACACAGCAGGCCTCCGAGGGCCGCCACGACCATGAGCGGGCTGACCTCGAATCCGGGCGTCGCACGGATCTCGGTGACCGCGACGTCGCCGATCACCCGAGTGGCCGGCTGGTCGACCCACGACGCGGAGGCCGCGCCGAGCAGCGCGAGCGACGACACCACCCCGGCGATCGGGATGATGCCGCCGGCGTCAGCCCGGCGTGCCATCGAACCGCTCGGCGGCCCTGACCGCTGCGAGCAGCGCCATCGCCTTGTCGCGACACTCCTCGTACTCGCGCGCTGGATCGCTGTCGGCCACCACACCGGCGCCGGCCTGGACGAACGCCTGCCCACCGCGCAGCAGCAGCGTGCGGATCGTGATGCACAGATCGAGGTCGCCACTGAGCGACAGGTACCCGACGCCACCGCCGTACGGCCCCCGGCGGGTCGGCTCGAGAGCGTCGATGATCTCCATCGCCCGCACCTTCGGCGCCCCGCTGAGCGTGCCGGCCGGGAACGTGGCGCGTACCAGGTCGACCGCGGAGACGTCGTCCCGCAGCGTTCCCGACACGCCGGACCACAGGTGCATGATGTGGCTGTAGCGCGCGACCGACATGAACGGGTCGACCGCGATGCTGCCGATCTCGCACACCCGCCCCAGATCGTTGCGCGCGAGGTCGACGAGCATGACGTGTTCGGCGCGCTCCTTGTCGTCGGCGAGCATCGCCTTCTCGAGGTCGGCGTCCTGCGTCGGTGTCGCGCCACGCGGCTGCGAACCGGCGATCGGCCACGTCGCGGCGGTTCGGCCGGTCAGTTTGACCAGCGCCTCGGGCGACGAGCCCACGACCTGTTGGTCCTGCCAGTCGAGAAGGTACATGTATGGGGACGGGTTGATGACCCGGAGGACACGGTAGATCGCGTCCGCGGAGGCGTCGGTCTCGAGCTGGAAACGCAGGGACGGCACGATCTGGAAGGCGTCCCCCGCCGTGATGTGGCGCTTGGCGCTGCGCACCGACTGCTCGTAGTCGTCGCGCGACATGTTGGCGGCCGGCTCGCCGACCGTGACGGCCTCTGGTGGTGCGACCGCAGGTACGGCCAATGGCGCGTCGAGCCGGGCGATCAGCGCCTCGGACCCGGCGACGGCCCAGTCGTACTGCGCGGCAGGGTCGTCGCCGACCAGCACGTTGGTCACGACGACGAGGCGTTGACGCAGGTGGTCGAAGGCCACCATCCGGCCCGGCAGGTCGAGACGCACGTCGTCGAACCCGAGGTCGTCGGTGCCGGACGCCGGGATGTCCTCGACGAAGCGCACGACGTCGTATCCCAGATAGCCGACCAGCCCGGCGAACAACGGTGGGAGCCCGTCGATGTCCTCCGGCGTGGTCAAGGTCCGCAGGATCGCATCGACCGTGACCAGCGGATCACCGGTGGCGGCCGCGGTGCGGACGTCGTCGTCGACCTCGCCGGTGACGCTGACCTGCCCGTTGCGAGCGCGCACCGACAGGATCGGATCCAGTCCGATGAACGAGTAGCGACCCCAGCGCTCACCGTGCTCGACCGACTCGAGCAGGAACGTCGGACCGTCGCCGCGCAACCGGCCGTAGACGCCGAGGGGGGTGTACAGGTCCGCGAGCACCTCCCGCCAGACCGGCACGACGCTCGAGCTGGCCGCCATCGCCATGAACTGCTCGCGCGACGGCCGGTACAGATCAGGCATCGTCGGTCTCCAGGTCGTCGTGGAAGCACGTGCGCGCGCCCGTGTGGCAGGCACCGCTCCCCTGCTGGTCCACGCGGACCAGCAGCACATCGGCGTCGCAGTCGGCGGTCATCGTCACGATCTTCTGCGTGTTGCCGCTGGTGGCGCCCTTGTGCCACCGCTCGTCCCGGCTCCGCGACCAGAACACGGTCTCGCCGGTCGCGATGCTCTCACGCACCGTGGCCACCGACATCCACGCCATCATCAGGACCTCACCCGTGTCGTGCTGCTGCACGATGGCGGGGATGAGGCCGTGCTCGTCGTAGCGCAGGCGGGTGGCGTCCATGGCAGGCCGCAACGGTACCAGCGCGCGCTGCACGACCCACGACGACGACGAGGGTTGCGCGCGGCCTCAGCCCGCGTCTGTCTCCCGCAGCCGGACCGGGATGTCGGCGGCGGCCATCGTCTCCTTGACGTCGTCGATCCGCAGCTCGCCGAAGTGGAAGATGCTCGCGGCCAGCACCGCGGACGCCCCGCCGCGCGTGACGGCGTCGACCATGTCCCGCGCGGTGCCGGCTCCACCGGAGGCGATGACCGGGATGTTGACCGCGTCGGTCACGGCCGCCAGCAGGTCGATGTCGAAGCCCCGACGGGTGCCGTCGCGGTCCATGGACGTCAGAAGGATCTCGCCCGCCCCCAGCCACGCGGCCTCGGCCGCCCATGCGACCGCGTCGAGGTTCGCAGGCCGCCGTCCGCCGTGAGACGTGACCTCCCACCCCGCGTCCCGGCGGCGGGCATCGATCGCCACGACGACGCACTGCGAGCCGAACGCGGCAGCCGCCTCGGTGAGCAGCTCCGGCCTGGCGATCGCTGCCGTGTTGAACGCGACCTTGTCGGCGCCCGCCAGAAGCAGTCGCCGCGCGTCCTCCACGCTGCGCACGCCACCGCCGACCGTCAGTGGGATGAACACCTGGTCGGCGGTCGCGCGGACCACGTCGTAGATCGTCTCACGGTCGTCCGACGACGCGGTGATGTCGAGGAACACCAACTCGTCGGCCCCCTCCGCGTCGTAGGCGGCGGCGAGCTCGACCGGATCACCGGCGTCGCGCAGGTCGACGAAGTTGATGCCCTTGACGACACGCCCGGCGGTCACGTCCAGGCACGGGATGACGCGTACGGCCAGCGTCACGGCTCGACCTCGACGCGGGTGCACCACCGACCGCATACGAACACGACCGCACCCGCGCCACGGACCAGCGCCGACGCGGGTGCACCACCGACCGCATACGGACACAACCGCACCCGCGCCACGGACCAGCGCCGACGCGGGTGCACCACCGACCGCATACGGACACAACCGCGCCCGCGTCGAGTCGCCTGTCTGGTCACGACGGGTGGCCCTTCACCAACGTCAGCGCATCCGTCACCGTGAAGCGTCCCGCGTACAGCGCCTTGCCGACGATCACCTCGTCGACGCGCGGGTGCACGGCCGCCAGCCGAACGAGATCCTCGAGCGAGCCCACGCCACCGCTCGCTGTCACGTGGGCGGTCGTACGGTCCGCCACGGCCGCGAGGCGATCGAGGTTGGGCCCACCGAGCATGCCGTCGCGGGCGATGTCAGTGAACACGAAGCGCGGCACGCCGACGACGGTCAACAGATCGAGCGCGGCGAACAGGTCGCCGCCTTCGGTGGTCCAGCCACGAGCCCGCAGAGTGGTGCCATCGGCATCGAGGCCGACGACGATGTGCTCGCCGAACTCGTCGAGCGCGGTCGTGACGAACCCGGGGTCTTCCAACGCCATGGTGCCGATGACGACCCGCTGGGCGCCGTAGCCAATGGACCGGCGGATGTCGTCGAGCGTGCGGATGCCGCCGGACGCCTGGACGAACACGCCGGTCGCGGCGCAGATGTCGGCGATGAGATGGCGGTTGCGCGGGTCACCCTCGAAGGCCGCGTCGAGGTCGACCACGTGCAACCAGGTCGAGCCCTGGTCGACCCAGCGCTGCGCCGCCGCGACCGGGTCGTCGTCGTACACGGTTTCGGCGTCGGCGCGGCCCTGCACCAGGCGGACCGCACGGCCGTCGCGGATGTCGACTGCGGGCAGCAGCGTGAGCGTCACTGGCGGACCGCCGCGGTCGCGCGGCCGTCGGCGACCGCGGCGACGAGGGTCCGCAGCATTCGCGCACCGACGTCGGAGGACTTCTCGGGGTGGAACTGCAGGCCGAGCGCGGAGCCGGTGCGCACAACGCACGGAAACCCCGGTCCGTAGTCGCACACCGCGATGACGTGCGCGTCGTCGGCGGGATCCGCGTAGTACGAGTGGGTGAAGTAGCAGCGACGCCCGTCGAGGTCGGTCACGGCAGGGTCGTCGCGGACGACGCGGACAACGTCCCATCCCATGTGGGGCACCACGACGTCACCGGGCAACCGGCGCACGTGTCCGGGCAGCACGCCGAGACCTTCGGCGTCGGCGTCCTCGTCGCTGGTGGCGTACAGGATCTGCATGCCGACGCAGATGCCGAGCAACGGCCGCTCGTCGTCGAGCCACTGCCGCACCAGCACCTCGAAGCCGGCTTCGCGGAAGTGGCGCGCGCACTGCCCGAAGTGACCCACGCCCGGCACGACCAGAAGATCCGCGCGCGCAGCGGCCGCGGTGTCGCCGGTGACGAAGGCCTCGGCGCCGGCACGCTGCAGCGCACGCTGCGCGGAGCGGACGTTGCCGGCCTCGTAGTCGAGGACCGCGGCCGTGACGCCGGTCACAGCACGCCCTTGGTCGACGGCACTCCGGCCCCGGTCACTCGGACCGCCCGCCGGAGTGCGACCGCGACAGCCTTGAACACCGCCTCCTGGATGTGGTGGCTGTTGTCCCCGGCCAGTTTCTGCACGTGCATGGTCAGGCGAGCGTTGGCGACCAGCGCTTCGAAGAAGTGCCTCGTCAGCGACGATTCGTAGGTTCCGATCAGCTCGACCGGCGTGTCGGCTCGGTACACCAGGTACGGTCGGCCGGACAGATCGACCGCGACCCTGACCAGGGCCTCGTCGATCGGGACTGTCGCGTCGCCGAAGCGTTCGACGCCAGCTTTGTCGCCGAGTGCATCAGCCAGCGCCGTGCCGAGCGCGATACCGGTGTCCTCGACGGTGTGGTGCGCGTCCACCTCGGTGTCGCCCTCCGCGTCGATCCGCAGGTCGAAGCGACCGTGACGCCCGAGTTGCGCGAGCATGTGATCGAAGAACGGCACCCCTGTCCTGACGACCGTGTCGCCGGTACCATTGAGGTCGAGGGCAACAGCGACGTCGGTCTCACCAGTCGTTCGCTTGATGGATGCGGTGCGAGTCACGGCGGCGGTCCTTGCGGTCGGCACAGCCGACAGCGTAGGCGAAACGGGGGGTGACGCAGCATCGTGCGCGCGACCGAACCAGGCTCCGCGGAGGTCTTGACGTGAGCGTAGACACCCCACGCCGGTACCCGGAGACGACCGCACCAGCCGATAGGGCCGCGCCGACCCGCAACGGCAGCATCGGCCGGTGGCTCGCGACGTTCATGCTGGTCGGGCTCGGCGTCGTGCTGGTCATGCTGGCACTGGTCGGTCGACTGGTGTCGGGCTTCGACCCGTTCAACCGCCAGACGATCGACCGCACGCAGCCCGCGGTGCTGCTCACCCTGCAGGACCTCGCCGAATACCGCGCCGCGACCGGCGAGTTCCAGGTGATCGTCGACACCGAGGACACCGTACGCAACCTACCGCGCCAGATCGCCGGCGAACGGACGCTGTTCGTCGCCATGGGCACGGTCGACGCGGCTGTCGATTTCTCCGGCCTCGACGAGGACGCGGTGACGATCGACGAGCCCCGTGAGCGGGCGACGATCAGGCTGCCAGCCGCTGAGCTGACAGCGGCGACCGTCGACCCCGACCGCAGTTATGTCTTCAGCCGCGAACGTGGCCTGCTCGACCGGCTCGCCGGGCTCTTCAGCGACAACCCGACCAGCGAGCAAGAGCTGTACCAGCTCGCCGAGCAACGACTCGAGAGTGCCGCCACCGACAGCGGACTCGTCGATCTGGCCAACCGCAACACAGAGGCCATGCTGCGCAGCCTGCTGACATCGCTCGGCTTCACCGATGTCACGGTCGTGTTCGACTGACGCGTCAGGTCACCGCCGGCGTGTCCAAGGTCCTCCTCCACACCTCGCCGCAGCGGACACCCCGCGGACGCCCGGGCCCCGTCACACGACGTCGTGCAGCGCCGCGAGCAATGCCTGGTGCTCAGACCTCGTGCCGATCGTGATGCGCACACAGTTGGCGAGGCCGGTGACGTGCGAGAAGTCGCGGACGAGCACACCTCGGCTCAGCAGCTGCGCGAACAGCGTGTCGTCGGCACCGCGCACGAGAACGAAATTGCCATGTGAAGGACTGGTTTTCAGACCGGGCACCTGCTCGAGCTGCGCGGTCAGCCAGTCGCGTTCGGCCACGATCTGTGCGATGTGAGCGGTCATCGCGTCGACGAGCTCCAACGCGACCAGGCCGGCGGCCTGCGTGATCGCGTCCAGGTGGTACGGCAGCCGCACCTTGCGCAGATCGTCGATCACCCACGGCGGCGCGAGCAGGTAGCCGAGGCGCAGTCCGGCGAGGCGCCACGCCTTCGAGAACGTCCGGCACACGACCAGACGGTCGAGCTCGCCGAGCATGGACACCGCGCTGGCCTCGTCGCCGGCGAACTCGATGTACGCCTCGTCGACGATGACGAGAGCATCGCTGGCATCGTGCAGCGCGCGGACAACGTCAGCGCCCACGAGCGTGCCGGCCGGATTGTGGGGGCTGGCGACGCAGATGACATGCGCGTGCGCGCGTTCGGCGGCGTCGGCGGCCGTGTCGGGGTCCAAGGTGAAGCCGTCGCCGAGGGGCACCTCGACCACGGCGGTCGCTGCGGTGCGGGCGATCAGTGGGTGGGCGGAGTAGCCGGGTGCGGTCAGCAGCAGCCGGCGCCCCGGACCGCCATAGGCCTGGAACAACTGCAGCAGCACCTCGTTCGAGCCTTTCGCGGCCCAGACCTGACCCGTCGGCCGGCCGAACCGGGCGCCGAGCGCGGCCCGCAACGCCCGTGCGCCACGGTCGGGGTAGCGGTGGAGTGGCAGGTGTGGCAGACGTCGCTGGAGCCCGGCGAAGAACTCGGGTGGGGGTGCGAACGGCGTCTCGTTGGTGTTCAGCCGCACGGCGACGTCCAACTGGGGAGCGCCGTAGGGTGCCATGTCGGTGAGATCGTCGCGCACCGGCACCCGTGACGCCCGCCGGCCGTCAGCCACCGTCAGTTCGATCCCCGCCCTCCGGCTCGCTGGCGCTCGCCCGCACCCTCGGATCCCC
>JAHELV010000007.1:17531-53469 GCA_024644015.1 Nitriliruptorales bacterium
GGGTGCCCGCTCAGTCTGGCGCGCACGGCGGCGGCGTGGGCAGGCAGGTCCTCGGCGGCGGCGAGTGCATCGACGACCGGGAGCAGATCGGCGAGAGCGTCACGCCCGTACTCGACCCAGTTGACGCGGACCATGAAGTCGGCGGTCGAAAGCCCACCGGAGAACCGTGCCGTGCCGCCGGTCGGCAGCGTGTGGTTCGGGCCGGCGCAGTAGTCGCCCAGCGCCACCGGTGTGTCACGTCCGACGAAGATCGCTCCGGCAGAACGGACGCGCGCCGCCACTGCCGGCGCGTCAGCCGTCTGCACCTCCAGGTGCTCCGCGGCGAAGGCGTCGGCGGCGGCCACGGCCTGATCGAGATCACGGACCAGGAGCGCGATGCCACGCCCGGTGAGCGCTGTCCGCACGCGGTCGGCGTGGCGGGCGCGTGCGACCTCGGTGGCGAGCGCCGCGTCGGTCCGGTCGATCAGGGAGGCATCGTTGGTGATCAACAAGCACAACGCACGAGGGTCGTGCTCGGCCTGCGCAACGAGATCGCAGGCGAGCAGGCGCGGGTCGGCGGTCTCATCAGCGATGATCGCGATCTCCGTCGTGCCTGCCTGCGAGTCGATGCCGCACGCGCCGGAGGCGGCGACCTGCATCTTTGCTTCGGCGACGTAGGCGTTTCCGGGCCCGACGACCTTGTCGCAGCGTGGCACGGTCGACGTGCCGTACGCCATGGCTGCGACCGCCTGCGCTCCGCCGATCCGCAACACCCGGTCGGCGCCGACGATCTCGGCAGCGGCCAGGATCGTCTGGTTGACGACACCATCCACACCAGGCGGTGTGCACAGGATCACCTCGTCGACACCCGCGACGCGTGCCGGTACGACTGTCATGACGACCGTCGACGGATACGCGCCGAGGCCGCCCGGCACGTACACACCGACACGGCGCACAGGTCGATGGGCCAGACCGAGGCGGGCACCGTCGCGGTCGACGTACCAGTCGTCGGGACGAGCCCGCTGATGGAACCACCGGACCTGTTCGGCCGCACGCTCGAGGGCTGAACGCAGCGACGGATCAAGTCCGGCAAGCGCCTGGGCGCGATCGGCGGCGGAGACCTGCCACCGGTCACCCCGCCATCCGTCGAACCGCGCGGTGAGCTCGGAGACCGCCGCGTCGCCACGCTCCCGCACGGCCGCGATGGTCTCGGCGACGCTTCCGCGCACCTGTGCCACGGCCTCGTCCTCCGGGCGTCGAACGTGGCTGGTGAGATCACCGAAGTCTGCTCGAACATCTACTCGGGTCAGCACGGTGCGAAAGCCTAGCGTCCGGTGCGGCGAGCACAGCGCTCGGCACGTAGCCTTTGAACATGGCGAACCGCCGACACGCCGGTCTGAAATGGTGAGCCGAGAGCTCCCGCTGTTTCCTCTGCACGTCGTGCTGTTTCCGGGCCGTCCGCTACCACTGCACATCTTCGAACCCCGCTATCGCGAGTTGCTCGACGACTGCCTGGCCGCGGACCGTCGTTTCGGTGTCGTCGCCATCAGGTTCGGGCGGGCCGAGGACGGTGGGGCCGATGTGTACCCGGTTGGAACCGTCGCCGAGATCGTCCGTGTGGAGCAGCTCGACGACGGCCGTTCGAACATAGTGACCAGGGGCGCCGAGCGGTTTCGCGTGACGCAGCTGCTCAGCGACGGGCCATACCTGCGCGCACAGGTCGAGCTGCTGGACGATCCGCCGGCCGACGCGAGGCTCACGCCGCTCGTGTCGATGTTGCGCGTTGAGCTCGAGGCCTACCTTCAGGACATCGGCGCCGGTGAGCCGCTGGCGGGCAGACTGCCGGCCAAGCCCGCGGCGCTCGCATGGCTCGCCGCCTGCGCCGCCGAGCTCCAGCTGTCCGAGCAACAGCAACTCCTCGAGATCGACTCGCTCGCCGAACGCCTGCACACGACCATCCGCTTTCTTCGCCGTGAACACAGCCTGCTGCGCCGCCTCGGGCACGTCACGATCCTGCGCCCCCAGGGCCCGGCGGGTGCGACGCTCAACTGACCCGCTGGATGCCATCGCCCCGATACTCCGTCGCGCTGATGGCCGTCGGTTCGCTCACCGGTTGATGCGGCGGTACCGTCTGGCCCCATGATGCTTGCGACCATTCCTCCGCCTCCCGGCCAGCAGATCGACATCGGCCCGTTGTCGATCCACTACTACGGCGTGTTGATCGGCATCGGCGCGCTGGTCGCCATCGCCATCGGTCGGCGTCGCTGGGCCGCACTGGGCGGCGACCCTGATCAGGTCGATCGCGTGGGGTTCGTCGCCGTGTTCGCCGGCCTGGCAGGCGGCCGAATCGGTTATGTGCTGACCCACCTGAGCAGCTTCGCCGAGAGGCCGTGGGCGGTCCTGTTCGTGTGGGAGGGTGGCCTTGCGGTCTTTGGCGGCCTGACGGTCGGGATCGTCGTGGGCGTCTGGTACGCGCGCCGACTGGGCATGCCGGTCGCCGCTGCGGTCGACGCGATCATCCCGGGCCTGCCGGTCGCGCAAGCCATCGGCCGGTGGGGCAACTACTTCAACCAGGAGCTGTACGGTACCCCGGCCGACCTGCCGTGGGCGCTCGAGGTCGACCCGGCGCGACGCGTCGCGCCGTACACCGAGTTCGCGACGTTCCATCCGACGTTCCTGTACGAGTCGCTGCTCAACCTCGCGTTGTTCGGCGTGCTGGTGTTCCTGGGCAACCGACAGCGGCTGCGTCAGGGATCGCTGTTGTGGGTGTACCTCGCGGGGTACGGGCTCATCCGCTTCTCTGTGGAGCTGCTCCGCACTGACACGACGTTCCGGCTGCTCGGGCTGTCGCGGAACAACTGGATCGCGTTGCTCGTCTTCCTGGGCGGGCTCGCCGGTCTCCGCTGGTGGCAGCGCCGGGGTCCTGACCGCCCCGTCGGCACCCCGATCGACAGCGAGGATGCGTCAACCGACATTGACGCGTCAACCGACATCGCGAACGGGTCGACCGACGCTGCCTCGGCGACCACGACGGCATCCGGTACGGGTCCGTCATCCGACGACGACCCTGCAGCCGGTGGCGACAGCACCACACCCAGCACGACGCCCACCGGATGAGCGACGCCGTCGTCGTTGGCGACGATGGCGTCGCCAGGTGCTGGTGGGCGGCCGGGGACCCGCTGTACCGGGCCTACCACGACGACGAGTGGGGACGCCCGGTGCGCGACGATCGCGGGCTGTTCGAGCGCATCAGCCTCGAGGCGTTCCAGTCGGGGCTGTCCTGGCTCGTGATCCTGCGCAAGCGCGCGGCGTTCCGGTCAGCGTTCAACGACTTCGATGTCGCTACGGTCGCCACATTCGACGACGGCGATCGCGCACGTCTGCTCAGCGACGCGGGCATCGTGCGCAACCGCGCCAAGATCGACGCCACGATCGCCAACGCGTGCGCGACGCTCGCGCTGCAGGCCGACGGCACGACGCTCCACGATCTGCTCTGGTCCTTCGCGCCCGCGCCGCAGCCCCCACCGACGTCGTTCGATGACGTGCCTGCCATCACCCCCGCCTCAACGGCGATGGCCGCGGAGTTGAAGCGCCGGGGTTTCCGCTTCGTCGGTCCCACGACCTGCTACGCGCTGATGCAGGCCGTGGGAATGGTCAACGACCACGTGGCCGGCTGCGACGTTCGCGATCGCGTGCCTGCCTGACGACGCCGCGACGGCCGGTCGCGGCGTCGTGCGGTTCGGGCGTCATTGCACCCATCGGGTGCGACCGCTGCGCATACGTGGCGTCAGCAGCGGATCTTTGTGCCTCCACCCGGATAGCTGCAGCGATCCCGGACGACACCGGAGGCCTTCTTGAGTGTGGCGCGGTCGCCACCGTTGTTCCACACGTACCGCCGGCGGTTCCAGAACAGGTCGTTGCTGTCGTTGGTGCCCCTGCCGGTGTGTATGCGCACGTAACCGCCGGCACGGAGCCTGAAGCCCTGTGGGATCTTGTAGCGGTTGCCGGCCCTGTCCCGGACGATCCAGTTGGAGATCTTGCGACCCTTCCCGCCGAAGTTGTGCAGGACGATCATCTCTTTGTTCAGGTGCGCGTTCTTGCGGGTGTCCTTGCCCGGCGGGTTGTAGACGATCCGGTAGAACTCGATCTTGGGGGCTGGTGCAGGGGCTGGCGGAGGGTCGACCGGTGCTCCGCCGATGTCGGGTGCGGTGATCTCGAAGATCTTGCCGTCGTTCTCGGTCGGGTCCGGGCCGTTGTCGATCGCGCGGTCGACGATCCACAGGTTCATCTGGCCGCTGCCGTTGCTCGCCGGCGCCACCGCCAACCCGGAGATGTACTTCATCGCGCTGACCGGCGCGGAGATGGTCCGCACCAGCGTCCCGTCGTGGGTGACCTCAAAGATCTGCTTGGTCGTGCGGGCACCCACGTACAGGGTGCGCCGCTCCGCGTTCGACGTCATACCCTCGAAGTCGGTCGGACCCAGATGGCTGATGTCGAAGTGCGTCACCGAGTCGTTGCCGTTGCCAAAGACCCCGTCAACCGGATTGATCCGGTAGATCTCCCTCCCGACCCCGTCGAGGTAGAACAGATGCCCCGACACCGGGTCGAACTCGGGATCCTCGGTGTCGACATTTCCGAAGGGGGATATGTCGATCGCGGTGACGACGTCGTCCCGGGTGCCGTGCACACCGTCGGCGCCGCGCTTGACCACGAAGATCTTCCTCTTGTCGTCGTCGGAGACGAACAGCGTCTTCGTGGCGGCGTCATACCCGAGGCCCGTGGGCTCCCGCGAATAGTTGCTCGGCGCGTTCGGGCCGTACGTCGCGCCGGTCCCCACCACGCTGCCGGTGCGTGTCGAACGCCACAGATTGACGTTGTTCCAGCCGGCACCCGTCGTCTCGTCGACCTCCGAATCGGCCACCACCAACTCGTCGGACGCAGGCATCCACACGATCCCCGAAGGATCCGGCGACGCCGGACTCCACGACGACGTCTGCACCGTACGGACCAACGTCGCGGTGTCCACCGGCGCCGCCGGCGCAACCACCGCCGCAAGCGACACCTCCGTCACACCACCAAACGTCGACGCGCCACCCGCATCAGCGACGTACAAGTTCACATCCCCCGGATCGTCGGTCGGGTCGGTGCTCGGCGCGAACGTCATCGCAACCGGAGCCGACAACTCGGTCGACGCCACACTGAAACGCTTCTGCACAGCACCGTCGAGATCCACCGCGTCGACACGATCCCGGTCCGGATCCATCACATACAACAGATCGTCGGTGGCATTGAACGCAATCAGCCGGTCCGCGTCACTCGGCGCAAGCGGCACCTGCTCCGCCGCACCCCCACCGTCCTGCCCGGCCACGACCGCAACAGAATCCGCACCCTCCTCCAGAACCAACCAGCTGTCGGTCTGCGGGTCGAACGTCGCGCTCTGCGGCGCCTCCAACTGCAACCCGTCGATCGCCACACGCTCGGCCGCCGGCCTCCGAGCATCCAAAGCGGCACCCGACACCTGCACCTGCTCACCACCGTCGACCGCGGTCAGCTCACCCTGCGCCGCATCAAACGCCAACGTCTGCGGGTCCGACAGCTCCGGCAGCGTGAACGCCCCCCGCCGCTGCTCATCGGGACCGAGCCGCAACACCGGCGTCGCGCCAGCCTCATCCCCAGCCACAAGGAACTCGCGGCGCGCCGGGTCATACGCCAACCCGGCCGGATGCGC
The DNA here is from genome assembly GCA_024644015.1 of Nitriliruptorales bacterium. Taxonomy (GTDB): domain Bacteria; phylum Actinomycetota; class Nitriliruptoria; order Euzebyales; family JAHELV01; genus JAHELV01. The sequence continues at coordinate 23,239 of JAHELV010000007.1, forward strand.
GACACCCAACTCGTTGGTCCAGACCGTCCGCACCTCCTGCGCCTCCAGCACCGGCACCGAACCCGCGGACGCCGCCGCCGCCCGCGGCGCGCCAACACCCACAAAGACCCCCGCAGCCCACACCACCAAGACCACACCAACCACCAACACCCGCCAGCCGGTCGCCCTCCCGCAACTGCCCACGTCTGCCATCTCGGTTCCTTCCAGCGCCTGCAACGAACGCGGGCGACGGCGTCGGGTCGCGGCGGGAACGACGGACACGTGGGTCGTGTCAGCATGCGCTGACGCGGTCACACCAGACCATCCCGATGCCAAGCACGGCCCCGGTTCCCGCCAAGGCCCAGATATGGATGCTGCCGCAACTTATACGCTAGAACCAACCGGCCGACATACCAAATCTGCGGTAGTTCTCGCTTCCGAGGCTCAACCGCCGCCCGCGAGCTGACGAAGGTCCCGTTTGCGAGCAACATGCCTGCTCATCTGCCTCTGACCGCGCGGCCATCTTCAGGACGCGCTAGGCCCGTAGCGGCAGGCGGTCGTGCGCCTCCAGCTGGCCGGTCGCCCCGTCGAGCGTGACCTTCCCCCCGTGCAGCACGGCGGACTGGTCGGGCATGTGCCCGATGGGCAGGTCGGTGACGACCGGGATGCCACGGTCGCCCAGCCGATCAGCGATCACATCGGCAAAGGTGCTCGACGGCCGGGTGAGCGGAGGATCGCACCGCACCGCCGCGCCGACGGCGACGCCGGCGACGCCGTCGAGCGCGCCGCTGTGCCGTAACTGCGTCAGCAGGCGATCCACGCGGTACGGTGCCTCCCCCACCTCCTCCAGTAACAGCACGTGGCCTGCGGCGTTGACCGCGTCGGGCGTGCCGGCAAGCGCCGCGAGCACGGTCAGATTGCCGCCAATGAGCGGGACACGGACGCGTGTCGCGGGCGCGCCCCGCAGCGGCGTGCCGGTCAACGGTGGCAGCTCGGGGTCACCGAAGAGCAGTCGGCGGAGCCGGTCACGGACGCCGTGCGGCTGGACCGTCAGACGTCCCACGAAAGGCCCGTGCACCGTGACCAGGCCGATGCGCTGCCACGCCGCCAGCAACAACGCGGAGACATCGCTGAACCCCACGATGATCTTCGGGTGTGCGGCCAGGGCGGCCCAGTCGATGCCGTCGAGGATGCGTGTCAGCCCATAGCCTCCGCGCGCAACCCAGATCGCCGAGACGGCCGGGTCGGCGATCGCCGCGTTGAGGTCGGCAGTACGCTGCTCGTCGGTGCCCGCCAGGTGGCCGGCGGCGGCACGGACGTTGGCGCCCTCCACAACCCGCAGCCCCCACGACGAGAGCAGCGCGATCGCCGCATCGAGCAATCGGTGGTCGAGCACCGGCCCGCACGGACTGACGACCGCGATGCGGTCACCAGATCGCAGCGCCATCGGGTGTCCCACATGCAGATGCGCGGGCCACCCGACGGAGCCTGACGCCGCCGCGCTCATCGAGGCGGCCGTCCCACAAGACCAATGCCAGCCAGAACCATTGCGTCACCGACCACGCCGCCGGCCCGCAACCGCTCGTGCGGGATCACTGCCGCGAACATCGCCGCCGTGATCGGCTCGAGCAGAAGAACCAACGCCGCGGTCGGCGAGGCCAGACCGGCCACGGTCGGCGCGGTCAGACCGGCCACGCCGCGGAAGAAGAGCCCGTACGCCATCGCTGTCGGCACAAGCGCGATGTGCACCAGCAACGCCACGCCGGCCCACGACAGCGGTGGCACGTTACGGTTCAACAGCGGCGAGAATACCACGAGCAGGAACCCCACCATGCCGGCACCACGCCGCCGCCACCGGGACGGGACGGCAGAGGGGCACGTCCACGACACCCCTCGAACCGGGTTATCCGCCGGACGTCACCGGGGCGAGGATGATGGTGAAGGCGCTACGACGGTTCTCCAGTGTGCTGCTGGATCCGCTCGCAGTGGACGTGCCCACCGCCCCTGCGACAGCCTTCACGTGATCAGCCGCCAGCACACGGTTGCGATCGCTGTTGGAGTGACCCACCTGCTCCGTCCAGCGTTCGGTCACTCCCGCCGGCACCACATTGAACCCGACATCCGCGTCCGTCGCCGACACACCTCGCCAGCCCCACAGCCGCACGACTCTCGTGTCGTTGACGCTCGACGTCGCGTTGGGTGCGACGAGGGCCGCGGTGTCGACCGCCGACGCCGCCCATGCGTTGATCGGTGACTGCGGATCGACACCGGCGTAGGCACCGATGCCACCGGCCATCCGTCCGGCGTCGTTGACCTGATTGAAGGCGTACGAGGCGGGTTCGGAGCCCCCGGCGATCTTGTAGAACACGCTGTGGTGGGCCGTGCTGCGTGAGATCGTTGCGATCTCGGTCCAACCGGACGGGGCGACCAGCTTGCTGGTGGTTCGGTGCCTGACCTGCGCGAGCAGCAGGTCACCTGCCTGCAGACCGGCCGGCCGGGCGATCGTCAACGTCGTGCCACTGGCCTTCGTGACGATCGCCGACGTGGCGGAGCGGAACGTCGGGGCGCCGGACGGTGGGCCACCGCCCCCGGTCACGGTCACGGTCACCGTGGCCACGTTGGAGCTGGCCTGCCCGTCGTTCGCGGTGTACGTGAAGGTGGTCGTTCCGGTGAAGCCCGCCGTCGGTGTGTACGTCACGGTCTGGCCAGGAGCGACCTGCGTTGACCCGTTCGCCGGTTGGGTGAGGTTGGTCACCGTCAAGGCATCTCCGTCAGGATCGGAGTCGTTCGCCAGGACAGGCACGGTGACGGGCACGCCCGCGGACGTCGAAGCCGAATCATTCACCGCCACCGGCGCACGGTTGGCGGGTGCTCCGCCGATGTCGGGTGCGGTGATCTCGAAGATCTTGCCGTCGTTCTCGGTCGGGTCCGGGCCGTTGTCGATCGCGCGGTCGACGATCCACAGGTTCATCTGGCCGCTGCCGTTGCTCGCCGGCGCCACCGCCAACCCGGAGATGTACTTCATCGCGCTGACCGGCGCGGAGATGGTCCGCACCAGCGTCCCGTCGTGGGTGACCTCAAAGATCTGCTTGGTCGTGCGGGCACCCACGTACAGGGTGCGCCGCTCCGCGTTCGACGTCATACCCTCGAAGTCGGTCGGACCCAGATGGCTGATGTCGAAGTGCGTCACCGAGTCGTTGCCGTTGCCAAAGACCCCGTCAACCGGATTGATCCGGTAGATCTCCCTCCCGACCCCGTCGAGGTAGAACAGATGCCCCGACACCGGGTCGAACTCGGGATCCTCGGTGTCGACATTTCCGAAGGGGGATATGTCGATCGCGGTGACGACGTCGTCCCGGGTGCCGTGCACACCGTCGGCGCCGCGCTTGACCACGAAGATCTTCCTCTTGTCGTCGTCGGAGACGAACAGCGTCTTCGTGGCGGCGTCATACCCGAGGCCCGTGGGCTCCCGCGAATAGTTGCTCGGCGCGTTCGGGCCGTACGTCGCGCCGGTCCCCACCACGCTGCCGGTGCGTGTCGAACGCCACAGATTGACGTTGTTCCAGCCGGCACCCGTCGTCTCGTCGACCTCCGAATCGGCCACCACCAACTCGTCGGACGCAGGCATCCACACGATCCCCGAAGGATCCGGCGACGCCGGACTCCACGACGACGTCTGCACCGTACGGACCAACGTCGCGGTGTCCACCGGCGCCGCCGGCGCAACCACCGCCGCAAGCGACACCTCCGTCACACCACCAAACGTCGACGCGCCACCCGCATCAGCGACGTACAAGTTCACATCCCCCGGATCGTCGGTCGGGTCGGTGCTCGGCGCGAACGTCATCGCAACCGGAGCCGACAACTCGGTCGACGCCACACTGAAACGCTTCTGCACAGCACCGTCGAGATCCACCGCGTCGACACGATCCCGGTCCGGATCCATCACATACAACAGATCGTCGGTGGCATTGAACGCAATCAGCCGGTCCGCGTCACTCGGCGCAAGCGGCACCTGCTCCGCCGCACCCCCACCGTCCTGCCCGGCCACGACCGCAACAGAATCCGCACCCTCCTCCAGAACCAACCAGCTGTCGGTCTGCGGGTCGAACGTCGCGCTCTGCGGCGCCTCCAACTGCAACCCGTCGATCGCCACACGCTCGGCCGCCGGCCTCCGAGCATCCAAAGCGGCACCCGACACCTGCACCTGCTCACCACCGTCGACCGCGGTCAGCTCACCCTGCGCCGCATCAAACGCCAACGTCTGCGGGTCCGACAGCTCCGGCAGCGTGAACGCCCCCCGCCGCTGCTCATCGGGACCGAGCCGCAACACCGGCGTCGCGCCAGCCTCATCCCCAGCCACAAGGAACTCGCGGCGCGCCGGGTCATACGCCAACCCGGCCGGATGCGCGACACCCAACTCGTTGGTCCAGACCGTCCGCACCTCCTGCGCCTCCAGCACCGGCACCGAACCCGCGGACGCCGCCGCCGCCCGCGGCGCGCCAACACCCACAAAGACCCCCGCAGCCCACACCACCAAGACCACACCAACCACCAACACCCGCCAGCCGGTCGCCCTCCCGCAACTGCCCACGTCTGCCATCTCGGTTCCTTCCAGCGCCTGCAACGAACGCGGGCGACGGCGTCGGGTCGCGGCGGGAACGACGGACACGTGGGTCGTGTCAGCATGCGCTGACGCGGTCACACCAGACCATCCCGATGCCAAGCACGGCCCCGGTTCCCGCCAAGGCCCAGATATGGATGCTGCGGCCAGTTATACGCGCAGAGCGACTCGCCGGATATACCTGATTCACGGTAGGTTCTGGTGTTCGACGATGAACGACGACAGCTCGCCAGGTTCACCGACGTCGCCCAGCACCCGTCGGACGACACCGCCACGATCACCCTGCCGACTCGCTACTGGTGGGGTGTCAGGCGACCGCCTCGGGACCGAGGATCTCGGACAGCTCTGCGAACAGGCCCGGGTTGCGCGAGACGCTGAAGTCGGACGGCAGCTGGAGGGTGGTCGGTCGCGCACGTTCGGTGAGACCGAGGCGCAGGTGCACCGGCACGGGGCCGGGATGGTCGGACAGGATCGCACGCAGCCGGTCGACAACCGTGTCGGTGCACTGCTGCGGCGCCACCTGCAGCACCAGTGGCCTGCCGTCCGCGTCGGACGTATCGGGCGCGATCACGTCGAGCGCGATGATCTTGGGTGGATCGGCGTTGTCGAGGCGCCCCGACACCCGCAGGAGCGCATCGTTGGTCAGTAGATCGACCGCCTGCTGATAGACGCTTGGGAAGAAGATGCAGTCGATACTGCCTCGCAGATCCTCGAGCGTGCCCACCACGTACGGCTCACCCTTGCGCGTGAACTTCTTCTGCAGGCCGGTCAGGATGCCGGCAACCCGCACATCGTCGCGGCCGCCACCGGCGTCGATGAGCTCGCCGATCGACACCGACGACAGCTCGGCGAGCAACCGCTCCATGCCGAGCAGCGGATGGTCCGAGACGTACAGCCCGAGCATCTCGCGCTCGTGTGCCAGTTTCTCGCGGCGGTCGAACTCGACGTCGGCGATCGCGACCGCGTCGACGAGCGAGAGCTCCTGCTCGGCGTCCGGTGCGTCGAACAACGAGAACTGCCCCTCGGCCTCGGCGCGCTTGCGGGCGAGCGCCTCGTCTGCGATCGGCTCGAACGACAACAGCAGGCCCTTGCGAGGATGCCCGAGCGACTCGAACCCGCCTGCCTTGATCAACGATTCGAGGGTTCGCCGATTCAGGACGCCGGGATCGACCTTGGCGCAGAAGTCGGCGAAGCTGGTGAACGTGCCCTGTCGCGAACGCGCCTCGATGATGGCCTCGACGACCTGCTGGCCGACGTTGCGCACCGCCGACAGCCCGAAGCGGATCTTGCCGTCCGACGGCGCGAAGTCGAGCTTGCTGGCGTTGACGTCGGGTTGCAGGACGTCGATGCCCATCATTCGACAGGTATGCAGGTACAACGGCAATCGGTCCTTGTTGCCCTTGACCGATGTCAGCAGCGCCGCCATGTACTCGATCGGGTAGTTGGCCTTCAGCCAGGCCGTCTGGTAGCTGACCAGCCCGTACCCCGCCGAGTGGGACTTGTTGAACGCGTAGTCGGCGAACCCCTCGATGAGGTCCCACAGCTCGGCGCCGAACGCTTTCTCGTATCCGCACTCGACAATGCCTGACAGGAACTTCGCCTTCTGCGCCTCCATCTGGGCGCGCTTCTTCTTGCCGATCGCACGGCGCAGCATGTCGGCTTCGCCGAGCGAGAAACCCGCGACCTTCTGCGCGATCTGCAGCACCTGCTCCTGGTAGACCAGGATCCCGTAGGTCGGGTCGAGGAACTCCCCGAGGTCTTCGTGCAGCAGGGTGACTTCGGACTTGCCGTGCTTGCGGCGCGCGTACTCGGTGTGCAGCTCGGCCTTCATCGGCCCCGGGCGGTAGAGCGCGAGCAGCGCGACGATGTCGTCGAAGCGATCGGGCCGCAGCTGGCGCACCAGCGATTTCATGCCGGCGGAGTCGAGCTGGAACACCCCGTCGGAGTCGCCCTCCGACAGCATCTTGTAGGTGCGCTCGTCGTCGAGCGGGACCGACTCGATCACGATGCGATCGCCGGTCGTCGCTTCGATGTGGTCGAGCGCGTCGGAGATGACCGTCAGGTTGCGCAGCCCGAGGAAGTCCATCTTCAGCAGGCCGATGGCTTCGACCATGGCGCCGTCGTACTGCGTGACGATCTCACCGTCCGCCTCGACCCGCAGCACCGGTGCGTGGTTGGTGATCGGCTCGGCGCCGATCACCACGCCTGCGGCATGGATCGAATGCTGGCGCCGCAGCCCCTCGAGGCTGGCGGCGGTGTCGAGGACCTGCTTGGCGTCCGGCTCGGACTCCCAGGCCTCACGCAGCTCGGCGGACAGCTCGCGCGCCTGGTCCAGCGGGTATTCGCGTCCCATCACTGCAGGCGGCAGCATCTTCGTCAGCCGCTCGCCGAAGCCGTAGGGATAGCCGAGCACCCGTGCGGCGTCCTTGATCGCCTGCTTCGCCTTGATCGTCGAGAATGTGATGATCTGCGCCACGTGATCGGCGCCGTACCGCTCGGTCACGTACCGGATCATCTCGCCACGGCGACGCTCGTCGAAGTCGATGTCGATGTCGGGCATTGACACGCGGTGGGGGTTGAGGAACCGCTCGAAGATCAGCCCGTGCGCGATCGGGTCGAGGTCGGTGATGCCCATGCAGTACGACACGGCGCAGCCGGCGGCAGACCCGCGGCCGGGGCCGACACGAATCCCGACGTCCCGAGCGTGCGTGCACAGGTCCGCCACGATGAGGAAGTAGGCCGGGTAGCCCATCTGCTCGATCACGCCGAGCTCGTGCTCGAGACGCTCGACGACATCGGGTCGGAGCGAGCCATCGCCCTGCTCGCCGTAGCGGCGGCGCGCGCCGGCGAACACCTGCTCGCGCAGGACGTCGGCCTCCGTGCGTTCCGCGGGAACCGGGAACCGCGGTAGATGGTGCGTGCCGAACTCGATCTCGAGGTCGCACCGCTCGGCGATCTCGAGCGTGTTGCGCCACGTCTCAGGGTGATCACCGAACAGCGCCCGCATCTCGGCGGCGGTCTTCACGTAGTGCTGGTCACCATGGAATCGGAATCGGTTGGTCTCGGCCTTCAGCGAGCCCGTCTGGATGCACAGCAGCGCATCGTGGGCGTCGTGGTCGGCGCGCGTGGTGTAGTGGCTGTCATTGGTGGCCACCACGCCGACGCCGAGATCCCGGGCGATCTTGATCAGGTCGGGGTTGGTCTGCAGCTGCCCGTCGATGCCGTGATCCTGCAACTCGATGAAGTAGTTGTCGGCCCCGAAGATGTCGCGATGGCTCGCGGCGGCAGCGAGTGCCGCGTCGCGATCTCCGGCCAGCAGGAGCTGGTTGACCTCGGAACCCAGGCACCCGGACAGGCAGATCAGGCCTTCGGCGTACTCGGCGAGCAGTTCCTTGTCGGCCCTCGGTTTGTACCAGTAGCCCTCGAGGTACGCGCGCGACGACAGGCGCATGAGGTTGCGGTACCCCTGCTCGTTCTGCGCGAGGACGATCAGATGGTGGTAGGGCTCGATCTTGCCGCTGCGCCCGCGTGCCTCGAACATCGTCTCGTCGCCCGCCGGGCCGCGGGCACCCTTCGAGTAGCGGCTGCCCGGAGCCATGTACAGCTCGACACCGATGATTGGCTTGACCCCGTGCCGCCGGCCGGCGCGGTAGAAGTCGAGCGCGCCGAACATGTTCCCGTGATCGGTCATGGCCATCGCCGGCATGCCCTGAGCAGCAGCGGTACGCATCAGGTCGTCGACCCTGCTCGCCCCATCGAGCATCGAGTACTCGGTGTGCACGTGCAGGTGGACGAACGAGTCGGTCACACTCCTCCTCGCAACAGCCAGTCCGCGGGGATACCAACGCTGGCGGCCCGGCGCCGGCGCTTCACGGGCTCGATCCCGCAACCTACCGCTCCGGGCGGCGGTCCTGCGACCTCCGCCCGGATGACCGGAGTCCGCCAGGAACGACACCCGTGTGACCCGGAACGCTAGCACACCGCCCCGCCGTTTCGGGGGTGGCGCACGCGTCATACCGCAGGGCCGTTCCTACACGACGACACCGTCGTCGAGACGCTGCACGGCCGTCCGCAGATCGCCCGCGAGCGGCTCGTCGACCTCGACTCCCGCGCCCGTCACGGGATGGACGAACCGCAGGTGAGCGGCGTGCAGCGCCGGGCGTTCCAGGCCCAGCGCGGAGCCGAGCGTGGTGGATGCGCCGTACGCCACGTCGCCGCAGACCGGGTGACCCAGGGCCGCCATGTGCACGCGCACCTGGTGGGTGCGGCCGGTCTCGAGGCGCACCGACACACTGCTCGCGCACGACCACGCCCGTTCGACGGCGTAGTGGCTGACGGCGGCTCGACCGTCTGGCGCGGTCTGGAAGCGGGTGCGGTCCCTGGGGTGCCTGGCGATCGGCGCAGCGATCGTCGCCCTGGCGTGGTCGGGCACTCCATCGACCAGCGCCCAGTACCGTCGAGTGACGGCGTGGTCGTCGAACTGCGCACGGAGGCCGCGTAGCGCGTCGGTGGTCTTGGCGATCACCAGCAGGCCCGACGTCCCCCGGTCGATGCGGTGCACGATGCCGGGGCGCGCCGGGTCGTCCGCAGGCGCGAGCCGCATTCCCATCGCAAGCAGTGCGTCGACCAGTGTGCCGTCGCGCACACCGGCTCCGGCATGCACGACCACGCCCGCGGGCTTGGCGACGACCGCGACGTGGTCGTCCTCGTACCGAACAGGCACGGGCGCCGGCGGTGGTGGTGGGTCGAACGCGACCGGGGCAACCTCGATCGACTCTCCGCCGCGCACCCGGTAGGACTTGCGGACGACTGCTCCGTCGATGGTGACTTCGCCCCGCTCGAGTCTGCCCTGCACCTGCGCACGCGGTTCGTCCAGCAGCGTCGCCACGACCTGATCGATGCGGGCGCCGCGTGCGGCGACGGGCACCGTCCGGCGCGCTGCGCCCATCAGCGCCGCGGTGTTCCGGTGTCAGGCCTGACCGATCGGCGCCGGGGCGCCGCGGCGTGCCGTCGTTCCTCGCGCTCGGCGAGCACGAGCAGCAGTGCCAGCAGGATCGCGCCGCACACGATCGCCGAGTCGGCGACGTTGAAGACCGGGAACCAGCGGAGGTCGAAGAAGTCGACGACGTGACCCCTCGGGAACCCTGGGAACCGTGCGAGACGATCGATGCCGTTGCCGACCGCACCCCCCGTCAGCAGACCGTATCCGATCGCGAGCGACAACCGGTCGGTGGACGGCAGGGTGCGCACGATCATCGTGACCACGACGACCGCCACGACGAGGAACATCCCGGGAAAGCCCGGGATGTCGAACGCCGCGTTGGGATTGCGTACCAGCCGGAGATCCATGACGCCCAGATCCACGACGCGATCGGACAACTCCGACACCGCAATGGCCTTCGTGGCCTGGTCGCAGACCGCAACGGCGCCGGCAACAGCGGCCCAGACCACCCATACCAGCCGTCCCGGCAGCGCACGTCGTGGTGCGACGGGCGTCGCAGGATCGTGCGCCGAGGGTGCATCCCCCGGTGTCGTCTGCCTGTCGTTCTCCACGTGGCCATCCGGATCGTCGCCGCTCCGACTCTCGACGGCCGAGTGTACGCATCGCGCGGTCGCGCGGGCCGCCCGGGACAGGTCGCGGGTCCGCTGTGTTGGTGTGGCACCGGTATATCGTGCCCGCATCGTTCGGATCCGGTTCGGCGCCGCGACACCGGCCACGCCGATCGTGACACTGCGAGGCTGCGGGAGGTGGTGCGTGCCATGACCAGGGGTCCGGTCGATCCGAGGCCCGACACGACCGACGAGTCCTTGGTGCGGCAGCGGTGGCGCGATCGTGACGTCGAAGCGCGCATCGTGATCCCCGACGAGGCGACCGCCCCGGCGTACGTGATCCACCGCGGGCCGCCGTCGACCAAGGCGGACGATGGCGCCTTCTCGGTCGCCGCCCATGCCATCGTCGACCTCGTCGCGCGGTACCGCGCGATGTGCGGTACCGCCGTCGCGCGGATCGCGGGGCGGGACGGCGACGACCCCGCACGCGATGAGGCCGAGCGGTCACTGAGCCAGGGGCTCGGCTGCCTTCCCGACGGCGAGGTCTACCGCACGACGGACGCGACATACGTCGACAGCGTGTGGTGGGCGCTTGCGCAACTGTGGGACGCCGGCCTGCTGCGCGAGACGCACGACCTGGCGCCCTGGTGCCCCGCCTGCGCAGCGACGGTCGAGGACGTCGTCCCCGCTCACCTCGAGACGACCACGACGGCCGCTGTCGTGCGGTTCCCGCTGAACGGCGACAACGCGCTGCGACTGGTGGGCGCGTCGCTGCTCGTCGAGGTGACCGATCCGTGGATGCTGCCCTCGGTGACCGCCGTGCGCATCGATCCCGCGGCCGCCTACGTGCTGGCCAAGGCACCCGACGACGACTACCCGGTAGTGCTCGCCCGGTCCGCGGTGACGCCGCTACTCGGCGCGCAGGCGGCGGTTCACCGCGACGTCGCAATCGACGAGCTGCTGGCAGCACGGTACCGGCCGGTCACCGGGGCCGGTGTGACGTCGGCGCGGCGGGACATCGTCATCGACGTCACTGGCACGTCCGTCGTCACGCGCACCGGTCTGGCTCCGGTCGCGCCTGGCTGCAACGCCGCTGACCTGCGGATCGCCTTTGATCGCGACGTCGAGATCGTCGATCCGGTCGGACCCGACGGACAGCTTGCCGCAGCCGTCCGACCCGACGGCGACGGCGACCTCGCCGAGGTCGAGCGCGCCGTCATCGACGAACTTCGTGTTCGCGGTCTCGTCCTGTCGGCAGAGCCACGTACCCGGATCGCCGACGCCTGTAGTGGATGCGGTGGTGCAATCGTTGGCCGTGCACGCCCGACCTGGCTGATCACGACCACCCGGATGCGCGATCGGCTGGGCACCGAACGCGCCGGTGTCGAAGGGCTCGCGGCCACCGAGGACCGCGCTGTCGGCTGGGCGACCGGCGACGCCGACTGGCCAGCGACGCGTGAACGCTCACACGGCGTCCCCGCGCCGTTGTGGCGCTGCGACGACTGCGCGCACGTCATCGCCATCGGCAGCCGCGCAGAGCTGTCCGCCCTGGCCGGACTCGACGTCGGCGGTCGCGAGCCACGGCTTGAGCGGCTCGACGGCGTCACCTTCGACTGTCGGCGTTGCCCGGACGGCGTTGCGCGGCGGGTCCCGCACGTCGTTGACACGCAGGTCGTGGCGGCGGCTGCGCCGTTCGCGCGGTTCGGCTTTCCAGCCGTTCCCGGCAGTGACACCGACGTCGCGCATCGTTGTCATGCCGATCTGGTGGTCGACGGGTCCCACCGACCTGGTTGGTGGGCGGACGCCGTCTCGGCGATGTCGATACTGCTGTGGGACGCCAACGGGTTCAGCGCCGCACTGTGCCACGGCACGATGCCGGGCGTCGTACGCGACACGGCGCCGGCCACCGCGACCACCGTGGCGCCACACATCCGTACGCATGGCGCCGACGCGGTCCGCTGGACCGCACTGACCGAGCCGACCGGGTGGGGCGCTGACGAGCTGGACGCTGCTCGCCGGTTCTTGCGACTGCTGTGCCAGGCGCGTCACGAGCACGCCGCGGCAGCTGACGCCGACGGGTGGCGTCCGTTCGACGTGTCAACGGTTGACACCGTTGGCACGATGGACCGCTGGGCACTGGCGGAGCTGTCGGACACGGTCGCTGTCGTCAGGCAGCGGCTCGACGACCTCGACATGATCGGGGCGGGCCGGCGCATCCGCCGGTTCGTGGAGGACCTGACCAGCTGGTATCTGCCGCACGCGCGGCGAAGGCGCGCCGCGCCGGACGAACCGTCACCGGCACAGCGAGCCTACGCCCACGCGACGCTGCATGAATGCCTGGTCACCGTTGCCGCGCTGCTTGCGCCATTCGCACCGTTCACCGCCGACGAGCTGTATGAGCAGCTCGTCCGCGCGGCTGATCCGGCGGCGCCCGACAGCGTCCACCTGCTGCGTTTTCCGACCGTCGACCCCTCGGCACGCAACGAAGGCCTGCGCGCCGCCATGGTGGCAGCCCGCGCGATCGTCGCACTCGGCACCCGAGGTCGTGGCGAGGCCGGTGTCGACCGGGACCGCACGTTGCCGCGGGCAGCCGTGACCGCGTCGTCGTGCCTGCACCCGTACTGGGATCGGATCGCCCCGCTGATCGCCGCCGAGCTGATGGTCGCGCGCGTCGAGCACGTCGCTGGCCACGCCCTCGACCGGGGCAACACGGCCAGTGGGCCGTGGCACGTCGTGCGCGACGGCGACATGACCGTTGCGTTGGATCTGAACGCTGCCGCCGTCCGCAGCGAACGCCTCGCGCGTGACGTGGTCCGGGCGGTCAACGACCTGAGAAGTCGGCAGGCACTGGCCCGGGACCGGCAGGTCATGGTCCGTATCGACGCCGATCCCGAGCTCGCAGAGGCCGTCGAGACGCATCGGCACACGATCGCCGCCGACGTTCTCGCGACCCGCATCGAGATCGGCCCGACCGAACACGGGGTGACCGTGCCGCTCGGCGACGTCGGTGTCCGCATGGCGCTGCGCGAGGTGGTCCCCGGATGAACGCCCGTCGTGCCGCAGTGGCCGGCGCCGTCGTCACTGCCGCCGTGCTCGTGTGGCGGCTGCGGCCCGAGACCCCCGAACCAGGGCAGAAGGGGTTGGCACGCGGCGAGCCACGAGCGGTCGGCTGGCTGGCGACGTGGGCGCCGGCGCCGCCCCGTTCGACTCCGGGGCGCGCCGCCGCCTATGTGTGGGCCGCGCCGCTGACCGCCGCCGGGGTGCTGCTCGGCCTGCTGTCGGGAAGAACCCCGGACGTGCGCGACGGCGTGCTGATCTTCGCCGACGCCCGTGGTGTGGGCGGCCGCATGCTGCGTTGGCGTGGGTTTGCCGCGACGACGCTCGGCCACACGGTCATCGCCGCGGGACGTCCCAGCGCGTCACTGCTCCGCCATGAACTGGTTCATGTCCGGCAGGCCGAGCGGTGGGGTCCGCTGTTCGTGCCGCTGTATCTTGCAGGCCTCATCCGGTACGGCTATCGACAAAACCCTTTCGAGCGCGCCGCGTACGCCGCGGCAGGCCACACACCGACGTGACCCGGCGGTCAGCCACGCTTGAGCACACCGGAGATCAAGGCGTCCGCGGCAGCCGCGAGACGCAACCCGGCCACGTCGAGCCGGCGCAGCAGCTCCCGGTCGCGCAACGTCGCCATGGTGGCCTCGTCGCCGGCGAGCAGGACACCCATCTCCCGATGGAACGCGTCGCGCGCGTCGTTGGCTTTCTTCGCTGCCCGTGCGGGCCGGGCCGCGGCCGCGACGTCGTGCTCGACCCGGCCGATCGCCTCACCGAGCGCTTCGAGACCCTCCGCCAACGCGTCGAGTGGGGCAATGAACCGCTCGTGGGGTTGCGCACCATACGTGTCCAGCTCGACCGCGAAGTCACGGAGGTTGTCGAGCACGTCGTCAAGCGATCCTGACAACCGATAGAGGTCTTCACGATCGATCGGTGTCGTCAATGCGTGCGCGAGCTCAGTCATCAGCTCCGAACGGACATCGTCGCCGGCCACCGCGAGTTCGACGATCTCAGCCGCGACGCGGGACGGCTGCCGACGCTCGCGCTGCGCAGCGACCAGACGGCGCGCTGCGTCCGACGCAATCGCCGTCTGGCGCACAAGCAGTTCGACGAACGCACCGTCGTTGCGGCCGAGCAGGTCTCGCCACAGCCTTGTCCAGCGTCCGCTCATCCGACACCTCGTGATACCGCCACCACCGCGAGCCCGGCGACCGCAGCTGACGGCAGTGTGAGCATCCACGCCACTGCCAGCTGTCCCGCGACCCGCCAGCGGATCTGGCGCAGTCCGCGGAGCAGCCCGGTCCCGACGAGGCCCCCAGACACCGCCTGCGTCATGCTGACCGGTACCCCGAACGCCGCGCTCGTCAACACCGCGATGGACCCACCGAGCTGTGCAGTGACCTCCTCGTTCGGTCCGCCCGCCGCGATGCTGCGGCCCAGCGTTCCCGCTGCCATCACGATGCCCGGAATCGTGCCGACGACGAACAGGACCGCCATCGCCACGATCAGCGGCGGTGTCACGCCCGCGGCCGAGACGGCCACCAGCGCCAGCATCTTCTGGCCGTCATTGGTCGCGTACGCAATCGCCTGTGTACCCATCGACAACCGGCCCATGGCGGCCAGCCCACGAGAACCCCCGCGCGCGTGGACCAGCTTCGTCGTCCGGGCCAGCGCCTGCGAGAGGATCGCACCGACGACCGGCGCGGCCAGGCCGATGACCATCACCTTGGTGACGCCGGCGACCATCACAGGCAGGCCACGACCGATGCCCGCACCGATGATGCCCCCGACCATGGCCAGCGTCAGGCTCGTTGGCAGCCCGGCACGGGTGAGCAGCGCGACCACGACGATCGCGGCAATCACACCGGATGCGATGAGCGCCGGTCGATCGTCGGTCGGCGCGTCGACGAGTCCCGACGTCAACGTGGTGGCGACGCCGGTTCCGAACAGCAGGGGGACCGCGACGAGCGCAACGCCAAGCGTCGCGACCGACGCGAGCACCCGCTGCCCCGGCACCCGCAGTGTCGCCGCGAGCATCGCGCCGCCGTCGTTCACGCCGTTGATGACCGCGAATGCGGTCGCGAGCAGCAGAAGCATGCACCTGTCCCAGGTGATTGGGTCCGCCGGCCGGACGTCGATCCACGATGGTGTGCCGACGTCACGTCGGGAGGTCAGCCTTCGACCGGTCGCGCCAGCGAACGCAGTGCTCGCAGCCCCCGGCGACCGTCAGTTGCCGATGTCGCCGTTGGTGTCCTGAGCGACCGGCGAAGGAACCCATGCGTTGCGAGGCGGACGCGCGCGCCGAACACCGGCCGCAGTGATCAGCAATCCGAGGAGCACCACGGGGATGCTGCTCCACAGCACACCGATGCCCGACCCCCCGATCAGCAGCCCGACGACGACGAGGACTCCGGCGACCAGCTCGACCGTCAGGCCGATCGTGATCACGCGCTGTCGCGGTTCTCGCCTTCACCGTGCGGCCGACCCGACGACGCGGCAGCGCGACGGGCGGCCATGTCGTCATTGCTGTCGAGTCCCTGGCGCCCGTTGTGCGTGCTCCACACGCCGTCGGGGCGTGGTGACCACGAGCCGTTGCGGTTGTCGGTGCCTTCGCCCGGTTTCGCATTCCAAGCCGAGCGTCTGGGGCCGGCGTCATCGCTCGGCGCTGGCTGCGGAGCCCCGGACGCGGCGGGCTGACGGGGCCGGCGCGGACCCTGGCTGTCAACGTCGCCTGTTTCGGCGGGCAACCGCTGGGGTTCTTCGACCGACAATGTGCCAAGTCGTTCGACCGACGAGGGGATCTCGGGCAGGTCACCGACGCGGTCGAGCACCGCGAGCTGTTCGGCGATCGCACTGCGCACCCGCTCGGTGTAGTCATCGCGGAATGCCCGCAGGTGAGCGACCGCACGCCGCACGCGGTCGGCGCCGTCACGCGCTTCACGCCACTCACGGTCCGCCGCGGAGCGCGCACTTGCAAGGAGCTCGTCGGCGCGCCTGCGCGCGTCGCTCACCACGCGCTCGGCCTCGCTCTCGGCCTCGCTGACAACGCGGTCGGCAGTCTGTTCAGCGGCGATGAGGGTGCGCTTGAGGAGTCGTTCGGACTCGAGGGAACCATTGCCCCCTCCACTCCCACCTGAGCGCTCCAGCTCGCGGTTGCGTTCGAGCAGCCGGTCGCGCTCATCTTGCAGCGAGACCAGCCTGTCGGCCAAGCGCGACAGATGCTCGTCGACCTCATCGGGGTCGTAGCCGCGGAAGCGCTCTTTGAAGTCTCGCTGAATATCTTGCGGTGTCAGGCTCATCAGCACACCAAACTCTGCAGGATGACGATCGCAAGGAACAACAAGATCGGCGATACGTCAAGGGCCATTGCGCCCATCCTTATGCTTGGGAGCAGACCGCGCAACGGAATCAACAGCGGATCCGTGGCCGCGCGGACAGCCCGAGCGATCGGACGGATGGGCTCTGGGACCGACGGTACCCAGGACAACACGATGCGTACGATCAGGATGAGATAGTAGACCGTGAGCGCGATACAGAACAGCTCGCGCAGCAGGCCCACAGTGTCTCCCGTCGTCGGATCGCCGTCACAAGCTTACGCCTGGTTGAAGAAACCACGCTCACTCAGCTTACGACGTTCCTCGGTCGAGAACTCCACCCCTCGAGGAGTGAGCAGAAAAACCCGGTCACCGACCCGTTCGATGCGGCCGTCCAACCCGTAGATCAGGCCTGACGCGAAGTCGAGCACCCGTTTGGCCACGCTCTCGCTGGCTCCAGCGAGGTTCATGATGACGGGTATCCCGTTGCGGAAGCGGTCGCCGACCTCCTCGACCTCATTGAACGTCATCGGCGCGGTGTAGTGGACAGTCGTGTGCGAGACCGGGTACGCGCGCTGCGAGACCCGCTCCGTGCGCACATCGTCCACCGTGCGCGTCCGCGTACCGTTTCCGGCGCGCACGCTCGAGATCCGGCGCACGTTGGTCTCGCCGGCCGGCTCCTCGGATGACCGCGGCGCCGTGGCCTCGATCTCGTCGACGTACTCGTCGTCGTAGTCCTCAGCCAGGCCGAGCCAAACCATCGCGTTGCGCAGCATCGTCGCCATGATCCTCTCGCTTTCTCACATCACCCGTCGCGCGGTCGCGCGCCGAAGATCGCGGTGCCCACTCGGACCATGGTCGCCCCATGGATCACCGCTGATTCGAAATCGTTCGACATGCCCATCGACAGCTCGACGACGCCCGGCGCAGTTGATGCGAGCTGCGCACGCAACGCGCGCAGGCGGTCGAAGACCGCGTCCGGTTCGGCGGCCAGCGGTGGAATGGTCATCAATCCCGTGACGCGGATGCCGTCGAGCCCGGCGATCCGTTCTGCCAGCGCGCTCAGGTCGGCAGGACGGCAACCGCCCTTGCGCTCCTCGCCCGTGACGTTGACCTGTATCAGCACGTCCTGGCAACCGCCGGTCGTTCGCATGTACGCGGCTATCGACTCGGCAAGTGCGGGCCGGTCGACCGAGTGGATGAGCACGACCCGCCCCGCGACCAACCGGACCTTGTTGCGTTGCAGCCGGCCCACGAAATGCCACCGCAGACCCGACGGGGGATGCTGGGCGAGCTTCGCATCCAACTCCTGAGCGCGACTCTCGCCGAAGTCCATTTGGCCCGCCTCGTGCGCAGCCACGATCGCTGTCGAGGGGTGCAGTTTGCTGACCGCGACCAACCGCACGGCGGTCGGATCGCGACCGACCGACCGCGCAGCCACGGCGATGCGGTGGCGGACCGCAGCCAGACGCGCCGGTAGGTCCAGGCTGCCGGTCCGGGGTTCCATCATGCATGTCGTTTCCCGCCGCCCGCCGACCTGTCGCGCGAAGCGTCGCGGACCACGACACCCGCCTGGCGTCCCTCACCGGGCGCGCGGCGATGACTGAACCATCGTGACGGTGTGCACCTCGTGCAGTCACCCAGCACGGTGACGCGATCGACACCTTCCGCACGAAGCTGCGCCGCGACCGCTGCGGGCAGATCGAGACCGGGCGTGCCCCACGACGTGGTCGCCCGCGCCTGCGGGACTTCGGCTGCTACCGCGTCGGCGAGCTCGCGTTCGACCTCATAGCAGCAGCCACGGATCGAGGGTCCGATCAGCGCTTCGATCCGCGCAGGGTCTGGCGGCGCGATTGCCCCGACGGTCGCGCGGACGACTCCGCTGACCACCCCACCGCGCCCTGCGTGTATCGCGGCGACCGCACGGCCCGGATCGGCCAGGAGCACCGGCACGCAATCGGCAACGAGCACGACGAGTGCCACCTTTTCGGCTGTCGTGACCAGTGCATCGACCCCTTCCACGCCATCGCCGTGGGCGTGCACCCCACGCCCCCGGTCCTCGGCATCGACGAGAGCGACCTCGCCACCGTGGACCTGCTGCATGAAGACGAGGTCGGCCGTCCGCACGCCCACGGCCGACGCCAGCCGCGACCTGGCGGCGGCGTCGGTCACGCCGACCGCCAGCGACTGGTTGCCGTGGCGCAGATCCGAGAACGAATAATGGATCGAGGGGTCCACCCCGGTCGCTCCGGTCAACGTGGCTCGCACAGCAACGGTCACTTGTCAGCGCTTCAGGAAGCTCGGGATGTCCAAGTCGTCGTCGGCATCGATGACCACGGCCGGCCGGGACCGCGGTCTGCCGTTGTCGGTCGTGGGGATCCGCGTGACATCCGGGGCCTCGGGGGCCGGTTCCGCGGGTCGCTCGACCTTCACCTCGGGCTCGGGCCGTGCCGCCGGCTGCTCGGCGGCCGCGCGAGCCGTGGACTTGCGCGCAGCCGTCTGCACCGGCCGAACCGGCGCCGTGCGGTTCGCGTGCTCGCCGGCGAACCCGGCCGCGATCACGGTCACCTTCACCTCGTCGCCGAGCGCGTCGTCGATCACCGTCCCGAAGATGATGTTCGCGTCCTCGTCCGCGGCGTCGGCGATGATCTCGGCAGCCTCATTGACCTCGTGCAGGCCGAGGTCGCTCCCGCCGGCGATTGTCAGCAGGACGCCCTGCGCACCTTCGATCGACGCCTCGAGCAGCGGCGAACTGACCGCCATCTTGGCGGCTTCGGCCGCCCGGTGGTCGCCGCGGGCCTGTCCGATCCCCATCAGTGCGCTGCCGGCGTCCCGCATGATCGCCTTGACATCGGCGAAGTCGGTGTTGATCAGCCCGGGGGTCGTGATCAGGTCGGTGATGCCCGCAACTCCCTGGAGCAGCACATCGTCGGCGAGCCGGAACGCCTGGAGCATCGTCGTCTGCTCGTCGGAGATCTCGAGCAGGCGGTCGTTGGGGATGACGATCAGCGTGTCGACGGCCTCGCGCAGATCCTCGATGCCCTGCTCGGCCTGCAGGCCGCGCCGTCGCCCTTCGAACGCGAACGGCCGGGTCACCACGCCGATCGTCAGCGCGCCGACGCCTTTTGCGACCTCCGCGACGATCGGGGCGCCCCCCGTGCCCGTGCCGCCACCCTCCCCGGCCGTGACGAACACCATGTCCGCGCCCTTGAGCACCTCCTCGAGGTCATCACGGTGTTCCTCGGCCGCCTTGCGACCGATGTCGGGATTGCTGCCCGCTCCCAGCCCACGGGTGAGGTCCCGGCCGACGTCCAGCTTGACGTCCGCGTCCGACATCAGCAGGGCCTGGGCGTCGGTGTTGATGGCGATGAACTCGACGCCTTTGAGCCCGGCTTCGATCATGCGGTTGACCGCGTTGACTCCGCCGCCGCCGATGCCGACGACCTTGATCACCGCGAGGTAGTTCTGAGGTGCCGCCACGGCAGCTCCTTCCGGTCCTGTGAGGTGCGCGGAACCATTGCTGCGAACGCTCACCCTGAGGTAAAGGGTTAGTGTTATGTCAACCTACCGACTGCGCGAGACAATACGTAAGCACCTCCCTCGATTCAAGGAACCTCGACGGTGTGAACGGATAAATCACCCATCTGGAACTACAACGGGGTTGGCAGGTGCCCTGACGTCCAGGGCTCCACCCTGTTCGGCGGCCTGCGGCAGCAGCACACGGATGACCTCGGCCTTGAGCGCGAGGTCCCCAGCCGTGCCGAGACGCACGCGCACCGTGGCCGGGTCGCCATCGGCAGCACCCTGCGGAACACGCAGTCGCAGGATGAGGTCGTCGGAATCCGACACCTCGTACGCCTGCACGCGCCGTCGCAGCCAGCCGGGCAGATGCGTGTGGACCTCGACCGCATCCCGCACGACACCGATATCGATCACGCGACCCAGCTCTGGCAGCTTGGCCGTCCCGAGCATGACGGCCGGCGCGCCCTTGACCTTGCCGCCGTCGACCAGCACCGACTCGTCGTCGACCTTCCAGCTCGCGTCGTCCGTCTGCACCGTCAGCAACGGCGTCCGGCTGATGACATCGATCGCGACGGTCGACGGTGGCGAGCGGCGAACGACGGCGTCCTTGACCCACGGCAGTGACTCGACCCTGCGCTGGGCGTCAGCCAACGGCGCTGTCAGCATGTGCTGGCCGCGTTCGAGCGCAGCCGCGCGCTTGACGCTGGCGGCCCGGTCGCCCGAGACACCCGTCACCTGGACCGCGGTCACTTCGAACAGCGAGGATCGCAGCGCGACCGCGACACCCGCCACGACGATGAGCAGCGCGAACAGGCTCAGCGTTCTGCGCTGGCGACGCTTGACGGCGTCCGCGTGGACGCGGGCACGGCGCGCCCGGATGCGTGCGTCCATGTGCCCCGACCTGGCCGTGGCGGTCATGTTCGGACCTCCGCGGACTCCTCCCCCGCCGCACCACCGTCGGCGTGGTCGTCGAACCCGGCCAGCACCACCTCTGTGCGCAGGCTGACCCCAGCTGTGTCGTACACACGCTGCCGCACCTGTCGAATGATGGCATGCACGTCGGCGGCGCGGGCTCGTGAGCCGACCGTGATGAAGTTCGCGTGACGCTGACTGACCTGGGCGCCGCCCACCCGTAGGCCCTTGCAGCCCGCGGCCTCGATCAGCCGTCCGGCGGAATCCCCCTCCGGGTTGCGGAACACACTGCCACAGCTCGGTTGGTTGATCGGCTGGTTCTCCCGCCGCCAGCGGCGCATCTCGGCCATGTCCTCGGCGAGCTGATCGGCGTCCGCCGGCCGCAGCTGCACCTCGACTCCGGTGACGATCGCATCGGCGGGCAGCTCGCTGTGACGGTACGAGAAGCCCAGGCGGTCCGCCTCCCAGCGCTCGAGTGCGCTGTCCGCACGAATGCGTGCGACCTCGGCCCACACGAGCACGTCGCGGATCTCGCCACCGTGCGCACCGGCGTTCATCCGCACCGCCCCGCCGACTGTGCCAGGGATCGCGACGCCGAACGCCAGGCCCGCGAGACCGTGGCGCGCGACCTCCCGCGACAGCGCCGGCATCGGTTCCGCGGCGCCCGCACGGACAAGGTCGCCATCGACTTCGACTCCACGGAACCCCCGGCCGAGCACGACCGCGATGCCCGGCCACCCCTCGTCGGCCACCAGCAGGTTGCTGCCCCGGCCGATCACCATCCACGCGCAGCCCGTCTCACGGACCACCGCTGCGACAGCCCGCAGATCCGCGAGCGACTCGGCCTGCACGAGCGCCGCCGCCGGTCCCCCGACCCGCATGGTCGTGTATCCCGACAGGTCGACGTCGACTGCGACGCGGGCACCGACCGCCGCGCGCAGCGCCGCAACCATGTCGTTACCCACGCACACCTCGCAGTCGCTCCAACGCCACCGGACCAACCTCGGTGATGTCGCCGGCGCCGAGCGTCAAGACCAGATCACCCGACCGCACCAGCTCGACAAGCTGGGGTGGCACGTCCACAACCGACGGCACGTAGTGCACCTCCGTTCCCGCTGCGGAAGCTGCGTCGGCGACGAGCTGCCCTGTCACACCGGCGACGGGACGCTCCCCTGCGCTGTACACGTCGGTGACGACGACGACGTCGGCGCCGGCCAGTGCGGCACCCAGCTCGGCCCCCATCGCCGCGGTCCTGCTGAACCGGTGTGGCTGGAACACCGCGATCACGCGCCCGTCGGGCGCTGTCTGGTGCGCTGCGGCGAGCGTCGCACGCAGCTCGGCGGGGTGATGGCCGTAGTCGTCGACGACGGTGACGCCGCCGGCCGAACCGAGGCGTTCGAAGCGGCGGTTCGCGCCCGCGAAGATCGCCAGGCCACGGCGAATCGCGTCCCAGTCGACCCCTGCGTGCACGCTGGCAAGTGCTGCGGCTGCCGCGTTCAACACGCTGTGCCGGCCCGGCAGGCTGATCTCGAACTGACCGGCATCCGCGTCCTTGTGGACGAGTCCGAACCGGGCTCCGTACGGATGCAGCGCGACATCGACGATCCGCAGCGTCGCGTCGGCGTGCTCGCCATAGGTTTCGATCACGCCGCCGACATCGGGCAGCACCCGTCGCACGCCCTCGTCATCGAGGCAGACGACCGCGATGCCGCCCGGCCGCCGTCGCTCGAGGAACGCGACGAACGTGCGGTCCACGGCGGCGAGGTCGGGAAACTCGTCATGGTGGTCGAGGTCGACGTTGGTCACGATCGCGATGTTCGGCTCGTACACGAGGAACGACGAGTCCGATTCGTCGGCCTCGGCGACGAACCAACGGCCGGTGCCGTGGTGTGCACTGGTGCCCGCATCGTGCAGCGTGCCGCCGATCGCGAACGACGGATCGAGTCCGCCGGTCTGCAGGCACACCGCGACCATCGACGTCGTCGTGGTCTTGCCATGCGTGCCCGCCACGTGCAACTGGTCGTGGTCGACCATCAACGCGGCAAGCAGCTCGGCCCGCCGTAGCACGGGCAGACCCAGCTCCTGCGCCCTGCGCAGCTCCTTGTTGCCCGGCGGGATCGCGGTCGACGCCACGACCAGCTCCGCGTCGTCCACAAGGTCCGCGTCGTGCCCGCTCTGGATCTCAGCGCCCATCGACCGCAGCGCCGTGATCGCCCTGCCCGCCCGCAGGTCGCTGCCGGTGACCGGGTGGCTGCGCTGCAGCAGGATCCACGCCAGGGCGCTCATGCCCGCGCCGCCGATGCCGATCAGATGCACCCGCATCCCGGGACGCAGCTTCGTCTGCAGTTCCGTCATCATCAAGCCCTACCGCTGTCGCTACTTGAGGTCAGCATCAAGCCCTACCGCTGTCGCTACTTGAGGTCAGCATCAAGCCCTACCGCTGTCGCTCTCGGATCTGCGGCCGCCTGCTCGCTCTCGGGTCTGCGGCCGCGTATGACGCGCGATGGACAGCAGCAGGCCCGCGCTGACCATCGTGATCACCAGGGACGTCCCGCCGAAGCTGACGAAGGGTAACGTCACGCCCGTGACCGGCAGCAGGCCGACCACGCTGCCCATGTTGATTGCTGCCTGGAGCAGGATGCCGGCGACGAGCCCCGCCGCGAGCAGACGACCGAACGAGTCGGGAGCCAGAATCGCGATCCGCAGGCCGACGACGGCGATGACAACGTACAGCGCCAGCACCAACAGGACACCCAGCAGCCCCAGCTCCTCGCCGATGATCGCGAAGATGAAGTCCGTGTGGGCGTTGGGCAGATACAGCCACTTGCCCCGTCCGTCGCCGAGACCGGTGCCCAGCCAGCCGCCGCTGCCGAGCGCGTAGTACCCCTGAAGCGTCTGATAACCGTACACCGCCGCCGACGAGTTCGGATCGAGCCAAGCGCCGAACCGGCCCATGCGGAACCCCGCGGACGCGATCCCCAGGCCGACCAGCCCAGCGCCGGCGATGACACTCGTGACCAGCCAGCGGGTCGGCAGTCCGGCGACATACAGCATCACGACGCCGATCGCGACGAGCAACGCCGCTGTCTCGAGGTCGGGCTCGGCCATCACCAGCACCGCGACCACGGCCAGCATCGGTAGTGTCGGAACCAGCAGCGCGCGCAGATCGCCGGACTTGATCCGACCCCATGAGCGCGCGAGCGCGTCGGCGCAGAACAGGGGCACAGCCAGCTTCAACAGCTCGGCCGGCTGGAACACCAGCGGTTCCATCCCCAACCAGCGGCGTGCACCCGACCGCTCGATGCCGGCGGGTGTGACCACCACGACCGCCAGCAGGAGGGCGACGACAACCACCACACGGACGTACGGGCGCCAGACGCGATAGTCACGGAGGGCGACCGCGATCGTCACCGGGATGCCCAACAGGCACCACAGCAGCTGCCGGCGGAAGATGCGGAACGCGTCGCCCGCAAGAGCTGACTGCACGAATGACGCTGAGAACGTCATCAGCAGCCCGAGCAGGATGAGCACCACCACCGTCGCGGCCAGCACACCGAACAGCGTGTTGCTCTCGCCCGACGCAGGCGGCACGACCATCGCGCGTAGGCGGCCCTGCAGCGAGGACGGTGAGCGCGCCGTGCGTCGCGAGCGGCTGACCTGCGTCATCGCGCGCTCCGACCCACGGTGGCACCAGCGCCGACCAGCTCGCGGAAGCGGTCCCCGCGGGCGGCATAATCGACGAACTGGTCCATCGACGCGCACGCTGGTGCCAGAAGCACGACGTCACCGGACCGGACGCGGTCGAACGCAACGGCGACCGCGGTCTCGAGGTTGCCGGCCTCGACGGTCTCGACGCCGTGGGTACGGGTCAGGTCTGCCAGCTGGGACCCCGCCTCCCCGATGGTCACCGCCAATCGCACGCGGCCGGCGACGTCGGCGGCGAGCGGGTCGAACGACACGCCCTTGCTCAGGCCGCCCGCGATCCACACGACCGAGTCGAACGACCGCAGCGCCGCCGCTGCCGCGTGCGGGTTCGTCGCCTTGGAGTCGTTGACCCATCGCACGCCGCCGCGCTCGGCGACCACTTCGAGCCGGTGGGCGCCGACCCGCGCTTCCGACAGTGGGCGACCGAGCCGGGCGGGGGCAGCGCCCGCCACGATCGCCGCGGCGACCGCTGCAGCGACGTTGGCGACGTTGTGTGATCCTCGAACGCCGAGTGCGTCGACCCCGACGATCGGCGTCGGCTGCGTGCCCGTGATGCGCTCGACCACCACGCCGTCCAGCACGCCGACGCCGTCCCTCGGCGGCTCGCCGATCGTGAACGGGGCCCATCCCGCGGGCGGCGGATGATCAGCGACCAGCCGCGCACAGCCGTCGTCGTCGAGGTTGCCGACAGCCCAGTCGCAACCTCGCAGCCCGTAGCCGCCGGATGACCGCTGGCCGCGCCAGATGCGGGCCTTGGCCGCCGCGTAGGCGCGGCGGTCCCCGTGCCAGTCGAGGTGATCGTCAGCCACGTTGAGAACGACGCCGACATCGGCGCGCAGCGTATGCGTGTAATGCAGCTGGAAGCTGGAAAGCTCGGCAACGGCCAGTGGCGGCGGAGCGCCGGTCAGCGCCGACAGGGGGCGGCCGATGTTGCCGACCGCGGGCACATCCAGGCAGGCGGCAAGCAGTTCGGTGGTCGTCGTCTTGCCATTCGTGCCGGTCACCGCTACGAGGCGCGTGCGCCCATCGAGCAGCCTCCACGCCAGCTCAGGCTCACTCCAGATGTCCACACCGGCGTTCGCAGCGGCAAGGAGCACCGCCGCTGACGGCGTCAGCCCCGGGCTTGCGACGACCACGTCGAGTGCACCCGCGGACAGCATTGCCACGGGATCGGCGATCACCTCGACCCGGCTCGACAGCTCGACGCGCCCGCGCTCGACCGCAGCCGGTGCCGCATCGTGGACCATCACGCTCGCACCGGCCGTCGCTGCGGCCCGCGCGGCCGCGATGCCCGACACGCCCAACCCCGCCACGAGCACCCGCAGCGAGCGCAACGGAGCTGACGGGTCCTCGGCTCGCCGAGCACTCACCCGATGCCCCCGCTGGCGAGGAAGTCGTTGTAGAACAGCCCCAGACCGAACGCGACGGCGAGGCCGGCCACGATCCAGAATCGCACGATGATCGTGGTCTCACGCCATCCGACGAGCTCGAAGTGGTGGTGCAGTGGTGCCATCTTGAATACCCGGCGGTGCATGAGCCGGTAGCTGGCGACCTGCGCGATGACGCTCAGCGTCTCGACGACGAACAGCCCGCCAATGATCACCAGGAGCAGCTCGGTCTCGGTCAGCACCGCCATGGCCGCGAGCATGCCACCGATCGCGAGCGATCCTGTGTCACCCATGAAGATCTTGGCCGGCGGACCGTTCCACCAAAGGAACCCGAGCGTGGCGCCGAGCGCGGCGGCGGCGGCGATCGCGATGGCATTCGCGTGGATCGTGACGCCGGCTGAGTAGAAGTCGGGATGGCGGAACTGCCAGAACGCGATCACGACATAGGCACCGAACACCAGCGCGCTTGTGCCGGCCGCCAGGCCGTCGAGCCCGTCGGTCAGGTTCACGGCGTTTGAGAACCCCGAAAAGATCAGGAAGATCGCGATCGCGAAGAAGGGACCGAGGTCGATGCCGGTCGCACCGATGAACGACAGGTTCGTGGAGGTGTCGGCGACGTACTCGGCGCCGAATGCGAAGATCACGGCGATCACCGCTTGGCCGATGAACTTCGCGGTCTTGTTGAGACCCAGGTTCCGCTTGCGTCGAATCTTCAGGAAGTCGTCGACGAAGCCGACCATGCCCATGCCGACCAGGACCCCCATGACCAGCAGCCCGCCGGGCGACAGCCGCGGCCCCAGCAGCAACGTCGCCACCAGATAGGCGATGACGGCCGACAGGATGATCGCCGCGCCGCCCATCGTGGGCGTACCGCGCTTCACGAAATGCGACCGGGGACCGTCCTCACGGATCAGCTGACCGTAGCCGCGGCTACGGAAGAAGCGGATGACGACCGGCGTGCCGATCAACGACAGCACGAGCGCGAGGCTCGCAGCCAGCAGGATGGACCTCACGGCTGCCGCTCCCTGGACGCACTGTCGGGCTGGCGCAGCTCGGCCAGTCGGGTGACCACGTGCTCGAGCCCCGCCGAGCGGCTCGCTTTGACCAGGGCCACGTCGCCGGTCGCGGCCCTCGCGGCCAGCAGCGTTGCCGCCTCATCGACATCGCTGACCGCCCACCGGCGATCGCGGCCCGCCGGATCGCGCGCGTTCGCGCCGTCGCGGATCGCGGCGGCGGTCGCGCCGACGGTCACCAGCACGTCGACATCGAGGTCGGCAGCGACCGCGCCGGTCGCGCGGTGCTCGGCCTCGCTCGTCGTCCCGATCTCGGCCATCGCACCCAGCACCGCCCACCGCCGCCCGACGGTCGGCAGCGCGCACAGCGTCCGCAGGGCGGCGGCTACCGACGTCGGGTTGGCGTTGTATGCGTCGTTGAGGATCCGGACACCATCGATCGTCGCCAGCTGCAGGCGCCACGGCGAGATGGTGGCCTGCTGCATGCCGGCCACGGCAGCCGGCAGCTCCACACCGGACTCGACGGCGGCTGCCAGCGCAGCGAGCGCGTTGCCGACGTTGTGGAGTCCGGCCACCGGCAGCTGGACGTCATGGCGGCCGTACGGGCTGTCCACCACGAACCCGGCACACGCCGCCTCGTCGAGAGCGACGTCGTGGGCGCGCCAGTCCGCCGAGTCCGAACGGCCGAACGTGACCACACGCGCCGCCGTGCGGTCGGCCATGGCCGCCACCAGCGCGTCGTCGGCCGACAGCACCGCGACCGCGTCGTCGTCGAGCGCCTCGACGAGCTCTCCTTTCGCCGCTGCGATCGCATCGACGCTGCCCAGCAGCTCCAGATGCACGGCGGCGACCGAGGTCACGACACCGACCGAGGGGCGCAGCAGCGCGGCAAGCTCAGCGATCTGCCCCTTCCCGCGCATCCCGATCTCGCTGACCAGGATCTCGCTGTCGTGCTCGAGCCGGCAGCAGGTCAACGGAACGCCGAGCTCGTTGTTGAACGAGCCCACGTTGGCCACCGTACGCCGGTCGCGTGCCGCTGCCGCGATGAGGTCTTTCGTCGTGGTCTTGCCGTTGGAGCCGGTGACGGCGATCACCGTCGGATCGACGGCATCGCGCACCCACGATCCCAACGCCAGCAACGCGTCGGCCGGATCGTCGACAACGATGGCCGGGGCGTCCGGAGCGACGTCGTCGAGGCGCCCGGCGGCCACGAGCGCACCACCCGCACCCGCCGTCAGGGCCGGGCCGACGAAGCGGTGGCCGTCGGTCCGGGTTCCGGCCAGTGCGACGAAGAGGTCACCGTCGCTCACAGTCCGGCTGTCGATCGTCACACCACGGACCGGGATGCGTCCGGTTGCAGCGTCGAGCAGCGCACCGCCCACGATGTCGGCGATCTCGCCGAGCGTCAGCGCGATCACGCCGGCCTGCCTGTCGCCGCATCGGCGACTGGCGGGCCCCGACGAACCGCATGTTCGTCGCGGATGCCGATCATGACCCGTTCCTGTCACGTAGCAGCGTGCGAGCGACCTCGCGATCGTCGAAGGCGATCACGCGGTCCGCCAGCTGCTGCCCGGTCTCGTGTCCTTTGCCCGCGATCAACACCGCATCGCCTGGGCGAGCCTCCCGCAGCAATGCGGAGATCGCGGCGTGGCGGTCCGGTTCCACGGTCCACTCGCCACCGGCTACGGTCCGCGCACCGTCGACGATGGCCGCGAGGATCGCGTTGGGATCTTCGCCCCGAGGGTTGTCGTTGGTGAACACGACGCGGTCGGCGCCTGCAACAGCGGCTGCACCCATGTCGGATCGCTTGCCCTGGTCGCGCTCGCCACCACAGCCGACCGTGACGAGCACGCGTCCGGTCACCGTCTCTCGGGTAGCGTCCAGCACCCGGGTCAGTGAGTCGGGCGTGTGTGCGTAGTCGACCAGCACGGTGAACGGCTGCCCCTCGTCGATGCGCTCCATGCGGCCGGGCACCGACCAGGGTTTGCGCAACGCCGCTGCGATCGTCGCGAACGACAGTCCCAACGCCCGCGCAGCGGTCAGCACCAGCACCGCATTGCTGACGTTGAAACGACCGGGCAGGCCGATCTCGAGTCGACGTTGCGCACCGTCGACGGTCACGGTGACGGTCGAGCCATCGGGCGCGGGCACGATGTCGGTGACCACGACGTCGGCGTCGGCGTCGGGGCGCAGTGACACCGTGGTCACCGGGATCGGCGCCTCGCGCGCGAGCCGCAGCCCCCACGGGTCGTCGACGGCGACCACGCCGGCCGCACTGAACTCCTCGGTGAACAGGCGCGCCTTGGCGCGATGGTACGCCTCCATCGTGTGATGGAAGTCGAGATGGTCGCGCGAGAGATTGGTGAACAACGCCGAAGCGAAGCGGGTGCCGTTGACACGGCCCAGCGCCATGCCATGGCTGGACACCTCCATGGCCACCGCCGTCACGTCCCGTGCGCGCATGAGGCGGAACAGGCGCTGCAGATCCGTTGCCTCCGGCGTGGTCCGGACGCCCGGCACCGCCCGGCCGGCGATCCTCGTGGTGACGGTCCCCACGAGGCCCGTGGCGACTCCCGCCGCCGAAAGCACGCCTTCGAGCAGGGTCGCGCAGGTCGTCTTGCCGTTGGTGCCCGTGATGCCCACGACCGACAGGTGCCTGCTGGGCTCGCCATGGACCACCGAGGCGACCCCGCCGAGGCGCTGCGCGACCGAGTCGACCTGCACCTGCGGCACCGCCAGATCCAGCGGCCGTTCGACGAGCAGCGCCGCTGCGCCACGGGCGACGGCGTCCGGCGCGAAGTCGTGGCCGTCTGCCACGAGCCCCGGTCGGCAGGCGAACAGCATGCCGGGACCGGCCATCCGGCTGTCATGGGTGACGTCCTCGATCTTCGCGGACCGACCACTGGAGGGCCCGACCGCACGCCCACCCGTGAGAGTGGCCAGGACGTCCAGCGGAACCGCGGCGACGTCGGATCCGCGGATCCGGTCGTCGCGTGCCGCAGAGGATGGATGTGTGGAAGCCACGGACCAACGAGCGTCGACTGTGGGAGACGAATGGGAGGATACGCGGCGACTCGCGCGCCGCCGGCGATCCAATGTGACCGTTGGCCGACTTGCGCTCGCACTGCACGCCATCACGATCAGCGACACCCGCCCTCAAGCAGCGCAGCGGT
>JAHELV010000007.1:53569-58018 GCA_024644015.1 Nitriliruptorales bacterium
AGCGGTAGGGCACATCCCGCCCTCAAGCAGCGCAGCGGTAGCGCACCATGGTGCCCCGCTGTGCGTCACCGTTCTCGGCTCCTGGTCGCTGCTGCATTTCCGGCATCGCACCCCGCGTCGCGAGCAGGGTGCGGCCCGTCAGACGTCGGGCGCCGCCGCGTCCAAGGCCTCGGGATCGCTGGGGGGCACGCGCCGGTGCCCCAGGGTGAACCTCATCACGTCACTGAACAGCGGGGCGGCGCTGGAACCCCCGTAGTAGGCCCTCTTGGCCTCGTCGACGGACACGGCGACCACGACCTCGGGCCGATCGGCGGGGGCGTAGCCGACGAAGCTGCCGATGTATGCGCCGGGTTCATAACCGGCGCGACCCTCTCGCGGCTTCTGCGCCGTTCCGGTCTTGCCGGCGACCCGATAGCCGGGAACGGCCGCCTTGGTCCCGGTGCCGTCCTCGACGACGTCGACCATCATTCTCGACAGCACCCTCGCGGTGCGCTCGGAGACGACACGACGGGTCGCGCCGGCCGCCGCCGGCTCGAGTGTGCCGTCACTTCCGACCGTGCCTCGCACCAGCACCGGATCGCGATAGACCCCGCCCCGCGCGACGGTGGCGTAGACCTGTGCGACCTGCAGCAGGCTGGTGGCGACGCCGTGGCCGATCGCGATTGTGGGCAACCTCGTGCCCGACCAGTCGTTTGCGTCCGCCAACAGGCCGTCGGTCTCGCCGGGAAATGCCAGCGCGGTCGCGTGACCGTATCCGAACTTCACCAGATACTCATGCAGCTTCTCGGGACCCAGGCGCTCAGCGAGCTTGATGCTGCCGATGTTCGACGAGTCACGGATGATGTCAGCAAGCGTGCCGCGCTCGACGCTGTGCGAATCGGTGAACGTCTTGCCGGCGACGGTGTACGACGAGCCGATCTTGATCGCCGTTCGGGGCGTGATCACCCCCTCCTCGAGAGCGGCCGCCGCCGTGACGGCCTTGCTGACGCTGCCGGGCTCGTAGGCGTCGGTCACGACCCTGTTGCGGCGCGCATACGCCGACGCCGAGCCGATCTGCTTGGGCTCGTAGCTCGGTAGAGACGCCATCGCCAGGATCTCGTTGGTGTCCACGTCGAGAACCACGGCAGATGCGCCCTTGGCCTTGTAGCGGTCGACGGCCTGGGCGAGCAGGCGCTCGGTGGTCGCCTGCACCTCGCTGTCGAGCGTGAGGACCAGATCGGTGCCGGCAACCGGCGGCTCGCCGAGCCGTGGCGCCGAGCTGATCTCCAGACCCTGTGGCGCTCGCTGGGCGATCATCTGGCCGGGCAGGCCCGCCAGGAGGGAATCGTACTGCCGCTCGAGCCCCGACAGACCGACGTTGTCGGTCCCGGCGAACCCGACGATCTGCGCCGCGAGCGGTCCCGCCGGATACGCCCGCTTGGGCTCGTCGAGCACCTGGATGCCCGGCAGGTCCAGTTCGGCGACGCGTACGCCGAGCTCGTGCGGTTCCTGCCGGGCCAGATACACGAAGCCACGGTCCTTGCGGAGCCGCGCCTCGATCTCGTGGGCCGGCTCGGGCAGCATGCGCGACAGCGTTGCGGCCAGCTCGCTGACGTCGACGGCGTCGCCGGCCTCGGCGATCTGTTTCGGGTTGGCGACGATGGTCGCTGTCGGCAGCGAGATCGCCAGCGGCTCGCCGGTCCGGTCGTAGACCTTTCCGCGCTCGGCGGGCAACTCGAGGTCCCGCTCGGTCTGCTTCCGCGCCTTCTCACGGTAGTGCGGTGCCGACAGCACCTGGATGTCGACGAGGCGCCAGCCCAGGGCGAGCGTTATGAGCAGGTAGGCCGCCAGCACGCCCCTGAGGCGTCGGGAGCTGCGGGCGTCACGCAACGATGGCAACCGGACCGATCGTCGCGTCGCCGGCGATCGCCTGGGACGCTGTTGCGCCTGCCGACGGCGAGGGTCCGCCCGTGTCGCTGCACGAGGCCGGGTCGCCGTACGTTTCGGCGTCGCCGCCCGGGTCCGGGGCGCGGCACGCTGGGGTGACGTGCGGCGTCCCGTGGAACGGCCGGCCGCGGCGCGTCCCGTGGGACGTGCCGCAGTCGGCCGGCCGGCACGACGACGTCGAGACCCACGCGTGCCCAGCGTGGTCACGGCTGCGTGGCCAGCACCTGCTTCACCTTGTCGGTGAAGCCGTTCTCTACCTGTCGGTCGACCACCGGATCGTGCAGTGCGAACCGCCCGGTGCCGTCGACCACGACGAACTGCAGCTCGTCCGCCTCGATCATGCCGAGCTTGTCAACGGCCACCCTGCGGATGCGATCGGGTGATTCGAGCTCGGCCACGTCAGCGGTCAGTAGTTCGTAGCGCTGCTTCATGCCCTCGACGTCGGCCTCCAGGCTGCGGACCTCGACCGCGGCCTCCGCCGTCTTCGCTCCGACGCTGACCACGCCGAAGACGCCGATGGCGGCGATGATGAGCAGCACCAGCGCTCGACGCGAGGACCTCGAATCTGCGGTGATGAGCTCGAGGTGGGGACGCGACGACGCGCCCTGACCCCGGATCAAGCGCAGCGGTGCCGCCGACATCACTCATCCTCCGTCGGGCGCGGGGCGGTCATCTCGATCGCACGCAGCTTGGCGCTGCGGGCTCGTGGGTTGCGCTCGACCTCAGCGTCATCCGGCCGCACGATGCCGCGAACCACTGCACGTGCCCAGG
This sequence comes from Nitriliruptorales bacterium, assembly GCA_024644015.1. Lineage (GTDB taxonomy): Bacteria > Actinomycetota > Nitriliruptoria > Euzebyales > JAHELV01 > JAHELV01. The sequence goes on from JAHELV010000007.1 coordinate 56,267, forward strand.
GGCGCCGCCCGCAGCCGCACACCGGCAGGTCAGGTGGACAGACGCATCCGCTCACCGCGTCGGCGAACGTCCGCTTCGCGATGCGATCCTCCAGCGAGTGGTAGCTCAGGACGGCAACCCGCCCACCACGAACCGTGGACGTGGTGGGCGCTGCCAGCTCCAGTGCCTGGGGAAGGGAGGCACGGAAGCGGTCGAGCTCGTCGTTGACCGCGATGCGTACGGCCTGGAAGGTCCGTGTGGCTGGATGGCGGGGACCCCCACGGGTGCCCGCGGGCACGGCGGCCAGGACGACAGCGGCAAGCTCAGCGGTCGTGCGCAGCGGTCGGGCGGCGACGATGGCGCGGGCGATTCGACCAGCGTGACGCTCCTCGCCGTACGTGCGTAGCAGCGCGCGCAGCTCGTCGACCGGTGTCTCGTTGACGACGTCGGCGGCAGTGCGCTCCGCCGTCGGGTCCATGCGCATGTCCAGTGGTGCGTCGTGGCGGAACGAGAAGCCGCGGTCCGCGCGATCGAGCTGCAACGACGACACACCAAGGTCATACAGGACGGCGCGCACGGGACCGAGCTCACCGATCAGGGGCCGGACCCGCCCGAACAGCTCGTCGTAGCCGGCGTGCAGCAGGTGTGCCCGCGACCGGAACGCTGCCAGGCGACGCCGGGCCAGCGCCAGTGCGTCCGGATCCCGGTCGAGCCCGACCAGGGCGACGTCGTCACCACTTGCCGCCAGCAGCGCAAGGGCGTGCCCACCCATGCCGATCGTGGCGTCGACGATGATCCCGGGGCCGTCGGACACCGCGAGCAGGCTCGTGATCCGGTCGACGAGGACCGGCTCGTGCGACGCCGCCTGCATGGGTGCCGCCACCTCCCCGCCGGTCCGCGTGTCGAAGAGCTGCAACATCTAGAACCCGCCCAGGTCGAACGGGTGGTCGGTCTGTGCGAAGTCGGCCATGGCCTGGTCGCGGTAGCGTTCCCACTGCGCCGTGTCCCACAGCTCGATCTTGGTGTCCGCTCCGACCACCGTGACATCGCGGTCGAGATGTGCGTACTCGCGAAGTCGTGCGGGAATCGTCACGCGACCCTGCCGGTCCAGCTGGTCGGCGTGCGCCATCGACGTCATCATCCGGGTGAACATGCGCTCGCGACGATCGGTCGAGCGCAGACGACGCAGGCCGTCGATCACCCGCTCCCACTCGGGGATCGGGTGGACGGTGATGCAGTTGTCCACGCCCACTGTCATGACCAGGCCCTCTCCAAGCTGTTCGCGGTAGGCGGCCGGGAAGATGACCCGTCCTTTGGGGTCCAGCGAGTGTTGGTACTCGCCGAGAAAGATCCCGCCGTCGGTGGCCACTGACGTTTCCCTGCTCTCGGGTGGCACCGAACGGGGCGACTGGTCGTGGTCGTCGTCGGGCGACCAGTCGCCCCGTTCAGTGCGCCCCTATCCTCCTGCAGACTCCACACTGCTCCACTTTGCTCCACTTGTCAACGTTCTCGCGCCATTCGGTTGCGGAGAACCCGTACCTCTTGGGGCATTTGCGCTGTTCAGCGCGGTGGTGCGAGGTGGAGGAGTCCGTCCGGCCATGTGCGCTCACCGTGACATCCACGCGTCCTGCGGCATGCGTCGACGGGCGCAACAACGCCCGCTTGCACCGTCCAGCCACCATCAGGTGTGCTGTTCGGCGGCGCGGTGGGGCGAAGTGGGGCGTGGTCGACAGCCACCCCGGCAGGCAGCCAGCGGCCACGCCACCGCGCCCG
>JAHELV010000007.1:58118-100807 GCA_024644015.1 Nitriliruptorales bacterium
CAGCGGCCACGCCACCGCGCCCGAGGATCAGGGCGCGATGACGTCCTTGATGTACGGGCGCCAGACGGGATCCACGGTGCCAACGGCAACCAGCAGCCAGAACGCGGCACGCGGCGCGTATGGCCGGCGCGACAGCGTCATCCGCGCCTCGTCGGGCGTCCGGTCCTTCTTGTGCGCGTTGCACCGCTGGCAGGCCGCCGCGACGTTCTCCCACACGTGCGGGCCTCCACGACTGCGTGGCACCACGTGGTCGACGTTCTCCGCAGGCCGTCCGCAGTACTGGCAGCGCCCCTCGTCGCGAAGAAAAACGCCGCGACGGCTGAGAGCGGCGCGGCGGCGGAAGGGGACGTGGACGTAGCGGCGGAGCCGTACGACCGACGGCGCGGGTAACGCCATGCGCTCCGCGCGGAAGTGTCCGTCACCGGCGTGCAGCAGATCCGCCTTGCTGGAAAGGACCAGGACCACCGCACGCCGGGTCGGCACAACGCACAGCGGCTCCATGCTGGCGTTGAGCACAAGGGCGTGCACGGCCGAACCCCCCGCCGGACGGGTCTCCGGCGATGGTCGCGCACCGTTGGTGCCGTTCAGCCCTGGGTGATGCGCCTGCAGTTCCGAGACGGCCACCGCCTGTACCCTCGGAGTCTCATGTCCGGCCAAGCCGGTCCACGACGCGTTCCGTGGAACCAGGCCCCGCGAACTTCCATGTCCAGCGAAGCCGCTCCACGACGCGTTTCGTGGAACCAGGCTCCGCGAATTGCCTGTCCTGACACAGCCGCGCCACTGTAACACCGACATGTGCCGCCCCGCGCCGCGGTCATACGACGGGGAAGCCCGCGATCTCGTTCAGCGTGCTGCCCCAGATCAGCACCAGCGATGCGACGGCATCATCGCGGTCATGGTCCTCGCCCAGCACCGCCCAGCAGTAGGCGAAGTGCTCGACCATCGCCACCAACGCGGACGCGACCGCCCGGGGCGCCGGCTGATCCATCCGGCCCGATGCGGCCGCCACCGCACCCACGTGCTCGGCGACACGATCCACGAACACGCCGCGCGCCTCGAGGTAGCGCACAGAGAAGCGGCGGTTCTCCCTCGCCGCCTCCAGCCACGTGCGCAGAATCACGCGGTCGCGCTGGTACACGTCGAGGAACCCACCAATGACGCGCTCCAACGCACCGTGGACGTCATCGGCCTTCCAAGGCTCGCTGGCGAGGGCCATGAGGTCACTCATGCTCGATCGGATCAGATCCTCGGCGAGCGCGGCCTTGTTCTCGTAGTAGGTGTAGAACGTGCCATGGCTCACACCGGCCTGTCGCGTGATGTCCGCCACCCGTGTGGCCTGCCAACCCAGGTCCTCGAACGCCGCGATCGCCGCCTGGCGGAGCCGCACCGCTGTCTGGGCCGAGCCTCGGCCCGTCGTGGGGTCCTTCACGCCAGGCGGCTGGAGAGCAGCCGGGGTCGACAGCTCGTCGATGCTGCCGGAGGCGTCCTGGTCACCGGGTACGGTCATCGTGCCTGTCATGGTATCGGCGCGAGGGTGTCAACCGACACCGTCGCGGATCCGGACCGCGTGGGCCGCACGCACGCGAGGCCGGCTGGCCGTTCGCAACGTGGATGGCGGTGGGTCGGCAGTGACCGTCGTGGCCGATACACTCGCACTCACTGCCGTATGCCGGGCATCGTCGCGGAGTCGTCGGTGGACACGAGGACGACTGTTGACAACTGAGCGTTCCACGACGCTTGAACCGAGCGTCGTCGCACACGATTTTGCAGCGATTCAACACAACATCGAACGCGTGTTCGAGGGCGACGCCGAGATCGTCACGCTGGCACTGGTCGCGCTGCTCGCCGAGGGGCATCTGCTGATCGAGGACGTACCCGGCGTCGGCAAGACACTGCTGGCCAAGGCGATCGCGCGGTCGATCTCCTGCAGCGTCCGGCGGATCCAGTTCACGCCGGACCTTCTGCCCAGCGACATCACCGGCGTGACCGTCTACAGCCAGCACCACGACGACTTCGAGTTCAAGCCGGGCGCGGTGTTTGCCAACCTCGTGCTCGGCGACGAGATCAACCGCGCCGGCCCGAAGACGCAGTCCGCGCTGCTCGAAGCCATGCAGGAGCGCACCGTCACGGTCGACGGCGTCACCTACGAGCTCGCGGTGCCGTTCATGGTCATCGCGACGCAGAACCCCGTGGAGCTCGAGGGCACCTACCCCCTGCCGGAGGCCCAGCGGGACCGTTTCCTGATGCAGGTGTCGATCGGGTACCCGTCAGTCGACGAGGAGCTCGCGGTCCTCGAGGAACACAGCCGCGGCGACCGCCTCGTCGATCTCGAGCCGGTCACAGACGCCCGCGCCATCGCCGCGATGATCGCCGCGTGCACGATGGTGCACGCGGCGATGCCGGCGCGGCAGTACATCGTCGACCTCGTGCGCGCTACGCGCGAGCACCGTGAGGTGTCGCTGGGGGCCTCCCCACGCGCGTCGGTGGGACTGCTACGCGCAGCCCGGGCGTACGCCGCCGCCTGGGGACGGGACCACATCACGACCGACGACATCAAACAGCTGACCGTGCCGGTGCTCGCGCATCGCCTGATCCTGTCCGCGGAGGCGCAGCTGCACGGACGGACAGCCGCCGGCGTCCTCGACGAGCTCCTCCAGTCCGTGCCCATCCCCACGAACTGATGCTGACGACCCGCGGCGTCGCACTCAGCGGGCTCGCGGTGGTCGCCTGGGCGCTGGGACGGTTCCTCGGCGTCGACGAGCTGTACGTCATCAGTGGTGCCGCCGGCGCGCTGGTCGTCCTCGCGGTCGTGTCGACCCGGGTGTCGAGCACGCGTATCGCGGTGCGCCGCCGCACGGCGGCGCATCAGGCACATCTCGGCGAGCGGGTCCCGATCGAGCTGGCGTTGCGCAACGACGGTCGTCTGCCGGCGTCGCTGCTGCTCGTAGAGGACCTGCGGCCGTCGGGGATCTCCCCCGGCGACGATGCCGATCGTGCCCGGTTCGTCGTGCAGGGCCTCCGCCCCCGGCAGGCGGTCGAACTCGAGTGGCATGCGGTCGGACGCCGCCGCGGGCGCTACCGCGTCGGCCCGGTGCGCATCAGGCTCCGCGACCCCTTCGGTCTGGCGGAGCGATCCCGGCGATACCGCGGTACCGACGAGCTCGTCGTGTACCCCGCGATCGAGGACCTGCCGACCGCCGACACCCGTGGCATTCGCCACGGCGCGGACACCAGCTCGTCCCGGCGGGCGTTCCACCGCGGCGACGAGTTCTACACGATGCGCGCGTACGTTGTCGGCGACGACCTGCGGCACGTCCACTGGCCATCAACCGCGCACCGGGGCACGCTGATGGTCCGCCAACACGAGCTGCCGTGGCAGGCGCTCGCCGTGGTCTACGTCGACAGTCGCGCGCACCTGCACCGGGGTGCCGGGCAGCGATCGACGTTCGAACGCGCGATATCCGCGGCGGCCAGCGTACTTGTCCACCTTCGACGCGAACGGTACGAGCTGCGCCTTGTCACCGACGGCGCAGCACCGCCGGACGCTGCCGGCCGCCTGGAGCCTGCAATGGTCCGCCTCGCCGAGCTGGAACTCTCTGCGGAGAGCTCCCCGCTGGCAGCGATGCGCGGGCTCGAGCAGACGGCTGCCGGGCTGCTGATCGCGGTGCTTCGGCCACCGAACGACGGACTCGACCTGGCGGACCACGCAGAAGTGCGGGCACTGCAGCAGGCCGGCCGAAGTTATCACGCCCGTGTCGCGCTGATCATCGAGCACGACGACCCCGATCGCTGTGCAACTCTGGCGCGGCTGCTGACACTCGCCGGCTGGCACAGTGCGGTCGCCGCCCCGGACGCGTCGCTCGATGACGTGTGGCGGCGGGCGCTGGTCGGCGGCACCATCGGACGACTGGCTGGGGCGAAGCGATGACGACGCTGCTGGAGCGCCCCCAGCAGAACCGCCGCGTACAGGCACGACCGGCTCGTTCACGACGCGGTCGCTCCGGCCGGCTCGCAGCGACGTTGCGGGTCGCCGCACTGATCGTCGCGGCAATCCTCCCATTTGGACGGGTGTTCGTCACCGGCGGCTGGTTCATGCCCCTGGTGCTCGCCGGCCTGCTCCCGGTGGCCTTGTCGCATCTGACCCGCAGACTGCGCATCCCGTGGTGGGCGGCGCTCGGCCTGCAGGCACTCGCATGGCTGTGGTACGTGGCGCTGACGTTGCTGCCGAGCACGCTGTGGGCCGGCGTGGTTCCCACGGCGGCAACCGCTCGGCTCGCCGCCCAGGCGACGATCATTGCGGCTCAGCGCATCGCCGTCCTGCCGGCGCCGGTGTATCCCGAGGTGCCGCTGCTGCTGCTGGCGATCTCGGGGGTGTGGTGGGTCGCGGTCAGCATCGACATCCTGGCGCTGCGCCTCGACGCGCCGGGCAAAGCCATCATCTGTGCGACAACGATCTGGGTCGTACCGTTGGCCATCGTGCCGTCCGGCGACGCGCCGTGGCTGCTGGCGGCCCCCCTGCTGCTGGCCAGCGCAGCGGTCATGCTGGCGCGCGCCCAGCAGGATTTCGTGCAGTGGGGCCCGGTTGCGACGCCCGGCGACCAGCCCCAAACCCGACGTACCCGCCCGCGTCAGCACGTCGGTGCGCTGCTCTCGATCGGCGCACTCGTCGTGGGTGTGGTAGTCGCGGGAGTGCTTCCTGGATTCGGCGATCCACCGTGGTACGAGCTGCGGGCGAACTCGGCCACGACACTGACCGACAACCCGATCGTTCAGCTGCGGACCAATCTGGTCGCGTCCGATACCGGTCCAGTGCTGCGTGTGCGCTCGTCCACGCCCGTGTACCTCCGCTCGACCGCACTTGACCAGTACTCGGGTACCGAGGCATGGGAGAGCTCGGGGATCCAACCGGTGCCGCTCGACAACGGGTTCGTTCCGGGCGGGCGGTTCACGAACCGCAGCGCCACTGTCCGGGTCGACGTCGTCGACCTGGCCGACGGCGTCCTCGTCCCCGCACCGACCGGTGCGGTGCGCTTCGAAGGTCCTCGGGGCGTTTCGCCCAGGTACGATCCGCGCACCTCGACCTTCACGTTCGGCGATGACCGGCTGCAGACGGGCCAGCGCTACTCCGTCGTGGCCAGTGCGACACAACTCGACCCCGACGTCGCCGCCGCCGTCGACACGCCGGCCGCGCCACGGTTGACCAGTCTGCCGGACCAGGTCCCACCCGAGGTCGGCGAACTGGCCCGCAGCATCGTTGACGACGCGGACGCGAACACGCCGTTCCTGCAGGCGCTGGCGATTCAGAACGAGCTGCGAACGTGGGATTACTCGCTGCAGCCGCCGGCGGGCCACAGTGGGATCGCGATGCGCACGTTCCTCGAGCAGCGAGTCGGCTACTGCGAGCAGTTCGCTGGGACGATGGCTGTCATGCTGCGCACCCTTGGGATCCCGTCGCGCGTCGCGGTGGGATTCACGCCGGGCACCGTCGATGACGATGACCCGACCCTGTGGACGGTCACATGGGCCAACGCCCACGCATGGGTGGAGGTGAAGTTCGGCGGAGACTGGATCGCATTCGAGCCGACACCGCGATCGGACGGCAACGTGCTGGTGCCGAGCGTGAACAACATCGCGCCGGTCCGGACCATCCAGACGCCGGCATCGACTGCCGCCGGTGCGTCCGCCGCGACCTCGGACGAGCAGTTCAACATCTTCGACGAGCGCCAGGCGCTGCAGAACCGCGCGGACCAGATCGCCCCTGGTGCGGGAGCGGTGCTCGGTGCCGGCGCCAGCGAGGTCTCCCGTCGCCTGACCGATCCGGTCGTGATCACCACGACGGCGCTGCTGCTGCTCACCGCGCTCCTGGCCCTCGTTCAGCTGGGTCGCCGTTCGGCCGGCGCCACGACTCCTGCCGAACGGGTCCTCGCCGTGCGCGAACGCGTCGGCCGCATCGGCCATGGACTGGGAGAACCGGCTCCGGCATGGGAGACCGACCGTGAGTATCTGTCACGCCTGACACGCGACAGCAGCCATGGCGCGGAGCTGGCCTCCGCGGTGAGCGCCGCCCGCTATGCGCCCGCGGTCACCGACCAGGTCGCCATACGTGCCGAGCGGGCCGGCGCGGCGCTGACGGCGGAACTGCTCGACGGCCGCGCGTCGTGGCAACGGCTCATCATCCGCCTGCGTGGGGACGCCGCGGCGGGCTGGAGACGGGTCCGCACCTTGTTGCGTTCAGCGCCGAGCGCTCAGCGGTCGAGCTCGTCCCGTCGGCGGCGGTCCTGGAAGTAGCGGTCGAACCCTTCGCGCAATTGCCCGCCCAACTTGTTCGTCTGCTGCTGACCCAGCTGCTTGAGGGTTTGACCGCCGTAGACGGCCGTCGCAAGCATGATTGCGAAGCCGGCGACGCCCAGCCACAGGTTGACGGCGAAGAACAGCATCACCACGAAACCGACGACGAACCCTACGGCGGCGAACTTCACGCGCCGGCGCGCCTCAGACGAAACGGTCTTCGTTCCGACGACCTCGACGAGCTTGGGGTCGTCCTCGCGTAACCGTGCTTCGATGTCGCTGAGGATCTGCCGCTCGCGATCCGAGAGGGCCATCCGCGCCTCGATTAATCAGTCCAACCCGTACTCGTATTGTCCCTCACCACGCTGCCACGCGCAGCACAAACCGCAGCGAGGACGAAAAAAGGTCCTCTGACAGCGGTCTCGGCACGCGGCGCGGTTGCCGTCAACCCGGCCTGCGGGACAGGTCATCGCGCGCCGGAGCCTGGTTCGCGGGCCGGTCACGACCGAGCAGCGCGCCCCGCGTCAGCGCAGCGTCACCGAACTGCGCGCGGACCCGGTCGGCCACCTGCTCGGCGTGCTCCCACCGGGATGCAGTGAACATGTCCAGCTGCACGCCTGCATCGACCGCGACGAGCTGCGAGACGCCCACTCCGAGCAGCCTTACCGGCGTCGGCGGTGACCATGCGGTCGACAGCAGCTCAGTGACGACCGGGTACAGCTCGGCGGCCTCGCTGGTGGCGACCGCGAGCGTACGTGATCGCGTCTGTGTGGCGAACGACGCGTCCCGCACCTTCATGGTCACCGTGCGCGCGCGCACTCCCCCGCGCCGCAATCGCCGTGCAACGCGGTCACACAGGTCGAGCAGCGCGCGATGGAGCTGATCTGTTCGTTCAAGATCGCTCGAGAACGTCTGCTCGGCACTGAGACCTTTCGCTGCCATGTTGCTGACGACCGCGCGATCGTCGGCACCGCGCGCCAGCGCATGCAGCGTCCGTGCCGCCGCCGACCCGACGAGTCGTGCCAGGGCATGCTCGTCGACGAGTCGCAGGTCGCGCACCCACCGGATACCCGCGCTGGCGAGCCGCTCGGCCGTCCGCTCGCCGACGCCCCACAGATCACTGACCGGCAGACCGGCCAGGAACCGCTCCGCCTGGTCGCGTTGCACATGCATCAGGCCGTCGGGCTTGGCCTTCTGACTGCACAGCTTGGCGAGGAACTTGTTGGGCGCCACCCCGACGCTGGCGCGCAGCGCCAGCTCGTCGGCGATGCTGGCGCGCAACCGTGCCGCGATGTCCACGGGCGATCCCAGGAGCCGGACACTGCCGCCGACATCGAGGAATGCCTCGTCGAGCGCAAGCGGTTCGACCAGGGGCGTGACTGTGTGGAAGATCTGCTGGAGCCGCTCGGAGACCGCGCGATAGACGTCGAAGCGCGGTTCGACCACGGCCACGGAGGGGCAGCGCCGCAGAGCCTGGCGCATCGGCATGGCCGACGATATGCCGAACTCGCGCGCCTCGTACGACGCGCTCGCAACCACGCCACGGCCCCCCGTGCCGCCGACGACGACCGGCCGTCCGAGCAGACGCGGATCGTCGCGCGCTTCGACCGCAGCGTAGAAGGCGTCCATGTCGACGTGCAGGATCGGCTCCGACGGCCGCTCGTCACGGTGACCCACTGCACAGCCATCAATCAGGGGACAGGCGCTCGCAGCCTAGCCGGTACCCGGAGGATGCTCCACGACCTGCGGTCGCGAGGCCGCGACTACAGTTGATCCGCGCCCTGTTTCCCGGGCGGTCACGACACGAGAGGCCCGACCGATGGAGCTCGTCTACCCACCCGTGATCGCTTTCGCGCGGGCGGCCTTCGCGGTGATGAGGTGGCGGATCGGCGTATCCGGTGCCGGCCACGTCCCGGCCACCGGCCCGGGGGTGATCGCGGCAAACCATGTGGGTTATCTGGACTTCGCCTTCATCGGCTACGGCGCGATCGATCGCGACCGCCTCGTGCGGTTCATGGCCAAGCAGGAGGTGTTCGACCACGCGGTCTCGGGTCCGCTGATGCGCGGGATGCGCCACCTGCCGGTCGATCGCTTCGGCGGCGCGGTCGCCGCGATCGACACCGCGGTGGCGGCGCTCGGAGCGGGTGAGGTGATCGGGCTGTTCCCGGAGGGCACCATCAGCCGGTCGTTCGTGCCCGCCTCCGCCAAGACCGGCGCGGCGCGCATCGCGATGCGCGCCGGGGCGCCGCTGATTCCCAGCGGGGTCTGGGGCAGCCAGCGGCTGCTGACGAAGGGACGGCCACCGAACTGGCAGCGCAGGGTGCCCATCACCGTGGCGTTCGGCGCACCCGTCGACTACGACAGTGGAGACGACCCGGCCGACGTGACGGTCGAGCTGATGCGTCGCGTCACGGCGCTCGTGGACGACGCAGCCGCGACATACCCCGACGCCCCCCGGGACGCCGCCGACCGCTGGTGGCTGCCCGCGCATCTCGGTGGCACCGCGCCGACCGTCGAGGAGGCGGACAGGATGGCCGAGCAGGAGCGCCAGGACCGCCTGGCGCGTCGACGCGAGGAACGGCGCCAGACACGGGAAGAGGATCGCTCGACGCCATAGCGGCTCGTGCCCAATGGGCGGCGTGGAGGTACGCCCGGCGCTGGTGCGACCGCGCCGCCCTACATCTCGGGGTACGGCGACTCGGCACCCGCCAGCTCGTAGGTCGACAGCGCCTCGCTGACGATCTCGGGCTTGATCTCTCCGGCCGCGGCAAGCTCGGAGAGCACCGCGACGACGATGCTCTCGGCGTCGATCTGGAAGTGCCGGCGCAGTGCGGGGCGGGTGTCGGAACGTCCGAACCCGTCGGTGCCCAGCACCGCCAGCCGTCCCGGCACCCACGGCGCGACCAGCAGCGGCACCGCCTTCTGGTAGTCGGTGACGGCGACGAACGGCCCGGACGCGTCGCCGAGCACCTGGGTGACGACCGCCATCCGCGGTTCCGCGTCGGGGTGCAGGCGGTTGTGCTCGTCGACCGCCAGGCCGTCGCGGTGCAGCTGCACCCAACCCGGCACACTCCACAGATCCGCCGCGACGTCCCAGTCGTCGGCGAGCAGTTGCTGCGCCCGGATCGCGCCCGGCGCCGTGCTTCCGCTGGTCAGGATCTGCGCGCGATGGCCACGGTTGCCGTCAGCCGCTCGGAAGCGATAGATCCCGCGGACGATGTCGTCATCGTCGACGTCGTCGGGCATGGCCGGCTGCGGCACAGGCTCGTTGTACATCGTCACGTAGTACATGACGTCCTGCGGATCGTCGCCGAGCATGCGGTTGATGCCGTCCTCGACGATCGCCGCGATCTCGAAGGCGAACGAGGGGTCGTAGGTGATCACCGCAGGGTTGGTTGCGGCCATCAGGATCGAGTGTCCGTCCTCGTGCTGGAGGCCCTCCCCGTTGAGCGTCGTCCGTCCGGCCGTGGCCCCGAGAAGGAAGCCACGCGCCCGCTGGTCAGCCGCCTGCCACATCAGGTCGGCGGTCCGCTGGAAGCCGAACATCGAGTAGAAGATGTAGAGCGGCAGCATGGGCTCGCCATGCGTGGCGTACGACGTGCCGACAGCGATGAACGACGCCATCGAGCCGGCTTCGGTCAGGCCCTCGTGCAGGATCTGGCCGTCCGTGGCCTCCTTGTAGGACAGCAGCATCTCGCGGTCGACCGGGTCGTAGCGTTGCCCGACCGGCGAGTAGATCTTCTGCTTGGGAAACAGCGAATCCATGCCGAACGTGCGCGCTTCGTCGGGAATGATCGGTACGATCCGCGGCCCGAGCTCGCGATGCTTGAGCAGGTCCTTGAGGAGCCGGACGAAAGCCATGGTGGTCGCCACGTCCGACCCGCCCGAGCCGCCCCTGAGCGCTCCGTACGCGTCGTGGTCGGGCAGCGCGATGGTCCTGGCATCGGCGACCCGGATGGGGATCGGACCGCCGAGCTCCCGGCGCCGCTCCATCATGTAGCGCATCTCGTCGGACTCCGGTCCAGGGTGGTAGTACGGCGGAAGGTCTCCTTCAAGCTCTTCATCGGATATATCGAGGTGCAGGCGGTCCCGGAACTTCTTGAGCGCCTCCTGGGTCAGCTTCTTCATCTGGTGTGTCGCGTTGCGGGCCTCGAAGTCCGGGCCGAGCGTCCACCCCTTGATCGTGTGCGCCAGGATCACGGTGGGCTGGCCCTGGTGCTCGGTCGCCATCTTGAACGCCGAATAGACCTTCTGGTAGTCGTGGCCACCGCGATCAAGGACTGGTAGGTCCTCCTCCGTCATTCCGGACTCGTCGAGCAGCCGCCGGAGCTCGTCGGAGTTGAAGAAATGATCCTTGATGTAGTCGCCGCCGGATGTCGAATAGGTCTGGAACTGCCCGTCGGGCGTCTCGTTCATCTTCTCGACGAGTGCGCCGGTGTGGTCGTTGGCCAGCAGGCTGTCCCACTTGCGGCCCCAGACGACCTTGATGACGTTCCAGCCGGCCCCACGGAAGATGCTCTCGAGCTCCTGGATGATCTTGCCGTTGCCCCGCACGGGCCCGTCGAGCCGCTGCAGGTTGCAGTTCACCACCCATGTGAGATTGTCGAGCAGCTCGCGCGACGCGACACTCAACGCGCCCTGGGACTCCGGCTCGTCCATCTCACCGTCACCGATGAAGCACCACACACGCTGGTTGGCGGTGTCCTTGAAGCCCCGGTTGTGCAGATAGCGGTTGAACCGCGCCTGATAGATCGACGCGATGGGGCCAAGTCCCATCGACACCGTCGGGAACTCCCAGAACTCCGGCATCAGCCGTGGGTGCGGATAGCTCGCCAGGCCGCCGTCGGTCTGCTCCTGTCGGAACAGGTCGAGGCGGTCCTTGCCGATGCGGCCTTCGAGGTACGCCCGGGCATACATCCCCGGCGAGGCGTGACCCTGGTAGAAGATCTGGTCGCCGCGATCCTCGTGGTCCTTCCCGCGGAAGAACCAGTTGTGGCCGACCTCGTACAGAGACGCGGCGGACGCGTAGGTCGCGATGTGACCGCCGACGCCGACGTCGGGGCGCTGCGCACGCGTCACCATCACGGCGGCGTTCCAGCGGATGAATGAACGGATGCGACGCTCGGTTTCCTCATCACCGGGAAACTCGGGCTCGAGCTCCGGGGGTATGGTGTTGATGTAGTCGGTAGAGGTCAGTGCCGGAACGTTCACACCTTGCGCCTTGGCCGCCTGCAGCGCGCGGGTGAGAAGGAACCGGGCGCGGTCGGTGCCCTCCTGATCGATGACCGCGTTGACCGACGCGATCCACTCGCGGGTCTCCGTCGGGTCGGTGTCGGGCAGCTGCGTCGGGATGCCATCGAGAATGGTGTCCGGGTCCTTCATCGCAACCTCACTCGCCTTGCCGGCCATGACGGCGTGTCCGTTCACTGATGTGTACCGCGCTGCACGCCTGCGCACGCATCAATCTGCGTTTTACGGTCGAGCCGCGACGTCCAGCGCCCCGTCGACACCGGGTCCCGCACCGACGGCTATGCGGTGACACCCGAACCACCCCAGCCGCCGACGAAGGCGGACTGTTGGACCGGACGCCGCCGGCGCGGTGCCCGTTCACGCTCGCGACGTCTGTCGTCGAGCAGGTCGATCGGACCGGGATGACCCAGAGCGATGAACGCGACCGGGTCCATACGGTCGGGGATGGCGAAGCGCACGCGCGCCAGCGCGCTGTCGAACCCCGCCATCTGATGGGCGACCAGACCGTCGGACACCGCCTGAATGCACAGTGACAGCGAGGCCGCACCAACGTCGTGCAGCGCGCGGGGGTTGAGGTCGTCGCTGTCGGGCCAGTAGCGGTCGACGAGGCTGAGCAGCAACACGGGCGCACGATACGCCCACGCGTTGCCGCGCGACAGACAGGCGCGCGCCCGGTCTAGCGCCTGCGGCACGCTCGCATCGAACACCAAGTAGCGCCACGGCTGGGCGTTCCCTGATGACGGCGCCCACCGGGCGGCTTCGAGCACGGTCGTCACCTGCGCCCGTGACACCGCTCGCGACGGGTCGATGGCTCGGGCGCTCCACCGCTGTGCCAGGACCTTCAGGATCGGCCGGTCGGTGACCGCCGGCCTGGCGGCGGGCGTCATCGTGTCGGCAGTCACGGGCACCTCGTCGGGCACGGTGTTCTCGATGGTTGGCGAGTCAGCCTGACTCGCGATGGTCCGCGGCTATGGCGCGGGCGTCGTGTCACCCTCGTCGAGCTCATCCATGAACTCGCCTGCGACGTCGGCGGGATCGGCGCCTGCAACGACGCGGCCGTTCAGGCGCGCGAGGGTCGCGGTGTCGAGCGCAGCGGTCAACCGGCCCAGCGCCCGGACGACCTCCGACCGGTCCGCGGGCGATTCGACGCGAGCGACCGGCGCGACGACGAAGGCGGGGAACACCCGCAGCTCATCGGAGAGGGGCACGAGATCAGCTGCGTACGCGGCGCCCGACGTCGCGGTGGCCAGACCGGCGAAGCACTCGCCGTTGCGTACGCCGGCGATCGCGTCGTCCTCGTTCGTCGCCTTCCTGGGCATGCCGCTCGTGTCGATGCCGTACTCGGCCGCGAGCGCCGGCAACCCGTCGACCCGCACGATGAAGTCGGCGTCGGCGCACAGCGTACGTCGACCGCTCGAGAGCTCCCCCGCGAGCCACCCGAGGTCGCGACGGTCGTCGGGCGCCGGTAGGTCGGCCCGGCGCACGACAAGGGCGAACGTGGCGTTGGCATCAGTCGCGTCCAGCCACCGCAGACCCTGGTCGCGGTCAGCCTCGCGGACCCGCTCCCACGACTCCAGGGGGTCGGCTGGCGGCGCCGCCTCGCGGAGCCCGAGCGACCACGCGGACCCGGTGTAATCCCAGAAGAGGTCGATCTGGTCGGCGAGCGCTTGCCGGCGAAGCCCGCGCGTACCGCCGAGATCGGCGTGGATCTCCACCGGCGTGCCCGACCGCTGCAATGCCTCCTGTGCCAGCGCGCCCAGCATGCGCTGCTCGTCGGTGGAGCCCACGCCGATGACCACAACGGGAGTCGCCCGTGCCCCCGTGTACGCCGACACCGCGACGCCCGCCACGACGAGTACCACGACGGCGGCAACCAGCCATCGCGAGACGCGGGCGCGCGTGCGGACTGTCATCGCACCGAACGGCAGCGCGACACCAGAGCTCAGAGCACCGGGTCCAACAGGTCCAACCGCGACAGCCGCAGCTCGAGCCGCTCGAGCTCACTGGCGACCGCGCCGGCGTCGCGCGCGATCCGGGTGTCGTGCTGCGGATAGAGGATCTGCATGCTGGTCTCCGCGGCGCCGATCTGCCAGCCCACCGCAGCGACGTACTCCCCGAGCTCGAACTCCCACGTGAACAGCGCCTGTGTGCCGTCGTCGTGGACCCACTGGGTCAGGTAGTGATTGGGCCGTCTCGCGTACTGCACGACCCCCCGTCGATCCCGCCCGGCGACACCAAAGCCGAGCGCGGCCAGGTCCTCAGCGAAGTCATCTGTCATGCGGTCAACAGTACGCGTGACTTCGGCCACGGACCAGCGGCCGCCGCAGGCTACGGCGGGGTCGCCGCCGACGGGCTGTTCACCAGCGCCTCGACCTCGCTGAGCGCGGTCCGGTTGGCATCACCGTACACGCTCTTGATCTTGATGCGGATCCGCTTCGACACCGGGGGATCGACCATGTCGACGCGGAAGTTGGCATCGACATCCGGGAACACAGCCGTGTACCGCTTGCGCGCGTCCGGGAACGAAATCAGTACGTCTCGCACACGGTTCGTCGAGGCGAAGCTGCTGTCGTCGCGCTGGTCACCGTTCCACACGAGGAGGTGGTCGATCTTCGCTGCCTTGTCCAGCCGAAGCTCAACCCACTCGTCCTCGGCATCCCCTTCGACCAGCCACGCCGTGGCAGGGTCGCCATCTACCAGGCCACGTTGGACGCTCGCCGTCGCAGCCGAACCGGAGGACCGCACCTCGGTGACACCCGCCTGCACCATCGGCGAGACAGCAGTCGCGTCGCCGTCAGAGCTGAATGGACCCACGCCACGCGACGCCAACAGGACGACGGCCACCGCAACGACGGCAACGCCGGCCACCACGGTGATCAACCCGAGCCATGGTGCAGGCTCGGGTTGCGTCGGCGTGACCTGGTCCGATGTCGGCGTGACGTCCGCCGGCAGCTCATCATCGCCGCGGTCAGCGAACGTTTCGCCGCACCGTGCACACTGCCACCGTGCCGCCGAGTTCGGTGCACCGCATTTGGGACACGCCAGCAGCCGGATCTCCTGCAGCGCCAGCCACGCGTTGGTGTTGCGTTCGGGTCGAGCACGCTCCCTGACCGCAACCGCGGACATCGCCGGCACCAGAGGCTGGCCGCAGGACACGCAGTACTGTCCTCCCGCCGATGTCACGCCGCAGGCCTGGCAGCTCATCGAACGCCCTGAGGAGTCAGCAGACCGGCGCGTACGTGACGCACGACCTTATCATCGTCCGGTGTCGGCATTACGCTCTGTGAACACCATCCTCACACCGAGCTTTCGGTAACGCAAAGTGGCCAGCACGCTAACACTGTTGCACGTTCGTTCCAGAAAGTCACGCGTCGTGCACATTTTCGTGGATGCGACCGGTTCGCACTCCACAGGATGCACATGGTATCGATTGCAGACGTCACGTTGCGTAGCTTCGTCCGTCCGATTGACCGGTCAATTGTCACGCACCGCTCACCACGTCACACGCCTCAGTACATCCGACGGCACGCGACCTCATCATGCTGCTGTCAGGTTCCGCCCACGTCAGTTCGGAACTCCGCAGCCCGCCTTCTGATCGCACGACGCTCAGTCGCGTCGAAGCGGTCAAGAGTAGACAGTATCGGCCGGACGCGTCGATTGCCGTCGAGGCGCCTGCGATGACGCGACATGAAGTCCCAATACAGCGCGTTGAACGGACACGCCTGTTCACCGGTCCGGGCGGACCGGTCGTATGCGCAGTCCCCGCAGTACGTGGTCATGCGGTTGATGTAGTTCGCGGACGCCGCGTAGGGCTTGGAGGCCATCAGGCCACCATCGGCCCATTGGCTCATCCCGATCACGTTGGGAACCATGACCCAGTCGTGGGCGTCGACGTACATGCTGTGGAACCACTCGGTCAGCTCGTGCGGATCGACGCCGGCGAGCAACGCGAAGTTGCCGAGCAGCATCAACCGCGGGATGTGGTGCGTCCATGCCCGTTCGAGGACATCGCGCACCGTCGACGCCAGACAGTGCATCCGCGTGTCCGCGTCCCAGAAGAACGCCGGCACCGCGCCGTCGTGGCCCAGGTGGTTGTCGTCACGCCACGCCGGCATCCGCCACCAGTACAGCCCCCACACGTACTCCCGCCAGCCGCAGACCTGCCGCAGGAAGCCCTCGTACGAGTTCAACGGTCCGCCGCTGCTGCGGTACCGCCGGTCCAACCGATCACAGATCTCGCCGGGTCGGAGCAGCCCGAGGTTCATGGGTGGCGACAGCACCGAGTGCCACAGGTGCGGAGCCCCGGCGACGACGGCGTCCTCGAGCGGGCCGAAGCCGTCGAGCCGGCGGTCGAAGAAGTCCCGAAGCGCCCGCAGCGCCTCGGTCCGCGTTGCTGGATACCGGCGCGGACCGGGCTGCCCGTACAGCTCGAGACCGAGCTCGGACTCCAGCCGCTCGAGATCGGCACGCACCCCGGCGTCGATCTCGTCCTCGCGCGGTTGGTACACGTGCGGCGGGTCGACGCCGCCGCGGGGTGGGCGCTCGCGGTTGTCCTCGTCGAAGTTCCAACGCCCACCGATGGGCTGGCCGCCGTCCATCAGCCAGCCGTGCTCGCTTCGCACCATGCGGTAGAACGACTCGAGAACCAGCGACCCACGACCGTCGGCCCAATCGGCGAACGCCTCGGCCCCGATGATGAACGCGTCGTTGGGCACCTGCTCGACGCCCCAGGCGTCCAGCGACTGCCGCAGATCCCACGACGACGGCGCCATGACGACCAGGGCGTCGGGATCGGTGTCGCCGAGCCCCTCGCGCAGCGTCCGCCCCCGGCGGTAGTCGACGTCGAACCCGGCGTCGCGCAACTCCTCGGCGAAGTGCCGCATCGCCGACAACACGTAGGCGAGCTTCTGACGGTGCCACGGTCGTTGGCGCAGCTTGGCGTCGGATTCGACCATGACGACGCGGTCACGGGCCGGCTCGGCCCGCGCGATGGCCCCCGTACCGCGGTGCAGCTGGTCGCCGAGTACCAGCACGGTGCGTCCCACGTCGTTGCTCCCCTTTGCCGCTCGGCATACTGCTGAGAAAGCGCCCGAGGGGTTTCGCGTGACCGTCCACCGCCAGGCCGCCGTCGGCTTCCAGCGCACGGCGGAGCTCTACGAGCGCAGCCGGCCAGGCTACCCTGCCCGGCTCGTGCGGTGGCTGGTCGAGCGTACGGGCATCGGGCCCGACCGGATCGTCGTCGACCTGGCCGCCGGAACCGGGAAGCTGACCCGCCTGCTGTATGACACCGGCGCGACGGTCATCGCGGTCGAGCCGGTGGCCGCGATGCTCGGCGTGTTGCGGACGGCGACCGCCGGCCGCGTGCCCGCCGTCGCCGCCACCGCCCAGGCGCTGCCGTTCGCCGCAAGATGTGTCGACGCGATCACCGTCGCGCAGGCGTTCCACTGGTTCGCGACGCCGGATGCGCTCGGCGAGATGGCCCGCGTGCTGCGCCCCGACGGACACATCGCGCTCGTCTGGAACCGCCGGCTGCTCGACGATCCACTGCAGGCGGAGCTGTCGACGATCCTCGACCCGTACCGCGGGGACACGCCGTCGCACCATGACGACCGGTGGCGCCAGGTGATCGACAACGGCCGGCTGATGGTCGCCGATGACCGCTTCGAAGTGGAGAACGTGCAGGCGCTCGACATCGACGGCCTCGTCGAGCGGGTGACCTCGACGAGCTTCATCGCGAGCCTGCCCGACGACGCGCGCCGCCGCGTCGAGGCCCGCGTTCGCGGGCTGGAGGACAGGTTCGGTCCCGCGCCGGTAGTGCGGTACCGCTGCGAGGCCCACCTGCTCACGCCGTCGGGATGACCTGTCCGAGCACGCGGCGCAGGTGCTCGCCAGCACGATCGCAGTCGGCCGGCGACACCCCCGCGTGGGTCACGAGGCGGATCGTCGCATCATCCATGACCGACACCAGTACACCCGCGTCGCGCAGTGCGGCGGCGATCGGGGCGGCCGGCACCCGCTCGAGGTAGACGATGTTGGTCTGGACCTGTTCGACGTCGACATGGGGACCTGCCACCTCCCCCGCGGCGGCGGCCAACACGCGTGCGTGCTCGTGGTCCTCGGCCAGCCGGTCGATCATCTGGTCGAGCGCCACCAGGCCAGCAGCGGCGATCACCCCCGCCTGGCGCATCGCGCCGCCGTAACGACGCCGCCACAAGCGCGCCTCGGCAATGGCGTCGCTGTCACCGACCATCACGCTACCCACGGGTGCCGACAGCCCCTTTGACAGGCAGAAGCTCAGTGCGTCGACCTGTCGGGCGTACTCCGCGACCGGCACGCCGGCGGCAACCGCGGCGTTGAAGACCCGCGCGCCATCCATGTACAGCGGCACGCCGGCGTCGCGGGTCGTCGCGCGCAGCGCCCGCAGGCCGGGCATCCCGTAGTAGGTGCCGCCGCGCCGGTTGTGCGTGTGCTCGATCCAGACCAGTGACGTCGGTGTCAGCGGGAAGCGGTCGGGCCGGATCGCGGCGGCCACCTCGGGCGCCTCGAGGAGGCCGCGGCGACCGGGCACCGTGCGGAACTGGACCCCGGCCAGCAGTGCGCCCGCTCCCGCCTCGTAGTTGACGACGTGGGCGTCAGCTTCCACGACCACCTCGGTGGCCGGGCGCGCGATGACGCGCAGCCACAGCTGGTTGCACATCACGCCCGACGGGCACAGCAGGGCAGCCTGCCGATCGAAGCGGGCGGCGGCGACCTCCTGCAGCCTGTTGACTGTCGGGTCCTCGCCGTACACGTCGTCGCCCACCTCGGCCTGCGCCATCGCACGGCGCATCGCCGGCGTCGGCCGGGTAACGGTGTCGCTGCGCAGATCGATCACTGCGCGGGATGCTAGGGCACCCACGCCGGGAGATGCGCGGGCGCATCCGGTCCGGCGCGACGCCACGCCTGCATATCCCGTCGGGAGTGGGGGTACGACCATCACCCCGATCTGGAGGAACGACGCATGAGCGGTCATGACGAGCAGGAAACCGGCAAGGAGTTCTCACCGGACCAGCACGTGGAGGATCCAGAGACCTCCGCCGCGGCGGTCCACGGCAGCGGCAAGCAGTTCGCGCCGGACGTGCAGGACCCGGAGCACAACCCCGAGGCGCAGCAGGCCGAGGGTTCGGGCAAGCAGTTCGCGCCGGACGTCGAGGACCCCGAGTCGGACCCCGACGCCGCCGGCAAGGAGGGCTCGGGCAAACAGTTCGAACCTGGACGTGACCAGCTGTGACAACGGGTCACGTGAATCACTCTTGACGAGTTGACTGTCGCTCCATAGGTTCCGAGTAATGGTCCGCGACTCGCGGATCGTGAGACGCAGGCTCGCTCCTTCCCGTGGGCGAGCGTGAACCTCTGCGCATACGTGCGGAGCAGAATGGAGCGTTCATGGAGGCGTACATTGCCGAGTTCATCGGCACGATGATCCTCATCCTGCTGGGTGACGGCGTCGTCGCAAACGTGTTGTTGAAGGATTCCAAGGGCGAGGCCAGCGGGTGGATCGTCATCACGTTCGGATGGGGTATGGCGGTCGCCATGGCGGTGTACGTCGTCGGCGGCGTCAGCGGCGCCCACATCAACCCCGCGGTGACTATCGGCCTCGCTTCGATCGGGGAGTTCCCATGGGCGGACGTGCCCGGCTACATCGTCGGACAGGTCCTCGGCGCCATGACCGGCGCGGCGCTCGTCTACCTGGCCTATCTGCCGCACTGGGGCATCACCGACGACCCAGGGCTCAAGCTCGCCGTGTTCTCGACCGGCCCGGAGGTTCGCGACTACCCGAAGAACACGCTGACCGAGATCATCGGCACCGCCATGCTGCTGCTGGGCGTGCTGGGCATCTTCTCGTTCGGCGGGACCGGCGCCGGTGAGACCGCCGGTGAGGGGCTCATCGCGCTGTTCGGTGGCGGCGTCGCGCCACTGATCGTCGGACTGCTCGTGTTCTCGATCGGCCTGTCGCTCGGCGGCCCGACCGGCTACGCGATCAACCCCGCCCGCGACCTCGGCCCGCGCATCGTCCACGCGATCCTGCCCATCGAGGGCGACTCCGACTGGAGCTACTCCTGGGTGCCGATCGTCGGACCGATCGTCGGCGGTGTCCTTGGCGCCGTGCTCTGGACGATCTTGCCCTTCAGCTAGATGCGCACGCGCCAGGCGGCGACGGCGGACAGGAGGCACGCATGAAGAAGCTCATCAACGATCCGGAGAACGTGGTCACCGAAGCGCTGCGGGGCATGGAGCTCGCACACGGCGACCTGATCCGGGTGCACTTCGATCCCGACTACATCGTTCGGGCCGACGCCCCTGTGCAGGGCAAGGTCGCCATCGTGTCCGGTGGTGGCAGCGGCCACGAGCCCATGCATGGTGGGTTCGTGGGGCACGGCATGCTCGACGCGGCGTGTCCCGGCGCGGTCTTCACGTCGCCGACGCCGGACCAGGTGCAGGCGGCGACCGAGGCGGTCGACGGTGGCGCCGGCATCCTGCACATCGTCAAGAACTACACGGGTGACATCGCCAACTTCGAGATGGCCGCGGAGCTCGCCGGTGACGCCAACGTACGCGCGGTGGTGATCAACGACGACGTGGCTGTCGAAGACTCGTTGTACACCGCCGGCCGCCGTGGCGTCGGCGGCACCGTGCTCGCCGAGAAGATCTGTGGCGCGGCCGCCGAACGTGGTGACGACCTCGACGCCGTCGTCGCACTGTGTGAGCGGGTGAACGCCAACGTGCGCTCGATGGGCATGGCTCTGACGTCGTGCACGGTGCCCCATGCGGGCGAGCCAACCTTCGAGCTCGGTGAGGACGAGATGGAGATCGGCATCGGGATCCATGGGGAGCCCGGTAGGCACCGCGTGCAGCTCGAACCCGCGGACCAGATCGTCGAGCGTCTGCTGACGCCGATCGTCGACGACCTTCCGTTCTCGCAGGGCGACCGCACGCTGTTGTTCGTCAACGGCATGGGAGGCACGCCACAGATCGAGCTCTACATCGTGTACCGCGCCGCGGCGACGATGCTGGCGGACCGCGGCATCACGGTCGAGCGCTCACTGGTCGGTGACTGGATCACCTCGCTCGAGATGGCCGGCACGTCGATCACCCTGCTCAAGCTCGACGACGAGATGATCGACCTGTGGGACGCCCCCGCGCACACGCCCGCGTGGCGCCAGGGACGCTGAGCGTGCAACTCGGCCACCACGCCGCCGGTCAGCGCCGGCGCATGACAGGCGGCCACGGCGCCGGGATCACGTCGCCATGAGCGTGGATAGCCCCCAGGTCGTGGTGTTCCTCGAGCGCTTCGCCGAAGCGATGAGCGAGCACCGTCGACTGCTGACCAGGCTCGACAGCCCGATCGGCGACGCCGATCACGGCGAGAACATGAACCGGGGCATGCAGGCCGCGCTTCCGAAGCTGCAGGGTGACACCCCATCGGATGTGCTCAAGGCCGTCGCCATGGCCCTGGTGTCGAAGGTTGGCGGCGCAGCCGGCCCGCTGTACGGCACAGGCTTCCTGCGGGCGTCCAAGGCGGTCGAGGGCAAGGCGGTGCTCGACGCCGACGACATCGCCGCGGCGCTGGACGCGGCGTTCGCCGGCGTCGCGCAGCGCGGGAAGTCCACGCGAGGGCAGAAGACCATGCTCGACGCGCTCGGCCCCGCGCTCGATGCCGCCCAGCAGGCCGCGGCGGACGGCTCCGCCGTGTCCGATCTGTTGCGACGCGCTGCCGAGGCGGCCGATCAGGGCAAACGGGACACCGTGCCGTTGCTGGCGCAGCGGGGACGCGCCAGCTACCTCGGTGAGCGCAGCATCGGACATCAGGACCCGGGAGCGACATCGACGGCGATCCTCATCGCATGCATGACCGGCGATGACGCGCTCGTGGCGACCGCCGCCGAGGACGCGGCCCGCGAGGACCACGAGGAGGAGCCACAGGTCGACGAGGACGTCTGACAAGAGCAACGACCGCGACAACTGCACGGGTGACACCAACAGCGAAAGCGAGGAACCAGAGATGGCGGACTACGTAGGCGCGATCGATCAGGGGACGACATCCAGCCGGTTCATGGTCTTCAACCACTCCGGCGGTGAGGTCGGACGGGGGCAGCACGAGTTCGAACAGATCCTGCCGCAGGCGGGGCAGGTGGAGCACGACCCGGCAGCGATCTGGTCGTCGGTGATCGACGCCGTCGAGTCAGCGCTGCACGGCGGCGTGTCGGCGTCGAACCTCGCCGCGCTCGGCGTGACCAACCAGCGCGAGACCACGGTGGTGTGGAACCCGAGGACAGGTGAGCCGTACTACAACGCGATCGTGTGGCAGGACACGCGCACCGACCGGATCGTCACCCGACATCAGAACGAGGGGCACCAGGAGATCGTGCAGCGCAAGGCCGGCCTGCCGATCGCAACGTACTTCTCGGCCGGCAAGATCGAGTGGATGTTCCAGAACGTCGACGGGCTGCGCGAGGCCGCGCACAACGGTGAGGCCATCTTCGGCAACACCGACACGTGGGTGCTGTGGAACCTGACCGGTGGGACCGACGGCGGCGTCCACGTCACGGACGTCACCAACGCCAGCCGCACGATGCTGATGAACCTCGAGACGCTCGACTGGGACGACGAGCTGTGCGAGATCTTCGGCGTGCCACGCCAGATGCTGCCCGAGATCCGACCGTCGAGCGACCCGAACTTCTACGGCATGACCCGCAAGGACGGACCGTTCGGCGTCGAGATCCCGTTGTGCGGCGACCTGGGCGACCAGCAGGCCGCAACGGTCGGTCAGGTCTGCTACGACGTCGGCGACGGCAAGAACACCTACGGCACCGGCAACTTCCTGCTGCTCAACACCGGCACCAACCCGATCCCCAGCGAGAACGGCCTGTTGACCACCGTGGGCTACAAGTTCGGCGACAACGACGCGGTCTACTGCCTGGAAGGCTCGATCGCCGTCACCGGCTCAGCCGTGCAGTGGCTGCGGGATCAGCTCGGCCTCATCTCCGACGCGGCGGAGACCGAGAGCCTGGCCAACGAGGTCGAAGACAGCGGTGGCATGGTGTTCGTGCCGGCGTTCTCCGGCCTGTTCGCCCCCTACTGGGACAGCTCGGCGCGCGGTGTCCTGGTCGGCATGTCGCGGTTCAACACCAAGGCACACCTGGCGCGCGCCACGCTCGAGGCGGTGTGCTACCAGTCGCGGGACGTGGCCGAGGCGATGAATGCCGACTCGGGCGTCCATCTGGAGGTGTTGAAGGTCGATGGAGGCATGACCGGCAACAACACGCTGATGCAGCTCCAGGCGGACATCCTCGGCGTCTCGGTGTCCAAGCCGGTCGTGGCCGAGACCACGGCGCTGGGCGCCGCCTATGCCGCCGGTCTGGCCACCGGCTTCTGGAACAACACCGACGAGATGCGCGACAACTGGCTCGAGGACAAGCGCTGGGAGCCGCAGTGGAGCGATGACCAGCGTGAGGAGGGCTACGCCCGCTGGAAGAAGGCGGTCGAGCGTACCCGTGACTGGGTTGACGTCTCGGGCTGAGGCCGCATGATCGGCTTGGTGCTCGTCAGCCACTCCGACCGGCTGGTCGAAGGACTACGGGACCTGGTCGCACAGATGGAGCCAGAGGTCCCGCTCGCGATCGCGGGCGGGACCGACGACGGTGAACTGGGGACCAGCCTGGAGCTGGTCATGGCCGCCATCGACGAGGTCGACCAGGGTGACGGTGTCGTCATCCTGTTCGACCTCGGCAGCGCCGAGATGACGGCGGAGTCAGCGGTCGAGTTCCTCGACGAGGAGCAGCGCGCGCGCTGTCTCGTCGTCGATGCGCCGCTCGTGGAAGGCGCGTTGGCGGCAGCGGGGGTGGCGGGCGGCGGCGCCAATCTGGGCGAGGTCGTCGCCGCTGCCGCAAACGCGTACGGGCGAGCCCCGGACGAGGCCGACCCCGATGAGCCGATGGAGCGGTCGGTCGAGCTCCGGCTCACCAACGTCAGCGGTCTGCACGCCCGCCCGGCGGCTCAGATCGCCCGCGCGCTCCGGCCGTTCGAGGCTCAGGTGCGCATCGAGCATGCGGAGACCGGAGACAGCGCCAACGCCGGCAGCGCCCTCGGACTCGTCAGCCTCGGCGCTCCCGCCGGCACGACCATCATCGTCCGCGCCGGTGGACCTGACGCCGCGCAGGCCCTCGACACGGTCCGCGATCTGGTCGTACGCCGCTTTGGCGAACCGCTGGCCGACGGCATCAGCGGTTCCTGACAGCCCTCGCGTCAATGAGCGCTGTGCGACAGCGCCTCGGTGAGCGGCCCGGGATGCAGTCGGATCTTGTTGGCCTTGGCCAAGAGCTGCTCGACGGCCTCTTCGGCGCCACCGAGCGTGGCGAGCTCGCGTGCCAGGCGATACCCCTCGGCCGACGTGAACTCCGACAGCTGGCGAGCGGCAAGGTCACGGGCGATGTAGCGCGCGGCGGCGGCGGCGAGCGGCCGGTCAGGCACCGACGCGGGCGACGTGCCGTTGCGTGAGACCTCGCTGGCGCTGGGCCGCTCGGAGGCGCGGGGTTCGCACCGGACCGGCCGCCGCACGCCTCGCAGATATGTCTCGAGCGTCATGAGGAGCACGCCGATGGCGCGAAGGTGCTGCTCAGCGGTGGCCGGTGCGACCTCACCGCCGATCAGGTCCAGCGCACGCTGGTCGATGGGCTCGTAGGGAACCCGGCGGTGCAGCGAGCGCACGAGTCCGTCCAGCCGCATCATGTCGCTCTGGAGCAGGATATTGCGTTCGGCCACGGACGCCGCGCTCCCCTGACGGTTAGAACCTCGGACGGTCACCGGTCACCTCCTCCCGGGACGGCCGCGTCGACCGCGATCGACGGCGGCTGGCGGACATCAGATGCCGAAGTCCGGTGGCGCCGTGTCGTGGATCGACGGCCTCTGCCCGGCCCCCAGGATGTCATCGATGTCTTCGTCGAGTGTGGTCGTGGGCGAGGAGTGACGAGCTCCGCTATCGTCGTGATCTCGCTGGGCGGGCGCATGCTGCTCGACCGACCCCGACCGCGCTCGAGATGCGTCGTCCGGTCGCCGTGACCGCAGGCCAGCGTTGGCGTCATCATCATCATCGTCGTCGTCGTCGTCGACCGCGGTCTCTTCTCCAACCAGTGTCGCGGTGACCTTCGCCTGCCATGTCGCGATGGTCATCAGGTGGTTGACGAGCGTCCGCAGTTCCTCGGCCTCACCCTCCAACGCCGCGACGCGTTCGATCAGATCGATCACGGCGTCACCGAGTTGGGACTGCGCGGAGGCTTCGCCGGAGGTGGTTGTGGAGGTACCCATCAGCAGATCCAGACGATCGACAATGTTCCGCAAGTCCCTCACTTCGGTTCGTGCCGACCCGCGCTGCGGCTGCGTCACACCCATCTCCCGGTCGACACCCACGTGCAGCCCCGACTTGTACCCACGCACAGGACTGTGCGCAACCCCACACGCCCGCCACGCGCGCACATGGCCGCCTCACGCCGGTCCCTCTGCGTCGGGTCCCCGAAACCGATCGTCGTCGGCCGGCGGGCCGTTCCCGTCGGGCGGAACATCGTGGGCGTCCCCGGCGCCAGGCGGTCGCGCGTAGGCGTCGACGTACGCCTGGCCTGTCAACGACCTGATGGCCTGCATCAGCGAGTTGGTGTCCGAACGCAGACCGACGTCCGACTCGGCGCCGACACCGACGTGCAGCGGAGGGCCAAAGCGGACGGTGACCGGCCCGAGCCTGGGAACACGCGCGTGCGGCGGCAGGACCGCCCTGGTGCCGATGAGGCCGACCGGGATGATGGGCGCGCCCGTGCGCCGCGCGAGACGGACGGGCCCGGTCTTGCCCCGGTACAGCCGGCCGTCGGGCGACCTCGTGCCCTCCGGAAACAACGCGAGCAGTGCGCCCTTGCGCAGTACGTCGCTGCCACGGTCGAGGCTCACCCGCGCGGCCGACCCGCCTTCACGTGCGACCGGAACGACACGCAGGCGATCGAACAGCCACCGCGACGGACCCGTGAAGTACTCGCTCTTCGCCAGGTACACGACCGGCCGGGGCACGAACACGGGCACGAGCACCGTATCGATCGCGGACAGATGGTTGGGACACAGGATGGCCGGACCACTGGCCGGCACGTGCTCGAGCCCTTCGACGACGGGGCGCAACAGGCCGACGACGAGTGGCCGCACGATCGCACGGAGCAGCCGGTACATGATCGGTGCCGTGTCTGGCCCTTGATGCGTGCGCATCGTTCCTGCCTGCTCATGACGACTGGCTCAGGTTCGCGTGACGTCCGTTCCGCACGCCAACAGCGCGGCACCGATGAGCCCGGCGTCGTCGCCCAGCCGCGCGCGAAGGACAGGGGGAACAGCGCGGTAGTCGCGCGCGATCACCCGCGCATGGTACGCCTCGACCGCCGGATCCAGCAGCAACGGTCCCGCCGACAGCGCACCGCCGCCTACGACGATCACCGCGGGGTCCAGGCTGTTGACGAGGGAGGCGATCCCGACTCCGAGCCAGCATCCCGCCTCGGTCAGGACACGGCCGGCCAGCGCATCGCCGCGCTGCGCCGCAGCGGTGACCGCCGTTCCCGTCACCTGGTCGAGGCGGCGCAGCATCGAGTCCGGCTCACTGTCCTCAGCGGCCAGTGCCTCGCGAGCAAGCCGTCCGATCGCAGTCCCGCTCGCCATCGCCTCGAGGCACCCGCGATTGCCACATGGACACCGCGCGCCGCCCTCGTTGACTATCAGATGACCGAACTCGCCGCCCAGACCCGTTCCGCCCCGGATCAGGCGGCCGTCCATGACGAGCCCGCCGCCGACACCCGTGCCGATCGTGAGCATCAAGGCGCCGCTGTCGACATGCTGCGCGGCGCCGGCGCGGTACTCGCCCCAGGCTGCCGCTGCCGCGTCGTTCTCGACCCTGACGTCGACGCCGAGGGCCACAGCCAACTGCGCACGCACGGGCGCGTCACGCCAGTCCAGGTTGGGTGCATAGCGCACGACGCCGTCGAGGTCGACGAGTCCCGCAGCACCGACGCCGATCGGCGCGTCAGTCAGCGCGTTGCGGTCCCGCACGGAGATCGCGAGCTCAACGATCGCCGCGATCCTTGCATCCGCGTCCTTCGGCGTCGGGCCTCGCTCGTGATCGAGGATCGCGCCGGTCTCGTCGACGAGGCCGACCCTGATGTTGGTTCCGCCGACGTCGATGCCGATCGCCACGACGCCGCCATCGGCCGCAGCGCGCGTCACTAGAACCGCAGCAGCGCCGCGACCGGGTGACCATCCAGCCTGGTGCCGTCGCGAAACAGCTCGATGTCCGCACCGCTCAGCACCGCCTGCTCGATGATCTCGTCGATCAGATCGTTGACGGGTTCGACCGGTGCGCCGTACGACGCCGCCTCGTGCTCACGCAGCGCCAGCGCACCCGACGTGCTCTTCCAACCCGGCTCACCGGCTCCCTCCACGACGAACAGGACTTCGACCCGCTTGGCGTTGACCGCCTCGATGACGTGCCGTATTCCCCGGGCGTGCCGCTCGGCCTGGCCCTTTCCAGCCTCGAGCCGCGCGAGCAGCTCGCGGCGTCGCGCCGACACCAGTTCCTGCTCGGTCGTGCGGAGCACCTGCCCGAGCTGGTCGGCGTCCGCCGCGAGCGGCAGGCTGATGGGCTCGCCGTGCAGCACCTTCGCCAGATACGGGTGCAGCTTGCGGACGAACTCGCTGGCCTCGGCCGTCGGACCGGCGATCACGAGCGCATCGAGCGGCTGTTGCTCGTGTAGCCGCAGCAGGATGTCACTCACGTCCTTCATGTGCGCGAGAACCTCATGCTCGATGCCACGCTGGAAGCGCGCCTGGGACCATCCGCCCTGATCGTGCTGCCCGTGGACGTCGGACGTGACGTCGAGGTGCTCCTCGATCTGCCCGAGCTGGTACCGGAAGATGCGTGCCCGGTCCCGCTCGACCACCGTCAGCGCGATGTGATGGTGCCTACCGAGCAGCGCCTGAAGCGGGACGACGTACGGGCGGTCGCCGACGCGCGCGATGTTGCGGACGCCCATCGCCACTTCGAGCTCCTCGAAGATGCTGCCGCCGGTGGCGAACAGGCCGAGCCCTTTGACGCCACTGCGATCGAAGTTCGATCTGACCCACTTGCCGATCTGATCGGTGTCCGCGCGCACAGCCTCCTGCGCATCGTGGCCGAGTGCCGCCGCCGCGTGGCGGGCATCCCGCAACAGGCTGTCGAGGCGCGTTTCGTAGTCCGCTGGACGCGGGTACCGCGAGCCGTCGGTGTTCAGGTAGACCGAGGTGACCGGCAGCTGTGACGGCTGGCGGTTCAGCAGTGCTCGGATTGCGGTGGCGGTGACCTCCAACGGAAGCTCCTTGATAGTTGGCAAGTGGATGATCCTGATGGCAGACGCGGTCGGACCCGGGCCGGCTGTTACTCCACCGCGATACGGCGCAGGCGGGTGATGGGCGCGGGCCGTCGACCGTCGGCAGGAACGCCACGCTCATCTGCGGGCGTGCCGGGTGGCCTCCCTCGTGGGGGCTCGGTCCAGATGTCGTCAGCTGCCGCACCCCCGCCGGACGCTGCCGCGGCCGCGCGCACGGCCAGAACGAGCTCGCGACCCGCTGCGAGGAGGTGCGCACGAACCTCCGGTGTGATGTCCGCCAGCACCTGCAGCACGACGCAGACGGGGCACGACCGGCACTCGCCGCGGTGGTCGTGCGACGATGTCTCGACCATGCCTTGCAGTCTAGAGGCCGAGTGACCGGCGCCGCCGCGCGAGCACTGCCCGATGCGTCACACCTTGGTGACGTTCTCGCCGCGCGTGCCTGCAGTTCCACCGTTGAAGCCGATCGAGAGCCAGCCGTCGGCTACGTTCGCCGACCGTACCTGGAGCGTCCGGAGCGCCGCGGGCAGCACCACGCTGCGGGTGTAGCCCCCGACGCTGACGTAGAGCTCGTCGGAGCGCTGCCGCAGGTCGACGTCGGCGGCGACCGCATCCGGCAGAGGTAGTCGAAGCATGGGTCCGTCCACGTGCTCGACGACCTGCGGTCTCGGCCCGTCGTGGAGCACCGCCGCTGGATCGTGACTGCCATACAGCTCTCCTGCGAGGACACGCAGCGCGTCGACACCGACAGGTTCGCGCTCGGCGAGCTCGGCGTCGAGCCGAGGGATCTGACCGAACACCGCCGCTATCTCGGCGATCAGCTGCTGCTGGCGCCGCCGCCATCCGACGAGAAAGGGGTCGGTGACACGGTCGGGCACCAGGCGGTTGACGATAACACCGTCGACCGGGTACCCGAACAGCCCCAGGCTCGTCAGGGTGCGGCGAGCCTCCGACAACACCACACCGTCGGCGGTGACGACCAGCCGCACCGATGTCGCCGTCGCATCGAGCAGCAGCGCCCGAACCGCCTGGAGTCGTTCGTACAGCGCCGACACCGCACGGAACACACCGTCCTGCGGCAGCGGCATCGTGGTGATCCGCCCCACCGCCGGCCGTAGGGCACGGGCGACGCGCCGCTGCACGGGCAGCATGCGCTCGATGTACCAGCCGAGCACATCCGGAAGGCTGAGCAGTCGCAGCGTCTCGGCAGTCGGTGCGCAGTCGACGACGACCGCATCGTAGCGGCCACTCTGCGCGTGAACGTGCAGGTCGAGCAGCGCGAACAGCTCGTCGAGGCCCGGCAGGACCGCCAGCTCCGCGGACTCCGGCTCGTCTGCGCCACCCCACGCCAGCAGCGACCGGAGGTAGTCGCCGATCTCCTGCCAGCCGGAATGCAGCCGCTGGTCGGTCTGCAGCTGCTCGGCTTCGAGGTTGACCGCGACCGGCGTCGGTCGGTCACCGAGCGGGTGATCGAGCACGTCGGCGAGCGAGTGCGCGACGTCGGTCGACATGACCAGCGTCCGATGACCGCGGTCAGCCAGCCCCACTGCCGTTGCGGCGGCAGCGGTCGTCTTGCCGACGCCGCCCTTGCCGGTGTAGATCAGCACGCGGGTGGAGCGGTCGGTCACGGTGCGGACTCGACGTGCTTGCGCAGGTTGTCGAGCGCGCTGCGAACGATCTTCTCGGCTGCGGCCCGGCGCATGAACCGGGGCACGCTGATCGTCGGGTCGACTTCGAGCGCATAGGTCACGGTGCAGGTGCCGTCGCCGGAGTCCGTGACCGTGTAGCCGCCGTCGAGCTGACGGAACTGGTCGCTGGCGACCAGTCGCCACAGCACCGTGCCGTCACCGTAGGTGTAGGCGAGCGTGTAGGTCGCCGTGAAGATGCGTGCGTCGACCACGAACCGGGCAGTGGCAGGGCGATCCTGCGCGTCGCGCTCGAGCACCTCGACGTCATTGACGTCGCGCTGCCACCGCGGATACGCGGCGACGTCGATGATCGCGTCGATGATCGCGGTCGGGGACGCAGCGATCACCGTGCTGTCGGCTACCGACTCACTCATCTGCGACTCTCCCTTGTGCTCGGTCGAAGTGCGCGGCCGTCGGGCGCGCGCCTAGGTGTACCAGAGCAGGACGACGAGCAACGCGAGTGCGACGAATGCCGGCAGGATCATGCGTGAGACGGCGGTCCGCGGCACAGATCGGCGCGACCGGTCGGTCCACCACAGCCCGCTGACGAGTCCGACGATCAGTCCCCCGACATGCGCCTGCCAGGCGATGCCGGGAATGAACAGCGGCAGCGCGAGATTGATCGCGAGCAGCAGCCCGAACTGCGACAGCGCTGCCCGACCTTGTGGGGTGTTCCGGCTGGCCCACGACGCGGCGAACCATGCGCCGAACAGACCGAAGATCGCGCCCGAGGCACCGACCGCGGCCTGCCCGGGAGCGGTGATCAGGAACGCGATGCCGCCGGCGAGCCCCGCGGCTAAGTAGAGAGCCGCGAACGCCGCGCTGCCCACACCCCGTTCCAGCTGAGGTCCCAGCACGTACAGCGCGTAGCCGTTGAACAGCAGATGAGCGAGACCGGCATGCAACATCGTGGCCGTCAGCACCCGCCACCACTGCCCCGCGATGACGGCGTCGTTGATCTGCGCGCCGGCGGCCGTGATCGGCGACGCGGGGCCGCCGGTGAGCTCCCCGAGCACGAACACGGTTGCGTAGGCGATCAACAACCCGTACGAGACAGGCGCCGATGCACGGGCACTGACCGGTGCCCCAGACGATGATCCCATGGTGGCCGGCTCATCACGGCAGTGCGGGCACACCCCCGCGTCGGGCGCACCTTGCAGGCATACGTCGCACACCGGGCGCCCGCACCGGGGGCAGCGCAGCCTGGTCTGTCGGTCGTGGTGAACTGCGCAGGTGGGCAGCGTGGGGTCGGCGGCCATGGGTCACACGGTAGCCTCACCACCGCGTGGCGATGCGGTCACGCCGCACGGGTGGGGCGAGGTGGCCAGACCGGCCACACGCGCAACGTCGTGCCGGACCAACGAGGGCAAGGAGCCCGGGGAATGAACGGCAACGACCACGGAACTGCTGACCTCGCCGATCTTCTGGCTGGAGGCATCGCACTCGCCCGCATCGGTATCGGCGTCGCCGCCACGCTGACGCCCGGCTGGGTTGCGCGGGTGCAGTTCGGGGCGGACTCGCCGACCATGCGCATCACCGTGCGGATGCTGGGCGCGCGCGACCTCGCGCTCGGCGCCGGCGAACTGCTGTCCTCGCGCCACGGCTCGGCAAGCCGGCGCGCATGGGTCGAGGCCGGTGGGGTGGCCGACGCCGTGGACGCGACGGCGTTCCTCCGGGCCGGGCGGGGCAATGCGCGGCGCCGGGGTCTGACCATCTTCGTCGCCGCAGCGTCCGCGGTGTGCAGCGCCTGGGCCGCCCGCCACCTCGACTGAGCGGGGAACCGGGCAACGACCTGTACAGCACATGGACGGCCCGTGTACCCTGACGACAACCTCCGGCGTCGGGAGGATCAACGGTGGATCCGGTCATCATGTTCGCGCGTCTGCTTCTGGCAGCCGTGTGCAGCGGCGCGATCGGATACGAGCGGGCGACCGCGCTTCGAGCTGCAGGCCTGCGCACACACACGCTGGTCGGCGTCGGTGCAGCGATCTTCTCGCTGGTGTCGATCGTCGGGTTCGAAGGCCCGGACCAGTCTCGCATCGCGGCCCAGATCGTGACGGGGGTCGGCTTCCTCGGTGCCGGCGCCATCTTCAAAGAGGGAGCGTTCGTCAGCGGTCTCACCACGGCTGCTGGTCTGTGGGTCGCCGCCTCACTCGGCATGGCTTCCGGATCCGGCAGCTACTGGCTCGCGTTCATCGGTACCTCGGTGACACTCGCGACATTGGTCGGGCTGCGGGCCATCGACGCCGCGATCCGCCGCCGCAAGTCCAAAGTTCAACGCCGGCTCGAGGTGTTCGTGGGAGACGTCACGAAGTTGGAGCCATTGCTCAAGTTCATCCGCCGCGTCGACCCCGCCGCGGAGCAGCTCGACTTCAAGCGCACCGGCAAGTCGGAGGGCGTGCTCGTCCTGACCTGCGACGACAACGAGGTCGCGAAGATCGCCGACATGGTGTCCTCGCACAAAGCCGTCACGAAGGTCGAGGAACTGTCGCCGTTGCACTGGACGCACCATCCGCGCCACCGTCCGTCCAGTTGACGTCACCACAGCCAGCGACCGACCGCGCCTTCGACCCGGTCCTTGCCGGGGGTCGTGCGCGGACGGCCTAGGTCGTGTAGAGGTTCTCGATGGCGTCGGCGAAGTGCTCCGCGACGACCATCCGCCGCACTTTCAGCGTCGGTGTCAGCTCACCTTCCTCGATCGAGAAGTCGCGATCGAGGATCGCGGTCTTGCGAACGGACTCGGCTCGTGACACTGCGGTGTTCGCCTCGGCCACGGCGCGGTCGACCTCGGCCCGCACCTGCTCGGACTGCGCGGTCTGCGCAGGATCACCGGTCATGCCGCGTTCCGCGGCGAAGGTCTGCAACTCGTCGGGGTCGAGGGTGATCAGCGCTCCGACGAATGGCCGCTTGTCGCCGACGACCATCGCCTGCGAGATCAGGCGGTGGGCCTTCAACCGTTCCTCGAGCACCGCGGGCGCGACGTTCTTTCCACCGGCGGTCACAATGATCTCCTTCTTGCGACCGGTGACCGCGACGAAGCCGTCGTCGTCGATCGCACCGAGGTCGCCGGTCCTGAACCAGCCGTCGCCGTCGAGGACCTCGGCGGTCGCCTCCGGGTTCTGCCAGTAGCCCTGGAAGACACCCGCTCCGCTGATCAGGAGCTCACCGTCGTGGTCGACCCGGATCTCCGTTCCGGGCCACGGTTGGCCGACGGTGCCGATCTTGTTCCATTCGGGTGGATTGATGGCCGACGCGGCGGTCGTCTCGGTGAGACCGTAGCCCTCGAGGATGTCGACGCCGACCGCGCGGAAGAAGTGCGCCAGATGCGGCGCGAGCGGCGCACCACCGGAGATGCAGTACTGCATCCTGCCCCCGAGCGCCGAGCGCAGCTTGGTGTACACGAGCCGGTCGAACACCGTACGTTTGAGGTTGGTCGCGAGCCCCGGGTTGTCGGCCGACGACCACTCGGTGGCCGTCGAGACGGCGGCGCTGAAGATCTTCGCCTTCGGTCCCTGTGCCTTGGCCTGCGCCGCGTTGAACACCTTCTCGAAGACGCGCGGCACCGCCAGGAGGAAGGTCGGCTTGAACGTCTGCAGATCCTCGGACAGGGTTGCGACGGATCGCGCGTAACCCAGCAGCGTGGCGGCGTCGAGTACGGCGAACTGGATCACCCGGGCGAAGATGTGCGCCAACGGGATGAACAGCAGCGTCGATGCGCCGTCGGCCAGCAGCACCGTGGCGAGAGCCAGCTGGGCCTGCCGAGCAGTGATCAGGATGTTGCCATGCGTCAACACACAGCCTTTTGGCCTCCCGGTCGTGCCTGAGGTGTAGATGATCGATGCGATCGACTCGCATGTGGTCTGTGCCACCCGCTCGTCGACGGCCGCGATGTGTTCCACCCCCCGCTCGGCGAGCGCGTCCAGCCCGCCCTGCGAGATGACGAAGACCCCCGAGAGGTCGGCGGTGTCACCGCGAGCAGACCCGATCCTGTCCGCGATATCAGGGTCCGCGCAGATGGCGACCGTCGCTGCGGAGTCGGACAGGATCCACTCGCACTGGTCGGCGGTGCTTGTCTCGTAGATCGGTACGGTGACCGCGCCCGCGGCGAGGATCGCGAGGTCGGCGATCGTCCATTCGGCGCTGGTCGGGCCCATGAGCACGACACGGTCACCGGCGTCCACTCCGACCGCGATCAGGCCCGCCGCGACGCTGCGGACCCGGTCGGCGAGCTCCCGCCAGGACAACGGGTGCCATGCACCGTCGGCCCAGTAGCGCAGCGCCTCCTGGCCACCGGACCGGTCCGCGTACTGCCACAGCCGGGTCGTCAGGTTGTGATCACTGGGGACCTCGAGCGGCGTGCGTCCCTTGCTGTGTGTACGCGTCATCCATCTCTCTCTGTTCAACAGACGCTTCCGGTCGACTCCGGCGTCCGCTGCAGACAGTATGGTCCGCTCGCCGCCACGCGGCGAGACCGTTGCGCCCAACTAGCATGCACGGCCGCGACGTGAGCAAAGGAACCGCCGTGTCCCCAGAGCCTGTGATCCCGTCCCAGGGCCACGCCGTCCTGCACCTGTTCTTCCATGTGCGTCGCGAGGCGACCGACGGCGCCGGCGGTGCGGCCCGCGACTTCGCCGCGCGCGTCGACGCATTCGACCAGCGAGACGGCTGCCAGGTACTCAGTTTCAGTGTGCTCGGACAGAAGGCGGACTTCGGGTTGATGGCACTCGGCCCCGACCTGACCGCTCTGGACCGGTTCTCGGTCGATCTCGCTGCGGCCCCGCTGGGTCAGGTGCTGACGCCCGCCGCTTCCTATCTGTCGCTGACGGAGGTGAGCGAATACACCTCGACCGAGGACGACGAGGCCAAGCGACTCATCGAACAGGAGGGCCTGGACCCGACGTCGGAGACCTACGCCACCGCGCTCGCCGCGTTTCGGGAGCGGATGGCCACGTACACGCGGAACAAGCTGACGCCACGACTGCCGCACAGGCGGGTGATCAGCTTCTACCCGATGAGCAAGAGACGTGACCCGGGCGGCAACTGGTACACGCTGGGTTTCGCGGAACGCAAGGCGCTGATGGCCGGTCATGCCGCGGTCGGCCGACGCTACCGCGGGCGGGTGCTGCAGCTGATCACCGGGTCGGTGGGGCTGGACGACTGGGAGTGGGGTGTGACGCTGCTCGCAGACGATCCGGCCGCGATCAAGCAGATCGTGTACGAGATGCGGTTCGATGAAGTCAGTGCCACATACGCGGAGTTCGGGCCATTCGTGACCGGCCTGGTCATGCCGTCGATGGACCTGATGCGCCATCTGCAGCTGGCGACCTAGACGAGAACGCGCCCCGGACAGGTCCGGGACGCGTTTGGGCCGGTGTCAGGAGGCTGCACTCGATGCAGCCATCCCGGACGCACCGGGCGCGTCCGGGCTACCGGCGCGGCAACGAGAGCGTCAGCCGTTGACGGCATCCTTGAACGCCTTGCCGGCCTTGAACGCCGGGCTGTTCTGCGCGGGGATGTGCATTTCGTCACCGGTCTGCGGGTTGCGGCCCGTTCGGGCCTCCCGGTGCCGGCGCTCGAAGGTGCCGAAGCCGGTCAGGGTGACCTTGTCACCGCGGGCCACCGTCTCGGTGATGGTCTCGAGTACGGCATCGAGCGCCTCCGACATGCTGTTCTTCGCGATGTCGACGCGATCGGCAGCGGCGTCGATCAGCTCTGCCTTGTTCAACGTGGACTCCTCGTTTCGGTTGACATTCCGGGGGTCGTGAGCGGGCACGTCAGGTTCATTCCTCGGTAGCGATTCGACGTGCCTGCACCGCCCACGACCCGCCTTCGCGGCTCCAACCTGCCCCGTTCGCGGCAGATGTGCAAGCATCCACCCCATCTTGTCGCGGTGCTGACACCTGCCGACGCGGGTGCTCATCCGCCTTTGGCGAGCTCGACGAAGCGCTGCCACGACGCGGGGTCGTCGCCCACCGACAAGTCGCGTCCACACCGTACGAGCGGCAGCCGGAGCAGCAGCGGCTGCTCGGCGAACTTCTCCAGCCAGGTCTCGACGCCGGCCGACAGGTACGCGAGCCCGGCATCACGGTAGGCCGCCGATTCGCGCTCGATCACACCGTCGACACCGAACCGCTCGACCCATTTGCGCAGTTCACCCGGGGTGGGAGCACGTTTGCGCAGATCGTGGTACGCCACATCCACGCCGCGCTCCGAGAAGAACCGCTGGGCCTTGCGTGCGGTCCTGCTCTTGGGGTGGCCGAGCACCTGTGGCTGCATCAGGGCCTGCAGCCTAGCAAGGCGTCCTCGTGCCCCGTGGCGCCGCCTCACGGCACGCCGCGGTCGCGACCGTCCTGCGCCACGGGTGGCGGCCGCATCGCAACTGCGCCCTGACATCCGCCGGTTGACGCCCGTTCACCTTGCGCACGATCTCGGGTCAGACCGAGGTTCCCACACCGCGATCGCTGCGCTCGACGCGCGACAGCCTGCCGCGCGGCGCGATACGCCAGAATCCCTGTGCGACGGCGTCCCAGTCGGCGAGCAGCTGTGCGGCCCGGTGCGACCCCGTGAGCTCGGCGTGCAAGCCGACCAAGCTGCGTACGTCGTCGAGGTCGCCGCCCTCGAGCCGGCGCGCCTCCACCAACTGCGTATTGATGCGCGCAAGGATGTTCGCGGCGGGGTCATGCACGTAGCACACGCCGCCGGTCATCCCCGCCCCGAGGTTGAACCCGGTCGGTCCGAGGATCACCACGACGCCGCCGGTCATGTACTCGCATGCATGCTCACCGGTGCCCTCGACGACGGCGTTGGCACCCGAGTTGCGGACCGCGAAGCGCTCCCCCGCCCGCCCGGCGAC
The DNA here is from genome assembly GCA_024644015.1 of Nitriliruptorales bacterium. Taxonomy (GTDB): domain Bacteria; phylum Actinomycetota; class Nitriliruptoria; order Euzebyales; family JAHELV01; genus JAHELV01. Next base: position 94,619 of record JAHELV010000007.1, read on the forward strand.
GAACAACTCACCACCGGTGGCGCCATAGAGCACCGTGTTGCCGACCAGCACCGGGTCGCCACGGTCGTCGTCGGGTGGACGCACCACGATCCGCCCACCGGCCATGCCCTTGCCGACGTAGTCGTTCGCCTCCCCCGTCAGGACGAAGTGCACCCCCTGGGCCAGGAAGGCGCCGAAGCTCTGGCCGGCCTCCCCCGCGAACCGCGCGGTCACGGGCTGCTCCGGCATCCGGTCCCCGAACTCCAGCCCGATCGCGCCTCCCAGCCGCGCACCGACAGCCCGATCGGTGTTGCGAACCTCGAAGTCGAACGACTCACCGGTACCGGTCCACAATGCGCGGAACAGCTTGTCGAAGACCTGGTCGCCCAGGTGACCCCGCGGTGCCTGGATTGGCAGGCTGGCCTCGTAGTGCCGGGGTCCCGGCTGCGGCTCCGCCAGCAACGGCTGCAGGTCGAGAGACTGTGCCCGAGCGTGCGCGACGGTCCGCGGCTGCAGGAGGTCGACGCGGCCGATGACCTCGTCTATCGACCTGACGCCGAGCCCGGCCAGTCCCGCACGCACCTCCTCGGCGACGAACAGCAGAAAGGTCGCGACGGTCTCCGGCGTGCCGACGAACTTGTCGCGCAGGTCACGGCGCTGCGTCGCCACCCCGACGGGGCAGGTGTCACGGTGGCAGGCTCGAGCCATGATGCAGCCCTCGGCCAGCAACGCCGCCGTGCCGAAGCCGTATTCGTCGGCGCCCAGCAGCGCCGCGATCAGCACGTCCCGGCCGGTGCGAAAGCCACCGTCGACCTGCAGTCGCACGCGGCCGCGCAGCCGGTTGGCCATGAGGATCTGCTGCGTCTCAGCCAGACCGAGCTCCCACGGCAGGCCCGCGTGCTTGATCGACGACAGTGGCGAGGCGCCGGTGCCACCGTCGCATCCGGCGATCTGCACCGCGTCCGCGAGTCCCTTCACCACGCCTGCGGCCACGACGCCGACACCGTCGCTCGACACCAGCTTCACGCTGACGCTCGCGAACGGATTGACCTGCTTGAGATCGAAGATCAGCTGGGCCAGATCCTCGATCGAGTAGATGTCGTGGTGTGGGGGCGGCGAGATCAGGCCGACGCCGGGCTGGGTGTGACGCAGCCGCGCGATGAGGCTCGACACCTTGTGACCGGGCAGGTGGCCACCCTCACCGGGCTTGGAGCCCTGCGCCATCTTGATCTGCAACTCGTCGGCGTACGCCAGGTACTGGGGCGTGACGCCGAAGCGCCCGGATGCGACCTGCTTGGACCGCGAGTTGGCGTCGCGGCCGGTGCCCCGCGTCGCGAAGCGACGGGGATCCTCACCGCCCTCGCCGGTGTTCGACGACGCTCCCAGCATGTTCATCGCGATCGCGATCGTCTCGTGGGACTCGGGCGACAGCGCGCCCAGCGACATCGCCCCGGTGAAGAAGCGCTGCACGATGCTGGTGGCCGGCTCGACCTGCTCGAGCGCCGTCGGCTCGGGCGCCGGGACCGGCTCGAGCAGGTCGCGCGGCGCCGTCGCGGGACGATCGTTGACGAGGCGTGCGTATTCGTCATACCAGGCGGTTCGCCCGCTGTCGGCCGCTGCCGCCAGCAGATGAGCCGCCCGCTGCTCGGCCGTGACCGCGTCCGGCGACGGTGGGGGCACGGTGGACGTGTCGCCGTCGCCGCTCAGTCCGATCGCGCGGTGCAGGGCGTCGACGACCTCGGGGTTGTTTGCGTGGTACTCGCCAGCTGTCTTGAACTTGTAGAACCCGGGGCTGGCCAGTGCCGGGCGATCGGCGTACGCGAGCTCGTGGCGTGTGAGCACATCCTGGCCCAGCTCGCGCAGGCCGATGCCGCCGATCACGGACGGCGTGCCGCGCATGCACCGGTCGATGATGTCCGCGCCGAGGCCGATCGCCTCGAAGACCTGGGCCGACCGGTAGGAGTCGAGCGTCGAGATGCCCATCTTCGACATGATCTTCAGCACGCCGTCGGCCACGCCGTTGGCGTACGCCTCCTGCGCCTCGCCGGCCGACCCGGAGTCGCGTCCCAGCCGACCGGCATCGGCGAGCTCGGTGATGGTCTCGAACGCCAGCCGCGGGCAGATCGCGTCTGCGCCGTAGCCGAGCAGCGCCGCGAACGAATGGGTTTCGCGAGCGTCGTCGGTCTCGACGATCAGGCTGGCGTGCGTGCGAAGACGCGCGTCCACGAGCGCGTGGTGCACTGCGCCGACCGCGAGCAGCGCAGGTACCGCGGCACGTTCGACGCTCACTTTGCGATCGCTGCACACGAGCAGGGCGGCGCCCGAGCGGATCGCAGCCACCGCCTCGGCGGTCAGCGCGGCGAGACGATCGGCGAGACCGTCTGGCCCGTCGGCCACCGCGAACGTCGTGTCCAACCCCGCCACGCCGAAGGGCAGGTCGGCCTCCATCAGCAGACGGCGCAGCCCGTGCGGGTACATCAGGAAGCCGTCGAGCTCGAGCAGGCGGACAGCGTCCGGAGTCTCCGACAGCACGGGTGCCCGTGGGCCCAGCTGGGTGCGCAGGCTCATGACCTTCCACTCACGCAGGTGGTCGATCGGGGGGTTGGTCACCTGCGCGAACCGCTGCTTGATGAAGTGGTAGATCGACCGGGCCGAGCCACTCAGGACCGCCAGCGGCGTGTCGTCGCCCATTGACGACACCGGCTCTTTGGCGTCGTTGGCCAGCGGACGCAGCACCGCCGTCTGCTCCTCCTTGGTGAACCCCGCCTGGATCTGCCGTGCCAGCAGATCCTCCGGCGCGTGGTCGACGGGCTGCCCGGTGTCGATCCGGCGCTGGTGGGCGCGGAGCCAGTCGCCGTACGGCTTTCGGGACGCCAGGCGCTGCTTGAGCGCTGCGTTCTCGAGGACGCCGTGCTCAGGGTCGACCAGCAGCATCTCTCCGGGTCCCAGGCGCTCGCGACGGACACCGCCGCGGCCCGCCGTGCGGACCGCACCCACCTCGCTGCCACACACGATCAGGCCGTCGTCACAGACCTGATAGCGCAGCGGGCGGAGACCGTTGCGGTCAAGTGCGGCACCGACTCGCGCGCCGTCGGCGAACACGAGGCCCGCCGGGCCGTCCCACGGCTCGACGAGGGCGGCGTGATAGCGGTAGAAGTCGCGCACGGCCGGAGGCAGGTCGCTGCTGCCCTCCCACACCTGCGGCACGAGCATCGCCATGGCGTGGTCGATCGTCCGCCCGCCCCGCCGCAGCAGCTCCAGCGCCGAGTCGAGCTTCGCCGAGTCGGACGCCGACTCGTTGATCAGCGGCTCGAGCGCCGCCTCTCCCTCGTCGCCGAGCTCGGACCAGTCGGCGCCGAGGTTGCCGGTGCGCGCCCGCATGAGGTTGACGTTGCCGTCGATCGTGTTGATCTCGCCGTTGTGGCACAGCAGCCGGTACGGCTGCGCCCGATCCCACGTCGGGAGCGTGTTCGTGGAGTACCGCTGGTGGAACACGACGTACGGCGCCGCGACGGCGGGTGCGCAGAGGTCGGGATAGAACGCGGCGAGCTGATCGGCCGCGCTGAGTGCCTTGTAGGTGACGGTCGAGAACCCGAAAGACGAGAAGTACGCGTGCACGCCCGCCGCGTTGCAGCGGCGTTCCGCCAGGCGCCTGGCGAGGTACGCCGACCGCTCGCGGTCGGCGACGTCCGCGTGGGTGAACAGCGCCTGCTCGATCGCCGGCATGACGGCGCGCGCCTCGTCGCCGAGCGCATCGGGCACGGTCGGCACCGTGCGCCATCCGACGAACCGCAGGCCACACGCGGTCAGTGCCCGCTCGACGGCCTGCCGGGCCTGGCGCCGAGCATCGCTGCCGCGCTGCGCCTCGTCGCCGTCGAGGAAACACATCGCCACACCCAGCTGCTCCGGCTGGACCGTCGTGCCGAGCCGCTGCGCCTCGGCTGCAAGGAACTCCCGCGGAAGCGGCAGCAGGACACCCGCGCCGTCGCCGGTCTTGCTGTCCGCCGCGACGGCACCGCGGTGGCGCAGACCGCACAAGCCGTCGAGCGCAGCGTCGACGATGGCGCGCGTCGCACGCCCGGTGACATCAGCGACGAAGCCGATGCCACACGCGTCGTGCTCCCGGCTCGGGTCGAACCCACCGTCGACGGTACCGGTCTGCAAGGTCATGATGCTCCGATCCTGGCCCGCTCAAGTCATGTGGTGGATGCAGAACGACGGCGCCCGCGCTTCTCGCGCTAGCACCGTCGCCTCGAAGCCGGAGTCTATCGGTCGGCCTCCGTCGAGGCTAGGCCTCGGCGCTGGCGAACTGCGTGCGGTACAGGTCCGCGTACAGGCCATCGGCGCGCACCAGCTCGGCGTGCGTGCCCTCCTGGATCAGCCGGCCGTGGCTGACGACCAGGATCAGGTCGGCGCCGACGATCGTCGATAGCCGGTGTGCGATCACCAGCGACGTGCGACCGGCGAGCGCCGTGCGCAGCGCCTGCTGCACCGCGGCCTCCGACTCGCTGTCGAGGTGGGCGGTGGCCTCGTCGAGCACGATGATCGCGGGGTCCTTCAGCAGGACGCGGGCGATCGACACCCGCTGCTTCTCGCCACCCGACAGCCGGTACCCGCGCTCGCCGACGACCGTGTCGTAACCGTCCTGCAGCGCCGCGATCACGTGGTGGATCTGCGCGGCTCGGCAGGCGTCCTCGACCTGCGCGTCGGTCGCGTCCGGCGACGCGTAGCGCAGGTTCGCGCGCACGGTGTCGTGGAACAGGTGCGGGTCCTGGCTGACGACGCCGACCGCGGCACGCAGCGACTCGCCGGTCAGGTCGCGCACATCGTGGCCGTCGATTCGCACCGCGCCACCGGTGACGTCGTAGAGCCGGGGCACCAGCGCCGTAATCGTCGTCTTGCCGGCACCCGACGGACCGACGAGCGCCACCGTCTGGCCACTGGCGGCTGTGAAGCTGACGTCTTCGAGCACCACCGGCCCGGGCGTGGCGTCGAGCACCTCGTTCCATCCCGCCTCCAGCGACGCCAGCGAGCTGTCCGCCGCCGACGGGTACGAGAACCGCACGTGGTCGAAGGTGACCTCGCCGCGCGGGTCTCGCAGCTCGACCGCGTCGGGCGCGTCGGCGATCGGGTGTGGCATGTCGAGGATCTCGAACACGCGATCGAAGCTGACCAGCGCTGTGAGCACATCGACCGGTGCGTTGCTCAACGCCGCGAGCGGCGAATAGGCGGTCACGACCAGGCCGGCGAATGCCACGACGCCACCGACCGTCATGTCACCGGCGAGCACGAACTGCCCGCCGACCAGGTAGACCGCGGCGGTGCCGAGTGCACCGACCAGCGACATGGTGGCGAAGAACAGGCGGCCGACCACAGCGCTGCGCACCCCGACATCAGCCACCTTCACAGCGCTGTCGCCGAAGCGGTCGGCCTCACGGCCGTAGCGGCCGAACAGCTTGACCAGCGTCGCGCCCGCGACGTTGAAGCGCTCGGTCATCAGCATGTTCATGTCGGCGTTGAGCTGCATCGACTCGCGGGTCAACGCCTGGAGCCTGCGGCCGGCGAACCTGGCCGCCACGACGAACACGGGCAGCACCGACAGCACCAGCAACGTCAACCGCCATTCCAGCGCGAACATCGAGCCGACAGCGGCCACGACCTGGACGGTGTTCGCCGTCAACGTGCCGAAGGTGCCCGTCAGGGCGCGCTGTGCGCCGATGACGTCGTTGTTGAGCCTGCTGATGAGCGCGCCGGTCTGCGTGCGCGTGAAGAAGGCGACCGGCATGCGCTGGACGTGCGTGAACGCCCGTTGGCGCATGTCGGCGATCAGCTGCTCGCCCAGCCACGCCGAGTAGTAGCGCTGGGCGATCGAGAAGCCCACGGTGACCAGCGCCAGCACGATCAGGCCCACCGCATACACCGTGACCGTGCGCCCGACGCCGGCTGGAGCGACGCCGTCCTGGACACCGCTGAGGGCGTTGACGATCCGGCCGATCAGCAGCGGCGGCAACACGACCAGCGAGGACGCGATCACGATCGTGACGATCAGGCCGATGAGCTTGCTGCGGTGCTGGCGGGCGAACTCGCGCCACACGCGTCCCAGCAGGCCCTTGGGCAGCTGCCGGTCCAGGTCGCCGTCGATCCCGCGACGGACCAGGCCCGTGTTGGGCATCAGCCCCCGACCGCCACCGAGCCGCGCGCTCACGGCCG
>JAHELV010000158.1 GCA_024644015.1 Nitriliruptorales bacterium
GGCCTTCACAGCGCGATGGCGTGGAAGTAGGTTGCAGTAAGCGCTGAGTGCGCAAGAGGTGACACCATGAGACGCTGCGTGGTTGTGGCGAACCAGACGCTCGGTGGTCTCGCGCTCGTGACGGCGATCCGACAACGACTCGCCGAAGGTCCGCACAGCTTCTATGTCGTGGTGCCCGCTACGCCATCGGCGTTTCTGCGCTGGGAACTGCAGGCACAGGCCGCCGGTGGTGACCCCATCCCCGACACCCAAGGTCGCGAGTACGCCGTTCGGCGGCTCGACACCGAATTGTCGCGCCTGCGCTCGATCGGCGCTGATGCCGACGGTGAGGTCGGAGATGTCCACCCCCTGCAGGCGATCAGCGACGTGCTGGACCGCGGGACGTTCGACGAGATCATCATCTCGACCTTGCCGCAGGGGATCTCCCGGTGGCTCAAGATGGACCTGCCTGACCGCGTCGCGCGCCGCTTTGACCTGCCGGTCACGCACATCGTGGGCCCCGCCGGCGACGAGGACATGCTGATGGAGCAGGTGGTCCTCGCGTTCGGGCAGTACACCGGACCGATGTCAGGGGTGAAGTCGACCGAGCGCCGGGGACTCAACGAGCTGATCGTCCTCACCGAGAACGATGAGCGGTATCGGCTGACGATCGAAGCGCTCGGTCCACAGAGCTGACGCCACGGCTCCAAGTCCGACGGATCGACGCCCGTGCGGGCATCGCTACCGGCCATGCGTGCGCAGCTGGACGCACGTGGCCGCATGGTCGTCACCGGGGCTGGCTGGCAGGTCCTGACATAGCCGCGGCAATCGCTGAGGGAAAGCGCGTCTCGAAGTCCAACGGGGTCCCATCCCGCCACGAATAGCCCAGATGAGCGGGGACGCTCGAACGCAGGAGATCCTGGGCGACGGGATCGTCCAGAAGTGCGAGGTTTGCCCGCTACGAACATGCCGCCGGTGAGATGCTGCCCCCTGCCGGCCAAACCAGGTCCCCAGCAACCGTGTGCCGGGCTGTCCGAGGTTGACCCGACACCGCCGGAGTGCCGAAGATGTTAGACGCCGACCCGGCGGCCGGGCATGTGTGGGGCGAGTTGACGGCGGGACGTCAGCGGACGCTCGTCTACGGCATCGAACGTGCGAAGCGCATCGAGACTCGCCAGCGCCGCGCCGCAGCGGTGGTTGCCACGTTGCGCGACGAGTTCCGCTTGCGGTGACCCGATCGTCGCACCCGACGCGCCCTGCGGGGCGCCAGCCAGGTCGCGCTCGACCTGCCAGCCCAACGCCGGGTCGGCGTCGAGCAACCAGGCCGGCGTAGTTGTCTGCAGCGGCAACGAGGTTGGATCTGGCTGTGTGGTTGTCAAGCACGGTCGTGGGTGTGCGTGGGCGTGGCCCCTCCGTGAAAGGGCTCTCACCGTTGGAATGCGGTGGTCTTGACCGGTGACAAGTCGGCAGCCTTCGGCTCCACGTTGGTGTGTTCGGCGTCGGCGGGAAGCTGGCCAGCCGGCCGCGTCCGTGCTCGCACGGGCGGGACGCCGGGTCACAAGGTCTCCACGGCGTAACCCGGAACGCTGCGACGGACCTCGCCTCCGCCTCTCGAGCGGATCGACGTACGCTCGCAGGGCTGATCCGAGGGACCGCCCCGATCCACCGACCGGGCGTGGACTGACTCCCGGAGATCTGTGGCCCAGTCAGACACGTGTCAGGAGCGGGCATGCGGTGGGGATTGGTCGGGGTGAACGCGGGCGCATTCGCGCAGCCGGAGCGCGCGGCGGCGATGGCCAGGGCCGCGGAGTCCGCCGGGTTCGACTCGTTGTGGACGTTCGAGCACGTCGTCGTGCCCCTGGAGTACAGGTCGCGCTACCCGTACTCCCCGACGGGGACGGCGCCGGGACTCGCGGACTTGGAGATGCCGGATCCCTTGGTCTGGCTTGCCTACGTCGCGGCACACACGTCGACGATCGCGTTGGGAACGGGGATCCTGATCCTGCCGCAGCGCAACCCCGTGGTGCTGGCCAAGCAGGTAGCCACGCTCGACGTCTTGTCGGGCGGTCGCATTCGTCTCGGTGTCGGCCTCGGCTGGTTGGAGGAGGAGTACGACGCGGTCGGCGTACCGTTTGCTCACCGCGGCGCTCGGACGGACGACTACATCGAGGCGATGCGAACGCTGTGGGGCTCCGACGACGCCTCTCACCATTCCGAGTTCACGTCCTTCTCCAATGTTCGGGCATGGCCGCGACCGCCGGGCGGGGCGGTGCACGTCACGATCGGTGGTCACTCGGAGGCGGCGGCCAGGCGGGCCGGCCGCCTGGGCGACGGCTGGTTCGCGGCGATCGATGCCACCTCGATCGCGCAGCTGGGCCTGCCGGGGGCCTTGGAGCGGTTTGTTGGGCTGATCGACCTGATGCGCGGGACCGCCGACAAGCACCGCCGCGATCCGGACGCGATCGAGATCTCGCTCCTGACGGGCTTGGCGCCGCCGCAGGAGGCCGTCGAGCGGCTGGAAGCCCACGGCGTGCACCGCATGGTCATGTTCGTGCCGACCCGTGATCCTGCCGCCGTCGAGCAGGCCGTCGGCGGCTTGGCCCGCCGTGTCGGCCTGCGCTGAGCGGCCCCTCGTCTGGTTGTTGACCTCGGACGAGACAGTGCCGACTGCAGTACTCCCCAATGCCCCGCCCGAGTCACAGGCTGTCGCAGCTGCTCCGCGGATGCGTGAGCGCGCCGCTCGACGAGCCGCTCGCGCGT
>JAHELV010000077.1:0-8770 GCA_024644015.1 Nitriliruptorales bacterium
GAAACGTCACCGACCACCTGCCCGAGGACGAACGCCCACTCGTGCAACGCAAGCTGCGTCAGGCGTGGGCCAAACCCACCGTCGCCGAGGCCCGCGCCGACCTCGACGCGCTCGCGCGTAGCCTCGCCCGCAAGCGGCCCGGCGCCGCCGCCAGCCTCCGGGAGGGCCTCGATGACACGTTGACGGTCAACCGGCTCGGCGTCACCGGGACGCTGCTGCGCACGCTCGAGTCGACCAACCCCGTCGAGAGCATGATCGAAGTCGTCCGCGACCACGCGCACCGCGTGAAGCACTGGTCCTCGGGCGACATGGCGCTGCGCTGGGCCGCCGCCGGGATGACCGCCGCCCAAGCCCAGTTCCGCCGCGTCAAGGGCTACCGGCAGCTGCCCGCGCTGGCCCGCGCGCTCGAGCGTGCGGTCGGCTACCAGCCCCACGAGTCACACGTCGCCCACGCCGCCACCGCCTGACCTACGATGCACCACACCACGGAGGCCGCTCACCGAAGTTCCACGACACTCCGGACATCCTCGGCGCCAGCGTGCGGGACATCATCACCACTGACACCATCCTCACTGGAGACCTGCTGAGCTGTCCCGGTGATGGCCTGATCGTCGAAGACGACAACATCACCCTGGACTGTGCCCCGAGATGACGCCGCAGGAGTTCTGCACGCGCTGCTACGGGCTGACCGCGGCGCCCTCGTGGCTCTCATCCAGCCCTTGGAAGGCGGCTGCAACTCGTTCGAGGAACCACCGCACCCCCGGCTCGTCCCCCTCCGCAGCGCTGCGGAACAGCGAAAGCCCCATCGGGGCGAGGTCGAACGGTATCTCGCGACGCTCAAGGTGATAGGCGGCGACGGCGTTTCCCATGGTCACCGAGGGGACGGTGAGTAGGAGGTCGGTCTGGGCGAGTACGGGTGCGGCCATCGAGAAGTTCGGAACCACCGCCCGCACGACTCGGCTGATACCGAGCTCGGTCGCCCGTCGGTCGGTCGGGCCGCGTCCCTCGAGGACCGACGTGCGGACCTGCAGATGGGGGTAGGCGGACCACGCCTCCACGGACCAGTCGTCGAAGGCCGGGTGGCCTTCGCGGGCGTACACGGCCCACGGCCAGGCACCCAGGGGCACTCCCCGGAGATCGCCGCTGCGGGCTGCATCGGGCGCGACGAGTGCGTCGTAGCGGCCGGCGGCGAGCTCCCGAACAGCCGCCGCGGAGTAGGGCGCCAGCTCGACCCGGACCCTGGGCGCCGTTCCCTGTACGTCGTGCAGGAGGGATGGCACGAGCGGGGCGATGAAGTCGGGTGCAGCCAGACGGAACGTGCGGGTCGAGGTAGCGAGTCTGAAGGGCTCGGGAGCCGCAATCGTGCGGGCCACCTGCTGGAGCACCCTGGGCAGTGCGTCGGCCAAGCCTTCGGCGCGAACGGTCGGTCGCATCCGCCGGCCGTCCCGGAGGAGCAGTTCGTCGTCGAACAGCTCGCGGAGGCGTTTGAGCGCGTGGCTCACGGCGGATGGGGTGAGGTTGAGCCGCTCCGCCGCGTGGGTGACACTCCGCGCCCGGAGCAGCTCGTCGAGTACAACGAGCAGGTTGAGGTCGACGTCGCGAAGTTGAACGGTGTTCATGTCATGTGAGTGGGTATCGCTTGATTCATAGTATACGCCAAGTTACGGTCCGCCATCGGAAGGGCCCCGTAGTGCTCGGCGAGAGCGCGATGGGGCCGTGGCGAGCACCCCAGAAAGACCGATGGACGCACTCAAGACGGTCGCGACGATCCTGATCGCGCTCCCTGCGTTGCTGTACGCGGCGGGCTGCCTGTTCAACACCGAAGTCATGGTCGCCATGCTCCCCGAGCGCATTCCGGCGATTCGTGTGTTGGTGAGAGGACTGGGCGCAGCGTTTCTCGTCTCGGCCATACTCATCAACGTGGAGCGATTCGCCCCTGCGGCGGGGTGGACGATGGCGGGCCTCTTGTTGGTGACTGCCTTCGGCATCCACCTTTCGGATGTCATCAAGGAGTACCCGGAAGAACTCGGTGAAGAGCTGATCGACCTGGAGAAACGGGCGGCGATCGCCGGGGTCGTCAAGGACGTCGGCCTGGCAGGGGCCGCGCTGTTCGTGGCCGTTACCGCCGCCTGAGCCGTGTGGTTGCTGGTCCTCGGCGGTATCGCAGCGTGTACGGCGGGTGTCACCGCCTACGCCGTTCGTCAGGTCGGCCGGCCTCCGGTGGGCCATCCAGCGTCAGTCATTGCTGACGGTGAGCCGCCCGCGGAGACCCCGGTGCTCGTCTGTCTCGGGGACTCAATCACGCACGGAGGCCTTGGCGCGGATTGGGTCGGAGGGCTCCGGCACCGGCTCGGTGACGGTGCCCTCGTCGTGAACGCAGGCGCCAACGGCGAGGTCGTGTGGAGCGTGCGGCAGCGACTCGACGAGGTCGCCCGCTGTCGCCCCGCTGCGATTGTTCTGATGGTCGGTACGAACGACGCTGTCGGCACCCTCGGCGAACGCTGGGCGGCGTACTACGAGAACAGCCAGAAGCTGCCCCAGGCCCCCGACGAGAACTGGTTCGCTCAGCAGTACGACGCGCTCGTCGGCGAACTCGCTGGGATGACGCCGGGCCTCGTCTGCTTGACCCTGCCTCCGCTCGGCGAGCAACCGGAGTCGTCCGCCTACGCCGTGGTGCAGCGATACAACGAAGTGATCCGAGCCAGCGCCGCCAGACACGGAGCTGACGTCCTCGACGCCCACGCGACCCTTCGAGAGCGTCTGACGCGAGCCGGTGTGGCCCACGGCCCGGCCTTCGTCGGAAGTCTCCCGAAGTTCCTGGCATGGATGATCGGCTCGGCGATCGGACACTATGTGGTGGGTTGGTCGTGGGACCGAGTGGCGACGCGCCGCGACCTCGTCCTCACGAGCGACACCATCCATCCCTCAGATCGGGCCGGGGCGGCGATCGTCGATCTGGTCGAGCCCTGGGCGCGGACAGCGCTTTGGGCGGACGAGGATCACCGGGGAGACACCACACTGTGATCCGTCTCCGGCAGCCAATCAGGAGCACGTCATGAATGAGCAAGACCGCACGGTCGTCATCACCGGTGGAACGGGTGGCATTGGTTTCCAGAGCGCCCTCGGTATCGCCGGGACCGGCGCCCACGTCGTCATCACAGGCCGAAACCGCGAGCGAGGAGACGAGGCGGTAGAACGCATCGTCGATGAGAGCGGAAACGACCGTGTCGAGCTCGTGGTCGGTGACGTCTCGTCGATCAAGGGCATCGACGCGCTCGCTGACGCGCTGGCCGAGCGGGTGGACCACATCGACGTGCTCGTGAACAACGCGGGCTACATGGGCAGCGCACCCGCAACCAGCGACGACGGCTTCGAGATGCACTTCGCGGTCAATGTGCTCGCGCCGTGGCGACTGACACATGCGCTGCTGCCTGCGCTGAGAGCCGCAGGCGATGCCCGGGTCCTCAACATCACCGGCGGGGACAAGCCGGCTGCCATCGATCCGGACAACCTCCAGGCCGAGAAGGGCTTCCGCGGTCTGATGACCTACACCCACTCCAAGAGCACCACGGAGGCCATGTCTGTGGCGCTGGCCGAGAAGCTCGAGCCGGACGGCGTCACCGTCAACATCCTCTTCCCTGGCCGCGCCTCCACCGCCATGACGGGATCGCTGTCGCCCGGTGCCTTACCAGGCTGGATGAGGTTGATGTACCCGCTCCTTCGGCTCCTGTTCAGGGACGATGGCGGCAAGAGTGCCAAGAAGGCTGCTCGGTCCACGATCTGGGGTGCCACGAGCGCAGAGCTCGACGGCGTGACGGGACGCTACTTCGACACCAACTCGAAGGAGCAGAAGCTGCATCCCACGGCATACGACTCGCAGGTGCAGGACCGCATCCTTGCCGTCATCGAAGCTTCCGAAGGCCCTTCCTGATCTGCGCCTGAAGTTGCACCGGATCTCGGTCCCCAGGAACACCCGGGCGTGGTCGGAGCCGGCCCGATCCAGACCCTCGCGGGCAGCGGCGGGAGGAGCAGCGAAGCCAGCCCCTGTACCTGGCGATCCGGCTCGGCATCCAGCGCTACCGACGACGCGGGCCAACGCCACTGCAGCGCCACCCGGCGCCTGTTCGGTTCCTTTCTGAACGCGGACACCGAGGGACGCCGGCGCGCCGTGCGGATTCGTGCACGGTGTCACGGTGTCGGTCTCCGTCTGGTTCACCGGGCGCTTCGGCGGACCGATCAGCTGCGTGTGCTCGTCGCCGCGAACCGCGGCACGTCGAAGGCCCCCATCGAGATGCCCTGGCCGAGCGAGATCTGAAGCACGGGATCGGCCAAGTCGATGCCGACATCGGTTGCCAGCACACGCCACCCAGCATTGACGACGTGCTCTTTCTGTCCTTCCACCAGTCGAACCTCACTTGCTCACGCATGGACCGTACCGGGCACCGCTCGCCGCGATGCTGACACCGGCAATGTGCGCCACCGCCTCCAGCGCCGACCGGAGGATGCGACTCGGGTCCGGGCTGGATGCGCGTTGGCGTCAGCGGGTGCTGACCCGCAAGGGGTCATCGAGTGCGATGGTCGCGGGTTCGGGGTCGGGCGGGCCGGCGGCGGTGTACCGGACGTCGGGGAACCGTTCGGGCCGGGTCGCCGGGGTCCACGACCCGCAGGGTGCCCCCGGCCACGTCGTAGTCGACGCCGACCTCGGTCAACAGCACCGTCGATCCGTCGGCGCCGGTGGCGTGGACGCGGAAGAAGTCCCCGTACCGATCCGGGGTGACGCCGGTGAGTCCGTCCGGCGAGAAGCCACCGGTGAGGACGCGCAACCGGTAGTCGCCGCCGTAGAGCGCGAACTCGTCAGTGGGCAACACGGCGCTGTCGCGAACGCCGAAACCACCCTCACCCCCGGACTCTTCGCTGACGTGGTTGAGCTTGGCCCCCGCCAGCTGCGGTCCCGAGTCGTACGGGGCGGCGTCGGTTCCCTGTCGAAGCCCACACCGGCCGAGAGGATCACCAGCTCGTCGCTCCAGTCGGCCGCGACAAGCTCGTCGTTGTAGAGCTGGCGTTCTGACCGCTGCACAGTCCCCACGCGTTGACGTCGGGTGTCCGGTCTTGGAGCACGACGTTATCGCTGCCGCGTGGCCGTCCACCACGCCGCTGCGGGAATGCCTCGGCCGAGTCCTCGCTCCGGCTGCCGACCACGACCAGTTGGCCAGTCTGCCGACGTGGCGGTGCCGTCGGCGAATGCGCCCGCGATGGAGCCGGTGCCGAGGACTCCCCAACGCACAGGCACAGGCCGCCGTACTGCTTGGTCGAAGCGTTCTCGCCCGACCGTGAGCATGCCAGGAGAATTCGGGACCCGACGACGCGGACAGGGAGCCTGAGAGTAGGCATATGTGCTAGCATATGGTCCATGTCTCGACGTGAAGTGCTCGTACAGCTCGACGATGAGCTGGTCGCCCAGCTCGACGGGTTGGCCGCTCGGCTCGGTACCAACCGGTCGGAGTTGCTGCGCCGTGGTGCGCAGGCGGTGATCACCGCCGAGGACCTGGCGGAGGCCGACCGTGAGCTGGTGGCGGCCTACCGACGGCAGCCGGCTGATCCCGCGTTGGTGCAGTCCGCACGCAGGCTTGCCGCCCAGACTGCGCCGGCGTGGTAGCTCGCAACGACATCTACTGGGCTGATCTCGGACCGCCGGCGGGGCGACGGCCTGTGTGCGTGCTCACGCGTGACGCCGCCATCGACGTGCTGACGTCGATGACGTGTGCGCCGATCACCCGCACGATCCGGGGCATCCGTTCGGAAGTGGCGATCGGTCCGGAGCAGGGTCTGCCCGAGGCGTGCGTCATCAGCTGCGACAACGTCATCACCGTGCCGATCGATGCGCTCGACGACCGACCGGTCGGCCACCTCGACGAGATCGTACGGGCAGCGCTCGACCGTGCGTTGCGGTACGCGCTCGACATCATCTACTGACTCCGCGCCGTCGACGTAGCCAGCAACGTAGCCACTGGTGTCCGCCTTGACGCGACGGGACACCGAGCGACGGCGCCGGACGCATTCGCACGCGTGGGACGGTTGACGTGTTGCCCGCGCGGTTTCGTCGCTGTTCGGTGGTCGGATACGATCGGACGCGGGTGGACTCCACGGGACACCGTCAGACGGCTTAGACGGTTTGTCGTGTGCATGGCATGGAAGAGGTCAGGGGTTCGATTCCCCTTAGCTCCACCCCAAACCGCAGGTCAGCGGCCTCCCGGAGCCTGACAGCCTCAACTTCGGCGCAGGTGATCGTAGCCAATTGGCTACGTGGCTACGTCGAGACCAGCAGACTTCGTGGCTGGTCGTGTCCGGCCAATCACTATTGGTCATGTTCGGAGACGATTCGCAGCAGATCGCCGCTCACTTCGGCTGGTCAGCTCGGCCAGTTGCGCCTTGCCACCGTCGGTGCGGTTGTGACGCCTCCAGTGTCGCGCCGTCCCGGCCCGCCTTTGCCGCACGGCCGCCGCTGTGGGCGCAGGGCTCGTGGCGGACGAGGTTTGCAGCGGCACGGGCACCCGAAGGCCTCGCACATCGGGTATGCTGTGTTCCACGGGTTATGTGGAGCACAGGGTGCGGTCGGAACGATGGCGAATCTGACGTTGACGGTGGACGATCAGTTGTTGAAGCGGGCGCGGATGGTGGCGCTGCAACGCAACACGTCGGTGAATGCGGCCGTCCGCGAGTTCCTTGAGCGGTTCTCCGGCGAGGACGAGTCGGCCGCTGCATTGGCCGAGTTCCTTGATGGCGCGCGGTCGTCGACAGCGGGCAGCGGGGGTGGCCGGACGTGGCGACGTGAGGACCTGTATGAGGACCGGGTCAGCCGACGGTGATTGACGCTTTCGTCGACACGAACGTGTTCGTGTATGCGGTGGACACCGACGAGCCGGAGAAGCAGGCGACCGCCATTGCACTGCTCGACGGGCTGAAGGGGCGGATCGCGGTCAGCGCGCAGGTGCTCAACGAGTACTACGTCACCGTCACGCGCAAGCTCGGCCGTCCCCAGTCGAGCGAGCAGGCGGAGCGGTCCGTGCGGTCGCTGGCGAAGCTGCCCGTCGTCGACATCGACCGAGGACTCGTCTTGGCCGCCATCGCGCTGAGCCGTTCTGCACAGCTGTCACTGTGGGATGCGGCGATCATCACTGCGGCGCAGCGGGCCGGTTGCGAGCGGCTGTACTCCGAGGACCTCAAGGCAGGTCAGGTGTTCGAGGGCGTCACGGTCATCGATCCGTTCGCAGATTCGCCCAGATCGGCAGAGGTACCTGCCGCCGACTCACCCGACGTCGAGTGACTGGCGCATCGGCTGATCCGGTCGGCCGGTCCGTCGTAGGGGGCCGGCGCGTCCATGGGTTGACCCCCGTCGTCGCGATCTGACGTCGTCCGGGGTACTCACGGAACGGGCACATCCCTTGCACGACCGAGTGCGCGTCCACTGGCTTCTCGCTGGCTGAATCGGCCTACCGGTCGTGCGCACCAACTCCACAGGGTTGCGTTTGAACTCGTCGGTGAACCTCCCACGCGTGCGCTTGTCCTGTGTGACTGGCGGGACGGTTTGGATGCCGTTAGCTTCGAAGCACGACCTCGATGAATCAATAAAGGGCGCAACGATGAGACGACTGGTCCTCCTGGTGGCGCTCCTCGCAGGTTCGATGGCGATCGCAGCCCCGGCCTCGGCCCGATCGACCGTCTTCCCGGACGTGATCTCGCTGCCCGACGGCTTCTTCCCCGAGGGCATCGCCGTGGGTAGTGGCCACGAGGTCTACAGCGGATCACTGACCAACGGCGCCATCTGGAAGGGCGACCTGCGCTCCGGCTCCGGCGAACTACTCGTTCCCGGTACCGAGGGCGGCATCGCCGTGGGCATGGCATTCGACGATCGCTCCGGCACCTTGTTCGTTGCCGGCGGCCCGACCGGCACCGCCACCGTGTACGACGGCACCACCGGAGCCGTAGTCGTCCAGCTGAGTCTGGGGGGCGGGTTCATCAACGACGTGATCGTTACCCGTACCGCCGCCTACTTCACCAACTCGTTCGTCCCCGAGATCTACGAAGTCCCGTTGAATCCCCGAGGTGCGGTCGACGGCCCGGTCCGTACCATCCCGCTCGGCGGTGACTTCACCTTCGTGCCCGGCGCGTTCAACGCCAACGGCATCGAGGCCACCCCCGACGGCGGCACCCTGCTACTAGCCGGTTCGGCGGCGGCCGAGCTGTACACCGTGGATCCGATCACCGGTGTGGCCACCGCCATCGACCTCGATGTCTCGGTCACCGGTGACGGCCTGGTCCTGCTGGGGCGAACCCTCTACGCGAACGAGAACGCCCTCAATCGGATCGCCGTCATCGACTTGTCAGCCGATCTGTCGTCGGGAGCGGTGGTCGAGTACCTGACCAGCGCCGCATACGACGTGCCGACCACCTCGGCCCTGTTCGGCTCATCGCTGTACGCGGTGAACGCGAAGTTCGGTACCCAGGCCACGCCGACCACCCCGTACGAGATCGTCCGAGTCGACCGTTGATCACCGGCGTCGCCCGGCGGTTCGGCGGCGGATGTCCGGGCAGTTGTCGAAGTTGGCACCGCATCCTCACGGTGCGACGGCTGCTGAGACGACCGTTGACCCCTGCGCTCGGGCGCTACTACCGGGCCCTCATCGAAGCCCGCGACTGGCGCTCGGCGACGGCCGGGTCGAGGCCAGGTACTGGTGGCACGACGAACACGTCGCCCAGTTCGTCCACCGTC
>JAHELV010000077.1:8870-10818 GCA_024644015.1 Nitriliruptorales bacterium
GCCCGACGCGACTGCACAGGGGTGGACCAGACAGCTCGCGCATCGGACCGGGGATCTGCCCAGCCCCACGATGTGTCTGTCGATGGTCTCGCGCGCTGTCCACACGATCGGCCAGTGAGGGGGTTCGACCGTCGCCGCTCCTGGATGACATCGACAGCAGACAGGATCGAAGCGTCCGGGTTGCCAGGCGCTTGTCCATGGCCAGTCGTTCACGTCCGAATTCAGCGCGGCAGAGGATGTCCAGTCCGGCGGAACGAACGTAGCCAGCAACGTAGCCACCGGTGGCCGGCTGGACGTCGTCGGATGGCGAGCGACGGCGATGGACTCGTGAGCACGCGTTGGACGCTTGAGGTCTTGCCTGCGCAGTTTCTGAGCGCGGGAGGGTTCGGATTCGATCGGACGCGGGCGGCCTTCACGGGACGCCGCCGGACACGCTGGACGCTTGGGCGTGTGCATGGCATGGAAGAGGTCAGGGGTTCGATTCCCCTTAGCTCCACGAAAAACTGCAGGTCAGAGGCCTGCAACCGCCCAGCCGGGATAGCGTTGGCGGCGGTGAACGTAGCCAGTTGGCTACGTTGGCTACGTCGCGGCGGACCCCTCCGAATGATGTGGCCGCCCGAAAGGCGCGCTGGGTCGCGACCCTTCCGGGTACAACTCGCGGCGCCGGATGCCTCACATGTCAGCCGAACCAGCGAGCTCGGTGAGACGGAAACGGTGATCATGTGCCGCGCGTGTCGTGCCAGCGTCAGCGCCTCGGCGGCGATTCGACGGGCGTCCGGATCACCTTTGGCGGCGGCGAGCTCGGCCCGTGCCAGGCGACCGTCGTACCGCGCGAGTGGTGTGCCTTCGGCGAGCGCTCATCGATGTGTGCCGCGGCGTCGGTCAGCTGACCGCGCACGACGCGGACACCGTCGTCAACGTCGCCTGCGACGCATGATCCAGACGGTCACACGGCCGACCTGCCCGCGGCGCGTCTCGCGGTTGCGATCCGGGTCGCGTCGGGACCGTCTAGAGGTCTTGGAGGACGTCGGTCAGCGGGACCGTCCCGGGGACCCACTGCGGCCAGGCCATGACGAAGTGGGAGGCGCCCGCCGCCCATGTCCAGTCCTGTGGGGAGTGATCGGTCCAGGGGGGTGCCCATTGGGTGCGGTGTTCGCGGAAGGCTGCTCTGATCAGCGGTACGTGCTCGCGTAGGTCGACGGTGCAGGCGATCTGGTCGTCGGGGACTCCGCGCAGGTCGTACATGCGTGTCGGATCGTACGGTCGCCTGCCGGCGGCGAGAAGACGCGCGTTGATCCGGTCGAGTGCCGTCTGGGGCACCGCGGCGTGCAACAGGCGGCGAAAGCCTGGACCGCCGTCGCCGGCGAAGCGCAGGAAGGCCGTTGTCGCAGCGCGTCCGACGGCGATGTGGTCGGCGTGGCCGCTGACGCCGTCCGGGCCGGCGGACAGGACCACGTCGGGGCGTTCCTGCTCGAAGATGTCCGTGAGGCGGTCGGCCAGCAGTCCGTCAGCGACTGCGTCGACGCCGCCGTCGGGCAACCCCAACCACTCGTGACGGTCAGGCATCCGTCCGACGACACGCCACCCGGCGTGATCCTCTTCGCGTCGGATCACGCCCAAGCGTTCACGGGTCGCGCCGCTGCCGGGCGCGATCTCGCCGGCCTCGCCATCGGTGGCATGGACCAACACGAACCGCAGTCCGGGGTCGTCGCGATGCTTGGCGATGATCCCCGCAGCGCCCATGACGTCGTCGTCGGGGTGGGCCGCCACGAAGGCGAGCACGCGTGCGGGCCGTCTCGACACCTGCTGCCCCTTGCCCGTGCGGAGGATCGAAGTCTGCCTCATGGCGCTGCTGCATGTCACGACGTCCGGTGGGCCGTCCGGGTCGGGCGATACGGGAACCTGCGAGCTGAACCAGCGCGTCGAGACGGAGCAGCCCATCAGAGAG
>JAHELV010000078.1 GCA_024644015.1 Nitriliruptorales bacterium
GAGGCCGTGTCGGTCACGACGTCACCTCCTGGCGGGACTCCCTGGCGGCGGTCTGCACGGCCTTGACGATGTTCTGATAGCCCGTGCACCGGCAGAGGTTGCCTTCGAGCCCGTGGCGGATTTCCTCGTCGCTCGGGTCCGGGTTCTGATCGAGCAGGTCGACCGACGACATGATCATGCCGGGCGTGCAGTACCCGCATTGCAGCCCGTGCTCGGCATTGAACGCCTTCTGCAACGGGTGCCACTCGCCGTTGCTGGCCAGGCCCTGGATCGTGGTGATCTCGGCGCCGTCGGCCTGCGCGGCGAGGATCGTGCAGCTCTTGGCGCTCCGCCCGTTGAACAGGATGGTGCACGCGCCGCAGTTGCTCGTGTCGCAGCCGACGTTGGTGCCGGTCAGGCCGAGGCGGTCACGCAGGTAGTAGACAAGCAGCAGGCGCGGCTCGACATCATCCTCGTAGGCCACCCCGTCGACGGTGACGCTGATTCGTGGCATGACTCCTCCTCGCCCGCCTCACACGGGCTTGTCGACCGCTACACAAAAACTGTCCGCGGACCGCGGCGGGTCGCGGGACAGGTAGAAGATGGATTCCACCACACGTCGACCAGCAAATCCACAGGTCACCTGGGATGAGGTCGGTCTGGTCACGTGGGATGAGGTCGGTCCGCACCGCACCTCCCGCACGCACGGATCAGCGCCGGCTGCGGCGCCGCACGTTCGGGCTATGTCGACATGAACAGGCCACCGTTGACGTTGAACACCGAACCGGTGATGTACCCGGACTCGGGATCGGCGAGGAACTCGACCACACGCGCGACCTCGTCGGGCTTGCCCAGGCGGGCCGTCGGGATCGTGCCGATGATCTTCTCGAGAACCTGATCGGGAATGTCGCCGACCATGTCGGTCTCGATGAAGCCCGGCGCGACAGCGTTGACGGTGATGCCCTTCCTTGCGGTCTCCAAGGCCATGCTCATGGTCAGCCCCAGCAGGCCGGCCTTCGCCGCAGAGTAGTTGGCCTGACCGATGTTGCCCTTCTCGCCGATGACCGAGCTGATGTTGATGATCCGACCGCCGCCCTGGTCGAGCATGTGCTGCAGCGTCGCGCTCGACAGGTAGAACGCCCCGTTGAGGTTGACCTGGACCACGCGGTCCCAGTCGTCCGCGGACATCTTTCGCACGGTCTTGTCGACGGTGATGCCGGCGTTGTTGACAAGGATGTCGAGCTGCCCATGCTGCTCGAGCACCTCGTCGACCACACGCCGGCAGTCGCCTGCGTCGCCGATGTTGCCCTGGTGGACCGAGATGCCGGCGTCAGGGAACTTTGCCTGGAGCTCCTGGGCGGCCGCGCTGTTGCGTGAGTAGCCCGCGGCCACCTTCACCCCCCGTCCGACCAGCCGCTCACAGATCGCGCGACCGATGCCACGCGATCCACCGGTCACCAGGGCGACCTGCCCCTGCATGTCTGCCATGACCCCATCCTCTCGTTGCCGCTTGCGGCCACTCGACGGCGTGACCGCGTCCCTGTATCGACGTTTCCCCGAACGGCCGCGGCGGTACGCCTATACGCGAAACATCGCGGAGCCTGGTTCCACGAGACACGCTGATGGGCCCTGCTCTGCCGGACAGCACCTTGCCGGGGGCAACCGGTCCCGAGAGCGCCGTCGGGCGGCTGGCCCCGAAGCCGATCGGCCACGCACCCACCAATGTCCAGGGTGCCGGGCCAAGGGAGGACCCACCCATGGGAAGCCAACGTGAGGTTGTCGTAGCCAGCGGAGTCCGGACAGCGGTCGGCCGGTTCGGTGGCGGTCTGAAGGACGTGCCGCCGACCGAGTTGGGCGCCACCGTGGTCCGCGAGGCCGTCGCGCGGTCCGGCGTCGACCCCGCCAACGTCGGACACACCGTGTTCGCCAACGTGATCCACACCGACGTGCACGACATGTACATGTCCCGGGTCGTATCGGTCAACGGCGGGCTGCCCGTCGAGACACCCGCGCTGACCGTCAACCGGCTGTGCGGCAGCGGCCTGCAGGCCATCGTCTCGGCCGCGCAGATGGTGCAACTGGGCGACTGCGACGCGGCCGTCGCCGGTGGTGCCGAGTCGATGAGCCGCGGAGCCTACTGGGCACCGGGCGCACGGTGGGGTCAACGGCTGGGCGACGGCACGTTGATCGACGCGACGGTCGGTGCGCTGACCGACCCGTTCGAGGACTGCCATATGGGCATCACCGCGGAGAACGTGTC
The DNA here is from genome assembly GCA_024644015.1 of Nitriliruptorales bacterium. Taxonomy (GTDB): domain Bacteria; phylum Actinomycetota; class Nitriliruptoria; order Euzebyales; family JAHELV01; genus JAHELV01. Next base: position 2,240 of record JAHELV010000078.1, read on the forward strand.
CGAGCAGTGGGGCGTGACGCGGGAGGACCAGGACGCCTTCGCGGTGCAGAGCCACAAGCGCGCTGCCCGCGCGCAGGAGGAGGGCCGCTTCGACGGGCAGATCGTGCCGATCGAGGTACGCAAGCGCAAGCAGACCGTCACCGTCGACACCGACGAGCACGTCCGCCCCGACGCCAACATCGAGGGCATGGCAAAGTTGCGTCCGGCCTTCAAGGGCGACGGGAACGTGACGGCCGGCAACGCGGCCGGTGTGAACGACGGGGCCGCCGCCGTCGTGCTGATGGAACGTGAGTTCGCCGAGGCCAACGGCCACACGCCGATGGCTCGGCTGGTCTCGTACGGGTTCGCCGGCGTCGACCCGCAGATCATGGGTGTCGGCCCGATCGGCGCGATCCGCATGGCATTGGACCGCGCCGACCTCAAGGTCGGCGACATGGACACCATCGAGCTGAACGAGGCCTTCGCAGCACAGGCACTGGCGGTCATGCGCGACCTCAGCCTGCCGGAGGACCGCACGAACCCCAACGGCAGCGGCATCTCGTTGGGCCACCCGATCGGAGCCACGGGTGCCGTCCTCACGGTGAAGGCGCTCTACGAGCTCGAACGGATCGATGGCCGGTACGGCCTGGTGACCATGTGCATCGGCGGCGGCCAAGGGATCGCCGCGGTCTTCGAGCGTCTCAGCTGACGTACGGCTCCACTGTGGCGGGTGACGTCGGCGACGGCGCCACCCGCCACGGCGCTGTGTTACACACGCGGATGCTAGGTATCCTGAGCGCATGTACGACAGCGCACGAAAGTCGGCGGAAGGGCGGACACGCATGAGCAACAACGCAGGCGACTACAACGATCTGCTCTCCGACGACCTCACGCCAGAGGCCGGGCTGATCGCCGATGCCGATCCGGTGCTGTTCGGCCGCGCGCTGGCCAGAGCCATGACCGGTGCGGCCGCGAACCCCGCGGGCGCGACTCGAGCGACGCTGTCGTTCCTGGCCACGTTGACGACAGCCGGACGCGCGGCCACCGACCTCGTGCTCGGCAGGCCGGTCGATGCACCGATCTCGGCCGACGATGACCGGCGGTTCTCGGACCCCGCATGGCGCGAGAACCCCGCCTACTTCACGCTCCACCAGCTGTACGGCGCCGGCTCCCGCTACCTGAAGGATCTGCTGGCGGTCTCACGGCTCGACCACGCCAGCCGCGGCAAGGCCGAGTTCGCGCTCGAGTTCATGCTCGACGCGATCGCCCCGACCAACGGCCTCATGACCAACCCCGACGCGCTCAAGCGCGCCTTCGACACCGGCGGCCTCAGCCTGCTCAAAGGCGTGCGCACGATGGTCGACGACATGGTCCACAACGATGGTCGACCCCGTCAGGTCGACACCTCACCGTTCACCCTCGGTGAGAACCTGGCCGCCACACCCGGCAAGGTCGTCTTCCGCAACGACCTGATGGAGCTGATCCAGTACGAGCCGCAGACCGACGAGGTCCACGAAACGCCGATCCTGTGCAGCCCGCCGTGGATCAACAAGTACTACATCATGGATCTGGCGCCCGGAAAGAGCCTGATCGAGTGGGCCGTCCAGCACGGGCACACCGTCTTCATGATCAGCTACCGAAACCCCGACGCTTCGATGCGCGACACCACGATGGACGACTACCTGATCTACGGCCCGCAGGCGGCGCTGGACGTGGTCGCCGACATCACTGGGCGGGACAAGGTCAACATCGTCGGCCTGTGCCTCGGAGGCGCGCTGACCGCGATGCTCGTCGCGTATCTGTCAGCGATCGGCGAGGATCGCGTGAACTCGATCACCCTGCTCAACACGCTGCTCGACTATCGAGAGCCCGGCGAGCTCGGCGTGTTCACCGACCTGGGAACGATCGAGCGTCTCGAGGCCAAGATGGAGAAGAAGGGATATCTCCCGGCCAGCGAGATGCGCGGAACGTTCGATGCGCTGCGTCCCAACGACCTGATCTTCAACTACGTGGTCAACAACTGGCTGAAGGGCCTGGACCCGCCCCCGTTCGACATCCTCGCGTGGAACTCGGACTCCACCAACATGCCGGCCGAAATGCACTCGTGGTACCTGCGCGCGTGCTACATCAACAACGAGCTGGCCGAAGGCCAGATGGAGCTCGCCGGAGAGCCTCTGTCGCTGAAAGAGGTCGACTGCGACGCCTACATCGTCGCGGCCCAGAACGACCACATCGCGCCATGGCGGTCCTCGTACCGCTCGACGCAGCTACTGGGCGGCACCGTCCGGTTCTGCCTCAGCTCGCGAGGCCACATCGCCGGCGTCGTGAACCCGCCCAGCCCGAAGGCGAAGATCTGGCTGTCGTCGGAGACCCCGCCAGATCCGGACACCTGGTTGAAGACGGCCGATGAATCAGGCCGATCGTGGTGGGAAGACTGGTCCGAGTGGATCGCGGCGCGCGCCGGCGACATGACCGACGCCCGCCCGGTTGGCTCGGATGTCTACCCGCCGCTGTACGACGCTCCCGGCGAATACGTCCGAGCCACCGCCGACTGAGACGGAATCGCGGAGCGGCGTGAGAAAGTGGTTGACATCTAGCAACTGCTTGGTATATTTAGCAAAGCACGTCACGCTCACCCCTATCCGCGATCAGTACCGATGGAGTGATACGCAATGACCGACACCCGTGCAATGACTGAGAATGCCCAGCACCAGACGCTCGACTTCGTGCGCCAGAGCCAGGATGCCTTCGTCGAGGCCATGCAGGTCTGGTCCGACAGCCTGAACCGGCTGGTGGGTACCACGCAGGAGCGCACAGCAAACGTCAACGACCTTCCGAAGCCCGACGAGGTCCTCGACCAGGTCTTCGACTTCGCCGAGTCGTTGCTTGCGGCGCAGCGTGAGTTCGCGCACAACGTCGTTCGCACCGCGTCCAACGTATGGGCGGCCGGCGAGCAGGCTGCTGTCGAAGAGACGCAGAAGGCAGCGAGCGCGGCCAAGAAGACCGCGCCCAAGGCGTGATCAGCTGAGTTCCAGATTGAACGGCGCACCGCCCCGAGGCGGTGCGCCGTTCATGTTGCCCACCGGCGTAGGCTGGCAGAGAGATGATTGACGACCCATGGGAACGGCAGCGCGCTGCGCTTGGCTCATACATCCGGAGCCAGCGCAAGCTGGCCAACCTGTCGCTGCGCCAACTCGCCGACATCGCCAAGGTTTCGAACCCGTACCTCAGCCAGATCGAACGCGGTCTGCACGCCCCGTCGGTCCGGGTCCTGCGGTCGATCGCCGAAGCCCTGGACCTCAGTGCCGAGACGCTGCTGGAACAGGCGGGACTGCTGGAGGATGCCAACGCCGGCGGCGTCTCGCGGCACGCAACGCCACCCACCGAACGCGCGATCCGCATCGACCCGAAGCTGACCGAGGCGCAGAAAGAGGCGTTGATCTCGGTCTATCGCAGCTACGTTGCGTCGGCGGACGGCGGCTCCTCGGCGTCGTAGCCGTAGGAGCAGCTCACACCTGACACAGATCGCACCGCCACACCCGATGCGCGAAATGCTGCCTCGTCGCGAGGGCCGGTCAACCGCCGATGTAGGACATCTCGACCTTGGCCGCGCGGGCGGTCTCCTCGGTCCGCAGCTCCGAGTACCGGTCGTCGCGGCCTGACCACACCGCGGCGAGGCGCTCGTGCAGCGCTGTGTCGTCGATGCCGTCGCGCAACCAGGCTCGCACGTCCGTGCCTGCGGCGGCGAACAGGCAGGTGAACAGCTCGCCGATCGCTGACAGCCGTGCGCGTGTGCACGTCCGACAGAATGGCCGCGACACCGACGAGATGACACCGACCTCCCCGCCGCCGTCGCGGTACCGCCAGCGTTCGGCGACCTCGCCGGTGTAGTTGGGGTCGAGCGGCTCGATCGGGAACTCGGCGGCAATCGCCGCGAGCACGTCGCGGCTCGGCACGACCTGGTTCAGCTTCCAGTGGTTCGTCGTGCCGACATCCATGAACTCGATGAAGCGCACGATCAGTCCGTGCTCGCGACCGTATCGGGCGAGCGGAACGATCTGTCCCTCGTTGACTCCTCCGCGTACCACGGCGTTGACCTTGATCGGCGCGAACCCTGCAGCCTGTGCAGCCTCGATGCCGTCCAGCACGTGCCGCACGCCGATCTTCGTGTCGCTCATCGCGCGGAAGATCTCATCATCCAGCGCATCGAGGCTGATCGTCAGGCGCCGCAGGCCGGCCGCGTACAGGTCGCCGGCGACCGGCGCCAGCAGCGAGGCGTTCGTCGTCATCGCCAGATCGTCGACGCCCTCGATGTCCGCCAGCATGCCGACCAGCTCGGTCACATCGCGCCGAACCAGTGGCTCACCACCAGTGAGCCGGACCTTGCGCACGCCGAGCCCGGCCAGCACGCGCACGACCCGAGCGATCTCCTCGAAGCGCAACAGCTCGGCGCGCGGCAGGAACTGATGATCCGAGCCGAAGCGCTCGCGCGGCATGCAGTACGTGCAGCGGAAGTTGCAGCGGTCGGTGACCGATACGCGAAGGTCGCGCAGGTGGCGCCCGAGGCGGTCCAGTGGCGCGGTGCTGTCCGGAGTCACGCACCAATCCTAGGTGGCGATCGGGCACGGCGTGGCGCCGGCGCCACGCCGACGCCCGATCGCCGCAACCGCGATCAGGTGGCCTTGGCGGCCGCCTCACACAGCGCGACCGCGACCTCGTCGGCGCGGGCGATCAGCTCGTCGAGCGAGTCCTCGTTCCACAACACGTGGGTCGCCCGCGCCAGCTTGGCCTCCAGGGGCGCCTGCGCGCGCACCCGCCGGCGGGCTTCCTGCTCACTCATGCCCCGCTCCCGCACGAGCCGCCGGATCTGGGTCGGCTCGCGTGTCGCGACCACCACGATCGCGTCGTACCGCCGGTCGACCTCGGTCTCGACGAGCAGAGGCACGTCGAGCACCACGCAGCCGTCGAAGGCGACCAGCAGCTCCAGCTGGTCGGCGATCTCGGCGAGGATCTTCGGATGGGTGATCTCGTTGAGAATCGACCGCTGATGATCGTCGTCGAAGACGATCGCGCCCAACGCGGGACGGTCGATGAACCCGTCGACGTCGAGGATCTCGCGGCCGAAGTGCTCGACGATCTCGCGGTACGCCTCGGTCCCCGGCTGGGTGATCTCGCGTGAGATCATGTCGGCGTCGATGAGGTCGGCGCCGTGCTTGACGAAGCGCTCGGCGACCGTGCTCTTGCCTGAGGCGATGCCGCCTGTGAGCCCGACGAGGAACATCAGCGCGGGCCCTCCGGCGTTACTCGTCGTCCTCGTCGTCCTCGTCGCCGCCGTCCTCGCCATCCGAGGTCTGCGACTGGAGGTCGGCGATCACATCGGTCAGCGACAGCCCGCCGGCGGTGTCGTCGTCTTCGCCACCTGCGCCACCGCCCCGCTGACGCAACGCGTCCTCGAGCGCAGCACCCATTGCCGAGGACGGGGCGGGTGAGCTGGGCGAAGCAACGGGCGCATCCTGCGCGGACGGGGTCTCCTCGAGCTCGGGCTCCTCACCGTACCCGGCCTTGACGGCCTGCTTCAGGGACAGCGAGATCCGCCGCCGGATGTCGTCGATGTCGATGATCCGGACAGTGATCGTGTCGTTGACCTTGACGACCTGCTCCGGCAGCTCGACGTGGGCCTCCGCGAGCTCGGAGATGTGCACGAGCCCTTCGATGCCCTCCGCGACCTTGACGAACGCGCCGAACGGGACGAGCTTCGTGACCTTGCCCTCGATGAACTCGCCGACGTAGTGCTGACGGGCGAACTGCCGCCAGGGGTCCTCCTGCGTCGCCTTCAGCGACAGGCTGACACGCTCGCGGTCGAGGTCGACGTCGAGTACCTCGACTTCGACCTCGTGGCCGACGTCGACGACCTCACTGGGGTGGTCGATGTGCTTCCACGACAACTCGGAGACGTGCACCAGGCCGTCGACGCCGCCCAGGTCGACGAACGCACCGAACTGCACGATCGAGCTGACGGTACCTTTGCGCACCTCGCCCTTCTGCAACGTCTCGAGAAACTCGCGGCGGAACTCGCTCTGCGTCTCTTCGAGGAACTTCCGGCGCGACAGGACCACGTTGTTGCGATTCTTGTCGAGCTCGATGACCTTCGCCTCGAGCTCGCGCCCGACGAACGGGTGAAGGTCGCGAACGCGACGCATCTCGACCAATGAAGCAGGAAGGAACCCGCGGAGGCCGATGTCGACGATGAGCCCACCCTTGACGACCTCGATCACGGTGCCGGTCACGGTCGAGTCGTTCTGGTAGATCTCCTCGATCTTGCCCCAGGCGCGCTCGTACTGCGCCCGCTTCTTCGACAGAACCAGGCGACCTTCCTTGTCCTCCTTCTGGAGGACAAGCGCTTCGATGACATCGCCGACCTGCACGACCTCGAACGGGTCGACATCGTGCTTGATCGACAACTCGCGCGACGGGATGACGCCTTCGGACTTGTACCCGATGTCCAGCAGCACCTCTTCGGGATCGACCTTGACGACGACCCCCTCGACGATGTCACCGTCGTCGAACTCCTTGATCGTGGCCTCGAGCGCCCGCTCGAACTCCTCCTGCGAACCGAACTCCTGGAGAACGATCTCTTCTCCGCGCTCGCGCTCGGTGGCCGGCGCGGCGGTCAGGGTGGTCTGCGGCGCGGACACCGTCGCAGTTACATCGTCGGGGCGGTCGGTCATGGTTGGTCGTCGGTCTCCATCGAAGGCAAGATATCGTCGGTGCACGAATGACAGGGTTGGGCGCCGGGCGAACACCGGTCGATCCAGTGTCACGCAGTCACACGTTACTGTCAACGCGTGCGCGGCGCCGTCGCGCCCTGCCGCACGCCGACCCTGTGAATGCACCGACGCCGGCTCCGCGCATGACCGGATGCGCGACAAAGGGGCGTCGGCTCGGCCAGTTCAGTGCTTCTCGGCGTCGAACCACGACGCTCCGGTCGCAGTGTCGACATCGAGCGACACGGTCAGGTCGACCACACCCGCCATCTGCAGCCGCAGCAGGTCGCTGAGCTCCTCGGCGTCGCCCGCCTCGGCCTCGCAGACCAGCTCGTCATGCACCTGCAGCAGCAGCTGCGCCCGCAGATCACGTTTCGACAGCTCGTCTGCGACTGCGATCATCGCCAGCTTGATGACATCGGCGGCCGTGCCCTGGATCGGGGCGTTGAGCGCCATGCGCTCGGCCATCTGCCGCCGCTGGCGCTGATCGCTCATGAGATCGGGCAGATACCGGCGCCGCCCGAACAGTGTGGCGGTGAAACCGTCGACGCGGGCCTGCTCGACGACACCCTGTAGGTAGCCACGGACGGCGGGGAAGCGCTCGAAGTACGCAGCCATCAACTCGCGCGCCTCGTCGGGCGGGATGCCCAGCTGCTGACTCAACCCGAACGCGCTGAGCCCGTACGCCAGCCCGTAGGTCATGCCCTTGATGCGGCTGCGCAGCGTGTTGTCGACCGCGTCGATCGGCATGTCCCACACCATCGCCGCGGTCGTCGCGTGGATGTCCTCGCCCGACTCGAACGCGGCGATCAGCTGCTCGTCACCCGACAGGTGTGCCATCACCCGCAGCTCGATCTGTGAGTAGTCGGCGACAACCACTTGGTCGTAGCCGGGGCCGGGAACGAACGCGCGCCGGATCTCGCGGCCGGTGACCGAGCGGATCGGGATGTTCTGCAGGTTCGGGTTCTGCGACGACAGGCGTCCCGTCACGGCGACGGTCTGGTTGAACTCGGCGTGGATGCGCCCGGTCCGCTCATTGACCAGCGGCGGGAGCGCGTCGACATAGGTGCCCTTGAGCTTGGAGACCTCGCGGTAGGACAGCAGCGGCTCGATGATCGGGTGCGTGTCGAGCAGGGATGACAAGGCCTGGGCGTCGGTGGTGTACCCGCTCTTGATGCGCTTGGTCTTCGGAAGGCCCAGGTGCTCGAACAGCACCTGCTGGAGCTGCTTGGGTGAATCGAGGTTGAACTCGTCGCCGGCGTGGCTGTATATCTCGTCGCGCAACGCCGCGATGCGGTCCGACAGCGTGTCGCCGATCTCGGTCAGCACCTCGAGGTTGACGGCGATGCCGGTGCGCTCGAGACCTACGAGCACGGGCACGAGCGGCAGTTCGATCTGTTCGAGCAGTCGGCGCTGATCGCGCTCAGCCAGCTCGGTCTCCAGCGGCTCGACGAGCTCCAGCAACGCCTGCGCCCGGAGTGCGTGGACATGCCACCCGTCATCGACCGTCATCGACAGCTGTCCCTCGGCCGGTGGTTGCCCGGGAACGGCGATCTGCTTGCGCAGATGGTCGAGCGCGAGGCGCTCGAGGTCGTACGTCCGCTGCGCGGGCCGGATCAGGTAGGCCGCCAATTCGGTGTCGAGACGCACACCGTCGACCTGCCAGCCGCGGCTGCCCACCGCGTGCCGCAGCTGCTTGCTGTCATGGCAGCACAGCGGCCGGTCGGGATCTGCCAGTGCGACATG
>JAHELV010000008.1:0-20456 GCA_024644015.1 Nitriliruptorales bacterium
TGACAGCGGTCGACGGCGTCGGCTTCGACCTCGCGCCCGGCGAGAGCCTCGGCCTGGTCGGCGAGTCCGGTTGCGGCAAGTCGACGCTCGGCCGCGGGCTGATGCAGCTGCTTCCGCCCGGTGCGGCCGTCGGCGGCAGCGTCGAGCTGGACGGCCGTGAGTTGGTCGGACTCGACCCCGCTGAGCTGCGCCAGGTCCGCGCGGACGAGCTCGCGCTGGTGTTCCAGGAACCGATGAGCCGGCTGAACCCACTGATGCGCATCTCGTCGCACTTCGCCGAGATGATCCGCACGCATCGTCCGGACATCACGAGGGACGAGGCGCGCCAGATGGGGCGCGACGCGTTGCGCCAGATGGGCATCCCGCCGACCCGCATCAACGACTACCCGCACGAGTTCTCCGGCGGCATGCGGCAGCGGATCATGATCGCCCTGGCGCTGGCGCTGTCCCCGTCCGTGATCGTCGCCGACGAGCCGACCACGTCACTCGACGTCATCGTCGAGGCCCAGATCCTCGACCTGCTCGACCGCTTGCGGTACGAGGAGCACGTCGGGCTGCTGCTCATCACGCACAACCTGGGCATCGTCGCGGAGACGTGTGATCGCGTGGCCGTGATGTACGCGGGCCGGATCGTGGAGATCGGCCCCGTGGAGAAGATCTTCGGTGATCCGCAGCACCCGTACACGCAGGGGCTGCTCCGGTCGGTGATCAGCATCGATACCACCGCGCTGTCGAGCATCGACGGGTCGCCGCCCGACCTGGTGGACCCGCCGGAAGGCTGCCGGTACGCGCCGCGGTGTCCGGCGACGTTCGATGCCTGTGAGACCGTCGACCCCGTGCTCGGCGAGGTCGGTGCGGACTGGCAGGCGGCGTGCCTGCTGCACGAGTCCGCCTACCCGAGAGCACACGCGGAGGCGGCGTCGTGACGGCACGCAGCGACAGCGGCAGAGCGAACGACGCGAACTCGATCCACGCCGCGCAGGCGTCGGCATCCGCGAGCGGCCGGACCGACGACGTCGTGCTCGGCATCGACCATCTGTGCACCTACTTTGCAACGGGCGGCGGCGTGCTGGCCGGCGGCGAACAGGCGGTCGTGCGGGCCGTCGACGACGTGTCGTTCGACATCCGCAGCGGCGAGATCTTCGGCCTGGTCGGCGAGTCCGGTTCGGGCAAGACCACGCTCGGGCGGACCATCCTGGGGCTGGTGAAGGCCACGTCGGGCCACATCCGGTGGAAGGACCGCGACCTGGCGCTGCTCGACGAGAAGCAGTTCCGGCCGCTCCGCCGGCACCTCGGCATGATCTTCCAGGATCCGGCGTCCGCGCTGAACCCGGCGATGACCATCGTGCAGGGCGTCGGGCACCCGCTGCGCATCCACGGGATCACGTCGAACCGCCGGGACACGCGCGCCAAGGTCGCCGAGATGCTCGAACGCTGCGGGCTCGCGCCGGCGGACCGCTACCTCGACATCTATCCAGACGATCTGTCGGGCGGGCAGAAGCAACGGTGCGTGATCGCCCGTGCGCTGATCACCGAACCCGAACTCGTCGTCGCCGACGAACCCGTGGCGTCGCTGGACATGAGCATCCGCGCCAAGGTGCTGGAGCTGATGCTCGATCTCCAGGACCAGCTGGGGCTGACGTACCTGTACATCACCCACGACCTGGCGAGCGGACGGTTCCTGTGCGACCGGATCGGCATCCTCTACCTCGGCCAGCTGGTGGAATGGGGCGTCAGCGAGCAGGTGTACGACGCGCCGCAGCATCCGTACACCCGATCGCTGTTGCACGCGGTGCCGCTGCCCGACCCGTCGCGGCGCGGCCGCGACAAGCGCCTACCGCGTGGCGAGATCCCCGACGCGTTGGCACCACCTGCGGGTTGCCGGTTCCACCCCCGTTGTCCCGAGGCGTTCGAGCCGTGCGGGTGGGAGGGCCGTGACCTGATCGACGCGCTCGAGGACCGTTGGACCCGCGTCGACGAGAAGACGTTCGAGCGCGAGCTCGAGATGGTCGGCGGCGACCTCGACGACGTCGATGTCGACCGCGACCGTGTGCGCTTCCCCTCAGCGGACGCCGAGCGGCTGACCGTCTGGCTCCGCGAGCACGGCCCGCAGCTTCCGACCCCGATCTTCTCGGCCGTCGAGGACATCACGTCCGGCGACGACGGCGTGTCCGTCCGGTTCGGACCCGGACCGGAGCCCGCGATGCAGACGGTCGCCGGCCGCAGGGTCGCCTGTCACCTGCACGGCCTTACGGTGCGCGGCGGCGGCATGCACGTCGGCGACCCCGACGAGGTGCGGCGCGGCTGACGGTGCGGGTCAGCGTTCGGCGACCGCGGTGGCGAACGCGACCGTGCCGGTCAGCGACAGCGAGACGTGCACCTTTGTGATGTGACGGCGGACAGCGACGGCGCGCGCCGGATCGGCAAGCACGACCGCGGGGGCGCCACCGTGGTCGTTGACGATCTCGATGTCGCGGAAGGCGAAACCGACGACGCCGGTGCCGAAGGCCTTGGCGACCGCCTCCTTGGCCGCAAAACGGCCCGCCAGACGGGCGTGACGCCGACGGTCGCCCCGGCTGCGGCACTGCAGCAGCTCGGTGGGAGTGAACACCCGATCGGCGAGTGCGGGGGTGCGTTCCAGCGCACGCCGCATGCGGTCGATCTCGACCGCGTCAACCCCGATGCCGACGAGCGCCACGTACCGCCTACTCGACCGTCACGGTCTTGGCGAGGTTGCGCGGCTGGTCGACGTCGCAGCCGAGCTCGGTCGCGATGAAATAGGCCAGCAGCTGCAGCGGGACCACGGTCAGCATCGGATACAGCAGTTCGTGGACCTCCGGCACGTAGATCACGTGATCGGCGTGCGCCTTGATCTCGGTGTCGCCCTCGGTCGCGATCGCGATGACCGTCGCGCCACGCGCCTTGACCTCCTGGATGTTCGACACGATCTTTCCGCGCACGTGCCCGGCGGTGGCCAGCGCCACGACCGGACCGCCCTGCTCGATCAGCGCGATCGGGCCGTGCTTCATCTCTCCGGCGGGGAAGCCCTCCGCGTGGAGGTAGCTGATCTCCTTGAGCTTCAGCGCACCTTCGAGGGCGATGGGCAGACCGACCTGACGCCCGACGAACATCACGTAGCTGGCGTGCGCCACGGTCGCCGCGAGCTGCCTGATCGCAGACTCCTGCCCGAACACCTGCTCCATGAGCTCGGGCAGCGCGGCCATGCGCTGCAGTTGGTCCTGCCACTCCTCGGGAAACATCGCCCGGCGCAGCTGCGCAAGGAACAGCGCCAGCAGCTCGAGCGCCAGGATCTGCGTCGTGAACGCCTTGGTCGACGCCACCGCGATCTCGGGTCCGGCACGCGTGTACAGGACGGCGTCGGCCTCCCGCGCCAGTGAACTGCCAACCACGTTGCTGATCGCGACGACCTTCGCGCGCTGTGCCCGGGCGTGCGCAGCGGCTGCCAGCGTGTCGGCGGTCTCACCCGACTGACTGATGGCCACGACCACCGTGTGCGGCGTCAGGATGGGGTCGCGGTAGCGGAACTCGCTGGCGATCTCGACTTCGACCGGTACGCGCGCCCAGTGCTCGAGTGCGTACTTGGCCACCATGCCGGCGTGGAAGCTGGTACCGCATGCCACAACGTAGACCTTGTCGAGATGGCAGAAATCGTCGTCGTCCAGCCGCTGCTCGTCCAGCGCGATGCGTCCGTCCCGGGTACGCCCCAGCAGCGTCTCGCGCAACGCGGCCGGTTGCTCGTGGATCTCCTTGAGCATGAAGTGCTCGTAGCCCTGCTTCTCGGCGACGTCGACGTCCCAGTCGACCGTGTAGCGATGTCCCTCGGATCTGTTGCCGTCCAGATCGGTGATCGTGATGCCCTGCGGGGTGAGGATCGCGACCTGATCGTCGAGCAACGCCTCGACGTCGCGCGTGTACCGGATCAGGCCGGCGACGTCCGACGACAGCAGGCTCGCGCCGTCGAGGTGGCCGAGCACGAGCGGCGCTTCGCGACGCGACGCGACAATCGTGTCGGGCGACCGTCGGTCGACGACGGCGACGGCGAACGCACCCTCGACGCGTCGGAGCGCTGCCCGGACCGCGTCCGCGAGCGCCTCCGGTCCGCGGGCGAGGCCGTCGGAGTGACGACCGATCAGATGGGCGATGACCTCGGTGTCGGTGTCCGACGCGAACTCGTGCCCGTCAGCGATGAGCTCGGACTTCAGCTCCGCGAAGTTCTCGAAGATCCCGTTGTGGATCACCGCCAGGTCACCGTCGGAGTCCTGGTGCGGGTGCGAGTTGCGGTCGCTCGGCTCGCCATGCGTCGCCCATCTGGTGTGCCCGACGCCGGTCCTGCCCTCGAGCCAGGTCCCATCGAGGATCTCGCGCAGATTCGACAGCTTGCCGGCGCGCTTGACGACACGCACGCGCGGGTTGCCGTTGCCGGTCACCACCGCGACCCCGGCGGAGTCGTACCCCCGGTACTCCAGCGTGGCCAGTCCCTGCATCAGGATGTCGACGGCCGGCGCGGTGCCGGTGTATCCGATGATTCCACACATGTCGCTGATCCTGGTCGTTGACGACAATGGGTGTCACGCCCCGGACTGCGGCCGTCCCGCCCAGACTGTCGGCGAATCCAGGGTTTCGACGAGTACCGCACCATAACCCAGGTCGACCAGCAGTGCGAGGAGCACGCCTGCGGCCAACCCCGCCGCCGCCGGCGCGTCGGCCTCGACGACCAGTTCGGTACCCGGCCTGCGAGCGCGTGGCCTGACCTGTCGGATGCGCACGGCCGCGCCACAGACCACCTCGACGCCGGCTTGCGCGCGCCACAGGTCTCGGGGGTCCACGGGCCCGGTGAAGCGTGCCGGCTCCGCTACCAGCGCCGCAGCCAGGCCGCCACGCCCGCGGCGGAACAGATCGGTCTCCGCCGGTCGCAGGAGATCACGGCCGCTGGCCAGCTCGTCCGGTCTGAACGCCAGGCCGCGAACGATGACGACCGGTACACCGTCAGCCTTGCCGCGTACGAGGTCGGCCGCTCCAGCGAGCTCGTCGGCGATCGCGGCCTCGGTGACGTCCAGCTGCCGACCGTACCGGTCGCCGCCGCCGATCTCCGAGCGCAGCGCCGGCAGCCCCGCCACCCCGAGCGCGACCTCGGTCTGTCCGGCCCGCCACGGGCGGCCGAACGTGTCGGTCACGAGGACCGCGACGTCGACCCCGCAGCGGGCGCGCAACTCCTCGCGGATGCGCCGGGCGCTGCCATCGGGGTCGTCGGGCAGTGCCACGACCGCGCCGTCAGGCACATTGGACGCGTCGACCCCGGCGTTCGCGCACACGAACCCGTGTCGCGTCTCGACGATGGTCACCCATGCCGCGTCGGCGACCACGCGGACCGCCTGGTCCGCGATGACCCGCGCCCGCGCCTGTGCGGCCGTCTCGCCGTCACGCGGCCAGTCGATCGCGCCCTCGGCCTTGCTGACCACCTTGGACGCCACGAGGACGACATCGCCGTCCCGCAGCTCGGCGTGCTCGCCGATGAGCGACGCCAGGTCGTCCCCGGGCTCGACATCGGGCATTCCGTCGACTGGAATGACGCACACGACGCCGTCAGACACGGGGCCCGCTCACCGGCGCACGACCTCGGTGGCCACGTCGAGGACCGACCGGGCGAGCGCTGCCGACACCGCATCGGTGCGCATGATCGTGTCGGTCACCCGCGCCACGATCCCCAACGACTGGACAGCGGGTACGCCACCACGGTCGGCGGTGTCCATCACCCAGCCGTCGAGGAAGTCGCTGTACAGGTCCGCGACGGCTGCGGCGGACACGTCGGCGCCGAGGACGGGCAGCAGCCGATCGGCCATCCCACGCACCACACGACCACCGACGATCGGTGATACGCCGACGACCGGTTTCTGCCGCAACGCCGGCCGGATGCCCGGCACGTCGAGGATCGTGCCGATCGACACGACGGGGTTGGAGGGGCACAGCAGCACGACCGACGCCTGCCCGAGCGCCTCGAGCACTCCGGGCGCCGGTCGAGCCGTTGCGGCACCCTCCAGACCGACGGCCACGACATCCGGTTTGGCGCGCTCGCCAACCCACCACTCCTGGAAGTGCAGCGTTCGGCCGTCGGTCGTCTCGACCATCGTGGCGACGGGATCGTCCGTCATCGGCAGAAGTCGGAACGGTAGGTTCCACGCCGCTGCGATGCGTGCGGTGGCCTGCGACAGCGTCGCGCCGTCGGCGAGCATTCCGGTACGCAGCAGATGCGTCGCCAGATCCCGATCGCCCAGCGTGAACCAGCCAGGCACGCCATACCGCTCGGCGAGTTCGGCCGCGACCGTGTGGTGCTCGTCGGCACGGCCCCAGCCCTGCACCGGGTGGACCCCGCCGCCCAGTGTGTAGGTGATCGTGTCGAGGTCCGGGCTGATGTGCAGGCCGTGCAACCGCAGGTCATCGCCGGTGTTGGCCACGACGGTGAGCGCGCCCGGAGCGACCACCTGCACCAGCCCGCGCAGAAAGCGCGCCGCACCGATGCCACCGGCGAGCGCGACCACGCCGCCGTCGGGCGTCGCGGAATGGGTCATCGACGCTCCTCGCGTGCGGCGCCGCCACGGCCACGACGGCCACCTGGCGGCCAGTCGATCGACGTCGCCCACCGACCGGCAGTACCGTGGCCGCATGTCTCGGCATCGGACAGTGGCATGAGTGCGGCCGCGTCGGACCTACCGCTGCCAGCGTCCGCGTCTCGCACGATGGCGATGATGGCGCACCTGTCGACCCTCATCGGGTTCTTCCTGTCGGTGTCGGTGACCGTCGGCCTGCTCGGTCCCTCACTAGTGTGGCTGGTGGCGCAACGCCGTGATGACTTCCTTGCTGCACAGGCACGTGAGGCGTTGAACTTCCACATCTCGGTGCTGCTGTGCGGCCTGCTGCTCATGGTGCTACCGACGCCACCGAGCCTGATGGCGGTCGTCGTGGTCGGGTGGATGGCGATGGTCGTTCTCGTCGCCGGCCTGGCCTACGAGGGAAGGCCGGCACGGTATCCCGCGGCGCTGCCCATCCTTCGTCGTCCGCGGCGGCTCAGTCGAGGCTGAGCTCCGCGCTGACGACCTTCGCGAGCCGATCAGCGACGTCTGCCGCGCGCTGTTCGGTTTCGGCCTCGACCATCACCCGGACCAGCTGCTCGGTCCCCGACGCGCGCACCAGCACGCGGCCGTTGCCGCCGAGGCTCTCGGTCTCGGCGTCGACCGCACGCCAGACGGCCGCCGCGTCGCGGAGCCGTTCACGGTCGACGTTGCCGACGTTGCGCAGCACCTGGGGCAGGCGCTCCATGACCGTCGCGAGTTCGCACAGCGACCGCTGGGACCGGGTGAGCACGGACAGCAGGCGGATCGCCGTGAGCACGCCATCGCCGGTCGTCGCATAGTCGGTGAGGATGATGTGACCGCTCTGCTCGCCGCCGAGCGGGTGCCCGCCCGCGAGCATGGCGTCGCGGACGTAGCGGTCACCGACGGCGGTCTGGATGACGTCGATGCCAAGTGCGTTCATGCCGCGTGTGAACCCGAGGTTGGTCATCACCGTCGTGACGACGGTGTCCAGCCCGCGCCGCTCCCGCTGGTCGGCCGCGAGGATCGCCAGGATGACGTCGCCGTCGACGATCGCGCCGGTGTGGTCCGCGGCGATGAGCCGGTCGGCGTCGCCGTCGTACGACAACCCCACGTTGGCGCCGGTGGCCACGACGGCCTCGCTGATGACGTCGGGCTGCGTCGAGCCACAGCCGGCGTTGATGTTGGTGCCGTCGGGTCGTGCGTTGAGCACGTCGACCTGCGCGCCCAGGCGCCGCAGCACGAACGGTGCGACGTGCGATGCGGCGCCGTTCGCACAGTCGACCACCACATGCAGATCCGAGAAGCTGCCATCTGCTGCGGAGGCAAGATGCTCCACATAGCGCACCAGAAGCTCGTTGTCGCGCCGGAATCGGCCGATGTGCGCTCCGACCGGGCGATCGTCTGCGAAGCGCTGGAGCAGCTCCTCGATGCGCTGCTCTTCGGTGTCGGTCAGCTTGCCGCCGTGTGGACCGAAGAACTTGATCCCGTTGTCCTCGACGGGATTGTGGCTGGCCGAGATCATCGCCCCGGCATCGGCGCTCGTCGTTTCGGCCGTCAGGTAGGCAACGCCTGGTGTCGGCATCACGCCCACACCGACCACGTCGCCCCCGGCCGACGTCACCCCCGCGACGAGGGCGGCTTCGAGCATCTCTCCCGAGGCTCGGGGATCACGGCCCACGAGCACGACCGGCCGTTCCGTTCCCTCTTCGCGCAACGTGCGGACGACGGCACGGCCCAACCCGACGACCAGCTCGGGCGTCAGTTCGGTGTTGGCGACCCCACGGATCCCGTCGGTGCCGAACAGTTGGCCCACGGTGGCCTCAGCGTTTGCTGTACTGCGGAGCCTTGCGCGCCTTCTTCAGTCCGTACTTCTTGCGTTCGGTCTTGCGGGCGTCGCGCGTCAGCAGACCTGCGGACTTCAGTGGCGCCCGCCAGTCCGGCTCCTCTTCCTCGAGCGCGCGGGCGATGCCCAGACGCAGCGCACCGGCCTGGCCGGTCGTGCCACCGCCATGGATGCGCGCCACGACGTCGAACTGCCCGGCCGATTCCGTGACCTCGAACGGTTCACGGACCAGCGCCTGCATGGTCTCGGTCGGAAAGTAGTCCTGAAGCGGCCGGCCGTTCAGCGTGAACTGGCCGGTGCCCCGCTCCAGGCGGACACGGGCGACCGACGTCTTGCGCCTACCGGTGAAGATCTTGGCCATTGTGAAGGTTCTTCCTCTGCTGTAGCGAGCGCCGGCAGGACGCGGGCTAGGACGACAGGTGGTCCGGCAGCGGGAGCGGCGTCTGCGCCGCGTGCGGGTGCTCGGAGCCCGGGTAGACCTTGAGCTTCCGCAGCATGTCGCGACCGAGGCTGTTCTTGGGGAGCATGCCCCGCACCGCGCGCTCCACCAGACGCTCTGGAGACTCGGCGAGCAACCGCGCGAACGGGACCGACTTCAAGCCGCCGGGAAACCCGGAGTGCCGGTAGGCGAGGGACTGCGCGCCCTTGCTGCCGGTCAGCCGCACGCCGGCCGCGTTGATGACGATGACATGGTCACCGACGTCCGCATGAGGTGCGTAGATCGGCTTGTGCTTGCCGCGCAGCACGTGCGCGACGCGCGATGCCAGGCGACCCAGGACCACGCCATCGGCGTCGACCACGTACCACATGCGTTCGATGTCAGTTGGCCGCGGTGAAAAGGTACGCATGAAGGTCAGACCGTCCTGGGTTCTCGGGTGGCAGATGGCATTGGTAGCTGTCCGGCCTTGCCGGTCGTACACGTGTCTCGTGGAACCGGGCTCCGCCGAGAGTTTGGCCGGGCAGCAAGCAAGGGGCGCTGCCGCGGCGGTCCAGCATAGCAGTCCGGTGGAGGGCGGCACGGCCACCGCCCACCCATCGGATGTGCTACGAGCCGACCGTGGGAAGCTCGCCGAAGGCGTACCGCTGGATCGTCGGTCCATAGATGGCAGCCAGGCGTTTCGGGTCCGTCGACGCCAGCGGCTCGAGCCGCAGGACGTAGCGGCCGAGGAGCAGGCCGGCGACCTGCGAACCGATCAGGGCGCCGCGCAGCTGTGCCTCCGGTCCTGGAAGGCGCTCGGCGAAGGTGGCGATGATCGAGCGCTCGATGAACTGGCGGACGGCGTCGGCGACGGGCCCATCGCCGGCGATCGAGCGGAGGACGGCGATCATCGGGTTGCGGTCGGCGCCGGCGTCCCAGACGTCCAGCAGGGTCGCGATCAGACGCTCCCCCACGTCGTCGGGTGCAGTCTCGTCGAGGATGCTTCGCACGATCGCCGCGGGGTCGACGGGAACGCGCAGCGCGGCGATGAACAGCTGCTCCTTCGAGCCGAAGTAGTGCAGCACCAGTGCGGGATCCACCCCGGCAGCCGTGGCGACGCCTCGAATCGTCGCCCGCTCGAAGCCCCGGCCGACGAACTCCCGACTGGCGGCGTCGAGGATCTGTCCCTGCGTGTCGGGGCTACCCGGCCGGCGACCTTTCCGCCCCGCTGTCACCTACTGATCTCCCGACTGTCATGAGCATTGCCGTGCGGCGAAGCCGCTCCCGCGCGTTTCGTGGACCAGGCTCCGCGAAGTATTCAACATATGTAGAATAATCCGCCATGGAACGCGTCGCCGGTTTCATCGTCCATCGCTCACGTGTGGTGCTGGGTGCCACCGCGGTGGTGTCGCTCGTCGCCGTGGCGATGCTGTTCCGGGTGAGCCTGAACGCCGATGTCTCGTCGTTCCTGCTCGAGGGCAACCCGACCGGTGAGCAGTTCGCCGCGTTGCAGGACAAGTACGACACTCAGGATCCGATCAACGTCGTGGCGTCGCTGCCGGACGGGCAGACCTTCGCCACCTCGACCAACCTGGCGCTCGTCGCCGAACTGCGACGCGCGCTGGTCGACGTCGACGGGGTCAGCGAGGTGGCGACTGTCGTCCCGGACGTGAACCCGGTGACCGGTGCCGCGCTGGATGTCGAGACGCTGCGGGAGCAACCGGACGCCGCGGCCGCGGCACTCCTGGACGCCAGCCCGGTCGCCCAGCTGCTGGTGAGCCAGGACGCCCAGCACACGTTGGTCATCGTCACCGCAGGCGACGATCCGACCGCCACGGCCCGTCGGGTGACCGACGTCACGGTGTCCGGCCTGGAACTGACCTTCTCGGGCAACCCGGTGGTGTTCGCCTCGGTCATCGACGCGCTGTCGGTCGTCCTGCTCGTGATCCCCCCGATCGTGATCGCGCTGCTCGTTGCGGTGTTCTTCGCCACCATCGGTGATCGCCGGCTGAGCGTGCTGGCCATCGTCCCGGCAATGTTGGGGTCGTTGTGGACCTTCGGGCTGGTGTTCGGGCTCGGCTTCGAGGTCGACATCGTGACCGTGATCGTGCCGATCTTCGTCATCGTGATGGGATCGGCCGACGGTCTGCACTTCGTCACCCACTTCCAGAAGGAGGCCGGCCGCACCGACGACCCGGTCGAACGTGTGCGCTCGGCGCTCTCGCAGGTCGGGGTGCCGATGATCCTCACGACGATCAGCACCGCGGCCGGGTTCCTGTCGCTGGTCTTCACCGACGTCCAGCCGATCCGCCAACTCGGCCTGTTCACCGCGGCAGGCATCGCCTTCGCCGGGATCGTGTCGTTCTTCTCGCTTCCGGCGCTGCTCAGCCACCTGCACGTGCGTCCGCTGATGCGCGAGGCGGTGCTCGGGCGCCCCGTCATCAGCGGTCTCAAGGCGCTGGTCCGCACCCGGGTCCCCGCGGTGGTCCTCACCGCCGGACTCGTGGTGTTCGCTGTCATCGGCCTCCCGCGACTCGAGGTGAACGCCGATCAGCTCTTCTTCTTCTCCGACGACGACCCGGTGCGGCTGGCATTCGACAAGACCGAGGACCTGTTCGGAGGGGCGACGCCGCTGGTCGGCGAGTTCGCATACGACCCGGCGGCGCCAGAGCAGTCCCTCGCGACCGCCCGGACGACCTCAGAGGAACTGGAGCGTCTCGACGGGGTCCGTGAGGTCTTCTCGCTCGCCGACCTCACCGATCAGTTCCCGCCCGAGCAGCTCGAGGCCGTCCTCGCCGGACGGCAGTCGGTTGCGCTCGGCAAGATGGCAAGCGATGACGGGCTGCGGTTCATTCTGCTACCCAGCGACTTCACCACCAGCGATCTCGACAGCTGGCTGGCGTTCGCCGAGCAACGCGACGAGATCCGGGCGTTGACGGGCCTGCCGGTCGTGTGGAACGAGATCGCGCGACTGGTCCTGTCGGCCCAGTTCACGTCGTTGATCGTGGCCTACGTGCTGGTTGCGGCGCTGCTCGCCTTCGCGTACCGACGGTGGTGGGAGACGTTGGTGTCGCTGGTGCCGATCACCCTGACGATCGTGACGCTGCTGGCGTTCATCGCTCTGTCCGGCATGCAGCTCAACCTGCTGACCGCCGTCGTGTCGAGCATCGTGCTGGGGGTGGGCATCGACTACGTCATCCATTTCCTGGCCGCCATCGACCACGCCCGTGCCGGCGGTGACGGCTACGTGCTGCGGGCGATCGATCGAGCGGGCCCACCGATCGTCGCGAACGCCCTGGGCATCGCCATCGCGCTGAGCGCGCTGTGGCTGTCGCCGCTCAAGATCCATGGCCAGCTCTCACAGATCATGTGGGTCGCGATGATGACCGCGGGGCTCACTTCGCTGCTCGTCGTTCCAGCGCTGCTGTCACGCGCCGGCGTGCGCGAGCCCGTGGAGGACCCGGGTCCCCGCGCCGCCCTCGACGAGGCCGCGCCGGCGCCGTAGGCGGGCCGGTGCGGTGCCGGGACACCGCCGACGCCGAGCGCGCCGCGCCTACACGATGGGCGCCGCCCGGCGGCCACGTATCAACGGCCTTGTGCCGCATAGCTGACGCCGGTCAGGGTCAGGCCGTGCGGCGGCGCGACCTGCCCCACCGCCTGACGGTCTCTGGCGGCCAGCACGTCGCGGGTCCACGACGCCGGCCGGCGCTGCCGCCCGACCGCGACGAGGCATCCGGTGATCGACCGCACCATCTGATGGCAGAACGCCGGTCCGGCCAGGTCGATGACCACGAGGCCCGCGCGAAGCCTGCGGACGGCGAGCGTGTCGATGCGCCGGATGAGATGCTGGTCGCCACGACGGCGGCAGAACGAGCTGAAGTCGTGCTCCCCCGTCAACGACTGCGCACCCGCGTGCATCGCGTCGACGGCGAGGGGTGGGCCGCCGATGTGCCATGTGTCGTGACGCCACAGTGGTGCCATGGCCTCGCGATCGCACAGCCGGTAGCGGTAGCGCCGCAGGGTGGCCGAGAACCGGGCGTCAAAGGACGCGGGGACGCGCCGGATGCTCCAGATGGTCACCGTCGGCCCGCACATGGCATCGAGCGCCGCACGGGCACGGGTGAGATCGCTGATCAGACGGCAGTCGCGCGGGGCGTCGAGATGCACCGTCTGTCGTGTCGCGTGCACGCCGGCATCGGTGCGTCCGGCGCAGACCGTCGGTGTGACGGCACCGGTCAGTCTCGCCAGCGCGGTCTCGAGCACGCCCTGCACGGTGTGCTGATCGGGTTGCCGGGCGAATCCACGGAATCCGGCACCGTCGTAGGCAAGGTCGATTCGAACGCGCACAACATCGTGCGAGTGGGCGACGTCGCGGCCGGCGGTCCTGCCGTTGCGCGGTCCGGTCACGCAGCCGGCACGGCGTCAGCTGCCGGCGGGCTCGTCGGCGTCGGGCTCATCGGACGCCTCGACGTCCTCATCGACGTCGTCCTCGTCGGACGCCTCAGCCTCGTCCGCCGCTTGGGATTCCTCGACATCGTCCTCGCCGACATCGTCCTCGCCGATGTCGACTTCGTCGGACGCCTCGGTCCCGGATGCAGCTGGGGCGGCCGTCGTCTTCGGCGCTGGCCGCTCCTGGCCCTCCTCGCCGCGGCGGCGACGGAGGCTCCAGCGGCGACGGGTTGATTCTCCGGCTTCGTCGGTGGCCACCTCATCAACCAGTTCGATCAGCGCCATCGGCGCGGCGTCCCCCTTGCGCGCACCCAGACGGAGTACGCGGGTGTAGCCACCGTGACGCTCACTGAAGGCCGGTCCGACGTCCGCGAACAGCGTGTGGACGACTTCTTTGTCGCGGATCACCTGGAGGACCTGGCGGCGGCTGTGCAGGTCACCGCGCTTGGCCAGCGTGATCATCCGCTCGGCGATGGGCTGAACGGTCTTGGCTTTCGCATGGGTGGTCCGGATCCGACCGTGCCGGAACAGCTCGGTCGCCAGATTGGCCATCATCAGGTTGTGATGCCCGGGACTGCCCCCGAAACTCCCAGCCTTCCTCGGCTTCGGCATAGTCCGTTCCCTCTTCCTACTGCTCAACGTGCGCGGGCTCGTTGTATCTCTGGCTACCAGGCGGAGCGGAGGGTTGGCGGTGGCCGCGAAGGCGACTCGGGGTGTCCGAGCCCTCAGGGCGAGGACGGGGCCCCCGCATTTTGGAGCCGGAGCGGGTGCTGCCAACCCTCCGCGGTTACCCCGGGTACCCGCCGTAATCCGCGAGAGACAGGCCAAGCTCGATGAGCTTGCCCTTCACCTCTTCAATGCTCTTCTGCCCGAAGTTGCGGATGTCCAGCAGATCCTGTTCGGTCTTCTGGACCAGCTCGCCGACCGTGGCGACGCCCTCGCGCTTGAGGCAGTTGTATGACCGCACCGACAGG
Source organism: Nitriliruptorales bacterium (assembly GCA_024644015.1). Taxonomy (GTDB): domain Bacteria; phylum Actinomycetota; class Nitriliruptoria; order Euzebyales; family JAHELV01; genus JAHELV01. The sequence continues at coordinate 14,296 of JAHELV010000008.1, forward strand.
TCGAGGTCCTCGATCGGCAGCAGCAGGTCCGGAGATGTGGGTCCGAGGCTGGCCGGGTCCTCGCCGATCGCCAGCCCGCCGGGGCCGGACTCCTCGAACTCGCTGAACAGACCGAACAGGTCCTGCAGGGTCGCGCCGGCGCTCGACAGCGCCTCGGCCGGCGTGACCGAGCCGTTGGTCTCGACGTCGAGGATCAACCGGTCGTAGTTGGTCATCTGCTCGACCCGGGTCGCCTCAACGCGGTACGTCACGCGCAGCACGGGCGAGTAGATCGAATCGATCGGGATCACGCCGATGGGCTGCTCGGCCCGCTTGTTGCGCTCGGCCGACACGTAGCCTCGGCCACGTTCGACGGTGAGGTACATCTCGACCCGCCCCCGTCGGTTGAGCGTGGCGATGTGGAGATCGCGGTTGAGGATCTCGACCTCCGCCGGCGCGGTGATGAAGTCGGCGGTGATCTCGCCGGGACCCTCACCGCCGAGGAAGATCTCGACGGGCTCGTCGCTGTGCGAGCGCAGCACCAGGTCCTTGAGGTTCAAGATGACGTCGGTGACGTCCTCCTTGACGCCTTCGATCGAGCTGAACTCGTGCAGGACGCCTTCGATGCGCACGCTGGTCACGGCGGCACCGGGGATCGATGACAGCAGCGTGCGACGCAGGCTGCTGCCCAGGGTGTAGCCGAACCCGGGCTCGAGCGGCTCGATGCTGAACAGCGAGCGATTGCCCTCGTCGAGGATCTGCTCACTGATGGTCGGACGCTGGACGATCAGCACGTTGGCGTCGCCTCCTTACGGTGACGTGTCGCCGGTCGTGTGCGGCTGTCGGGCCTGCGCGGTCAGCGTTGGCGGGGCAGCGGCGGTGGGAACCGACCGGCTGGTGGCTACTTCGAGTAGAGCTCCACGATGAGCTGTTCCTGAACCGGCACGTCGATGTGTCGACGGTCAGGCAGATCGAGGATCGAAATCTGTCGTTTGTCGGGGTCGAGCGACAGCCACGGTGGCATCTGCCGCGCTCCCTGCAGTTCGAGGGCCCCCAGGACGGGGACGATGTCCCGGCTCTTGGTGCGGATCGTGACGACGTCGCCGGGACGCACGGCATACGACGGGATGTTCACGATCCGGCCATTGACCTGCACGTGACGGTGCGACACGAGCTGCCGCGCCTCGGGACGTGTGCGTGCCAGGCTGCCTCGGAACACGACGTTGTCGAGCCGGGTCTCGAGCGCGACGAGCAGGTTGACACCGGTCAGGCCGGGCCGCGCAGCAGCTTTCTTGTAGTAGTTGCTGAACTGCTTCTCGAGCACACCGTAGATGTAGCGGGCCTTCTGCTTCTCACGGAGCTGCAGCAGGTATTCGCTCTCGCGGATGCGGCCGCGACCGTGCTCACCCGGCGGGTACGGGCGCTTCTCCGCCGCGCACTTGCGGCTCTCGCATATCTGCGTGCGCTCGCGACGGCAACGCTTGCAGGTGGGTCCGGTGTACCGTGCCATGGTTCCTCGTGTCTCTTCCGGTGCGATTCGGAGCCTGGTTCCGAATCGACGCTCCTCCCGGCGTGACGCGGACGTCAGCCGCGGCGGCGCTTCGGCGGGCGGCAGCCGTTGTGCGGGATGGGGGTCACGTCCTTGATGCCGGCGACCTCCAGGCCGTTGGCGGCGAGCGAGCGAATCGCGGTCTCGCGGCCCGAACCCGGGCCTCGGACGTATACGTCCACGCGGGTCACCCCGTACTCGGCCGCCCGTTTCGCGGCCTGTTCGGCGGCAAGCTGGGCGGCGAACGGCGTCGACTTGCGGCTGCCCTTGAATCCCGCATTGCCACCGGACGCCCAGGCGAGCACGTGGCCCTCCTGGTCGGTGATCGTGACGATCGTGTTGTTGAACGAGCTCTTGATGTGCGCCTGGCCGTACGAGACCTGGCGGCGGTCCTTCTTGCGCTGTCGGCGCGCACCCTTGCCCGACCTCTGTTGTGCCATCAATGCGTCCTATCGAATACGACCTGAGCCGCTTCCGGTTCGACTCAACCCTTGCGCAGCTTCTTCTTGATGCCTCCGACGGCCTGCCGCCGTCCCTTCCGCGTGCGTGCGTTGGTGTGGGTCCGCTGGCCACGCACCGGGAGTCCTCGGCGGTGTCGGATGCCCTGGTAGCAGCCGATGTCGACCTTGCGCTTGATGCTCTGGGCGACCTCGCGGCGCAGATCACCTTCGACCTGGTAGTTCGCCTCGATGTGATCGCGAAGCTGCTTGACCTGCGCCTCGTCGAGGTCGCGCACGCGGATGTTGGGATCGATGCCCGTCGCGACGAGCGTGGCGCGTGACCGGGTGCGGCCGATGCCAAACACGTAGGTCAGCCCGATCTCCACCCGCTTCTCGCGTGGAAGGTCCACACCTGCGATCCGTGCCATCGATCTTCTCTCTTGTCTGGGGCGATTCGTCAGTCTGGTTCCGTCGTGGTGCGCACTGGGCCCGAGGTCGCACAGCGTCGCTCGGGATCAGCCCTGGCGCTGTTTGTGCCGGGGGTTCGAGCAGATCACCATCACACGTCCGCGTCGCCGGATGATCCGGCACTTCTCACAGATGCGCTTCACCGATGGTTGTACTTTCACGTGCTCCTCCTGCGTCGAGGCGATCCGTGACCGGGATGTCCCGACCCACTCGTTGCTGCTCGACTGGCGGACCACGCAGGCGACGTCGGGCCGGTACGTGATCGAGGGACGGACAGCACGAATGGCCCCACGTCGCTGACGCCTCCATCCCGATGCGATGCTACGTTCTGCACCGATGTGCTTCGGAAATGCGCGCACACGCGACTACAGGGCCGCCGCAGCATTCTAGCAGTCACCACTGGTACCGTCCACACAGCTCAGCCGGCGACGCCGGCGGTCGGGATCAACTCTGGGAACCGCAGTGGCCACTCCGGTTCGTCGCTGCGCGCCGTCAGCACCCGGGGCCCGTCAGCGGTGATCGCCACGGTGTGCTCCCAGTGCGCCGACAGCGCGCCGTCGGCCGTCGTCACCGTCCAACCGTCGTCTTGCACCTGAGTCGCGTGCGAGCCCAGGTTGAACATGGGCTCGATCGCGATGACCAGGCCCTCGACGAGTCGCGGCCCGCGGCCGGCACGGCCGTAGTTGGGAACGTGCGGATCCTCGTGCAGCGCCCTTCCGATGCCGTGGCCGACGTACTCGCGCACCACGCCGTATCCGTGTGGTGCGGCGTGCGACTCGACCGCGGCCGAGACATCACCGAGGCGGTTGCCGACGGCCGCCTTGCTCAGACCGGCCCATAGCCCCGACCGGGTGCGCGCCACCAGGTCGCGCACCGCCTCGGACACCGTCGCGTCGCCACCCACGATCCACGTGACAGCCGAGTCCGCGTGGTACCCGTCGACGATGGCGCCCGCATCGATCTTGATCAGGTCGCCCTCTCGGAGTGTGACGTCCGCTGACGGTATGCCGTGGACGATCTCCTCGTTGACCGACGTGCACAACGTGGCCGGGAACGGCACGCGTCCCGGAGTTCCGCCATAGCCTTTGAACGACGGGATCGCGTTGGCGGACCGCAGTTCGCGCGCAGAGATCTGGTCGAGCTCCTCGGTTGTCACACCAGGCGCCACCGCCTCGCGCAGCACCTCGTGGAGCCGTGCGATCACCCGCCCGGCCCTGGCCATGATCTCAACTTCGGACAGCGATTTCCGTACGATCAAGATGCCTGCTCCGCCGCCGCCGCCGCGGCCAGCACCCGGTCACGGACCTGGGCAACGTCGCCTTCACCGTCCACGTCGTGGAGGATCCCCCGTTGGCGATAGCGCGCGACGGCCGGCTCCGTCTCGCTCCGGTACCTGGCCAGCCGGTTGGCGATGACCTCCCGCGTGTCGTCAGCACGTCCCTGCTCGTGCGCGCGCTGCAGCAGGCGCGACAACAGTTCCTCCTCGTCGACCAGGAGCCGGATCACGCCGTCGAGCCGGTGACCGTTGCGCTCGACGATGTCGTCGAGCGCCTCGACCTGAGCCAGCGTCCGCGGGAAGCCGTCGAGCAGGAACCCGTCTCGGGCGTCTGGCTTCCCGAGGCGGTCCTCGACCATGTCGAGAACGATCCGGTCAGGCACCAGATCACCGCGATCCATGTACGCCTTGGCCTGCAGACCCAGCGCCGTCGCGTTGCCGACGTGCTCGCGGAAGATGTCACCCGTCGAGATGTGCACGATCGAGTACCTGTCCACCAGCGCGGCGGCCTGGGTGCCCTTGCCGGCGCCCGGCGGACCGAACAGAATCAAACGCATGCCTGCACCTCCCTAGCGCCGCAGGAACCCCTCGTAGTGGCGCTGCATCATCTGGCTTTCGATCTGCTTCATCGTCTCGAGCCCTACCCCCACGACGATCAACAGCGTCGCGCCGGCGAACGGGAACGGCACGCCGGCGACACCCAGCGCGAGGAACGGCAGGATCGCCAGCGTGGCCAGGTACAACGAACCGGGCAGCGTCAGGCGCGTGATCACCCGGTCCAGCTCCTCGGCGGTCCGCTGTCCCGGACGAATGCCGGGAATGAAGCCGCCGTACTTCTTCATGTTGTCGGCGACATCGATCGGATTGAACGTGATCGACGTGTAGAAGTAGGCGAAGAAGACGACCAGCACGAAGTAGGTCGTGACGTAGACCAGGTTGATGTCCTGGCCGGAGAGGTAACGGTCGACGAAGTTCACCAGCCACGTCTGCTCCGAGAAGATCGACGCGGCGAGCACCGGCACGTACAGCATCGACGAAGCGAAGATGATCGGGATGACGCCCGACTGGTTCACCTTGAGCGGGATGTACGTCGAGTTGCCGCCGTAGCTGCGCGTCCCGATCTGGCGGCGCGCGTACTGCACCGGGATCCGGCGCTGTCCCTGCTCGACGACGACGACGCCCACGATCAGCAGGAGCGCGACGAGCAGCACGATCCCGAGCACGACCGGGCCGCTGGACTGCAGGATCTGGTTTCCCTGACTGGGCAGCTCCGAGATGATCGCGGCGAAGATGATCAGCGACATCCCGTTGCCGACCCCGCGGGCGGTGATCAGCTCACCGAGCCACATGATGAAGGCCGTGCCTGCGGTCAGGGTCAGCACCATCAGGGCGCGCATCGGAAGCGAGTCGTTGGGCACCAGGTTCAGTCCGGGCGGCAGTTGTGCACCACCGCCGAACAGTGCTCCCGCTCCCCCACCGGACTGGATGACCGTGATCAGCGTCGTCGACTGGAGCACAGCGATGCCGACGGTCAGGTACCGCGTCCACTGGTTGATGCGCTTTGCACCCGACTCGCCTTCCTTCTGCCATTCTTCCAACCGTGGGATGACCACGGTGAGCAACTGCATGATGATGCTGGCCGTGATGTACGGCATGATCCCCAGCGCGAACACCGCCAACTGGGTGAACGCGCCACCGGAGAACAAGTTGATCAGCTGCGCTGCACCGGTCGCCGCCGACTGCTCGATCAGCTGTCGCAGCGCTCCCGAGTCGACGCCGGGAATCGGTATGAACGACCCCAGGCGGTAGACCGCGAGCATCGCGAGCGTGAAGAAGATCTTGCCACGAAGGTCGCGGATCTTGAAGGCGTTGACGAACGCGCTGAGCATGAGGGGCCCTTCGGCCTACGACGACCCGGAAGCCGGAGATCCGTTCGAGATGACGTCGGCACGCCCGCCGGCGTCGGTGATCTTGCGTTCGGCCGAAGCCGAGAACGCGTGCGCCGAGATGACCAGCGACGTCGACAGCTGACCGTCACCGAGGATCTTGACCGGCGCCGCACCCCGGCGGATGAGCCCGGCGTCACGCAGCGCGGAGGGCGTGACCTCGGCGCCCTCGTCGAAGGCCGCGTCCAGCCGGCCCACGTTGACGGTCGCGTACTCGACGCGGTTGGGAGGCGTGAAGCCCGGCAGCTTGGGCAGACGCTGCTGCAGCGGTGTCTGGCCGCCCTCGAACCCGACGCGCATCGTCCCGCGCGCGCCGGTGCCCTTGGTACCGCGGCCGGCCGTCTTGCCTTTGCCCGCGGCCTCGCCCCGCCCCTTGCGCGTGCGCTTGCGGTGGGCGCCTGGCGCCGGTTTGAGATGGTGCAGTTTCATATCAGTGACCTACCGCTTCGCTACTTGAGGTCTGGCTGGCTGACCTACCGCTGACGCTACTTGAGGTCTGTTCG
>JAHELV010000008.1:20556-25722 GCA_024644015.1 Nitriliruptorales bacterium
GTGACCTACCGCTGACGCTACTTGAGGTCTGGCTATGTGACGTCGTCATCGTCGCGCAGCTCCTGCCCCGGCTCGAGCTCCATCGGGGCATCGTCGCCGGGCCGGCGCACCTCGATGAGATGCGCGACCTTTGCCAGCATGCCGCGGATCTCCGGACGATCCGAATGGGTGACCGTGTGACGCATCCGGCGCAGTCCCAGCGCCCGCAGCGTGCGCCGCTGGTCACGTTTGGAGCCGATCGGGCTACGCACCTGCGTGATCTCGAGCAGGTCCGCTGCAGAGCCTGGTTTGCTTGCGGCCATGGTCGTCGTTCTCCTCGCGCGCTCCCGTCAGGAAGCGCGCATGTTCGCGAGCATCTTGTTCGGGAGGATGTCCTCGAGCTCGACGTCGCGCAGCCTGGCCACCTCTTCGGGGCGACGCAGCGACTTGAGTGCATCGACGGTGGCGTGCACGACGTTGATCGGGTTCGAGGTGCCCATCGACTTTGCGAGCACGTCGCTGATGCCGGCGCACTCGAGCACCGCTCGGACGGCGCCGCCGGCGATGACGCCGGTGCCGGGCGCCGCCGGCTTGAGCAGCACGCGTCCCGCACCGCTGTGGCCGATGACACCGTGGACGATCGTCTTCTGGATCATCGGAACCTCGAAGAAGCTCTTCTTGGCTTCCTCGACGCCCTTCTGGATCGCAGCCGGTACCTCTTTGGCCTTTCCGTAGCCGACACCGACGGTGCCTTTGAGGTCGCCGACGACGACGAGCGCGGTGAACGAGAATCGGCGACCGCCTCGGACCACCTTGGCCACGCGGTTGATCGCGACGACCTTCTCCTCGTATGGGCTGCGTTCCTCTTGTTGTCCGCGACCGCGGCCGCGACCGCGGTTGCTGCCACCACCTGCTGCCATGTGCTGCACTCCTGACTGGTCCGGACCCGTCGAGCGGCTGCCGTGAGGTCCAGTGGGTTACACCTGTTGGTTGCTGCCGTGGGCTAGAGCTGTAGCCCAGCTTCGCGTGCTCCGTCGGCGAGTGCCGCGACGCGACCGTGGTACCGGTTGCCGCCCCGGTCGAACACCACCATGTTGATGCCCGCCTCGAGCGCGCGCTGGCCGACGAGCTTGCCGACGCCCTTGGCGACACCGATCTTGCCGTCACCGTTGGGCTCGACATCGTCGGCTGTCGAGGCCGCGACCAGCGTGTGCCCGCGGTCGTCGTCGACGATCTGGGCGTAGATGCTCGCGTTCGACCGGAACACGACGAGACGCGGTCGCTCGGCGGATCCGCGGATACGGCCGCGCGACCGCCGGTGGCGCTTCGCCCGCGCCTGCTGCCTGGAATCGTTGCTCATCGTGTCGTCAACTCCTAGATGCCGGCGGCCTTGCCGGCCTTGCGACGGACCTGCTCGCCGGCGTACCGGATGCCCTTGCCCTTGTACGGCTCGGGCTTGCGGATCGCGCGGATGTCGGCGGCGACCTGTCCGACCATCTGCTTGCTCGCGCCCGAGACGGTGATGCGCGTCGGCGACGGCACCTCGAAGGTCACGCCCGCGGGCGCCGTCACCTCGACCGGATGGCTGTAGCCGGCCTGAATGACCAGTCCATCGGTGCCGCGAGCTTGCGCGCGATAGCCCACACCGACGATCTCGAGGCTCTTGCTGTAGCCTTCGGTCACGCCGGTGACCATGTTGGCGATCAGCGAGCGGATGAGGCCGTGCAGCGACCGGTGCTCACGGTGGTCGCTGACGCGGGTCACCACGACTTCGTCGTCGGTGATCTCGACCGTGATGCCGCCCGGTACCGCTTCGGACAGCTCGCCTTTGGGGCCCTTGACCGTCACCCTGTTGTCGGCCAGCGTCACGTCCACCCCGCTCGGGATGGGTACTGGCTCCTTGCCGATCCGACTCATCGCAGGGCCTCCTTGGGTTGCCCACCCACCGGCTCGACACCCAGCACGTTGGAGCCTGGGTCCTCTATGGCACTCATGTTCCTGGATCCTTCTCTGTCACCCGCGAGCGGTCACCACACGTAGGCGATGATCTCCCCGCCGACGCCGCGCTGGCGAGCCACCCGGTCGGTCATGAGTCCCGACGAGGTCGAGATGATCGCGGTACCCAGGCCGCCGAGCACGCGCGGCACCTCGTGACGTTTGGCGTAGACACGGAGACCCGGTTTGGAGATACGACGGACGCCGGTCAGCGCACGTTCGCGGTCGCGGGTGTACTTCAGAGCGATCTTGAGCGTCGCCTGCGGGCTGGTGGGTTCGACGGCGAAGTCACGAATGTAGCCCTCCTTCTTGAGGATGTCGGCCAGCGCCGCCTTCAGCTTGGACGACGGCATCTCGATCTGCTCTGCGTATGCCGTGTTGGCGTTGCGGATGCGTGTCAGCATGTCCGCGACAGGGTCGGTCATCATTGGCGTGTCATCTCCTCGGGGGTTCGCCCCGCCGAAACGGGTGCGCTTCCCACTTCGTTCCTTCTTGCCTGGAGGGCCTCCGTACGGCTCGCTGGCCGCCAGCCCAACTACCAGCTCGCCTTGCGGATGCCCGGCAGTTCCCCTGCGTGTGCGAGCTCGCGGAAGCAGATGCGGCACAGCATGAACTTGCGGAACACCGCACGGGGGCGCCCGCAGCGGCTGCATCGCGTGTAGTGGCGCACCGCGTACTTCTGCCGGCGCTGGGCCTTCGCGATCATTGACTTCTTGGCCATCGGGATTGCTCCTGCCTAGCTCGTGGATCGGCCGACGAACGGGAAGCCGAAGCTTTCGAGGAACGCCTTGGCCTGATCGTCAGTCTGTGCCGTGGTCACGATGGTGATGTCCATGCCGCGGACACGGTCGATGGAGTCGTAGTCGATCTCGGGAAAGATCAGCTGCTCGGTGACTCCGAACGTGTAGTTGCCGCGACCGTCGAAGCTGCGGGCCGAAAGGCCGCGGAAGTCACGTATGCGCGGCAGCGCGACCGCCAGCAGGCGGTCGAAGAAGTCCCACATGCGATCGCCGCGTATGGTGACCTTCGCCCCGATCGGCATGCCCTGGCGCAGCTTGAAGCCCGCGATCGATTTGCGGGCCCGTGTAAGCAGTGGCTGCTGGCCGGTGATGGTCGCCAGGTCGCGCATGGCACCGTCGATCGCTTTGGGATCTGCAACGGCATCGCCGACGCCCATGTTGACGACGATCTTGGTCAACGTGGGCACCTGCATCACGTTGTCGAGGCCGAGCTGACCCTGGAGCTGCTCGCGCACCTCGGCACGGTAGCGCTCCTTGAGCCGCGGTCGGTACGTCTGTGTCGTGCTCATCGTGTGTCCTCTACAGCTCCGCGTCGCAGGCGCGGCAGATCCGCACCCGTACGCCGTCGACCACGCGGGATCCCACCCGGGTGGGTGTGTCGCACGAGTCGCAGATCGGCATCACGTTGGACAGGTGCAGCGGCGCCTCCTCGGTGACGATCCCGCCCTCCTGGGCGCCCGCCCGGGTGCGCTGCACCCGGCGGTGCTTGGTCGCCAGGTTCAGCCCTTCAACCAGGACACGGTCCTCGCGTGGCCACACGGCAAGGACCCGGCCGCTCTTGCCCGCGTCCTTGCCTGAGATCACCTGCACCTGGTCGTCTCGTCGAACTCTCTGCATGGCTACTCGTCCTCATCCTGCGAAGGAGCATTCCTGTGGGTGTCGGGAGCTCGGCGGCTCCCGCGGGTCTCGGACGACATCAGTCAGATGACCTCCGGCGCGAGCGACACGATCCGCATGAACCGTCGTTCCCGCAGCTCGCGGCCGACCGGCCCGAAGATACGGGTGCCACGCGGCGCCCCCTGCTCGTTGATCAGGACGCACGCGTTGTCGTCGAACCGGATGTAGGAGCCGTCGCGGCGCCGCTTCTCCTTACGGGTCCGCACAATGACGGCACGGACGACTTCGCCTTTCTTCACCCCGGCGGCGGGCACCGCCTGTTTGACCGTCCCGACGATCTCGTCGCCGACCGATGCATACCGCCGGCCGGATCCGCCGAGCACGCGGATGCACAGCACTTCGCGTGCCCCGGTGTTGTCGGCCACCCTCAGCCTGCTCTCCTGCTGAATCATCGTCCTTCTTCTCTCTCACGTCTCTCACGTTGTTCGGCGGTCTGTGCTGTAGCGGTGTCGGGGTGTTGCCGCGGGAGGCGACTCGGGGTGTCCGAGCCCCAGGCGAGGACGGGGTCCCTGCTGGAGCCGGAGCGGCGGCACCACGGCACCGCGCCCCGCCTACTTCGCGCGCTCGATGACCTCCACGACACGCCAGCGCTTGCGCTTCGACAGGGGGCGCGTCTCGGCGACACGCACCTCGTCACCAACGTTCACCTCGTTGGTCTCGTCGTGCGCGAGCAGCTTCTCTGAGCGGTTGATGATCTTGCGGTACAGCGGGTGGGTGGTCTTGCGCTGGATCTCCACCACGACGGTCTTGTCCATCGCGTCGCTGACGACACGGCCCTGCCGGACCTTGCGCTCGCCGCGCTGCTCTGTCGTCGTTCTCATGCTGCGATTCTCCTGGTCTGCGCTCACTGCATCTGCTCGCGGGCTTCGGCGATCTCACGTTCGCGTTGCACGGTCAGCACCCGGGCGATGTCGCGCCGCGCCTGCTTCAGCAGTGTCGGGTTGTCGAGCTGGCCGGTCGCGAGCTGGAAGCGCAGGTTGAACAGCTCCTGCTTCAGCTCGTCGTGCTGTTCGGTCAGCTCGACGTCATTGAGTTCTCGTAGTTCGCCGACGTCCATGTCAGTCACCATCCCGGGTCAGGAAGCGGCACTTCACCGGCAGTTTGTGTGCGGCGAGCCGCATGGCCTCGCGTGCGACGTCTTCGGGCACACCTGACAGCTCGAACATCACCCGTCCGGGCTTGACGACGGCGACCCACCCTTCGGGTGAGCCCTTGCCGGATCCCATCCGCGTCTCCGCGGGCTTCTTGGTGTACGCCTTGTGCGGAAAGATGTTGATCCAGACCTTGCCACCGCGTTTGATGTGACGGGTCATCGCGACGCGGGCCGCTTCGATCTGGCGGGCCGTGATCCATGATCCGGTGACCGCCTGCAAGCCGTACTCGCCAAAGGCCATGTCGTAGCCGCCCTTGGCGTGACCACGCATGCGTCCGCGATGCTGCTTGCGGTAGCGGACCCGTTTGGGTGCCAACATCGTCATGCCTCCTGGTCGCCGTC
>JAHELV010000008.1:25822-75657 GCA_024644015.1 Nitriliruptorales bacterium
ACGCCACCCACTCCCGCCGTCGGCGTGGACCGGCGGCCAGCGCGCCCACCGCGACCAGAGCGACGAGGCCGCTGCTGCTGGGCGCGGGACCGGCGCTGCTCTGAGTCGGGCAGCACTTCGCCTCGGTACACCCAGACCTTGACCCCGATGCGGCCATAGGTGGTGCGTGCCTCGTCAAAGCCGTAGTCGATGTTCGCACGCAACGTGTGCAACGGCACCTGGCCTTCGCGGTACCACTCGGTCCGACTCATCTCCGCACCGCCGAGGCGGCCGGAACATTGGACGCGCACGCCCTTGGCGCCTGCTTTCATCGCGTTCTGGGTGGCACGGCGCATCGCGCGACGGAAGCTCACGCGGCCGCGCAACTGCTCGGCGACGTTGTGCGCGGTGACCTGCGCATCCAACTCGGGCGTCTTGACCTCCTGGATGTTCAGCTTGATCTGCTTGCCGGTCATCTTCTCGAGCGCCGAGCGGATGGCGTCGGCCTCCGCTCCACGGCGGCCGATGACGATTCCCGGACGCGCGGTCCAGACGTCGACGGTCACACGGTCACGGGTGCGCTCGATGTCGATGCGGCTGACGCCCGAATGACGGACCCGCTCGCGGATGTAGTTGCGGATGCGGTCGTCCTCGGCCACGTAGTCCGCGTACTCCTTGTCGGCGAACCATCGCGACTTGTAGTCCTTGATGACGCCGAGCCGGAACCCGTACGGGTGGATCTTCTGGCCCACGGCCTACTCCTCGTTCTTTCGTTCGGCGGCGCCGGTCCGTCGCGTGCTCTGCGGAACCAGGCTTTCGTGATCTCGTGTCCGGCGGCACCGGTCCACCGCGTGCTTCATGTTCATGGAACCAGGCTCCGTGAATCTCCCAAGACGATGGTGATGTGGCTGGTGCGTTTGCGGATGCGGTAGGCCCGGCCCATCGCGCGCGGTTGGTAGCGCTTCATGGTCGGCCCCTCGTCGACCACCGCGGACGTGACCCACAGGTCGTCGGCATCGAGGTCGTGGTTGTTCTCCGCGTTGGCGATCGCCGACTCCAGCACTTTTCGCACATACTGGGCCGCGCCTTTCTCCTCGAGCAGCAGGACGTCCCGTGCCCGCTCGACATCGAGCCCACGGATGTGCCGCACGACTTGCCGAGCCTTGTTCGGTGCAACCCGCACATAGCGGGCGCTGGCCCTGACATCCATGCCTCTACCCTTCTGTGAATCCCCGGCGATCTCTCAGCCTGGCGCCGATCGACCGTTTGTGCTCCAGGCGATCTAGCGACGCACGCCGCCGCGACCGCGCAGCGACTGCTTCTCGCCTGCCCCACGCCACTTGATCGCACGCGTTGGCGCGAACTCACCCAGCTTGTGGCCGACCATCGACTCCGAGATGTAGATCGGCACGTGCTTGCGTCCGTCGTGCACCGCGATCGTGTGGCCGACCATCTCGGGTGAGATCTCGGAACGGCGCGACCAGGTGCGGATCACCCGTTTCTCGTTGCGCGAGTTGAGCGCGGCGATCTTGTTCTCCAGATGGGCGTCGACGAACGGGCCCTTTTTCAAGCTGCGCGGCATCGTGTGCTCTCCTGTGCCTTGTGCTGTCAGCGGCGACGCTTGCCGCGCCGACGGATGATGTCTTTGTCCGACCCTTTTTTCTTGGCGCGCGTCCGGCCCTCGGGCTTGCCCTTGTGGTTGGTTGGGTGGCGCCCGCCCGAGGTCCGCCCCTCGCCACCCCCGTGCGGATGGTCGACGGGGTTCATGACGACGCCGCGGACCTTGGGGCGCTTGCCGCGCCAGCGTGAGCGTCCGGCCTTGCCGTCGTTGACGAGCTCGTGGTCGGCGTTGCCGACCGTACCGACCGTTGCCCTGCAGTCGAGCAGGACACGGCGGATCTCGCCGGACGGCAACCGCAGCGCCGCGTACTTGCCCTCTTTGGCCAGCAGCTGCACGCGGTTGCCGGCGGACCGGCCGAGCTTGGCGCCCCCGCCGGGACGCAGCTCGACCGCGTGGATGACGGTACCCACGGGGATGTTGCGTAGCGGCAACGCATTGCCCGACTGGATGTCGGCACCCTCGCCGGACGTCAGGACGTCGCCGACGCGCAGCCCCTCGGGCGCGAGGATGTAGCGCTTCTCGCCGTCGTGGTAGTGCAACCGCGCGATACGCGCCGACCGGTTCGGGTCGTACTCGACCTCCGCGACCGTTGCGGGCACGCCGTCCTTGTTGCGGCGGAAGTCGATCTCGCGGTACTTGCGCTTGTGCCCGCCGCCCTGGCGGCGCGTGGTGATGCGCCCCTGCGCGTTGCGACCGGCCTTCTTGGGGTTGGGGCTCGTGAGCGACTTGAGGGGCTTGTCGGTGGTGACCGTGGCGAAATCGGACACGCTCATGCCGCGACGCGCTGGCGTCGTCGGGCGGTATCTGCGATTGGCCATCGTGGTTGTCCTCTCCGGGTTGCTGTCCGGCGGAGCCGGTCCGCCGCGCGGCGCTGGTCGGCGCCGGGCGGGTGTATCGGGTGTTAGGCGAAGATGTCGATCTCGTCGCCCTCGGCCAGCGTCACGACCGCCCGCTTGGTGCGTTTGCGTTGGCCCTGCACCAGGCCGAAGCGCACCCGCTTGCCAGGTCGGTTCAACGTGTTGACCTTGCGGACACGCACGCCCCAGATCTGCTCGACCGCCTGCTTGATCTCGGTCTTGTTGGCGCTGGGATGCACAACGAAGGTGTAGCGGCCCTCGTCGAGCAGCCCGTAGCTCTTCTCGCTGACCACCGGCTCGATGATGACGTCATGTGGGGTCTTCATTCGGAGGCCTCCCCGGTCGTGTCCTCGTCGGCATCCACCGGCGCCGTGTCCTCGTCGGCATCGACCGGCGCGGTGTCGGCGACCGCACCCTGCGGTGCGGAACGCCCACCGCCGATGCGGTCGAGCGCCTCTTCGGCGAACACGATCACGTCGTGGGTCAGCAGGTCGTAGACGTTGAGCTGGTCAGCCGTCAGCACGTGCGCCGATGGCAGGTTGCGGAAGCTGCGGGCGACCGCGTCGTCGCGTTCCGCGAGCACGATCAGCGACGTGCGGCCGCTGAGCTCGAGCGCGTTCAGCAGCGCCACGGCGTCGCGCGTGCGTGGCTCGGTCAGGCCGAAGTCACGCACGACCCGTACGTCGCCACTGCCAGCCCGATCAGACAGAGCCGACGCCAGCGCAAGACGCTTGACCTTCTTGTTGACGCGCTTGCGGAAGTTCCGCTCGTTGGTCGGGCCGTGTGCGACACCGCCACCGCTCCACTGCGGCGCGCGGATCGAACCCTGCCTCGCGCGACCTGTGCCCTTCTGACGCCAGGGCTTGGCGCCACCGCCACGAACCTCGCCACGGCTCTTGGTCGTGGCGCTGCCGGCCCGGGCGGCCGCCAGTTGGGCGGTGACGACCTGGTGGAGCACCGGGACGTTGATCGGCGCCTCGAACAGAGCCGGATCGAGCTCGACGCTGTCGGTGGTGGATCCTTGGGCGTCAAGGACGTCGACGCGCAGCGCCATCAGGCCTCACCTCCGGACGTGACTGGAGCCTTCGTGCTGGAGCGAACGAGCACGAGTGACCCGTTGCCGCCGGGCGTCGCGCCTTTGATCAGCAGCAGGCCGCGTTCGGTGTCGACACCTGCGACGGTCAGTCGCTGGATGGTCACACGCTCGTTGCCGGTGCGGCCGGCCATCCGGGTGCCGGGGAAGACCCGACCGGGTGTGGCGCACGCGCCGATCGCTCCGGGTGCGCGGTGGACCTTGTGCACGCCGTGACCGGCCCCTAGCCCGGCGAAGCCGTGGCGCTTCATCACACCCGAGAAGCCTTTGCCCTTCGAGCGCGCGGTGACGTCGACAAGTTCACCGGCACGGAAGATGTCGACGGTTATGACGTCGCCGAGCCCGTGCTCCTCGTCGAACGCGACCTCCATGAGGTAGCGGGTCGGCTCCACCCCGGCGGCCGCGAAGTGGCCGGCCAAGGGCTTGGTGGACCGCTTCGCGCGTCCGTACCCGAGCTGGAGGGCCCGGTAGCCGTCCCGTTGCTCGGTGCGCACCTGGGTGACCGGGCAGGGGCCGGCGCGCAGCACGGTCACCGGTACGACCTCGTTGTCGTCGGTGAACACCTGCGTCATCCCGAGCTTGGTGCCCAAGATCCCTTTTCTCACCATCGTTGTTTTCTCTCTCTTCGTCACGACTGCTGCGCCTAGACCTGCCGGCTACCTCGAGACATGAATCCGGGTGAGGGCGGTGGCGGTCGTGGTCGGAGGCGACTCGGGGTGTCCGAGCCCCTGGGCGAGGACGGGGTCCCTGCTGGAGCCGGAGACCATGACCGCCACCGCTCGACCACGCACTACAGCTTGATTTCGATGTCCACGCCGGCCGGCAGGTCGAGACGCATCAGGCTGTCGACCGTCTTCTGGGTCGGCTCGTGGATGTCGATCAGCCGCTTGTGCGTACGCATCTCGAAATGCTCGCGCGAGTCCTTGTACTTGTGTGGCGACCGGATGACGCAGTACACGTTGCGCTCGGTCGGCAGCGGCACCGGCCCGGTGATCTTCGCGCCCGTGCGCTCGACCGTGTCCACGATCTTGCGTGCCGAGGCGTCGATGATCTCGTGATCGTAGGCCTTCAGCCGGATCCTGATCTTCTGCCCGTTAGCCATCTTCTCTTCTCTCTACTACTACTGCGCTTCGCATCCGCGAGGGCTCTACCGTTGCCCGCCGGCCGGATGACCAACCGAGGGATGAAGCTGTGGCGTGACCGCGTGGTGCGGGCCGGAGGCGACTCGGGGTGTCCGAGCCCCAGGCGAGGACGGGGTCCCCGCTGGAGCCGTAGGCCTGTGCCACGCGGTCACGACATGGACGCTGTTACTCGAGAATCTTGATCACGCGGCCGGCGCCGACCGTCCGACCACCCTCACGGATCGCGAACCGCAACCCCTCCTCCATCGCGATCGGCTGGATCAACTCCACCGTCATCTCCGTGTTGTCACCAGGCATCACCATCTCGACCCCACCCGGCAACTCCACACTGCCCGTCACATCCGTCGTACGGAAGTAGAACTGCGGCCGATAGTTGTTGAAGAACGGCGTGTGCCGCCCACCCTCGTCCTTGCCCAACACATACACCTGCGCCTCGAACCTCGTATGCGGCGTGATCGACCCCGGCTGCGCCAACACCTGACCGCGCTCCACATCGTCCTTCTTCGTGCCACGCAGCAACACCCCGATGTTGTCACCCGCACGCCCCTCGTCGAGCAGCTTGCGGAACATCTCCACACCCGTCACCGTCGTCTTCGTCGTGTCACGGATCCCGACGATCTCGACCGTCTCGCCGACCCTGACGATCCCCTGCTCCACACGGCCCGTCACAACGGTCCCGCGCCCCGTGATCGAGAACACGTCCTCGACCGGCATCAGGTACGGCTTGTCGACGTCGCGCTCGGGCTCCTCGAAGAACTCGTCGACGGCGTTCATCAGCTCGATGACGCCGGACTCCCACGCCTCGTCTCCGTCGAGTGCCTTGAGCGCGGAGACGCGCACGACCGGGGCGTCGTCGCCGTCGAACTCGTAGCTGCTCAGCAGCTCGCGAACCTCGAGCTCGACCAGTTCGAGCAGTTCCTCGTCGTCGACCATGTCGGCCTTGTTGAGCGCAACGATCAGCTTGGGGACCCCGACCTGGCGGGCGAGCAGCACGTGCTCACGGGTCTGGGGCATCGGACCGTCGGCCGCCGACACCACCAGGATCGCGCCGTCCATCTGCGCCGCACCCGTGATCATGTTCTTGACGTAGTCGGCGTGGCCCGGCGCGTCGACGTGCGCGTAGTGGCGGTTCTCGGTCTCGTACTCGACGTGCGCCACGTTGATGGTGATGCCGCGCTCGCGCTCCTCCGGGGCCTTGTCGATTGCGTCGAACGCCATGGTCTGCACGTCGGGGTTCTGTTTGTGCAGCACGCTGGTGATCGCCGCGGTCAGCGTCGTCTTGCCGTGGTCGACGTGACCGATCGTGCCGATGTTCATGTGCGGCTTGGTCCGCTCGAACTTGCTCTTGGCCATGCGCTTCGTTCCTTTGCTGCGTTACTGGTCGTGTCGTGGTCGACGGCTGGACCTAGTCGCCCCGGACCTTGGCGACGATCTCGTTCGCCAACGACTCGGGCACCGGCTCGTAGCCGGAGAACTGCATCGTGTAGGTGGCCCGACCCTGGGTCTTGCTGCGCAGGTCGGTGGCGTAGCCGAACATCTCCGACAACGGCACCTGTGCGGTGACGATCTGCGTGCTTCCGCGGGTACCCATCTCACCGATGTGACCGCGGCGGGCGGTGAGGTCGCCGATCACGTCGCCCAGGTAGTCCTCGGGCGTGCTGACCTCGACGTCCATGACGGGTTCGAGCAGCGCCAGCCCGGCTCTGCGGACGGCCTCCTTGAGCGCCATCGACCCGGCGATCTTGAACGACATCTCCGACGAGTCGACGTCGTGGTAGCTGCCGTCCGTCAGCCGCGCCCGCATGTCAACGATCGGGTAGCCGGCGAGCACACCGCCCTCCATCGCCTCGCGGATGCCTTGGTTGACCGACGGGATGAACTCGCGTGGAATGGATCCACCGCGGATCTCGTCGGAGAACTCGTAGCCGCCGATCTCGCCGGTCGGCTCGCCCTCGGGGTCGATGACCTGCCGCGGCTCGTCGGCGAAGACGCCGGTCGGCTCGATCGAGATCTCCACTTCGGCGAACTGCCCGGACCCACCGGTCTGCCGCTTGAAGCGCAGCAGATGGTCGTAGATGGGCCGGCGGATGGTCTCACGGTAGGCGACCTGCGGTCGGCCGACGTTGGCGTCGACTTTGAACTCGCGCAGCATGCGGTCAACCAGCACCTCGAGGTGCAGTTCGCCCATGCCGCCGATGATCGTCTGACCGGTTTCGTCGTCGGTCCGGACTGTGAAGGTCGGGTCCTCCTCGGCCAGCTTCTGCAGGCTTTCGCCCAGCTTCTGCTGGTCGGCCTTCGTCTTGGGCTCGATGGCGATGTGAATGACCGGCGCCGGGAAATCCATCCGTTCGAGCAGGACAGGTGCCCGCGGGTCGCACAGCGTGTCGCCCGTGGTTGTGAACTTCAGCCCGACGGCGGCGCAGATGTCACCAGTGAACGCCGCAGGCCGATCCTCGCGTGAGTTCGCGTGCATCTGCAGGATGCGCCCGAACCGTTCCTTGCGGTCCTTCGTCGAGTTGATGACCGCTTCGCCCTGGTCGACCACGCCCGAGTAGACGCGGAAGTAGGTCAGCTTTCCGACGTACGGGTCGCTCATGATCTTGAACGCGAGCGCGCTGAACGGCGCGTTCTCGTCGGCCTTGCGCTCGACGGGCTCTCCCGACTTGACGTCGACTCCCGCCACGGGCGGCACGTCCGCCGGCGACGGAAGGAAGTCAACCACGGCGTCGAGCAGCAACTGCACCCCTTTGTTCTTGAAGGCCGAGCCGCACAGCACCGGTGTGATCTGCCCGTCGATCGTCGCGTCGCGGATCCCCCGGACGAGCTGCTCACGCGTCAGATCGTCGTTCGACAGATACTCCTCGAGCAGCTCCTCGTTGGTCTCGGCGATGGCCTCGACCAGTGCCGACCGGTAGTCGGTCGCCTGCGCCTGAAGGTCGGCGGGAATGTCGTGATCGCTGAAGGTTGAACCGAGGTCGTCGCCGCTGCCCTCCCACACGCGTGCCTTCATGTCGAGCAGGTCGACGACGCCCACGAACTCGTTCTCGGCACCGACGGGAAGCTGGATCGGAACCGGCGTGGCACCGAGCCGCTCGCGGATCGAGCTGACCGCGCCGAAGAAGTCCGCTCCGACGCGATCCATCTTGTTGATGAAGCAGATGCGCGGAACTCCGTACTTGTCCGCCTGACGCCACACCGTCTCGGACTGCGGCTCCACGCCGCTGACGGCATCGAAGACCGCTACTGACCCGTCGAGGATGCGCAGGGATCGCTCGACCTCCACGGTGAAGTCGACGTGGCCGGGGGTGTCGATGATGTTGATGATGTGGCCACGCCACTCCGCGGTGGTGGCCGCCGATGTGATGGTGATGCCCCGCTCCTGCTCCTGGGGCATCCAGTCCATCGTCGCGGCGCCTTCGTGGACCTCGCCGATCTTGTAGCTCTTGCCGGTGTAGTAGAGGATGCGCTCGGTGGTCGTGGTCTTGCCCGCGTCAATGTGAGCCATGATCCCGATGTTGCGGGTCAGGTTGAGCGGGTGTTCTCGCTTTGGCATCGATCTACCTCGGGTGTCCAGACGTACGCGGTCGCCGTCGTGGGCCGGCGGCGGCGGGGTGTGGAGTGCGCCCTACCACCGATAGTGCGCGAAGGCCTTGTTGGCGTCGGCCATCTTGTGCGTGTCCTCCCGGCGCTTGACCGCGGCGCCGGCGTTGTTGCTGGCGTCGAGCAGCTCGCCGGCGAGGCGCTGCGCCATCGTGTGTTCGCGGCGGTCCCGCGCGTACTGCGTGATCCACCGCAGGGCCAGCGTCGTCCCGCGACCCTGCCGTACCTCGATCGGCACCTGGTACGTGGCGCCACCGACCCGGCGCGACTTGACCTCGAGCAGCGGCTTGACGTTGTCGAGTGCACGGCGGAACGTCTGCACCGGGTCCGCGCCGGTCCGTGTCTGCATGTGCTCGAACGCGTCGTAGACGATGCTTTCGGCCAACGACCGCTTGCCGTCGAGCATCACCTTGTTGATGAGCTGCGTCACGAGCACGCTCGAGTGCTTGGGGTCCGGCTGCAGTTTGCGGTGGGGTGCGGGTCCCTTACGGGGCATGACGGTTCTCCTGTGTCTTCGTTGCTGCTGCCGGTAGGGGTCCCTCTACCGCTGCGCTACTTGAGGTCTGTCCGTGACCTACCGCTGCGCTACTTGAGGTCAGTCCGTGACCTACCGCTGCGCTACTTGAGGTCAGTCCGTGACCTACCGCTGCGCTACTTGAGGTCAGTCCGTGACCTACCGCTGCGCTACTTGAGGTCAGCCTCTCTTGGCGCCGTACTTCGATCGCGCCTGCTGGCGGCCCGCCACGCCCGAGGCGTCGAGTGCGGCGCGGATCACCTTGTAGCGGACGCCTGGAAGGTCACGCACGCGACCACCGCGCACCAGCACCATCGAGTGCTCCTGCAGGTTGTGACCTTCGCCCGGGATGTAGGCGGTGACCTCGATGCCCGAGCTCAGCCGCACACGGCAGACCTTGCGCAGCGCCGAGTTGGGCTTCTTCGGCGTCGTCGTGTACACGCGGGTGCACACGCCGCGCCGCTGGGGAGAGCCTTTGAGCGCTGCGGTCTTCCCACGGGAGGTCTTCTTCTCGCGGCCCTTGCGGACGAGCTGCTGAATGGTCGGCATGAAGCGGGTCCTGTCTTATCTGAGGCGATCCGGAGCCTGGTTCCGGATCGACCACCGTGCCTGTCCGAGGCGATCCGGAGCCTGGTTCCGGATCGACCACCGTGCCTGTCCGAGGCGATCCGGGACCTGGTGGAGCCCGGTCGTGGATCGCGGTCCCGTGTGCGTTTCCCGGCGGGACACGCACACGGGCGTTTCACTGATACATGCGTGTAGCGACTCAGGCTCGAGTTGCGTACGGGGCATGTGCCGGCACCGTGGTGTTCGGTCAAGGAGATCTAGATGACCTTGCCGCCGCACCCTCGGGCGGGCGCGTCGCCAGCAGTCGCCAGCTACGGGTCGCCTACAGCCACACGATCATGCTGTGGGCCGCACCGCTGCACCACAGCGGTTCCGGCGGATGATCCGTGTCTCGCTAGAGACACGATATTGACGCCAAGGCGCACCTTGGCGTCGCGTTCAGTCGTCAACGAGACTAGGTCGCTCCACCCCGGGTGTCAACTTGGCGCCGGGCTCGTGCGGTCGCTCCCGTGTCCCAACATGAAACCAAGCGCGCTCGTCCGCCGGTCGACCAGGACGATCCCGGCCGCGATACGTGGACCTCGGCACGACCACGGCGCGGGTGTGGTTGTGTGAGCACAGCAGTTACCATCGGGGTCGTCCCCACACCGCATACCGCCGAACGGGAGGCGCATAGATGAGCAGCGCCGAGCCGGAGCTCGTGACACACGACAGCCGGCCGCCGGAGTACGACCTGTCGACACTGGAGGCCGACCTGGACGTAGCGGCCGCGCTGGGCGGGCTGGCCGACTTCGGAGAGGTGGCGGACGCAGAGGATCGCGTCGCTGCGGGAGACGAAGAGGTCGTGCGGCGTACCCGTGCATGGCTCGCCGCCAACCCGACCGCGGTGCGGTCCTGAATGGCGCTGGACATCACCACCCGGCGCGGCTGGGGCGCGCGGACGGGCCGGACCGGTCGGCCGATGGGTCGCGTCCGTCAGCTCATCGTCCACCACTTCTGGCGACCCGATGTTCCCGCGTCGGCTTCCCGTGCCACCGAGCGCAGCGTGATGCGCGGCGTCGAGGCCTATCACGCCTCAAAG
This sequence comes from Nitriliruptorales bacterium, assembly GCA_024644015.1. Taxonomy (GTDB): domain Bacteria; phylum Actinomycetota; class Nitriliruptoria; order Euzebyales; family JAHELV01; genus JAHELV01. The sequence continues at coordinate 36,277 of JAHELV010000008.1, forward strand.
GGATGGTCGGCTGCGCCGGGCTACCAATGGGTGGTCTTCGACTCCGGGCGGATCTACGAGGGCGTCGGCTGGGGCCGGACGGGCGTGCACACCGCCGGATACAACTCTGTCTCGATCGCCTTCTGCTTCGGCAATGACGGCGACGCGGCCCAGCCGACTGAAGCGGCGTGGCGCGCGGCCTCTGACCTCCGGGCGATTGCGGTGGCGCGCGGCGCTCTCGCGACGCCGTTTCGACTGACGGGACACCGCGACCACGCGGCGAAGAGCTGCCCCGGCAATCGCACCTACCCGCGTATCGGCCGCATCCGCACCGCCCCGCCAACGGGAGATGATGACATGCTGCGCACAGGCGACGCCGGCAACGAAGTCGGCGAGCTACAGCAGGACCTCAACCGTCTGGTGTGGACCCTGCGTGAGCACGGCCGCATCGGCACCACCAGGGAAGAGCCGGTCAGGCAACCTGGTTGGTACCGGCTCAAGGCCGATGAGAACTACGGCGCGAAGACGGTCACAGCGGTCGCCTGGGCCAAGCAACAGCTCGGCTACCGCGGCGGCGGCAACTCCGCACCGGCCGGGTTCCTCGCACGGCTCGCGACCGTCGCCTGGGCCAATCCGGGGCTGTACCGCGCGGAGGCCCGCAACGACACCCAGAGCAAGCGACTTGTCGCCCTGGAAGGGCATACGCACAGCGAGGACGGCTCGATCGTCCCCTGATGACGGGGTCGTCAGCAGCCTGATCGCCGCATGACGATTGACCTGGCGGACGAGACCGTTAGGGCGCAGCGCTCCCCGGGCCGGCGGATCTGCACCCCGCGAATGCGACCGCGCTGCTCATCCGACGACCACGGCGGTCCCGCTGGTGGTGACCATCAGCATCGAGCCGTTGCCCGTCTGGATGGTCTCGTAGTCGATGTCGACGCCGACAACCGCGTTCGCCCCCCGCTCGGCGGCCTCACGTTCCATCTCCTGCAACGCGATCTTGCGGGCCTTGCCCAGTTCCCGCTCGTAGGCCCCCGAGCGGCCGCCGACGATGTCGCGGATCCCGGCGAAGAAGTCCTTGAAGACGTTCGCGCCCAGGATCGCCTCGCCAGTAACGATACCCAGATACTCGTCGATCCGATGGTCTGGCAGCACCGAGGTGGTCGTGATGATCATGGTGGTCTCCCCCACCGCGCCGCGCGTGGTCTGCCCGCAGCGTAGCGCAGAGAGCCGCGACGGCTCAGACGTACCGCTCCGCGCGCAGAGGGTGCGTCGCCGGTCACAGCCGGCGCAACCAGTCGTCCGCGTGGCGGAGGCGGCGCTCCAACTGGTCGACCGTCGCCTCACCGATACGGCGGATGCCGACCTGGCGATTGAGGTCGAGGTTGATCTTGGAGTACGTCAGTCCCGTCAGCCGGGCGAGGCTGCGGACCCTGGACGTGTTCTGGTCGCGCAGCCTGCGCTTGTGCGCCTGCCGGCTCTGCGGTCCCGCTGACACGCCGGCCGACTCGCGCCCCGACAGCGGGGGCGGTGGTGCGAGTGTGACCGGAAGTGTTCCGTCGTCGCCGGGATCGGGCTCGACCGCCACGACGTCGAAGGCCGGCGAGCTCTCGGCGGGTGGCCCCAGCGGTGTGGCCGAGATCGCGGCGAACAGCGACAGTTGGTCACGCTGCTGGGAAGCTGCCTGCTCGATCGGCGCCTCGTGCTCGTCGTGATCGTCCTCACGGCGTCGCAGACTGTGACGTCGCTGCTCGGTGATCTGAGCCGCCCACCGGCGTAGTCGGTGGTCGTCGGGCAGGAACAGGTAGGCCTGCTGCCGCGGCATCCCCCGTCGCCAGCGGACGAACCGTCCGACCGCCTGACGGAAGAACAACTCGGTCGTCGTGGTCGTGGCGTATACGCCGACCCGCAGCCGCGGGATGTCAACGCCTTCGGACACCATCCGCACGGCCACCAACCACTGACTGTCGCCGGCGGCGAACGTCGTGATGCGCGCCGACGCGCGCGGATCCTCCGAGGTCGCCACCGCCGCCTCGACACCGTGACGTGCGCGCAGCAGTGCGGCGATCCCACGAGCATGCTCCTGGTCGGTGGCGATGACCAGTCCCCCGGCGTCTGGCTGTTGATCCTGTCGGATCTGACACAGCCGTGCGTGCGCCGTATCGAGCACCGCCGGCAGCCACTCCCCATACAGCGACAACGCCGTCCGGAGGCGCTGGCTCGACGCTGTCGCGTCCAACCGATCGGCAAAGGTCGCCGATCGCACGAGCCCGTCCGCGCCGGTCCATTCCATGCGCCCATCCGTGCGCGGGAAGAACACCGGGCGCACCACCTTGCCGTCAACGAGCGCCTCGCCATAGCCGTACTCGAAGTCGGGCGCCGCAACGTCACCCGCGTAGCGCACGTACGGAATCGCGTTCGTGTCGGAACGAAACGGCGTACCCGACATGCAGAGCCGGCGCCCGGCGTGGGCGAACGCGATCTGCAGCCCGTCACCCCAGGATCGTTCGTCGCCGGCGTGATGGATCTCGTCGAGGATGACGAACGCATTCCGTGCGAGGCGTGACACCGCTGCCGCCGACAGCGCCACCTGCTGATAGGTGATGACAACACCGTGCATGTCGGCTGGAAGAAACCCGGCCGCCGGTGACCACTCGGAGTCCAGGTGCAGGTCGAAACTCGCCGCGGCCTCGGCCCACTGCGTCTTCAGGTGCGCGGTCGGGGCGACGACGAGCACACGCCGGTGCGGGTCGCTGGCGAGCTCGGACAGCGCGGCCGCCAGAGCAAACGTCGTCTTGCCCGCACCCGGGGTCGCGACGGCGAGGAAGTCGGCGCCGCCTTCGACGAACCGGTCCAACGCCCGTGCCTGCCAGGGGCGGAGCCGAACGGAGCGGGTCATCGTGTGGTTGTGCACCTCGCGCGTGGCGGACGGACTCGGCACCCTAGCAGCGGCGCGCGGCGGGCCTCGTGATCCGACGACGGCCCACCGAAGCGAGTCCGGCGAGGCGTGCCGATCCCTGTCCGACCGTGCGCGTCACGAACTGCGAACGAGGATCTCTTCGGCTTCGGCTGCCCGGCGCAGCGCCGCCAGGAACAGCTCGATGGCCGGAACACGGCGGGGCGTGGCCCGCACGAACGCGGCGATCCGCCGCACACCCAGGCCGGTGTCGGCGCCCGCCGCGGCCTCGACGTCGTTGTTGTCGAGTAGCAGCGTCCGGTCTGCGGCGTCGGCCCATGCCAGCTGTGGGACGACTGCGGCGCCCAGGCCTGCCGAGACCAGACTGACAACGCTCGAGAACTCACTGCACTCGTGGTGTATCCGCGGTGCGAACTCCCACGCGGTCGTCAGCCCCGCCATCGCGTCGTGGCTGGCGGATCCACGGGTCCACGTGACCCACGGGCGGCGCGTGAGCTCGTCGACGATCACCCTCTGCTCGAGCCACTCCAACGCCGGCCAGTCGGCCGGCACCGCGATGCGGTACGCGTCCTCGAGAACCAGCGCCGTGCGCAGGCGAGCGCCTGCCGATGTCTCACCGTCGACGCGCGACGCCGGCGCCTCGCTCGATGGCGAGCCGACGACCGTCATCTCCGCCAGCACGACATCGACCTCACCGGCATGCAGGTCTGCGATCGCCGGCCGGCGATCGCGTTCGACGACGCGCACAGCGATCTGGTGGCCCACGTCCAGCTGTGCGATGACCGGCACGACGAGACGTTTGATGATCGTCGAGAACCCCGCCACGGTCAGCGTGCTGCCCGAACCGCCGGTCCACTCGCCGACGTCGGCCTCGGCGGCGAGCAGTTCGTTGGCGATCCGCCGTCCGTGGTCCGCGAGCTGCTCACCGGCCACGGTGAGTCTGGCCTGGCGTCGGGAACGGTCGACGAGGGCGACGCCGGCTTCGCGCTCCAGGCGCACGAGCTGCTGTGAGACCGCGGAGGGGGTCAGGTGCAGCGCATCGGCTGCAGCGACCACACCCCCACGGTCAGAAACCGCCGCCAGCACGAGAAGACGCCGGGGATCAAGGGTGATCATGTAGCGATGCTACAACGAATCGCAACAACATTGCACATGTGATCGTTTGCACAAGCGGTCATGCTGGCCGACGCAATCGCCGGACGAAACGGCAACGGAGTCAGCAATGGAAACCGTCATCGAAATCGCCGGGTGGTGCGCCGCCGGTGTGCTCCTTTGCGCGTATGTGCTGCTGTCACGCGGCAGGTTGTCCGGGCAGGCGTCGTCGTACCAGACACTGAACGTCGTGGGCAGCCTGCTCATCGGGGTGAATTCACTGGCGCACGAGGCGTGGCCGTCAGTCAGCATCAACGTGGTCTGGCTGGCGATCGGCATCATCACACTGGTCACGGCCCGACAGCGCACGGCGCAGGAAGAACACGACGGCCAGCTCGACGTCGACGGTCAACCGTCACCCCGCGAAGACGTGTCCGGGCGCCTGCGACCATCCCACGGCGCCTGACGACGCGTCGCGTGCGGGCAGCGGGCTCTGACGCCGACAGCGCGCGGTCCGCGCCGCTCGCCCGCTACGCGGCCGTCGCGGCCAGGTAGCGCAGGATCTCGACGTCCTGGGCGCGACGCTCGTCGTAGCCGGGCGTCTCGAGCACGGCAGCCGGCGCGCCCGCCGCCGCGATCATCTCGGCGATGCACGCCAGCCCCATGACGCCGGCGCCGAGGTTGGCGTGACGGTCGCGTCCGGAGCCCGAGGGCGAGGCCGAGTCGTTGACGTGAATCAGGTCCACCGCGCCGGTCGCAGCGACGAACTGCTCGACCCAGCCGCCCGGATCCTTCTCGGCGGCAGGGTCGGCCGCGAAGGCATGCGCCGTGTCCAGGCACGCACCGACCGACATCGAGCGATCGCACGACCGCAGCGCGCTGAACAGCGCGGCGATGCTGTCCAGATGACGTCCGAGCGATGCCCGTCCGGACGCGGTGTTCTCGATCAGCAAGGGCACATCGCCGCGCAGGCGCCGCAGCAGCCCCGTCCAGCGCTCGATGCCGGCCGCAATGGTGCCGTCCACACCGGCCTGCCCCGCATGCACGACCACGCCGCGTGCACCGACGGTGGCGGCTGCGTCGATGGTCTGCTGCAGCAGCACCCCTGTCCGCTCACGGACTTGTGGGTCAGCGCTTGCCGGGTTGCACAGATACGGTGCGTGCACAGCCACCACGCGCCCCGACGCAGCCAGCGCAGCCGCGTCCGGCCGTCGTCGTGGCGCCTGCCAGGTCCGCGGTGAGGACACGTGGATCTGGAAGAGGTCGAGGCCGAGGCGGTCCGCTGCGGTGAGCGGATCCTTCGACGGCAGGTGCCCACCGATGCGCATGCACCAAGGATCGCATGTGGCGTGCGGCCATTCGCCCGGCGCCCAAACGTACCCTCAGAGCTCGTCGAGGATCTGGGCGCGCTTGCGGGTGAACTCATCATCGGTCACCAGGCCCTTCGCCTTCAACTCGTCGAGCTGGTGCAGTCGCTCCTCCGCCGACGGCGCAGCGGACGTGGCGGCTGGGGCGTGCCGTTGCATGACGTCGGCGATCGCCTCCGCATCCCGATGGGAGTCGGCTTCCTCGTCGGCAGCCACCTGCTGGAAGATGATGCTGCGGACCTGCTCGGGATCTGGGATGTTCTCGAAGACCGAGTCCCCGGTCTCGCCCGCCGACTCGATGGTGACGATGCCGTTGTTGAGCAGCCTGGCGATCAGACTCTGATCGAAGTTGACGTTGTTGATGCGGTTGAGCGGGATCGAGACGCCGCGTCGACGAAAGACGCCGCTCTGGTAGGCCACCCGTTCGCTGGTGACGGCGAACCTGGTCGTCTGCCATCGAACGAACTCGTAGACGGTGTTGCCGAGCCACACGACGAAGGCGGCGAGCGTCAGCCAGCCCAGCGCGGTCGACACCGTGCCGCCAGTCATGCTCCGCAGCACGAAGAGGGCGGCCACGCCGATGCCGGCGGCCACCTGCTTCCAGAAGTACCACCAGTGCGGATGGGAGTGGAGCACCATCCGTTCACCCGGCATCAAGTCGAGTTGCGGTCCGACCATGCCAAGATCGTACCGCCCGCCTACGCAGCGTTGGCACGGCGAGCCGCGCCGCGCAAGCCGACGCCGCGACGGACGACCCGCCTCAGTTCTCGAGCGCCCAACGGACGTTGACCCGCACCGTCACCTGCTGCGTGCCGGGTTCGATCGGCACCGCGACGTCGGCGGTGGCGGCCTCGGCCCCGAGCGTCTCGACCGGACGAGGGCTCGACACGGTCACGTCCGTGATGCCGATCAACCCGCCGAGCGACACGCCGGCGAGATCGGCGTACTGCTCCGCGCGGTCCCGGGCGTCAGCGAACGCTGCCCGGCGCGCGGCCGCGATCTGCTCACCGTCGTCCTCCAGCGCGAAGCTGACGCCCTGGATCTGGATGTCGTCGCCGCCGGCGTCGGCGATCGCGGTGAGGATCGCACCGACCCGGTCGATCTCGCGGACCTTCACCTCGACGAGGTTCGACACCGCGTATCCAGTGATCCGCGGAGGCCCGTCGCGGCTCTCGCCGCCGTACTCGGGGAAGATCGAGAAGTCGCGTGTCTGCCGGTCCTCGGCCGCGATGCCGGTGTCGTCGAGCGTGGACAACACCCGCTCGGTCGCGGCATTCGCCGCGTCGAGCGCCTCATCCACGGTCTGCCGCACGACGCGGACGCCGACGGTGACCCGCACGACGTCGGGCGCCCCGCTCGCCTGACCCGCCCCGCCGACGGTGATGCCGGACGAGACCCCGCTCGTCTCGCCGGCGGTCACGGCAGCGACCTCACCGCTGCTTGCGATCGCATCGTCGGCACCCACCGCCTGCGGTGCCACCTCGACGGCCGGCTCGGCGGCACTGTCTCCGTCGCCAGTCGCGGCCGCTTCGCCTTCGGTCGCGGCTGAGGAGCAGCTCGCGAGCGCCAGCGCGAGCGCGAGCAGCGTGATGATGACAGCGGGCGTTCGCACGGTCGGCCTCCCGGGGATCGGTGACGGGCGTGATCGTAGGACGATCGCCGGGCCCGGGAGGTTCCCCGGCCCGGGCACTCGTGGACCCGCCCCGCCGACACGACCACGCGGCGCTCGACCCTCGCCACCACTTCCCTGCCGCGTCACTGGCCGCGGACACAGAACGGCGCCCGCCGCTGCTGCGCAGATGACTCAGGGTGGCCGAGCCCACCACCTCTCTGCGCGCGCCTACTGACCGCCAGCACGCAGGCGGCGCGGCGCATCCGTCGGAGAGCGACTCGGGGTGTCCGAGCCTCTGGCGAGGCCGGGGTCCCTGCTGGAGCTCGAAGACGGATGCGCCGCGCCGCGACCGGTTGCGGAGCCGGCGGCTAGTAGGCGCCCTCCCCCATCGTCCAGCCCTCGTCGGCCTCGTAGTACTCGGTGTCGCCGAACTGGTCGAGCAACTCGGTCGTCATGACCTGCTCGGGCACCTCGGTCGGCAGTGGTCGCACCGAGCGGTAGCGCTTGAGCCCTGTGCCGGCCGGGATCAGCTTGCCGATGATCACGTTCTCCTTGAGCCCGACCAGCGAGTCACTCCTGCCTTCGATCGCGGCCTCGGTCAGCACGCGGGTCGTCTCCTGGAACGACGCCGCCGACAGCCACGAGTCGGTTGCCAGCGACGCCTTGGTGATCCCCATCAGGATCTGGCGGCCGTTGGCCGGCTGATTGCCCTCGTCGAGCATCGCACGGTTGGCTTCCGCGAAACGCTGACGGTCCACCAGCTCTCCGGGCAGGAACTCGGTGTCTCCCGGCTCCACGACGCTGACACGCCGCAGCATCTGACGGACGATCAGCTCGATGTGCTTGTCGTGGATCGACACACCCTGCGAGCGGTACACCTGCTGCACCTCCCGCACCAGCAGCTGCTGCACCTCGCGGGCACCGCGGACCTCCAGCATCTCGTGGGGATCGATCGAGCCCTCGGTCAGCATCTCGCCGGCGGTGACGTGGTCGCCTTCGCCGACCCGCAGGCGCGCACGGCGCGACACGGTCACCGACGCCTGCTCGTCACCGTCGTCAACGGTGATCTTGATCCCCTTGTCGGTCTCCTCAACCGACACGGTTCCGGTCAGCGTCGCGATCTCGGCCTTGCCCTTCGGGCTACGCGCCTCGAACAGCTCGACGACACGTGGCAGACCGTGGGTGATGTCCTCACCCGCGACACCACCGGTGTGGAACGTGCGCATCGTGAGCTGCGTGCCGGGCTCGCCGATCGACTGCGCCGCGATGATGCCGACCGCCTCACCGATCTGCACCTTCTGACCCTCGGCGAGCGCTCGGCCGTAACACACGACACAGACGCCCAGCTGCGCCTCGCAGTTGAGCACGGTCCGCACGCGCACGGTCTTCTCGGCGGTCGTCGGCTCGTGGTCGAGCGGTTCGCCGGTCTCGGGATCCTTGCCATCACGCAGGACCCGACGCAGCAGCCGGACCTCCTCGTCGGTGATCTCGGTGCCGCGCTCCAGCAGGAGCGTCTCGGTGCCCGGGACGTACACGTCGGAGGCCAGCATGCGGCCGAAAAGCGTCTGCGAGTCGCGCTCGCCGACGATGACGGGAATGCCGCGTTCGGTGCCGCAGTCGTCCTCGCGGACGATCAGGTCCTGCGCGATGTCGACCAGCCGGCGGGTCAGGTAGCCCGAGTCGGCCGTCCGCAGCGCCGTGTCGGCCAGCCCCTTGCGGGCGCCGTGCGTGGCGATGAAGTACTCGAGCACCGACAGGCCCTCACGGAAGTTCGACTTGATCGGTCGCTCGATGACCTCACCACGTGGGTTGGCCACCTGTCCGCGCATGCCGGCGATCTGGCGCAGCTGGGTCATGTTCCCGCGGGCGCCGGAGTTCGCCATCATGTAGAAGGGGTTGAGGCGGTCGAAGTTGGCCTCCATCGCCTTGGCGACCTGGTTGGTCGCCTCGGTCCAGATGTCGACCATCTCCTGCTTGCGCTCGTCGACGGTGATGATGCCCTTGCTGAACTGCTTCTCGACCTTGGCGGCCAGCTCGTCGTGCTCGGCGATGATCTCGGCCTTCTCCGACGGCGTGTCGACATCGGAGATCGACACCGTCACACCAGCGCGGGTTGCGTACCGGAAGCCGGTCTCCTTCAACCGGTCCAGCACGATCGCGGTCTCTGCTCGGGTCAGGTTGTCCGCGCACTGGTTGATCAGGTCCGCCAGCTGCTTGGAGCCGACCAGCGCGTTGACGAACGGCACCGACGCCGGCAGGACCTCGTTGAACAGCACACGGCCGGGCGTCGTCACGACCCGCACACCCCGTTCGGATCGCACGACGCCGTCGTGGACCTGGTCGGGGTCGACGTCGTCGAAGACGTCGCCGGCGTCGAAGGCCTTGTCCCGCAGCCGCACGACGACCCACTCCTGCAGACCCACGTCGCCGGCGTCGAGCGCCATCACGATCTCGGCGGCGCCGGTGAACGACTGCACCCGGCGGTCACCGCTGCGGATCTGGCCAGCGAGATCCTCCCTGGCCTGGTTGCCCTCCTCCGAGTCCTCGGCGTACGTCAGGTAGTAGCACCCGAGCACCATGTCCTGGCTGGCGGTCGCCAGCGGCCGGCCGTCGGCCGGCGACAGGATGTTGTTGCTGCTCAGCATGAGGATGCGGGCTTCTGCCTGCGCCTCGGACGACAGCGGCAGGTGGACGGCCATCTGATCGCCGTCGAAGTCGGCGTTGAACGCCTTGCACACCAGAGGGTGGATCTGGATCGCCTTGCCCTCGACCAGCTTCGGCACGAAGGCCTGGATGCCAAGGCGATGCAGCGTCGGCGCCCGGTTCAACAGGACCGGATGGTCGTTGATGACCTCCTCGAGCACGTCCCACACCTGCGGGCGGGCGCGTTCGACCATGCGCTTCGCGCTCTTGATGTTCTGCGCGTAGTTCAGGTCAACGAGCCGTTTCATCACGAATGGCTTGAACAGCTCAAGGGCCATCTGCTTGGGCAGACCGCACTCGTGCAGGCTGAGCTCGGGGCCGACCACGATGACCGACCGGCCCGAGTAGTCAACGCGCTTGCCCAGCAGGTTCTGGCGGAACCGGCCCTGCTTACCCTTGAGCATGTCCGAGATCGACTTGAGCGGACGGTTGCCGGGACCCGTGACCGGCCGGCCGCGGCGCCCGTTGTCGAACAGCGCGTCGACGGCCTCCTGCAGCATCCGCTTCTCGTTGTTGACGATGATCTCGGGTGCGCCGAGGTCCAACAGCCGCTTGAGGCGGTTGTTGCGGTTGATCACGCGGCGGTACAGGTCATTGAGGTCACTGGTCGCGAACCGGCCGCCGTCGAGCTGCACCATCGGGCGCAGGTCCGGTGGGATGACCGGCACGGCCTTGAGCACCATCGCCGTGGGGTCGTTGCTCGTCTGGCGGAACGCCTCGACGACCTTCAACCGCTTGACGGCACGCGTCGCCTTCTGGGACCGCGACTTGCGCTTGCCGGCGCGCAGCTTCTCGGCCTCGTTCGACAGCACCTCGCGCAGGTGTTCGGCCTCGGCGTCGAAGTCGACCGAGGCCAGCAGGTCGCGGATGGCCTCGGCGCCCATGCCGCCGGTGAAGTAGTCCTCGAAGCGGTCGCGCAGCTCGCGGTACAGCAGCTCGTCGCTGACCAGCTGCTTGGGCGCCATCGTGCGAAACGTGTCGAGCACCTCGTCGAGCCGCTCGATGCGGTCCTCGGCCGCCTCGGTGACCTGGCGGATGCCCTTCTCGAGCTCTTTGCGCTTGCGCCGCACGACATCCGCGCGCGCACCCGACTCTTCGAGCTCGGCCAGCTCGGTTTCGAGCTCGGACAGCATCTGCTCGCGGTCGACGGCGAGATCGTGCTCGATCTGCTTCTTCTCGGCCGCGATCTCCTTCTCGAGCGTCGACAGGTCGTCGTGGCGCTTCTCGTCATCGACCGACGTGATGATGTAGGCCGCGAAGTAGATGACCTTCTCGAGGTCCTTGGGGGCGAGGTCGAGCAGGTACCCGAGACGCGACGGGACGCCCTTGAAGTACCAGATGTGGGTGACCGGCGCCGCCAGCTCGATGTGGCCCATGCGCTCGCGGCGCACCTTCGAACGCGTGACCTCGACGCCGCAGCGCTCGCAGATGATGCCCTTGAAGCGCACACGCTTGTACTTGCCGCAGTAGCACTCCCAGTCGCGCTGGGGCCCGAAGATCTTCTCGCAGAACAGACCGTCCTTCTCGGGCTTGAGCGTGCGGTAGTTGATGGTCTCGGGCTTCTTGACCTCACCGTTGGACCACATGCGCACCTGGTCCTGCGTGGCCAGGCTGATGCGCAGCTCATCAAAGTTGTTGACGTCGAGCATCTATTGCTCTCTCTTTCTTGATCGACCGGCCCCGGCGTGCACTCCGGGCTGTCGAATACGGTGCTGGGTGGAACGGGAGCGGTGGGCCCTGCGCCTGCGGAGGCGACCTCGGGGTGGTCCGAGCCTCAGGCGAGGACCGGGGTCCCTGCGCGAGCCGGAGCAGGCGCAGGGTCCACCGCGGTCAGCCGCCAAGGCTGAACTCATCCCCATATCGTTCGGGGCGGGACAGGTCGATGCCTAGTTCCTCGGCTGCGCGGAAGGCGTCGTCGTCGGAGTCACGGAACTCGATCTGGCTGCCCTCGGCAGACATGACCTCCACGTTCAGGCACAACGACTGCATCTCCTTGACGAGGACCTTGAACGACTCCGGTATGCCCGGCTCGGGGATGTTCTCGCCCTTGACGATGGCCTCGTAGACCTTCACGCGACCCAGCACGTCGTCGGACTTGACGGTCAGCAGCTCCTGCAACGCATAGGCCGCGCCGTACGCCTCGAGCGCCCAGACCTCCATCTCACCGAAGCGCTGCCCCCCGAACTGCGCCTTCCCACCCAGCGGCTGCTGGGTGATCATCGAGTACGGACCGGTCGAGCGTGCGTGGATCTTGTCGTCGACCAGGTGCAGCAGCTTGAGCACGTACATGTAGCCGACGGCGATCCGCGCGTCGATCGGCTCGCCGGTGCGACCGTCGAAGACATCGGCCTTGCCGGACGCGTCGACCAGCGTGTCGCCGTCCCGGTTGGGCCGCGCGTTCGCGAGCAGCGACGCCAGCTCCGTTTCGCGTGCGCCGTCGAACACCGGCGTCGCCAACCGCTGACCACCGGGTGAATCGAGCAGCTCGTCGGACCAACCGACCTCGTCGAACCATTCGGGCCGTTCACCGAAGTCCCAGCCGTGGGCGGCGACCCACCCGAGGTGGGTCTCGAGCACCTGCCCGACGTTCATGCGGCTCGGCACGCCCAGCGGGTTCAGCACGATGTCGACCGGGGTGCCGTCCGCGAGGAAGGGCATGTCCTCGACGGGCAGGATCTTCGCGATCACGCCTTTGTTGCCGTGCCGGCCGGCCAGCTTGTCACCGTCCGAGATCTTGCGCTTCTGGGCCACGTACACCCGGACCAACTCGTTGACGCCGGGGGGCATCTCGTCGCCCGCATCGCGGGAGAAGGTGCGCACGCCGATGACGCGGCCGTTCTCACCGTGCGGCACCTTGAGCGAGGTGTCGCGCACCTCGCGCGCCTTCTCACCAAAGATCGCGCGCAGCAGGCGCTCCTCGGGGGTCAGCTCGGTCTCGCCCTTCGGGGTGACCTTGCCGACCAGGACGTCGCCGGGGTTGACCTCCGCGCCGATGCGGATGATCCCGCGCTCGTCGAGGTTGGCCAGCACCTCCTCCCCCACGTTGGGGATGTCGCGGGTGATCTCCTCGGCTCCGAGCTTTGTGTCGCGCGCATCGACCTCGTGCTCCTCGATGTGGATCGAGGTCAACACGTCGTCTTTGACCAGACGCTCCGACAGGATGATCGCGTCCTCGAAGTTGAAGCCCTCCCAGGACATGAAGGCGACCAGCAGGTTGGCGCCCAGCGCCATCTCGCCGGTGTCGGTGCACGGACCGTCGGCGATGACCTGCCCGGCCGCGACCTCGTCGCCCTCCTCCACGATCGGGCGCTGGTTGTAGCACGTGCCCTGATTCGTTCGCTCGAACTTGCGGAGGAAGTGCTTCTCGAGCCGGTCGTCGTCGAGCGACTTGATGATGATGCGGTCAGCTGCGACCTCGACCACGATGCCGTTGCTGTCGGCGACGACCACGTCGCCGGCGTCACGCGCGGCTTTGGCCTCCAGGCCCGTGCCGATGTAGGGCGCATGGCTGGTCAGCAACGGCACCGCCTGGCGCTGCATGTTGGTACCCATGAGCGCCCGGTTGGCATCGTCGTGCTCGAGGAACGGGATCATCGCCGCCGCGACCGACACGATCTGGCGTGGCGACACGTCCATGTAGGTGACCTCGTCGGGCGGGACCTCGCGGACCTCACCCGCCTTCGTGCGGCACAGCACGCGGTCTGCGCTGAAGGCGCCGTCATCGGCGAGTGCGGCGTTGGCCTGCGCGATGATCTGGCGATCCTCCTCGTCGGCTGTCAGGTAGTCGATCCGGTCGGTGACCACGCCGTCGACGACCCGGCGGTACGGCGTCTCGACGAAGCCGAACTCGTTGATGCGGGCGTAGGTGGCCAGCGAGCCGATCAGACCGATGTTCGGCCCCTCCGGCGTCTCGATCGGGCACATCCGCCCGTAGTGGGAGGTGTGCACGTCGCGGACCTCGAACCCGGCGCGCTCGCGCGACAGACCACCCGGGCCGAGCGCGGACAGCCGCCGTTTGTGCGTGAGACCGCTGAGCGGGTTGGTCTGGTCCATGAACTGCGACAGCTGACTCGCGCCGAAGAACTCCTTGATGGCGGCCACGACGGGGCGGATGTTGATCAGGGTCTGCGGCGTGATGGCTTCGACGTCCTGGGTCGTCATCCGCTCACGGACCACCCGCTCCATGCGGGACAGCCCGATCCGCACCTGGTTCTGAATCAGCTCCCCGACGCTGCGCAGCCGGCGGTTGCCGAAGTGGTCGATGTCGTCGGTGTCGTAGCCAGGCTCGTTGTCTGCCAGGCGGACGAGGTACGACATCGTCGCGAGCACGTCCTCCTTGGTCAGCGTCATGCCGAACGCCGGCGGGCGCGCTTCTCCAGCGGCGAACGCGACCGACCGGTGGTCCGTCGCCTCCTTCGCAGCTGCCTCCAGCGGTGTCGGCGCCTCCATGCCGGCCAATGGCTTGGCGTCGTCCAACTCGACCAGGCCGAGACGAACCTGCTCCTCGCCGATCTTCTTGTTCACCTTGTAGCGACCGACTCTGGCCATGTCATAGCGCTTGGCGTTGAAGAACAGGTTGATCAGCAGCGCGCCGGCTGACTCGGCGGTCGGCGGCTCGCCCGGACGCAGCTTGCGGTAGATGTCCTGGAGCGCCTCGCTGGGCGTGCTGATGCTGTCGCGCCCAAGCGTGTGCTCGATCAGCTCGGAGCCTTCGAACCAGTCGAGGATCTCGTCGTCGGGCACCGGCTCCTCGAGCACCTCGCGGGGTGCGAGCTCGTACTCGCCGATCTCGCCGTTGAAGACGATGCCGCGCAATGCACGGAACAGCACGGTGACCTGCTGCTTGCGCTTGCGGTCGACACGCACGCCCACGTAGCCGCGCTTGTCGACTTCGAACTCGAGCCACGCCCCGCGCGACGGGATGACCTTGCACCCGAAGACGTCGCGGCCCGTCGTCTTGTCGATCGCGGTGTCGAAGTAGACGCCGGGTGAGCGCACCAGCTGGCTGACGACCACGCGCTCGGTGCCGTTGATGATGAACGTGCCACCCTCGGTCATCATCGGGAAGTCGCCCATGAAGACCGTCTGGGACTTGATCTCTCCGGTGGTCCGGTTGACGAACTCGGCGGTCACGAACAGCGGCGCCGCGTAGGTGAGGTCTTTCTCCTTGCACTCGTCGACGGAGTACTTGGGGGTCTCGAAGCGGTGGTCCGAGAACGACAGCGCCATCTGGCCGGTGAAGTCCTCGATGGGCGAGATCTCGTTGAAGATCTCCTGCAGGCCGTGGTCGCGCAGCCAGTCGAACGACGAACTCTGGATCGCCACGAGATCGAGCTGGTCGACGGGCAGTGGCTCCTTGAGTTTCGCGAACGACAGCCGTCCTGTGTCAAAGTGCCCATTGGCGGTAACGGTTGGGCCTTCGAGCAGATCGGTAGTCGACAAGGCGTGCTCCTTGCAAAGAACGTCAATGGACGCCAGACGAAGACCCGTCTGGCGTTACCGAACCTGGCGCAACCCGCTGCTCCCCGAACAAGGGGTCACTGAAAGAACGCGCGAAAGTGCAGTGTAGCTCGGGTCTACACTGCTGTCATCTGCTGCAGGTGATGTGGTTATGTCGGCCGACACGCAGCACTCCGCGCAGTGGGCCCGTTTCGTGAGGCTAGCCTGCCATCACCGGACCCATACGTCAACGACGATCGTCTCGTCCCGTCACGTGCCGCCGCCTCAGGTGCTGCGGCGGACACGTCATGCGTCGGCCGGCTACTTGATCTCGACCGACGCGCCGACACCCTCGAGCGCGTCCTTGGCGGCATCGGCCTGTTCCCGCTCGACACCCTCGAGCACCGGCTTCGGTGCGCTGTCGACCAGCTCTTTGGCCTCCTTGAGCCCGAGACTGGTCAGCGAACGCACCTCCTTGATGACCTGGATCTTCTTCTCGCCGGCTCCCGTCAGGACGACGTCGAAGCTCGTCTGCTCCTCGGCGGCGGCTTCCTCGCCGGCGGCGGCGCCAGCGCCGGGCGCCGCTACGGCGACTGGTGCGGCGGCGGTGACGTCGAACTCCTCTTCGAACTGCTTGACGAAGTCGGACAGCTCGAGCAGCGTCATCTGCTTGAACGCGTCGAGCAGGTCGGCGGTGGACAGGTTTGCCATGGTGTGCTCCTAGTCGATCTCACTGTCGACGCCGAGCCTGGTCGGGCGTCGCAAGTTCAGTGCGGTGTTCGGTATGGCTGGCAGCTCGTGCGGCCTAGTCGTCGGCGGACGGGGCGGTGTCCGTTGCCGTTGCGTCGGCGGCGGGAGTCGATTCGGCGGTCTCAGCGGCTCCGACGTCCACGGCATCGGCCGCGTCGCTGTCGGCGGCCTCCCCGCCCGCTGCGGTCGCGTCCTGTGCCCCGTCGCTGTCGGCGGCCTCCCCGCCCGCTGCGGTCGCGTCCTGTGCCCCGTCGCTGTCGGCGGCCTCCCCGCCCGCTGCGGTCGCGTCCTGCGCGCCAGCGCTGTCGGCGGCCTGGCCGTCGGTGGTTGCGTCGGTCTGCGTCGCGGGGGGCTGTGGCTCGGCTTGGCGCTTCTCCTGGAGCGCGGCGAGCAGCCTGGCGAACTTGGTCAGGTTCGCCTGGGCCAACCGCGCCGGCTTCGCAACGATCGACTGCATCATGCCGGCCAGCCTGGCCAGCAGCTCCTCACGCGACTCGAGGTCGGCGAGCTGCGTCGTCTCGGCGGCGTCCAGCATCCGGCCGTCGAGCACGCCGCCCTTGATGACCAGCGCGGGATGCTGGCGTGAGAACGCCCGCAGCACCTTGGCCGCCGCCACCGGATCGCCGGCGCAGAACGTGACGGCGGTCGGACCGATCAGGTACTCGTCGGGTATGTCCACCCCCGCGTCCCTGGCCGCCAATCGCGTCAGGGTGTTCTTGACCACGCGGTAGGTAGCGTCGCTCTCGCGTAGCCGCGCCCGTAGCTCGGCGAGGTCGTCGACCGACAGGCCGCGGTACTCGGTGAGCACCGTGGCTGTCGAGTCAGCCAGGTTCCGTGACATGTCGTCGACTGCGGCGACCTTGTCGGCTCGTGGCATGGACGCGCTCCTCGGGCAGGTGGCCGGCCGGCTCCGCCGGACAAATAGAAAAAGCCTCCGCAGCCGGAGGCGGGCTCGAGGCGCGGTGGCCTCGGGTCTGCCTGCGCTGGCCGGCCTGACGGCCTCTTCATCGCGTCACACGAAACCATGCGGTCTGCGGCTGAGGACGAAGTCTAGCGTTGGGTGGTGGCAGCCGCACACGCGGCCGTGGGCAAGCAGTCCCCCTATGGGGAGCCGGCTGACCACAATTGGCGGGACGGCCCCTTGGGGTGGCGGGCGCTGCCGCGTTGTCAGGTGGCGCGCAGCGTGCCGGCCAGCAGCTGTGCCAGATGCAGCCCTCGGCGACCCGCCAGCTGCTCGGCCTGTACGCGGCACGAGAACCCGTCTGCGACGAACACTGCGTCGCCCGCCTCGGCGAGCGCGGGCAGCAGGCTGGTGCCCGCGACGGCCACCGACACCTCGTAGTGACCGCGCTCCATGCCGAAGTTGCCCGCCAGACCGCAACAGCCCGCGAGCACGTCGACGGACGCACCTGCGCGCTCGAGCAGCGCGCGGTCGGCGGCGAACCCGGTGACCGCGTGCTGGTGGCAGTGGGGTTGCGTGATGAGCGCCACGTCGTCCAGGCCTGCAGGCTGCCAGTCGTTGGGGGCGTCTTCGAGCGCCTCGGCCAGCGTGCGGGTGGCGGCGGCAACGCGTTCGGCCCGGGGATCGTCCGGCAGCAACTCGACCAGGTCCGAGCGCAGCACCGCGGTGCACGACGGCTCCAGACCGATGATCGGGATGCCATCGTCGGCAGCCGGGCCGAGCACGTCCAGCAGCCGCCGCAGCCGCCGGCGGGCGACGTCAAGCTGTCCGGTACTGATCCATGTCAGCGCGCAGCACGCCCGGGGTGGGACGACCGGGTCGTATCCGGCAGCTTCGAGCACTGCGACCGCCGCGGTGAAGATCTCGGGGGCGAACGCCTCGGTGAAGGTGTCGACCCACAGCACCACCGGCGTTGCCGGCGCGGTCACAGGGCGGTCCGGGCGCCGAGCCCACCAGCGTCGCAACGACCGTGTCGCGAACCTCGGAGCCCCACGGCGGGGGTCCAGGCCCCCGGCGCGCAGGGCCACGCGCCGGGCCGCCGGGTGCCCGAGCACCGAATTGACCACGCGGGGCGCCAGCAAGGCCAGGCGTGCCCAGCGTGGCAACCAGCCGAGCGAGTAGTGCGAGCGCGGCCGCAGCCGTCGCCGGTAGGACTGGTACAGGACCTCTGCTTTGTAGGTCGCCATGTCCACGCCCGCTGGGCAGTCCGACCTGCAGGCCTTGCACGACAGGCACAGATCGAGCGCTTCGTGGACCTCGGGCGAGCGCGGTCCGCGGTCGACCAACCTGCCGTTCGCCATCTCCTGCAACACCCTCGCGCGTCCACGCGTCGAGTCCTTCTCGTCCCGCGTCGCGTGGAATGACGGACACATCACGCCACCCGACGCACCGGTGTCGGCGCGGCACTTTCCCAACCCCACGCAGCGGTGGACCGCCGTCGTCAGATCCCCGTCGTCGGCGGTCAGCGCGAAGCCGGACGCCGGCATCAGCCGAGCGGCGGGGCGACGCAGATCGGCATCGACGGGACGCGGACGCACGACCACGCCGGGGTTCAGCAGGTCGTCGGGGTCGAAGCAGCGCTTGAACCCGGCGAATGCCGCCAGCGCGTCGGACGAGTACATCAGCGGCAGCAGCTCACTCCGCGCCCGACCGTCACCATGCTCTCCCGAGCACGACCCGCCGTGTCGCGCCACGAGCATCGCGGCGTCCCGCAGAAACGGGCGCAACCGCTGCGGCTGATCGGCGAGCGGGAGATCCAGCCGCACGTGCACGCAGCCGTCGCCGAAATGCCCGTACGCCAGGCCGTCGACACCATGATCGCGCTCCAGCACCGCGAACTCGCGCAGGTAGTCCCCCAGCGCCGCCGGCGGCACGGCGGCATCCTCCCAGGCCGGCCACGCGGGCGCACCGCTGGGTGCCCGGCCCGACAGGCCGGCACCGTCCTCGCGGATGCGCCACAGCGCGGCGGCGCGTTCGCCTCCCGGAACCAGCGCGACATCGGACGTGTCGGCGGCGCGGGCCACGCGTCGGCCCCCAGTGGACGCCTCGGCAGCGGTCGCGCCTGCGGTCTCGACGAACAACCATCCGCCGCCGCGTGGGAGGTCGGCGGGTATCGCCGAGCGTCCTCGGTGCCGGCGGACGACGTCGACCAGCCGCCGATCGATGCCTTCGATGGCCACCGCGCCGAGACCCAGGAGCGCGGGCACCGCGTCGGCGGCCGAAGCCATGTCCGGAAAGCCGAGCACGGTCAGCGCGGTGGCCGGCGCAGTCTCGACCAGGCGAACGGTCGCGCGCAGCACGACGACGCACGTGCCCTCTGTGCCGACCAGCGCCCGCGCCAGACTGCCCGGCCGCTCGTCACGGTCGAGCAGGTGTTCCAGCCCGTAGCCCGAGACCTGCCGCGGGAACCTCCCCAGTTCGGTGCGGATGGTCTTGAAGTGCGCGGCGACCAGCGCGTCGAGACCGTCGATGCCCGACTGGCCGGATCCGGCGGTGAACCGCCGTCCCGTACCGTCGACGACGTCGAGCTCCAGGACATTGTCGGCGGTGCGGCCGTACGCGATGGTGTGCGCTCCACACGCGTTGTTGCCGATCATGCCGCCGAGCGTGCAGCGCGCGTGGGTCGACGGGTCCGGTCCGAACCGCAGGCCATGGGGTTTCGCCGCGTCCTGCACGCGGTCGAGGACGACGCCGGGGTCCACGACCGCGGTACGCGCCCGAGGGTCGATCTGGTGGATGCGGTCCAGATGCCGCGAGAGGTCCAGCACCACGCCGGCACCGACCGCGTTGCCGGCGACCGACGTGCCGCCACCTCGGACGGTCACCGGTGTCTCGCTGGCCCTGCAGACGTCGACAGTCGCCAGGACATCGTCGATGTCGCGCGGGAACACGACGACGGCGGGCACGACCCGGTAGTTCGACGCGTCGCTGGAGTACTCCGCACGCCGCCGCACCGAGGTGTCGACCTGCCCCGCGACGGCGTTGCGCAGCCGTGCCGCGACGGCAGCGACAGCGGCCTGGGGCAACGGTGTCATCGGCGTACGGTAGGCCGCGCCGGACGCTGGCACCAGCAGCGCAGCCGTCGGTTGCGGCTCGTCACGCGGACCTTGGAGACGGTCAGCTCTGGGGCGTCGTCAGCGCCACGGACAGCAGCGTGCCGTCACGGCCTCCCACGTAGAGCGTGTCCCCGTCGACCGCCAGCGCCGATGGTCTGGTCGCCTTGATGTCGACCGGACGGGCGACGGAGCCGGTGGCCAGCGACAGCGTGGCGATGGCGCCGTCCCGGTCGACCACGACCAGGCGGTCACCAGTGACAGCCGACTGGCGCCACGCCCCTGCGCGGGACCACGAGCGCTCACCGGTCGTCGTGTCGATCGCGGTCGCCGCCGAGCGCGTCACGACGAACAGACGGCCGTTTGTGACATGGATCGTCGGCTCGGCCCGCTCGACGCCACGGACGGGTACGCACCACAGCGCTTCACCATCGGTGTGCCTGCGCAGGCACACGGTACCCGCGCGGTTCGCCACGACCACGCCGTCCTCGGTCGCGCGCAACGACGACGTCCACATCTTCTCGCCGACTTCGTGTCTCCACAGGCACAGCGGCTCACCGGCAGCTTCGGTGGCGGTGATCAGCGGCGTGTCCTCACCTGCCATCGCACCCTCGGGCAGGATGCCGTACATCGCCGAGCCGTCCGCCAGGTAGACGAAGTCGTCGCGGGCGGCAACCGCAGCGTCCGCCGGAAACGCCACCTCGTCCTTCGGAAACTCCCACAGCCGCTCACCGGACGCGGCGTCGGTGGCCACCAGGCGCGGGATCTCACCGTCACCCACGGCATAGACGGTGTCGCCCCCGACAGTCGCCGACGTCGTGTCGATCGGCGCCTGCCACATGACCGAGCCGTCGGCGATGCTGACCGCGCGCAGGCTGCCGGCCCCGGGCGTCACGAACCGGCCACCCGTCACTACCGCTCCCGGAGGTCCCGCGGCGGACACCTCGGTGCGCACGTCGCCGGTCGCCGTGTCGACGAGGACGGCACCGGTCCTGGTCACGGCGACCAGCCCCTCCGCCGTCACGTGCAGGGCGATCGCACGGGACTCAAGCCGCTGCTCCCACCGGACTGAGGGGTCGTTGGCCTCTCCTGCGGGCAGCGTCTGCGCTGCCGACGGGCCCGCCTGCGAGGCCACGGTCTCGGACCCGTCCAGCGCCGCCGGGCTTCGGACCAGCCACAGCGTGGTCAGCACAGCCACGATCGCTGCCGCGCCGATCGCGACACGCGCCAACGGCCGGGTGCGCGGTGGCGGGTTGACCACGCCGGCGGGCAGTGGCGCGGGGCGGTGCGCGCTGTCGGCGGCGCGCAGCACACCGACCGGGGCAACTGACTGCGAGCCGGCCGCGGACCGCGAGCGCGCCAACTCGGACATGAACTGCTCGCACGTCTCGTAGCGTTCGTCGGGCACCTTCGCCAGCCCGCGGGCGAACACGCGGGTCAACGCGGCAGCCTCGTCGGGGTCCGGCGTGACGACGGCGGGCGGACGTCCGAACAGGTGCGCGCCGAACAGCGCCGACAACCGTTCCCGTTCGAAGATCGGCCGGCCGGTCACCGCGTGGAACAGGGCGGCGGCGAGTGCGTACTGGTCGCTGCGATTGGTCGGGGATCCGCCACGAAGCAGCTCCGGCGCGACATACAGGAAGTCGTCGATACAGCGGCCGTCATCGCCACCGGCCGCCACGATGGACAACAGGTGGTGCAGTCCGAAGCCGGTGAGCAGCGCGCGCGGCGAACCGGACTGAGAACCGACACCCTCGATCCAGATGGTGCCCGGATGCAGCGCGCCGTGTGGCGTGCCGGCGTCTGCGGCCGCGTCGAGCGCGGAAGCCAACGGGGCCAGCAGCTCGATCGCCTCGGCGGTGCCCATGCCGCCACGCACGTGCTCAGCCCAGGCAACTGCCGGCGCGTAGCGCTCGATCACGTACGGCTGCTCGACGTCGCCCACGCTGTACGCCCGCAGTATGTTGCGGTGGGTCAGCTCCGCGGCGGCACGTGCCTCCGCGAGGTACGGCTCGATGGCCGGTGCGAGCTGTGCGGCCCGGGATGGGTCGATGATCCGGACGGTCGCCCGCTGGGTCGCCCGGTCGACGTGCCGTGCGTGCCACATCTCACTGACAGCATCGGCAAAGACCCGCGCCTCGAGCACATGATCTGCGTAGATCTGGCTCATCCGAAACTGTCACCCCGACGACGACGTCTGCCTCCCGGACGCGCCGACGCGATGGACGACCGCCTCCCGACCGGATCGACGATAGCAGGCGTGTGCGCTCAGCGCGCACACTGCCAGCACGGGGCCAGCGCGGCAGCCGGCGGTGCGGATAGGACACGACCCCGCCGGTTGACCGGACCGTGGTCCGGCTGCGGCTCAGTCGCCGTTGCCCTCAGCGTCGTCTTCCCACAGGTTGCGCGTACGGGCCGCATCGATGCGGATCGCGGGTCCCTGCGTGGTCGATACGGTGATCGAGCGGAGATACCGGCCTTTGGCGGCTGCGGGCCGCTGCCGTACGAGCTCCTCGAGCACCGCCGCGTAGTTGTCGACCAGCTGACGCGGCTGAAACGAGCCTTTGCCGACGACGAGGTGCACGTTGCCTTGGCGGTCGGTCCGGTACTCGATCTTGCCGGCCTTGATCTCACGTACCGCGCTGCCGACATCGGTCGTCACCGTTCCCGACTTCGGGTTCGGCATCAGACCGCGTGGGCCCAGGACCTTGCCGTAGCGGCCGATCTTGCCCATCTGATCCGGCGTCGCGATGACCGCGTCGAAGCCGAGATCGCCGGCCTCGATCATCTCGATGATCGTCTCGCTGCCGACGATGTCAGCGCCCGCCTCCTCCGCTTCGGTCGCGGCGGCGCCCTCAGCGAAGACCGCGACGCGCACGGTCTTACCGGTGCCATGCGGCAGGCTCACCGACCCGCGAACCATTTGATCCGCTTTTCGCGGGTCGACGCCCAGCCGCACCGCCACGTCGACGGTTGGATCGAACGTGGTCGTGACCGTATCGGAGATCAGGCGCATCGCAGCGGCCGGACTGTACATCCGATCCCGCTCGATCTTGCCCGCCGCCTCACGGTACTTCTTGCCTCGCTTCGCCATTGCGCTTCCTCGCGTGGTGCAGACGGCCGTCGCGGCCTCCCACGTTGGTGGTGCGGCTATTCGACCCGCAGGCCCATGGACCGCGCGGTCCCTTCGATGATCTTCACGGCGCCGTCGATGTCGATCGCGTTGAGGTCCGTCATCTTGCGCTCGGCGATCTGCTTCACCGCGGCGCGCGACACCGTACCGACCTTCGTCCGGTTCGGCTCGCCCGACCCCTTCTCGACGTTCGCCGCCTTCAACAGCAGGCTCGCCGCCGGCGGTGTCTTCGTGACGAAGGTGAACGAGCGGTCTTCGAAGACCGTTATCTCGACCGGCACGACGTCGCCGGACTGCGTCTGCGTCCGCTCGTTGAACGCTTTGCAGAACTCCATGATGTTGACGCCGTGCTGGCCGAGGTTGTTCCCGACCGGCGGCGCTGGTGTGGCCTGACCCGCTGGAATCTGCAGCTTGAGCTTGGCCAACAGCTTCTTTGCCATACGTGTTGTCCTTGCGACTCGCGCGCGTGGATATGCGGTTCGCCGACCGCTGTCAGAGCTTGGCGACCTGATCAAAGCCGAGCTCGACCGGCGTCTCGCGGCCGAAGATCGAGACCAGCACCTTGAGCTTGCTGGCGTCGGCGTTGATCTCGCTGATCGTCCCGGTGAAGTCCGCGAACGGACCCGAGGTGACCCGGACGTTCTCATTGACCTCGTACTCGACGCTCGTCACGACCGCGGCCTCGCCCTCCTCGGGCTCGGCGAGGATCGCCTCGACCTCGCGGTAGGACAACGGCACCGGGCGCGCGCCGGGCGGCCCGACGAACCCGGTCACCGCGGGGGTGTTGCGCACCACGTACCACGAGTCGTCATCGAGGTCCATGCGCACGAGCACGTATCCGGGGAAGACCTTGCGCTTGACGTTCTGCTTCTTGCCGCCCTTGATCTCGACGGCATCCTCGGTGGGAATGATGACCTCGAAGATCTGGTCCTCCATGTTCATGGAGGTGATGCGGTTCTCGAGGTTCGCCTTGACCCGCTGCTCATAGCCCGAGTAGGTGTGCACGACGTAGTAGTCGCCCGGTAGCCGGCGGAAGTCGGCGCGCAACGAGGCGGTCGCCGCGCTCTCCTCAGCCGCTTCGTCGGACGGCGGCGCCGCACCGTCGGAAACCGGGTCCGCGACGGCCTCGTCGGCCTCGTCGGCGCCCTCGGACTCGTCGCTGCCGTCGTCCGTGGGCGCGTCGTCGCCGTCGTCCGTGGGCGCGTCGTCGCCGGCGGGGCGCTGCTCGGCGCCGTCGGCTCCGGCGACCGACAGCAGATCGTCGAGGTCGTCCGGCTCGGCGGTCGGAGAGGTGAACGTTGAATCGGCGGCCGCGTGCGCCTCCGGCGACTCGGTCGCCTCGGCGAGCACCTCCGCGACGCGGGCATCCTGATCCGGCGACGCCTCGCTGTAGTCGACGGGAGCGTCCGCCTCACCGCCACGGCGCGCGTCGGCCACCACGTCATCGTCGGCGGTGCGGTCGAGCTCAGCGGCGTCGGCGGCCACACCGGGAGCAGGATCGATCAACTCGGCCTCGGTCCGGGGGGCGTCGCTCATCCGAACACCCGCAGAACCAGCTGCCCGAACAGCTGGTCGACCAGCGCGATGTACAGGGTGACCAGGCTGACCGCGACCAGTACGACCAAGCTGTAGGAGGCCACCTCGCGGCGCGACGGCCAGTTGACCCTCCGCAGCTCCAGACGCACCTCGCGCAGGAACTGCATGATCGAGGTTCGCTGACGACGAGGCGGCGACGACGCGTCCATGCGACGTTGCTCACCTTTCGTCTCGGCACTCTTGGCTTGCATGTGGTTCTCGTGTCCGTTCTTCGGGCGACCTGCCGGGCCCGGCCCGTACGGGCGGGTTTGCGTCTGGCAGGGGCGGAGGGACTCGAACCCCCGACCTTCGGTTTTGGAGACCGACGCTCTGCCAGTTGAGCTACGCCCCTGTGCGACACCTCACTGCCGGAGAATGCCCGGGTCGGGGTATCAAAGAACGCTCCCAGTCAAGAGGGCAGCGCTGCCCGGCAAGTCTAGCCCTCACGCGATCGGACTGACAACCGGCGCCCCCGGACCGACGATTGCCAGTCGGGCGCCAAGGTTTGCCCGCGGCGTCGTCAACGCGTGACGACGGCGCGCGATGTGCGCTGGTCGATCACCTTCGAGCCGTCGTCGAGGCGCGCCCAGATGGCAAGCGTCGCCGTGTCATCGTCGCCGATCGCAGTCACCTCGCCTCCCACGGTCACGCTCGCGCCGACCGGGCAGGCCGCACGGAACTGGCACGACATGCTGCGCACGCGGCCGGCGTCACCGAGCCAGTCGGTCAGCAGCGCTGACAGCAGGCCCATGCTGAGCATGCCGTGCGCGATCACGCCACCGGTCGGGCTGAACGACTCGGCGAACTGTTGGTCCCAGTGCAACGGGTTGACGTCCCCGCTGACACCGGCGTACCGGATCAGCGCGGCCTGATCGAGGCTGACGGACCGCTCCGGCAAGCGGTCGCCGAGCTGCAGCTCGGCGCTCACGACGCTTCCGGCACGAAGGCCAGCCGGGAGCGGCTCGTGACCACGGCGGCGCCGTCGGGGCGGTTGCACTCGACTTCGATCGTCAACAGCTCCAGCCCCCGAAGGGATCGCAGATCGGTGATGGTCGGTGTGCAGATCAACACGTCACCGACCCGGACCGGTGACTGGAACGTGAACTCTTGACCACCGTGCATCACGCGGTCGTGCGCACCGAGCTGCGGGTCGGACATGATCCGGCTCCACGCCTGCGCCCCCGCGATGCATGCGACGAATGCGGGTGGTACCGCCAGCCCGTCGCCGACGCTGTCGGGCGCGTCGTTGCGGTAGCGCTCGTCGGTGACGCCAGTGACCGCCGCGTACGACCGCACATGCTCACGTCCGACCTCGAAGCGGTACGCCGCATACCGATGGCCGACGCGATCCTGGTTCAGTGGCATGCCAGAGGCTAGGCGCGCGCCGACCGCGGCCCGAGGACCATCGTGATGAAGCGACCCTCCATCGGCGAACGGGTTTCGACCTGAGCGACTTCGGCGAGCTCGTCGCTGAAGCGGTCGAGCAGCTTGATGCCCATCTCGGGACGACGCAGCTCGCGGCGGCGGAACATGATCTGCACGCGCACCGAGTGGCCCTCCTCGAGGAACTTGCGAGCCTGGCGCACCTTGGTGTCGAAATCGTGGTCGTCGATCTTCGGCCGCAGCCGGATCGCCTTCTGCCCCCCACCACGCTGCTGCTTGCGCGCCTCCCGCTCGGCGCGTTCCTGCTCGTAGAGGTGCTTGCCGTAGTCCATCACTTTGGCGACGGGGGGGCTGGCATTGGGTGCAACCTCGACGAGATCGAGTTCGAGCGCCTTGGCCGCGTCGATCGCGATCTTGAGGGGCACGATGCCGACCTGCTTGCCCTCCGGGCCGATGAGCCGCACCTCCTTGGCGCGGATCTCCGTGTTGGTGGCGAGTCGTTCAGCCAAAGATCCTCCTGGTGCCTACCGTTGCTGGTGAGTGTTCCGCGCACGATTGTGCAGGGTCGCAAAGGCCCCGCCAAGACCCAGATGGGGTTGCGGGGCGTTGCTGAGGGTGGTCGAGCGCCGGTGCGCTCAGAGCATGAGACCTACCGCCGCGGTTGCCTGACGTCACCGCGTTTCGCGGTGAGCCTGGTGCTGGTTGCAGCGGGAGCAGTACTTGCGCAGCTCGAGGCGCTCGCGCTGCGTGTGGCGGTTCTTGGTGGTGATGTAGTTCCGCTCCTTGCACACCGTGCAGGCCAGTGTGACCTTGGGGCGGGTGTCGCTCTTGGGCATGGCTCTCTTTCGATGGGCCCGCGCCACCAGACAGCGGCGCACGTACAAAGGTGGACCCGACGGTCGTCAGGACGGCAAGCCTAACCGCGACCGCGCGAACCCGCACAACCGCTGGGCCGCCATGCTCCCTCAACCCCGGGGGCGGGCAGCCGACCTTGGCCTCATGGGCGTCCGTTCCGCAACGACAGCGCGTGCTGACACGGCAGCACCGGCATGGTGGGCGATCGCTCTCGGCATGTCGATCGCCGCAGCCCTCCTCGGGGTGGCGGTGCTGCGCCCTTGGCACGGCCCGGTCGGATCCGAGGCGCGAGCGGCGTGGGTGCTCATCCAGCAGGTGACGATCGTCGTCCTGGTGGTCATGGCGGCAGCGTCCGCGCAGCCGGCCGATGCCCGGCGGTCCACCGCCAGCTACGCGGCCACTGCGGGCATGGCCGCATACCTGTTCGCCAGCATCTGGATGAACGAGATCGCCGGCCCGGCCGGGGTGTTGGGAGGCACGGTCGACCAACGTGTGCGCATCGTCGCAGGGCTGGTTGCGGGTATCGCGCTGGTGGCAATGGTGCTGTCGCTGACACACCGGCGCCGAACGGGCGGGCGGGACATCGAGGCAACCATTGACGCCGCCGTGGTCGGCGCGGCCGCGGGCGTCACGTTCTGGGAATCGGTCGTGGCCAACCTCGGCGCGGCCCGGCTGGACATCGGGACCGCCGCTGCCGCGACACTGGTCGTCGCCGCAGTGTCCGCGTTGTTCGTCCGGCTCCTGCTGTCCCCGGCCAGGCGCCTGGTCTCAGCCCGGCTGCTGGGTGTCGCATTCGGGTTGTCGGCGCTGCCCGTCGTGGACGTTGCGGTGTACGGTCTGGTGTTCGACCCGGCGCGCGCGCACTGGTGGGAGCTGCCGTTGCTGTTGGCGTGCGGAGCGCTGGCGGCGGCGTTTCTGCACCCGTCGGTACGGCAACTGGATACGGTCATCGATCCCGGGACGGTCCCGCCGCAGGGCAGCGTGCGGGCCATCATCCTGTGCGTTGCCGTGGTCGTTCCGGCCGGGGTGACGCTGGTCCGCGCACTGGCTGCGGTCGGCACCGCGTCCGGTGACGATCTTCGGGTGATCCTGTCGGTTCCGACGGCGGTCGCAGGGGTCACCATCACGCTGGGGGTGGCATGGCGGCTGGCCACCCTGGTGCGGGAACGCGAGCACGCGCACCGACTGCTCCAGCACCACAACCGGCACGACGATCTGACGGGCCTACCGAACCGGGCGTACCTGATCGACCGGCTGGAGGAGGAGATCCAGCGTGTGCGCGCACAGCCGGACGGTGCCAACGCAGGGTTCGGCCTGATGTTCCTCGACCTCGACGGGTTCAAGTCGATCAACGACAGCTACGGCCATCACGCGGGCGACGCCGTGCTGGTCACAGTTGCGCAGCGGCTCGCCGACGCCGTGCGCACAGACGACTTCGTCGGGCGGATGGCCGGCGACGAGTTCGTGCTGCTGTGCGGTCAGCCGTCCGACCAGGCAGCACTCGTCAGCCTGGCGGACCGGCTGCGCACCGCGGTCGAGGCACCGCTGCCGGCCGAGTTCGGCGTTGTCACGCCGCGGGTCAGCATCGGCATCGCCGTGGTCGATCGCACCGTCGCGTCGTCGAGCGACGCCGTCAGCGCAATCCTGCGGCAGGCGGACGCCAACATGTACGAGGCGAAGCGGGTGCCCCGGTCTACCGCGCCCACCAACGGGCCGTGACCCCGACCCGTACCCCCGCTGGCCGGGTTGCGTGGTCGTCGTGCGGGAGGTGTCCGGGTGCCGGTGCGCAGCCGACTCGAGGTGCCCGAGCCTCAGGCGAGGGCGGGGCCCCCGCACGGGAGGCGGAGCACCGGCACCCGGACACCGAACTCACTCCAGGATCTTGGTGACCCGGCCGGCGCCGACCGTCCGACCACCCTCACGGATCGCGAACCGCAACCCCTCCTCCATCGCGATCGGCTGGATCAACTCCACCGTCATCTCCGTGTTGTCACCAGGCATCACCATCTCGACCCCACCCGGCAACTCCACACTGCCCGTCACATCCGTCGTACGGAAGTAGAACTGCGGCCGATAGTTGTTGAAGAACGGCGTGTGCCGCCCACCCTCGTCCTTGCCCAACACATACACCTGCGCCTCGAACCTCGTATGCGGCGTGATCGACCCCGGCTGCGCCAACACCTGACCGCGCTCCACATCGTCCTTCTTCGTGCCACGCAGCAACACCCCGATGTTGTCACCCGCACGCCCCTCGTCGAGCAGCTTGCGGAACATCTCCACACCCGTCACCGTCGTCTTCGTCGTGTCACGGATCCCGACGATCTCGACCGTCTCGCCGACCCTGACGATCCCCTGCTCCACACGGCCCGTCACAACGGTCCCGCGCCCCGTGATCGAGAACACGTCCTCGACCGGCATCAGGTACGGCTTGTCGACGTCGCGCTCGGGCTCCTCGAAGAACTCGTCGACGGCGTTCATCAGCTCGATGACGCCGGACTCCCACGCCTCGTCTCCGTCGAGTGCCTTGAGCGCGGAGACGCGCACGACCGGGGCGTCGTCGCCGTCGAACTCGTAGCTGCTCAGCAGCTCGCGAACCTCGAGCTCGACCAGTTCGAGCAGTTCCTCGTCGTCGACCATGTCGGCCTTGTTGAGCGCAACGATCAGCTTGGGGACCCCGACCTGGCGGGCGAGCAGCACGTGCTCACGGGTCTGGGGCATCGGACCGTCGGCCGCCGACACCACCAGGATCGCGCCGTCCATCTGCGCCGCACCCGTGATCATGTTCTTGACGTAGTCGGCGTGGCCCGGACAGTCGACGTGCGCGTAGTGGCGGTTGTCGGTCTCGTACTCGACGTGCGCCACCGAGATCGTGATGCCGCGCTCCTTCTCCTCGGGTGCCTTGTCGATCTGATCGAACGGGGTGAACGACACGTTCGGGTTGTGTTTGTGCAGCACGTTGGTGATCGCCGCGGTCAGCGTCGTCTTGCCGTGATCGATATGACCAATCGTGCCAATGTTCGCATGCGGCTTGGTCCGCTCGAACTTGCTCTTGGCCATGACGCGTTCCCTTCAGGAAGTCTGCGGTTGTGGTGTGGTCGGATGCGGACGGAATCATACGATCTCGTAGCGGCGGGTGGACTCGAACCACCGACACAGCGATTATGAGCCGCTTGCTCTACCTCTGAGCTACGCCGCCGAGCAGACCCCTCGGATCCGGCTTGACCCCCCGGCGGGAGTGCCCGTCGAGAGTCGAGCCCCCCAACGGAATCGAACCGTTGACCTTCTCCTTACCATGGAGACGCTCTGCCGACTGAGCTAGGGGGGCGGATGGAACGACAGTATGAAGGTCCCCATCAGCAGCCGCAACCTGCGTGGAACGCGATGACACAGCTCTCCGAGGACACCGCGGTGCCGATGCGCCGGCTTGATCCGCGTGTCCGCAACCTGTGGTGGACGGTCAGCGCACTGGTGCTGGCCGTCGTCCTGGCGGTGACGCTCGTCGCGGGCCGACTGCTCGACGACGGCTGGAGCGGGCTCCCAGCCCTGATCGTCTTCGTCTTCGGCACGCCGCTGGCGGTGCTCGTCCCGTGGCTGCGCTACCAGCGGTGGCAGTTCGCCCTGCGCGACGACGATCTGTGGATACGCCGTGGCGTGCTGTGGCTCAACACGAGCGTCATCCCGTACGCCAGGCTGCAGTTCGTCGACACGACCCAGGGACCGCTGGAACGCATGTTCGGGTTGTCCCAGCTGATCGTGCACACGGCCGCGCCAGGCACGTCTGGCCACCTTCCCGGACTGGCTGTCGACGACGCCAGGATGCTGCGGGAACGCCTCGCCCGGGTGCGCCAGACCGCCCGCGATGTCTGAGTCCGGCCCTCCGGAGGCCGCGATCTCGGACGATGCGCTGCCACGCGCCGGCGAGCGCGCCGTGCTGGGCGGCCGCCTGCACCCCAGCGTCATCGCGTTGTGGAGCGTACGGGGCGGCAGCGTGCTCGTGGCACTGTGGCTCGTCGGCTCGCTGGAGCGGCTGGTCGGGGTGGCGCTGCTCGGCGTGATCGTCGGGTCGTCGCTGCTCCGTTGGCGCCGGTTCACCTGGCGGATCGACGCCGAGGGACTGGTCATCGAGCAGGGCCTGTTCGAACGCACGCGGCGGGTGATCCCGATCGAGCGGATCCAGGCGGTGCAGACGGTGCGCAAGGTCAGTCACCGCGCCTTCGGCGTGGTCGGGCTCCGCATCGAGGCCATTGGGGGGCGTGAGACCGAAGGGCAGCTCGACGCGCTGACGCCGCGCGTCGCACGCCAGGCGCAGCACGCGCTGCTGCGGCGACCCCAGCCGGGTAGCGACGTCTCGACGGCGGCGGCCGGTGCGGGCGAGGTGCGGCCAGGATTCCACGAACAGCTGGTCGCCGATGCGCCGCCGGGGACGGTGCTCGCACGCTGCACGCCGCGCATGCTGCTCCTGGCGGGATTGACCGGCGGCCGGGTGGGGGTGGCGGCGGCCGCGATCGGGCTGGCACAGCAGGTTTTCGGGGAGCGTCTCACCGATGCCGTCCTGTCGGCACCGGAGCGACTGGGCCTGGCCACGGCCCTCGCGCTCGCTGTCGCAGGGGTGCTCGCGGCGTTCGCACTGTCGGTGGTCGCGACCGCGGTCGCCTACTGGGACTTCACCGTACGCCGCGATGGTCTGCTGCTGCGGTTGCAGCGCGGGTTGCTCGACGAGCGCCGTGACACCGTGCCGGTAGCTCGCGTGCAGAGCGTGACGGTCGAGCAGAACATCCTCCGTCGTCCCCTCGGGCTCGCGAGCGTCAAGATGGTCGTCGCCGGTCGAGCGGGAGACGACGGCGACCTGACCAGCACGCTCCTGCCGATCGGCCACCGGGCCGACGCGCTTCGGCTGGTTGGCGACATCTTCGACACGACGGCACTCGACGGCGCGCAGCTGGCGTCGATGCCACGAGCCGCGCGGGCCAGGCGCGTGGCGCGCGCCGTCGCCGTCACAGCCGTGATCACTGCCGTCGTCGCCGCGACGGCCGGCCTGCAGTGGGTGCCATTCGGTCTGGCGTCAGCGGCGGTCACGGTGCCCATCGCCGTGGCGTCCTACCGGGCGCTCGGGTGGGCAGTCCGCGACGACCTGGTCGTCGCCCGGTCGGGCTGGCTGGTCCGACGGATCAGCGTGACGCCGGTCGCGGCGACACAGAGCGCTCGCCTGTCGAGCTCGCCGTTCCAACGCCGTCGCGATCTCGCAACGCTGCGCGTCGAGATCGCGCGCGCGCGAGGAGCCCGCGACCCTCGCCTGCTCGACATCGCCGCAGCGGACGGCGCCCGCCTCCAACACCGGCTGGCCGATGCGGTCTCGGATTGAGGCCCCACACGACTTCGACGCAGCTGGTTCACCGCCTCCCGTTCGCCCCGCGGGCATCCGGCGGGGTTGCAGACGGGGTCGCCAACGACCTAGGCTTTCGGGTCCCCGGTGGGATGCCCGAGTGGCCAAAGGGACCTGGCTGTAAACCAGGCGGCTCAGCCTTCGAAGGTTCGAATCCTTCTCCCACCACGAAGCTTGTTATTTGTCATGCCTTCACCTGCGGTTTTTGTGTATCTAATAGTCTTGTCGGTACGCTATCGCCGCACGGGTGAAGATCCGCTTGCCGGCACGCGTTCGCGGAGCCGGCGATGGGACCGTCAAGCGGCGCGCGAACGGCTCGTGGCGCCGCCCAGTATGTGCCGATCTAGGGCGGCCCGGAGGGGGCCACTCCGATGATCTGGCGGAACTTGCCGCTTGCCCCGAGGTCGTCAGGGGGCTGGTCGTCGAGCTCTACGGAAACACCCTTGACGCCCTGGCGGTCCAGGAAGGCGCCCAGAATGTGCGACACCGACTGCCAAGCCGTCGCCTGCTGGTCTTCGTCCTGACAGGAGATCCGGACAGAGAGGCGTTTCGGACTGGTCTGAACCAACTGGATACGCTCGACACCTGCGACCTCGTCGAGACCTGCGGTGATGGCCAGGGGAAGCACTTCGATGACTGTGTCGTCGGATGCGAACCGGAGGATGTCGTCTTGTCGACCGGTGACACGGATGGCGGGCAGCGAGCTTCCACAGCCGCAGGGGTCGGGTCGCACGAGCACGGAGTCCCCGAGGTCGTATCGAATGATCGGTTGCACACGGTTGGACAGATTGGTGAGGAGCGTGGTGTGCGAGGGCTCTCCCGGCGGGACCTGAAGATGATCGGCGTCGACGGGTTCGAGGATCATCCAGTCGCTGCGGTAGTGCAGCCACTCATACCGACACGTCGTGGCTAGGAGCAGGCACTCTGAGCTCCCGTAGCCGTCGATGACTGGAGCCCCGAACGTAGCCGCCATCTGCTGCCGCTCCTCGACTGAAACCGTCTCGCCCCCCGTGCCGATGAGACCCGGCTGGATGTGAAGCCGCCCGGCGCGTCGTTCCTGAGCCAGCTGACGGATCGCACTCGGATACCCCGTGAGAATCGCCGGGTCGAAGGAGTTCAGCTGCGCCACCATGTCACCGAGGGACTGTTCGACGCTGACGACCTGCTGCCGCTCCTTCCTCCGCTTGTTGTCACGTTGACCCAGCACGACCATTCCGGCTCCGGCGAAGTGGCCCGCAGTGCCGACCACGCGGGCCCGGCGCATTCCTTTGGCAATCAGTCGACGCCATCGGGCGCGGCGCAACAACCTAAACCCGCCAAAGGCGTAGCAGGCGTAGATCGCAGATATCGCAGCCCGGTCCGCCACGAAAACCCCCGGATGGCCCGTAGTTCCCGAACTGCGACAGACGAAGTAGTCATCGAGAAAGCGGACTCCGCTCAAGGTCGGGTCGGCGATGAATGCCTCCAGGGAGTCGAGGGTTATGCGCCGGTCAGCGACCCACTCGTCGAACCGCTCCATCAGCTCCGGCTTCTGCGTCACTGGTAGGTCGGTCAGCGAGACCGGACCAAAGGCAAGCTCGGAGTACGCCTCCCGAAAGTAGGGCGAGTAGACCCTTGCGTAGGCCACGAGCGACGCAAGTCTTTCTTCCTGCCGCCGCCGCAGACCAGCAGGTCCCTCACGTTCCGCTGTCCACAGATCGGCGGCCACACGGAATATCGCGCGGCGGTCTTTCATCCCAACCAACCTCCTCGAGTCCCCACCACCGAAGGCCCAGGCACTCCGTCCGCTCGCTGGCGGCCCCGATCAGAACCGTCCGCCCCCGCCGCGCCGGCCGCCGGAGCCGCCACCGAAGCCTCCTGCGCCACCACGTCGACCGCGGGTGCGCACGCCGCCGAAGCTGCCCGGCCCACCGAACCCGCCCGCGCCCCAGCCCCCCGGCCGGTTGCCACGACCGCCGAGCAGGATCCCACCGAGGATCAGTGACCCGATGTCGACGCCGGGCGACGGCCCACGTTCCCAGGTCCCACCGTCCCAACCACGCCGGTCGCGCTGGGCGAGACGCGCGGCCTCCTCGGCCAATGCGTCGGCCTCCCGCGCGGCACGCAGCGCGGCTTCGGGATCGTCGTGCTGGCGCGTGGTCGCCTCCGTCAGCCGCTGCTGCGCCTCCGCGAGCCGCGTGCGCGCAGCCGGACCGACCGCGCCGCGGCGCGATCGGATGTAGTCGTCGACGCCGTCGATCTCGGCCCGAGCGGCCGCCATCGCAGCGTCGAGCTGGCGCCGGGCCCGATCGGCGCGCGCGGTGGCGTCGCGTACGTCAACCAGCAGTGCCTCCAGCCGCTGGTCGGCGGCGTCGAGCCGCCGCAGCGCGCCCAGCGGATCGGGGCGCTCGCCTTCGCGTTCGGCCTCGGCCGCCTCGACGGCAGCGCGAGCGTGCCCAACGGCGTCAGCCAACTGGGCACGCAGGTCGGGCGGCGCCAGTGCGGCCTCGTCGATGTCGCGCCGTGTCTCGGCCAGCAGCTCGCTGAGCCGCCCGTCGACCGCCCGCAGATCAGCTTCGACGCGCTCGACGCTCGCGATCAGCCCGGTCGCCTGCGCGATGGCGTCCTCGGCGGTGCGGGCTGCCACGACCGCCGCCGAAGGCTCATCGGACGACAATGCCGCGCGCGCCTCGGCGAGTGCTGCGGCCGCGGCAGCGACCAGGCGCTCAGCTTCATCCGGGTTCTCGGCCACCGCTGCCAGAGACGCGTCGGCATAGCGGGCGCGCAGCCCGTCGACGGTTGCCCGAGCGGCGGCCAGACGCTCGGCCGCGAGATCGCGCTGCGCTCCCAGCTGCTCGACGTATTGGGGTGCGTTCGCCTCGAGGTCACGGAGCCGGTCGAAGTCGTCGACATGTTCGTCGAGACGTGCATTGGACGCGTCGAGACGCTCAACCATCGCGATCAGCGTGGCCCGCGCCGCCACCGGATCGCTGTCGTCGATCTGTTGACGGAGGCGGAACGCCTCGCGGAGCTGCGCATCGGCCTCCTCGAGATCGTCGCGGAACGGGGCGGTGGCGTCCCGCCCGTACTGGGCCTCGGCGAGCACGAGCTCATTGCGGCTGGTCGCGAGTGCGTCGTCGGTGTCGACGAGCAGACCGTCCGCACGGGACCGCAGCTCATCGAGTGGCTCCACCGGAGCGGTGGTCGACCCGCTCGACACGGGCGGCGACTGCCGTGACCGGCGGCGCCGTGAGGCCAGGTACCACACACCGAGACCCGCAGGCGGCAGGACCCACAGCCACACCGGGATTCCCCCGTCATCGGCCCCGGTGGCGACGCGCTGGTCTCCGCTGCCAGCCTGCGCATCCTCGCCGCCGGCGCCGGCACCAGCCGATCCGGTGAGCGCGGCGGCGTACCCGTCGGCCGCCGCGATGGCTGCACCCGCCCAGTCCTCGGCCTGCAGCTCCGGCTCGATCGCATCCGTCGCGATTCGCGCCAGCTCGGCGTCCCCGAGCGGGAACGACTCGTCAGCCGAGTACGCGTACTGTCGGTCGTCGACCGCGACCGCAAGCAGGACGTCGTTGAGCCCGAGCCCGTTGTCCACTGCGACCGCGTCGGCCCACTGCTGCGCCGCCACACCGTCGAACGTGTCGACGAACACCGCCCACAGCTGCACGCGCTGCTCGGCGCGGAGGCGCTCCAGCGCGGCATCCACGGCGGCGGCGTCGTCCACGACGCCCGCTTCGTCGACGAGCTGCCTGTCCAGCGTCGCCGCCGCCGCCGGACCAGCAACGGCGATCACCGTGGCGATCACGACCGCCGCCATCGCCATTGCCGCACGCACCGGTGCGATCGCGACGATCCCCGAAACGGCCGACCGCGGGTCCACCGCGGGGACGAACCGGATATGCCGACGGTCTCGGTGTCTGATGCCGGCCGGCGCCAACAAGCGGGTCACGAATGAGCCTCCTGAGTCCCGATCGGCCGTGCTGTAGTCCAGCGGACGGTCGGTGGTGCCGTCCGCGGCGAGCCGGTCAGCGCCGACAGTACTCCAGCCGGTGCGCCGCGGACGGCCATGGTCCGTCGAGGGGCGTGTGCTAGCCTTCCTCGCTGGCGATCCACACGGACGCCACCTCGACGGAGGGTTGCCAATGCCTTCCGACGGCACCCGCATCCACCGCCTGCCGTCGTCGACGAACTCGGATAGTCGCACCTGACCCACGCCAGGTCGACCGCCCGGTGGCTGCGCAGCTCCTAGCATGCCCGAACGCGGAGAGGAGCATCCACGATGGCCGACAGCAGCTTCGACGTGGTCGCGGAGGTCGACCGCCAAGAGGTCGACAACGCGATCAACCAGGCCGCGAAGGAGATCGCGCAGCGCTACGACTTCAAGAACACGGGCGCGAGCGTGGCGTGGTCCGGCGACGTCATCGCCATCGGTGCCAACTCCGAGGAGCGCGTGATGGCGGCGCTCGACGTGCTCCAGTCGAAGCTGGTTCGGCGCAAGGTCAGCCTGAAGGCGCTCGAGCACGACGAGCCCAAGCCCGGCTCCCGTGGCAACTACCGTCTCGAGATCACGCTGGTCAACGGCATCCCGACCGACAAGGCCAAGGCGATGGTCAAGCAGATCAAGGCCTCCAAGCTCAAGGTCACGCCGGCCATTCAGGGCGACCAGCTTCGCATCTCGTCGAAGTCACGTGACGCGCTGCAGGAGGTCCAGGCGCTGCTCCGCGCCAACGATCAGGACCTGCCGCTGCGCTTCACCAACTACAAGTAGCCGCCACGCCCGGGGTCCGAGCCGGAACCGCAGTCCCCCCGGTCGGACGTCACCGCTCGGCAGATCCACAGATCGCTGCACCGCACGCGACGGCCCCGCCCGGGGGGTGGAGCGGGGCCGTGGGTCGTCGAAGCGGTCGGTCAGGCGATCTGGCCCATCTTGCGGGCGATCGCTTCGAGGTTGCGCACCCGGTCCTCGGTCTTGGGGTGCGAGCGGAACATGCTGCCAAGGCCACTGCGGACCAGGCCGCCGAACGGCGCGGAGATGTACAGCGAGCTGAACGCCGACGACGGCTGTTCGGCGGGAGTGCCACCGATGCCGCGCCGTGCGAGCTCCCGACCGCCGGACTCCAGCTTGCGCAGCGCGCTCGCCAGCGCCAGTGGCTTGCCGCTCAGCTCCGCGCCGCTGGTGTCGGCCTGCGTCTCGCGGCTTCGGGTCACCGCCATCTGCAGGATGAACGCGGCGATCGGCGCGAGGAAGATCATGGCGATGCTGGCGATCGGGTTGTCCCTGCGGTTCCCACCGCCGAAGAAGAATCCGAAACGCGCGACGAAGGTGATCGCGGTCGCTATCGTCGCGGCCACGCTGCCGATCAGGATGTCCCGGTTGTAGACGTGCGACAGTTCGTGGGCGAGCACGCCCTCCATCTCGTCGTGGTCGAGGATGTCGATGAGGCCCTGGTTGACGCAGACTGCAGCGTGCTCTGGGTTTCGGCCGGTTGCGAACGCGTTGGGTTGCGGTGACGGCGAGATGTACAGCCGCGGCATCGGCTGGCCGGCCTTGGCCGCCAGTTCCTGCACAACTGCGTGGTACCCGGGGTACTGCTGCGCGTCCGCCGGCTGCGCCCGTGCCATCTTGATGGCCAGCTTGTCGGAGAACCAGTAGCTGCCGATGTTCATGGCCAGCGCGAAGCCGAGCGCGATGATCAGACCGGTCTGCTGGCCTATGGCCTGACCGACGAACAGCAGCAAACCAGACAGCGCGGCGAGCAGTACACCGGTCTTGAGTGACTTCAACATCGCGGTCGTCAGCTTCCCTGCGGACGCGACCTCCAGCCGCGTCCGGCTGACCCTCCACTGACAAAGGTAGCCACGTTCGCAGCGTTTGCCGTGCGCGAATCACCATGGTGTGGTCAAGCTGTGGTAAACGACCACGCGCGTATCTGCGAAGACGGCCGTCCGCAGGGTCGCATCGGTCTCTCGCCGGCTGCTGCTTTCCATGAGGCCGGGCATGAACATACGCTGGACGTCGTGACACCGACGCGTACCCACGACATGGCGTGGGAGACGGTGCCGCGCGGCACCGGTCCCCGCCGCTGGGCGCTGGCTGCGGCCCTCGCGGGCATCATGACGCTCGCCGTGATCGCCGCCGCCGCCCGTGGTGCTCCGGTCGCACTGAGATCCGACACGATCGCCGTCGGCCCGCGTTGGCGGACGGCACCAGCCGTGACGCCTGCGGACTTCGCGCCACACCGCCTGCCACCCGTCGACGTGTGGACACGACCTCAGGTGGGCGCCAGCGTGCTTCCGGGCAGCGGGGAGCCGGCTACCATCATCGCGTCAGATCATCGGGGGCTGTGGACCGCCGACGTGGCGATCGGACGCGTGCGGCGGCTCCGGCTTCCGCCGGGGGGCACGCCCGCGGCGACCGGCGAGCTGTGGACATTCGGTGACCGCATCATCTTCGGCACCGACAGCAGCGTGCTGCAACTGATCGACAGTCGCCGCCTCCAGACGTTCGCGCGCAGCCATCGGACGATCACCACGTTCGACGACGACTCGGTGTGGCTGTTCAGCAACCGCGGACAGGGCGTCAGCGGCACGGCATCGCGCCTGAGCCTGGATGGCGAAATCCTCGACCAGGTGCTGATCCCCGCGGTCGCAACACCGTTTGTCGGCACCGACGACGAGCTCCTCGTCACCGCCCCCGGCGCGATCTCACGCATCGCCGGCGACGGCTCGACGTCGCTGGTGGCACGCGGCGAGGCGATCGCGAGCAACGGGGTCGAACTCGCATGGTTGCAGTGCGGCTGGGACCTGACGTGCGCTGTGGTCCTCGGCACCGTTGACGACCCCGACCAGCTGCGTGTCGCGCTTCCGCCCGGAGGCCAACCGGTCAGAGGGCGCTTCGGACATCCAGCGGCGGCCTTCTCGCCTGACGGCAGATGGCTCGCGCTGCCGCTGTTCAAGACGGCGGCCGACGGTCGCGTGACGGTGATGGTTGTGCTCCTCGACGCCGTGGCGGGCGTCGAGGTCCACCGGGCCGCCGGCCCCGACACGAACCGCTTCGAGACCCCGCTGGCATGGTCACCCGACAGCCGGTGGCTGGTGTTCGGCTCCGAGAGCGGGATCAGCGCATGGCGTGCCGGTGAACGCCGGACGACCACGCTCAACCTCGGCTTCAGCGTTGTGCGCGGGCTGGCG
>JAHELV010000008.1:75757-78881 GCA_024644015.1 Nitriliruptorales bacterium
CGCACCCACGTGGGGCGTGGTCAGCCGACGGTGGCCAGGATCCGTGTCGACAGATCAGCGGCGCGCGCGAACAGGTTGAAAGCGAAGAACGCGCCAACCGTCAGCACCGTCAGGCCGGCGATGGCGAAGTTGAGCGCGAACCCGGGCTGGAGCCCGGCCTCCGACGTCGGCTCGTCCATCCACATGGTCCGCAGGATCTTCAGGTAGTAGAACATCGCGATCACCGAGTTGATCACGACCGCGGATGCGAGGAAGATCCCGAACCCCGTACCAGCCACCACCGTCGCGCGGAACACGAAGAACTTCGCCCAGAAGCCGACGAGCAGCGGGATGCCGCCCAGCGACAGCAGCGCCGTCGTGAGGGCCATCGCCGTGCCGGTGGCCCGCTGCCCGAGACCGGCGTAGTCGACGAGCAGCCGCGTGGGATCGCCACGGGTCACCGCGATCACCGCGGCGAACGCACTCAGGTTCATGATCCCGTAGGCGATGAGGTACAGCATGACGGCGGCGAACGCGGTCTGGTTCACGTCGATCTGCCCGGCGGCCACGACGCCGAAGGGTGCGAGCATGTAGCCGGCGTGACCGATCGACGAGTAGGCCAGCAGCCGAACGATGTTCGACTGCGACATCGCCGTGAGGTTGCCCACCGTCATCGTGACGACCGCGATGATGCCCAGCGGCACGGCCCACACGTGGGCCACAGGCTCGAAGGCCACGAAGCAGACCTGCAGCAGTCCTGCGAACCCCGCAGCCTTGCTGGCGACCGACAGGAACGCCGTCACGGGGACCGGCGCGCCCTCGTACGTGTCCGGCGCCCAGAAGTGGAATGGAACGGCCGAGATCTTGAACCCGAAGCCGACGATCACGAACAGGATGCTCGCGTTGAGCAGCGGGATGTCGCCGAGCTCGCGCAGCGCGGCCGCGACACCCACCAGGCTCGTGGTGCCGGTGAACCCGTACACGATCGACAGCCCGTACAGCAGCACCGCCACCGACAGGACGCCGATCAGGAAGAACTTCATCGCGCCCTCGTTGGAGCGCAGATCGAACTTGCGCAGTCCGGACATGACGAAGCCGGGGACGCTGACCAGTTCGAGGGCGATGAAGATCATCACCAGGTCGCGGGCCGATGCCATCAGCATGCAGCCGATGAACGCGCTCAACAGGAGGAAGTAGTACTCCCCCTGGTAGGTGCGGATCTCCGCGAAGTACCGGTACGAAACGAACAGCACGAACAGCGCAACAGACAGGAAGAAGCCCTTGAACACCAGCGCGTACGTGTCGACCAC
The DNA here is from genome assembly GCA_024644015.1 of Nitriliruptorales bacterium. Taxonomy (GTDB): domain Bacteria; phylum Actinomycetota; class Nitriliruptoria; order Euzebyales; family JAHELV01; genus JAHELV01. Next base: position 77,047 of record JAHELV010000008.1, read on the forward strand.
GAACATCTCGCCGAACGAGACGCGGTCGCTGCCGTCGATCGCGAGCGCGATGACGAACGCCAGGCCGACCAGCACGCTGACGACGCCGATGCCGTTGACCTGCTGTTTGCGCTCACTGGGAATGAACAGCTCGACCAGAAGCACGAGCAGAGCACCCGTCAGCACCGACAGCTCCGGCGCGAGCGCGAACAGGTCGACCGTCGTCACGTCAGCCATCGTTAGCCGAACACCCGCATGATCCGGGTGACGTCGCCGTCAGTGATGCCCAGCACGAGCACCGGCAGCACACCGAGGGCGAAGGTCATCAGCAGCAGCGGCATCCACGTGCCCAGCTCGAGCGTCGACACGTCCCTCAGCGACGCCTCGCTCCACCGTTCAGGCGCCTGACCCATCATCACCCGTTGCATCATCCACAGGAAGTAGCCGGCGGTGAGCACCGTCCCGACGGCGCCCAGCACCATCAACACGCGGTACAGAACCAGATACGGCTCCAGTGCCGGCGCGGGCGAGAACGCGGCGAGCAGAGCCAGGATCTCACCCCAGAACCCGGCGAGACCGGGCAGGCCAAGGCTGGCGATCGCCACGAACGCGAAGATGCCGCCCATGCGGGGCATGGTCTGGAACATGCCACCGCCGATCTCGGCGATCTCGCGCGTGTGATACCGCTCCTTGACGCTACCGGCGACGAAGAACAGCATGCCGGTGATCACGCCGTGCGCGATCATTCCGAACACCGCGGCGTTGATTCCGATCGGCGTCAGCGTGGCGATACCGAGCATCACGAACCCCATGTGCCCGACCGAGCTGAACGCGATCAGGCGTTTGAGGTCGCGTTGAGCCAGGCAGCACAGCGACCCGTACAGGATCGCGATAACCGCCAGCACCGCAATGATCGGCGCGTACGCGATTGCGCCGTCAGGCAGGATCGGCAGAGCGATCCTCACGAAGCCGTAGGTCCCCATCTTCAGGAGGATGCCGGCCAGCAGCACGCTGCCGATCGTCGGTGCCTCGGTGTGCGCGTCGGGCAGCCACGTGTGGAACGGCCACATCGGCACCTTGATGGCGAAGCCCAGGAAGATCCCGGTGAATGCCAGGATCTGGAACTGCCGCGTGAAGGCGCCTCCCATCGCCAGCTCCGTCAACTGCACGATGTCGAACGTCCGCTCGCCGCCCGGCAGCGAGAAGTAGATCGCCAGGAACGCGACGAGCATGAAGACGCTGCCGAACAGCGTGTAGAGGAAGAACTTGACCGCCGCGTACAAGCGGTTCGGCCCACCCCAGATCCCGATCATGAAGTACATGGGGACGAGGACGAGCTCCCAGAAGATGAAGAACAGCACCAGGTCGAACGCGATGAACGTGCCGGCCATCCCGGTCTGCAGCACCAGCATGAGCGCGAGGAACGCCTTCGGTTTGCCCGGATCCTCGATATGGCCGAACGCGTAGACGCTGCACAGGAACGTCAGCAGGTAGCTCAGCACGAACAGTGGGAGGCTGATGCCGTCGATCGCCACGTGGTAGTTCGCGTCGATCACGCTGAGCCACGGCGTGATGAGCTCGAACTGGAGCCCGCGCGCTCCGAAGTCGTAGCTGGCGAGAATCAGCAGTGACAGCGCGAAGCCGATAACCGACACGATCAGCGCGACGGGGCGGGCGCTCTCCTCCCGCTCGGATGGGATCATCGCGATGATCCCGGCGCCGACCAGCGGCAGGAACACCGTGATGGTGAGCGCGGAGCTTTCCCAACTCATGTGCGTCGTTCCCTTCCGTGACCTACCGCTGTCGCTACTTGAGGTCTGTCTGTGACCTACCGCTGTCGCTACTTGAGGTCTGTC
>JAHELV010000008.1:78981-85488 GCA_024644015.1 Nitriliruptorales bacterium
ACACCGTGATGGTGAGCGCGGAGCTTTCCCAACTCATGTGCGTCGTTCCCTTCCGTGACCTACCGCTGTCGCTACTTGAGGTCTGTCTGTGACCTACCGCTGTCGCTACTTGAGGTCTGTCCGTGACCTACCGCTGTCGCTACTTGACGTCTTTCCGTGACCTGCTATGTGACCGCGAACACGATGGCCAGCACGGCCACACCGGTGAACATGGCGCCCGCGTACAGTTGCACGTTGCCGCTCTGCGCGAGCCGCACCTTGGCCGACGACCACAGCGTCGACAGTCCGATGCCGTTGACGCCCGCATCGATGCCCTTCTGATCACCGACGTCGTAGACGAATCGTCCGAGCCGGTCCGTGCCGACGCCGACGCCGTTGACGATGGGGTCGATGATGTGCTGATTGGTCCAGTACGTGGCGGGAGCGAGCTTGTCGCGGATCGCCGTGCGCACGATCAGGTCGGTGTACAGATCGTCCAGGTAGTACTTGTTCTCCAGCAGAGTGGTGAACGCACCCATGGTCAACAACGGGTCCCGCTCGAGCGTTGGCGCCTCGCGGTACCACAGCGTGCCGACCCACACGGCGCCGAGCGCCAACAAGGTCGACACCGCCGCGATCGCGATGTTGAACTCCGCCGGATGGTTCACGAAGTACTCGGTCGAGAACATCGTCCACGACGCGAACCCGCGCTCGTGCAGTCCGGGGAACGGGAGGTTGATCAAGCCGATCACCGCGGCGGGGACGGCCAGCGCGACCAACGGCCACTTCATGGTCCCCGGGCTCTCGTGCGGATGGCCGTGACCGCGGTACTCGCCGCCGAACACCAACCACAGCGTCCGCGTCATGTACAGCGCGGTGACGAAGCCGCCGACGGCTCCCAGGATCGCGACCAGGTTGCCGGTGTAGCCACCCGCGTCGAACGCGCTGACGAGCACCTCGTCCTTGGACCAGAACCCGGCCAGCGGCGGGATGGCCATCAGCGCCAAGGAGCCGATCACGAACGTGACGTAGGTGTAGGGCATGAACTTCCGCAGCCCACCCATGTCGCTCATGTTGTTCGAGTGCACGGCGTGGATCAGCGACCCGGCGCCCAGGAACAGCAGCGCCTTGAAGAAGCCGTGGGTGAACAGGTGGAAGATGCCCGCCGTGTAGCTGAACGCCAACGCCGCGACCATGTAGCCCAGCTGCGACACCGTCGAGTAGGCCAGCACGCGCTTGACGTCGTCCTGGACCAGCGCCAACAGGCCGGCCGTGATCAGCGTGGTCGCACCGATCACGGCGATGACACCCTGCGCCGTGGCGGACTGGGTGAACAGCGGGTACAGCCGGGCGATCAGGAACACGCCCGCGGTCACCATCGTGGCGGCGTGGATCAGGGCGCTGACCGGTGTGGGACCGGCCATCGCGTCGGGCAGCCAGGTGTGCAGCGGGAACTGCGCCGACTTGCCGATCGCGCCGACGAACATCGCGATCAGCGCAAACGTCAGCAGCCCATTGTTCAGGGCCGCTCCGCCGGCCTGCGTTCCGTCGCCGGCCATCGCGATGATGTCACCGATGTCAAACGTCCGGAACATGCTCCACAGCGCGACGATGCCGACCACCAGGCCGACGTCGCCGAGCTTGGTCGTCAGGAACGCCTTGATCGCGGCGCTCGAGTTGAGGTGCTCCTCCCACCAGAACCCGATCAACAGGAACGAGCAGACGCCGACCAGCTCCCAGCCGACGAGCAGGATCATCAGGTTGTCGGCGATGACCAGGACCAGCATCGACATCGTGAACACGCTGAGCAGGGCGTAGAACCACGTGAAGCGTGGGTCGCCCTCCATGTAGCCGAGCGAGTAGATCTGGACCATCAGGCTCACGAAGGTGACCAGCAGGAACATCATGGCGGCCAGGCCGTCGATGCGGATGCCCGCAGAGAAGGCCGCCTGCGCCATCCCCGTGATGTCCGTGGCTGACTCGTAGAGAAACGACTCGGCGCCGGCCGGGATCTCGACGGCCGTTGCGCCCTCGGCCCCGTCCTCAGCGGTGGCGATCAGGGTGTCGTCGGTCGAGGCGACCCGGACGCCGGTGCCGGTGCCCTCCTCGCCGTGTTCCTCCTCGCCGTGGAGCGCCTCTTCCGCGGCGAGTGCCGCGTCGACGTTGGCGGGAAACACGTCGACGGCAACGCCGAGCGCGATCAGGAAGGCCAGGCCGACCGCGCTGATGCCGACCAGCGCGCCGCCCTGCGCCAGACGCTTACCGAAGAGCCAGATGACCAGTGCGGACACCGCCGGCAGCAGCGGAATGAGCCACGCGTACTGGGCCATGCCGTTAGATCCCTTCCTGCGGCGACACCGGACGCCGACTGCCGCTGGTGCCTCGTGCCCCGTTCCTGAGCGGCCTCGCTGCGTCGCTCATCAGTACTTCATCAGATCGGCGTCGTCGATGTTGACTGTCGCGCGGTTGCGATACAGCAACAGCACGATCGCCAGACCGATGCCGACCTCCGCAGCGCCGATCGCGAGGATGAACAGCGCGAAGATCTGACCGACGTGCGGGAACTCACCGGCAGGTGCGACCGCTCCCAGCGTCACGAAGTTGATCGTGACCGCGGCCAGCATCAACTCGACGCTCATCAGCACCATGACCGCGTTGCGGCGGCTGAGCACACCGTAGACGCCGATGCAGAACAACAGGGCAGCGAAGATCAGGGGGATCGCTGCATTCACGAGCGGATCCCCTGCTGCGACCGGCCAGAGGCGGGTTCGAGGGGCTGCGGTGCACCCGGCCACGACGTCGAGTCGGTCGAGGACGGCTCGGGCATGACCTCGTGCTCGTCGACAGGTAGCGGTCCCTCGCCCTCCTCGCGGCGTGCGATGACCACCGCACCGATCAATGCCACCGTGAGGAAGAAGCCCAGCACCATGAACGGGAACGCCCACACCACATAGATCTGCTCACCGAGCGCGCTGGTTCGCACAACGGTCAGATCGATCCGGGTGCTGCCGTACTGCTGATACGACAGGACGGCCAGCACCCCGAAGAGCCCGACGGCCGGCACCAGCGGGAACACCGGCCCGACGTCGCTCTCCTGGGGCATCGGTCCGATCGGCGCGCGGGTCAGCATCAGGCCGAACAGGATCAGCACGACAACGGCGCCGACGTACACGAGCACCTGCGCCCACGCCAGGAACTCGGCGCCCAGCAGCAAGAACGCCCCGGCCACCGACAGCAGCGCGACCACCAGGTACAACGCCGAGTGGACCACGTTGCGCGACAACACCACCAGCAGTGCTGCGGTGCCCCCGATGACGCCGACGCCCAACATGGCGACGTCCTGGATACTCAACACTGGGTGTCCTCACTGGGTTGCTCGTCGTTCGGTCGCTCACGGGTGGCGGCCAACCACACTGTCCCGGGCCACATCATGCCTCCGCCGAGCCTGGTTCCGCTGCGGTGCGTTCGGCCTTGATGCGTGTCCGTTCGGTGCGTACGTAATGGGCTTTGGCCTTCGCACGCGCCACGCGCTCGGGTGCGCCGTCCGCCATCAGCTGATCGTAGACCTCCTGATCGACCTGGGCTTCGACATGAGGTTCCTCGTCCACAGCCGGCGTCGCGGCGCTCGCACCGTCGGTCCCGGTGTCGCCCGCGGGCCGCTGGGCGGCCAGCATGGCCGAGATCTGGTCCTCCGCCTGCTTGCGCGCCTTGTCGAGACCGGTCTCGATCTCGCCGGGCGTCTCCGCCCCGACCTCCAGCGCCGGCGGTGGCGGCACAGTGTCCATCCAGCGGCGCAGCCGGTCGCGCTCGTGGATCAGTTCGCTGATCGAGTACGTCGAGTACTCGAACTCCGGCGACCAGAACAGCGCGTCGAACGGGCAGACCTCGACGCAGATGCCGCAGTACATGCACAGCGCGAAGTCGATCGCAAAGCGCTCGAGGGTGTTGCGCGTGCGCATCCGACCACCACCACCCGGGGCCGGCACGGTCTCCTTGCGGGAGTCGATGTAGATGCACCAGTCGGGGCACTCGCGGGCGCACAGCATGCAGACCGTGCAGTTCTCCTCCATCAGCGCGATCACTCCGCGCGTCCGGGGCGGCAGGTCAGGCTTCACGTGTGGGTACTGGGCCGTCGTCGCCGGCTTGAGCGCCGTCTTCAATGTCAACGCGAGGCCCTTGAGCAGACCGATCTTTGGCGGAGCGGGCAGCGATGGCACTATCCCACCACCTTGGCGATCGCGACCACGACGATGTTCAGCAGTGCCAGTGGGATGAGGATCAGCCACGACAGCCGCTGCAGTTGGTCCTCGCGCAGCCGGGGGAACGTCGCGCGCAACCAGATGAACAAGAACATGAACGCGCCGATCTTGCCGACCGTCGTCCCGAAGCCGACAACGACGCCCCAGAAGCCCTCCGGCAGCAGGTAGCCGGGCCACGGGTACCAGCCGCCGAGGAACAGTACGGTCGCCAGGGCGCCGAACACCACCATGCCCGCGTACTCACTGAGCAGGAAGAACGCGAACCGGATGCCGGTGTACTCCGTCATGTGACCGGCGATCAGCTCGGCGTCGGCGATCGGCATGTCAAACGGTGGTCGGTTGAGCTCGGCGACGGCGGCCATGAAGAACAGGGCCAACCCGAACGCGTGCGGCACCGCGTAGGGAATGGTGATCGTGCCGAAGAACCGGAAGTCGGCCTGCGCCTCGACGATGCCGACCAGCGACAGCGTCTCGGCCTGCAACGCGATCGCGGCGGCCGCCAGGACCATCGGCAGTTCGTACGCGATCAGCTGCGCGGCACCGCGCAGCCCACCCATCAGCGAGAACTTGTTGGCGCTCGCCCAACCCGCCATGAGCAGGCCGATCGTGCTGACCGACGACACGGCGAGGGCGAAGAAGATGCCGGCGTCGAGGTTCTCGGCGAACGCGCCCGGCCCGAACGGCACCACGGTCAGGACCACGATCGCAGGAATCAGCATGACGCCCGGCGCGAGCCCGAAGACCCACTTGTCGGCCGCCGCTGGGACGATGTTCTCCTTCTGGAGGAACTTGATCCCGTCGGCGACCAGCTGCCCGACACCGTGCGGCAGCGCCTCCATCGGGCCCAGACGGTCCTGCATGTGGGCGAGCACCTTGTGCTCCATGTAGCCCATCACCAACGGCACGGTCAGGAAGATGACCAGGACCGCTACTACCTTCAGCAGCAACGCGATCCAGACGTTGTCGAGCGCGAACACGGTTTCCATCGAGTGCTACAGCCCCTAACGGTCGACATCGCCGACGACGAAGAAGACACTGCCGAGGATCGCGATCATGTCGGGGAGCAGCGCGCCCCGCAACAGATGCGGGACCATGGCGACGTTGTTGAAGCTCGGCGTCCGCATCTTCAGCCGCCAGGGGGTCTTGCTGCCGTCCGACACGAGGTAGTAGCCGCCCTGGCCGAGCGGGTTCTCGGTGCGCACGTAGATGGCGCCCTCCGGAGCCTTGACGACCTTTGGCAGCTTCACGGAGACCGGGCCGGGCGGAATGCTGCCGAGGACCTGATCGATGATGTCCAGCGACGCGTCGATGCGGTCGAGCAGCATCATGAACCGGTCGAAGCTGTCGCCGTTGGTGCCGGTCGGCACATGCACGTCGACCGCGTCGTACTTCGCGTATGGCTCGGTGACCCGGGCATCCTCGCCCACACCGGTCGCGTGCAGCGTGGGACCCGACACCCCGTAGCTGAGCGCGACGTCGGCCTCGAGCGTGCCGACGCCCTTGGTCCGCGCCATGAAGATCTCGTTGCCCTGGAGCAGGTCCCGGTACTCCTGGTTGCGCAACCGGACGTTGCGAACCATCTGCTCGCTGGCGGCCAGGAACCCGCGCGGCAGATCCTCCTTCAGGCCGCCGACGCGGTTGTAGGTGAAGTGCAGACGACCGCCGGTTGCGCTCTCCATCAGGTGCTGGATGTCCTCACGCTCGCGGAACGCGAAGAAGACCGGGGTGATCGCACCGAGCTCCAGTCCGAACGACCCGACGAACATCAGGTGGTTGAGCACCCGGTTCCACTCGGCCATCAGGACGCGGATCCACTGGGCGCGCTCGGGAACCTCGAGCTCCATCATCCGCTCGACGGCCAGCGCGACGCCCAGCTCGTTGCAGAAGGCAGACAGCCAGTCGTGGCGGTTCACCAGCGCGATGATCTGGCGGTAGTCACGGGCCTCGGCGAGCTTCTCGAACCCCCGGTGCATGTAGCCGATGATCGGGGTGGCGCGCTCGATCACCTCACCGTCGAGGTCGATCACGACCCGCAGCACGCCGTGTGTCGCCGGGTGCTGGGGTCCCACGTTCAGACTCATGTCCTGCGTCGCCAGCTCGCCCTCGCCGCGAACCTCGACCAGCATCGACTCGCCCGGGGGGCCCGGCAGGACACTCGCGCCCGGCTTCGGCAGCATCGTCTCGCTCATGTCGCCCGACCTCGCTCAATCATCGCTGTCGGCCATCGTCGTCCTCGCTGCGCTCGGCCTGCTCCCCCGGATCCCCGCCC